>CANQID010000008.1 GCA_947623925.1 uncultured Bacilli bacterium
AAATAAATAGATTAACAGTTGAAGCTTTGTTAGAAGTTTCTAAAACAAGAGCAAATGATATTCTAAACAAAATGATTGATGACAATATTTTAATACAAAGAGGTTCTGGTAAAAATATATATTATATGTTAAAATAAAATTGATTGATTTACTATATATTAAATCGTTATGAGTGAAAGTTGTAGATATCTTCCACAATCGCTCCAATATGATAGAAAACTCGGAAAATTCTTCGAGTAGTAATATATACATTAACTAGAAGTATGTTCTAGTTTTTTGTTATTATTGGAAGAAAGTGAGGAGTTCTTATGGATGTTGTAAAAGAATTAGAAGTTGATAAGAAAGTTTTAAAAAGGATTGAAATGATATGTAGGTTTGCTTGTGTTAAGCCGATTATTCAAAACGGAAGTATCATTAATATTAAAGGAAGTAATATTGCTTATGGTATGAATTCTAAATTAAAAGAAAAACAAAAAGGTAAAAATCGAGATATTACATCATATGAAAGAAAACTCTTTAATGAAAGAGTTAAAGGTTTAAAACAAGAAATATCTAATATTCAAAACGAAGTATCTAATCTAGAAGATAATAAAGAAACTATTAATAAGCAAATATCTAATATTAATAAAGATAAAGAAGAAATAGTTGATAAAATAGATAAAAAAGAAAAATAAATGATAAAATTATTCTTAAATCTAAAAATCAACTATTAAATGAAAATCAAAAATTATCTAAACAAAACGAAAATTTAAAACATGAGAATTATCAACTTAAATATAAAAATGAAGAATTAGAACAAAAAAAGAATTATTTAATTTATTACATTAAAAAGTTTCTAGATAAAATGTCCAAAGTAATTAAAAACATAGTTGAAAAAATATTTGATAGAAATATGAGTGTTGATTTATATAAATCTCAATATGATTCAGAAATGTTAGAAAATCAACAAAAAAGAATGAAGCAAATAATCGAAGATTTAATTTATTTAATAAAAGAGAAATAGAAAAAGCAACTAAACATTTAAATGATGAAATGAACGAAGCTGCTGAAGAATTTTATAAAACTAATAAAAAAAGAAAAAGACGATAGCTTATCACTTTAAGCTATCGTTATTTTTTGAGAATAAAATAAATATTCGTTCTATTTTTTCTACATTTTTTTTCTTCCAATTTCTAAATCTTCACTATATGTATCACTTGATTCTTCCATCATAATCAAGTTGTTAAATTCTTGTAATTTAGCATTTATAACTTTTAAGTATCCTTTAATTTGCTCATTATATTTTTCAACTGGAACATCTATTATATATCCATTTGATTGTTCTATAAAGTGTTGCCCTAAAAATGCTAAATATTCTAAACTTCTTAATTTATCAATATATGATATATCGTTTTGTTCGTTAATAATACTAATCATATTAGGGATGTCTTGTACTATTTTATAATAAGGTTGTCTATAAAATATCTCTTTAATAGCTTCTAATGATAATGACTTTGAAAATTCTTGTTTAGCCTTTTCTAATTTTTGTTTATTTAAGTCTAAATATTGCTGTCTATTAATCATTAAAATTGGAATTCCATGAGTTTTTGCTGCTAAGATTGAGTTATCATTAACTTTATTATCAAAGCAGACTATACAAGATGGTAATATTTTATCAGTTTTATTTTTATTCCTTAATTCATTTGCAATATCTATATTTGTCTCTTTTCTTTTTTGTAATACTTCATTCCAATAACCAGGATTTGTCCAATAAGCTAAATCATCAGATGATCTCATCCTGCAATTATTACTATTTGATTCTAAATGACCTTTTCCGTGTTCAATCATCATATCCGTAGAATCCATTTTTATAATTCCTTCAGAGGAAAAATTGGTAAAACCATAGAAAACTGCATTTTCATCTATTTCTTGTAGTAATTCTCCTTCATATATTTCTGTTGCTTCTTTAATTTTTTTATTTTTATATTCTAATCTTTTTTCTTCTGTATCTAGTAAAATAAAATCCGTAGCACTACTCTTTTGTAAAGGTCTAAATATTGCTGCAATTTTTTTGTCTGTAATAAGAGTAGTAGAAATAGTATTACTTCCTTCTATTGAACTCCATTTTTCGGGATTATTAATAATTTCATTTGTTATACTATTCATTTCAAAATCAAAATTGAATAATCTATGAATACATAAATTAAATTCTTTTCCATTTAAATTTATTAAATCAACACCTTTATATTCAAAATGTTCTAATGAAGGATCATCTAAATTTAGCATTTCATCTTTATAAATTTTTGAATATAATTTAGTTATTTCTTGCTTTAATTCACCAATATCACAAGTTGTTGTTGGAATATTATTAAATAAAGATTTTAAATCATTTAAACTATCTATATTATTAATTTTATAAAATATTTCATATCTTCTTATAAATTTTTCCACGATAGGAGATGTTATATTTTTGCCTTTTATATAGTTATAAAATTTATAGATATTGTTATTACAATATTCCTTATAGAAATCTTCAAATTCTTTAAAAGAAGAATTAAAAAGCATTTCCAAATATATATTTCTAATATCTTCTATTGAATTAGAAGTATTAATTTTGTTCATATAATATTGTTTAATTATAATATCACTATTTTGCAAATCATTTATCGAATTAATTTCAAATTTATTTTTAGTGGATATTATTGTTTTTAATATATTTTCATCTATATTAACATTTTCTAAATTAATTGTATTAACTAATAATTTCTTTATACTTTCGAATGAAGAAATAGCATATTGAATGTTTTCTAATGTACTTCCATATAACTTATTATAAATTTCTATGTATTTGATTAGATAATCTAATTCTCCATTCTTACTTATTTGAATAACTTTATCAACATTGTTATTAGCATATTCTAATAGACTATTTATGATATTAATATCCATTTTTATGAAATTTGTATCCATAAGTAATTCATATCTTAAACTTTGATTTTCCATGTTTAATTCAGGTCTAATTTGTTTTATTCTTTCTATTGATTTATAAAATTGTTCCATTAATGGATTATCTTTATCTATTAATTTGTAATTTTGAAAGTTATATTTTAATACACTTTCAAGTAATTCAGGAGTCATTATATCTTTTATCTCATCATAGTATTCCTCAAAATTCCAAGGTTGTTTTATTAAATATTCAACTAAATATTTATCTTTATTTTCAATTATATCTTTGTTTTTTATTTTCTTTAAATATCCTACATCAATATCTAACATGTATTGTATAATATCCTTATTCTGTTGTATTTCCCGCGTTCCGAATGAATATAAAACCATTGGATCAATTGACATTCTTTTATATAGTTTTGTACCATATTCAGGTTCTTTATCTCCTTTTATGTATGAAATTATCAAATTATTAATATAATCATTTTTTACAGATGCTCCTCTTAACTCTAATAAAACATCATTGTCTTTATCTACTAATTCTTTAGCAAATGTTTCATCCTGTAATAATTCTCCAATATCATATACTTCTCTTATATATTTATAATCCCTTAGTAATACCTTTTTCTGGATTTCAATTGGTAAATCCCACATAATAGCGGATTCTTTTTCTAACATTTGAATTACAAAATCTAAATCATTAAAATATTTAGTAGCCTCACTTGGTATTTCTGAATATTGCCATACATAATCTAAAATTTCTTCTTTGCTCATATTATTCCTCCACATAATTAAATTTTAAAATATATTTTTCCATTTCTAACTATTCTAACAAATTATCTTCCTATAATTGATTATATCATTAATTTTACAAATTTTGGTATTTGTGTTGAAAATATTAATAATTTATGGTAAGATGCACATAGAAATTGATAATAGTATGTATTGATTCTCAATTGTGATGGAAAAGTTGTAAATAACTTAACCAATCGCTCCATTGACGAATCTATTCGAACTTTTTGGGCTTCAAATATATTTCATCTCTATCTAGAGATGATTTTTTTATTACAATAAAAAAAAACGCAAGACATTTTAATATGCTTGTCAAAATCCCTAGGGGTTAATAATTTTGTGATAAACAAAATAAGCAATAAAATTATTAAAATATAAGTTGTTGTCTGGCAATTATAAGATAAAATTAATGCGTGTATACCTATTTTAATTTCAGTAGTAAAAACTATAAATTGTTCTATCCTTCCTATTTACTAGTACTACAACCTCATCTGACTTTTAATAATAACCCTTTTTCGAACATTACTTATCCTTTTACTTATCGTCATTTTCCATGACTTCGTGTCTATGAAATCTCCCATCTTCAATTGGCTACTTACTTTACTATACAAAAATAAAGTTATGTGTATCTTTTGGACTTTAGTTTAATTAGAAAACTCATCCTTTATACAGCTTTATAGTAAGTTTCTATTCGTTGTCCTCGATTTTGTTTCACGCTTCATTTAGCAATAAAATAACTATTAATGCTTGCTCTTCTTTAACACTTTCGTCAATACCTATGCATGTATTTTACTTTCATCAACTAGATATATTTCATGCACGGCACACTAAAAAATTCAAGTATTTATGCTGCTTGAATGAATTTTTTTGAACTTACAACTGTCAAAGCTGGTGGTAGCCCTTCCGTAAAAAAATATACACACACTAAAAAATATGATATTATATAAATATAGGAATAGGGTGTGTAAAATGAAGAATAGTAATAGTGTTAGTTTAACGATATTGCATTTAATTAATCTTTTGTCTTGTATTTGTTTAATTGTTTTCTCAATAATTTCTTTTATATATTTAGATAAAGATATAATTACTTATCATGAAGATTTGAAAGATACAGTAATACTGTTTAGATTTTTAATAAGTTCATTATCACTTATCGGAGGAATAGCACTGATTATTGCAGGTTTATTCCCAGATAAACCATATTTTTTAAATGATAAACAACAAAAAAAAGTTAAAAGGCTTACCCTTGTTAATTTAATGATAACTGTTTTTGGTGATGTTGGGACTTTTACTGTTTATAACTCTATTGTACATACTAAATTTATTCGTAGAATTTGGAATTGGATAGCTTCATTAGTAATATCTGTGACAATTATATTTTTATCATTTTTTTTATTTGGTTTATCTATAGCCAATACTTCAATTCATTATAATTTAATAGAATTATTAAATTATTGTTTTGAATCAAGTGTGTATAATAAATTAGTAGTGGGAATTCTAATTAGCTATTTAGTTTTAACAGCATTTTCAATATTATGGAGAGTTTTAGCTGATGAAATTAGAAAAAACGATGAAAATTGGCGAAGACAACCAATATATACTGTTATACTATCATTAATTATTATATTTTGTATAGTATTTGTATCAATGTATTTTAACTTATCCAAACTTGGAATATATATTTTAGTTATTGCAGTATTTATTATTGGCAAAAAAATTGAAGATAAAATTAATCCTATAACTGAAAAGAATAACAAACAAAGAATATTTAGTAATACTCCATACGATAGTGAATTAGACAATAGTGAAAGTGATGATTCGAAAAAGTTAATATTTGAAGATAGTAAAGAAAAAAATGAATGAATTGCATTGGTATTATGATTTTGGATATCCAAATATGGAAAAAAATTAAATTGTTTTAAGGTTGCACAATTAGAAAAAGATTTTAACAAAAATCAGCCTGTTGTAAATGGGTGGATAAAAGATGATAATATTAATGATATTACAATGATTTATGCATTTTATGATTTAAAAAACATTGCTTTCAAATAAAATTAAAAAACTGATGAGTCTTTTTTTGCTGCCAATAAAATTGAAGGGTATAATCATGATATTGAATATTATTGTGGTTTAAAAGGCTTTGAAGAACTTGAAAATATTTTTTATGAATTTGTAGTAAATCAAAAAACAGCAAAATTAAATATTTTTAGTAAAAATGTTTTTGACTGATTATATTAAAATTTATTTTAATTAACTAAATTTCAGGCAAAATAGTAATATATTAAGCGCATATACCTTTTAAGTAACATATTAAATAAATTTAAATTTTATAATCAAGTAATATGAGTGAACTGAAAATAGTGATATTGAATCTTTATTCTTGTTGTAAGTCCACGGCCATTTAAAGTACTATATGATATAACATTTGATTTAAAATATTGCCTTTACATTCACTTAATAATTTATTAAATCTTGCTTTAGCTACACATTTATTATTTTTTATTAGAGATTGATATTTTATATATATAATTATGAGTGAAAGTCATAGATAACTATGACACTACTCCAAATTGGATTTTAATCGAACTTTTAAGTTTGATTTTTTAATTTCAAAATAATTTATGTTCAAAAAATGCTCGGGTACATTGATAGTTTTAAAAAATAAATATACATTATTTCAATTAATATAAAACATTTTTATATAAAAAAAGAAGATAAACTCTTCTTTAATCAGATATCTCAATATATTTTTTTGAATTAATTTGTTCTTTTTGTTCTTTTTTAGGAATGTCTAATCTTAATATACCATTTTTAAATGATGCATGAATATCATCTTCTGTTACTTCATCACCAATATAAAAACTACGAGAACATTCACCAAAATATCTTTCACGGCGTACAAATTTTCCTTCTTCTTTTTCTTCATCATGGCTATCCATAGTAGCAGTTACATTTAAATAACCATTTTCAATGTTAATTTTGATATTTTCCTTTTCATATCCTGGTAAATCAATTATTATATTATAATTATCTTTACCCTCCTTGATATCAGTGCGCATTACTTTTGTTTCATGATTATTAAAGAATGGATCATCAAACAAATCTTTCCACAAATCAAAATCACTATTTCTTCTTGGTATCATCATCATATCTCATTCTCCCTTTCTTTATACAATTATAATACCCATAAATGACTTTTTTATATCACTTACATATATAATTATATCACTTTTTTTAGCAATTGCAAGTGTTGAGTGCTAATTAATGAAATATTTTTCATTTTTAATGAAAAGAGAATGTATAATGATTTATTAGAACAACGGAGCAAACAATCTTAAAATAGCTTGCCATAAAGATTTTATAAATCCTGTTTTAACATCACTATCATTTAACTGTTTACTAACAGCAAAAGTATCATTGAAATCTTTATGTATATCTTTAATTGCTTTAATATTTTCCATATAAATACCATTTTCAAAATGAAGATATAAACTTCTATAATCCATATTTATTGTTCCAACTACTGCTCTTACATCATCTGATAAAAATACTTTTGAATGAACAAATCCTTTTGTATACTTATAAATCTTTACTCCATTATCATGTAAAACTTTAAAAAATGATACTGTTTGAGTATAAACTATTTTTTTATCAGGAATTCCTGGTACAATTATTCTAACATCTACTCCCCTTTTAGATGCTCTACAAAGAGAATTAACCATGTCTGTATCGATTATTAAATAAGGTGTCATTATATATAAATAATCTTTAGAACTATTAATCATATTAATATATACATCTTCCCCTATTAAATCTCTATGTAAAGGAGTTACTCCATAAGGAATTACATAACCATTACCATTTTTATTATTTTTAAAATCATACTTGAATTTAGTAATGTCATCATCTTCTTTTGTATTAGCGTTCCACAAAGTTAAAAACATAACTGTTAAATTCCAAATAGAATCGCCAACAATTTTAATACCATTATCTTTCCAAATGCCTAATTTACTATTTATATTTATATATTCATCACTTAAATTAACCCCACCAGAGAATGCTACTTTACCATCTATAATAGTCATTTTTCTATGATCACGATTATTCATAAATATTCCACCAAATGTACTTAATTTATTAAATGAAATACATTTTATACCATATTTAGCAAGTTGTTTAGAATAACTAGTTGAAAGCATTGCGATACTTCCCATGTCATCATACATTATTCTAACATCTACACCTTGTGATGCTTTTTCTTTTAATATGTCTAAAATACCGTTCCACATAGTTCCTTCATTTATAATGAAATATTCCATAAATATAAATTTTTTCGCCTTTTTAAGTTCTTTTATTAACTCTGGATAGAAAACTTCTCCAAAATTATAATAAGTAACATCGTTATTAGTACTTACAAAATAATTGGTTCTATTTACTAAGTATTTAATATTATCTAAGTTCTTATCGTCTATTTCTTTTCTTATTTTATCGTCTTGAACTAATAATTTACTATATTTTTTTTCATGTTCAAATATACTTTTTAATAATTTATTTTTAGAATAACTTTTACCTAAAGTGATTAATAAAATTGTACCAAATATTGGAAATATCAAAATTAATATTACCCATGGTAAATCATTAGAAAGTCTTGTACTTTCTTTTAAAATACCAAGCACAATTAACACACTTATGATACTATAAAATATTGTTATTATTCCAAGGTATTTATAAAAAAATAACCTTATCATAATTGAAAAACCAAATTGTAAAACAACACCTATTAAAACTATTAAAACTCTTTTTACTGCATTTAACATAATATAACTCCTTTAAAACAAATTTTTTTAATATATAATTTTTATTTACACTTTAATTTTACCATTGTAAATTTTCATAAATACATTATATACCTTTAAAAGTAATTTGAAAATATTATATATAAAAAAATGATTTTAATATTTAAAATCATTTAAAATTATTATTGAATTTTTTGAACTAAAACACTAACTATTGGAACTGCTAAAGAAGATTCTATAGATAATTGTTCAACTTTAGGACCTGCAACTACAAAAGATGCTGTACCTGTATTCGTAAGTTCAAACCATTCTGCATTTGGAACATTTACTGTACCATATCCTGTAAGTAAAGATGTAGTTGTACTACTTCCCCAAAGAGAACAACCTGCATAAACAGTAGGTTCCCCTACTTTTTTTAGTCCAACAGATATAATATTAGGATTAGGTTCATTATTATTTCTTATAGTATGTGCATGAACTATGAAGCTTACAACATATAATCCAGGTTTTAAAAAAGTGAATGAACTATTTTCAGGACTAAAGTAAAATGCATCATCTGTGTCAAGCATTTCCACTTCAAGTGGGAGTTGCATACCAGGTTCAATTGTTTTACCATCTGGGAATCCTTCACTAGTTGCTAAAAAAAATGCGGTAGGAATTTTAAGTGGTCCCGGAATTCCTTGTGGACCTTGCGCTCCTTGAGGGCCTGCTGGTCCTTGTAATCCCCTTTCTCCCTGCGGACCTGGTATCCCTTGAGGGCCCTGTGCTCCTCTTACTCCTTGTGGGCCTTCTTCACCTTGTGGACCGGTAGGGCCTGGTATCCCTTGAGGGCCCTGTGCTCCTCTAGGACCTGCTGGACCTGGTGTTCCTTGTTCTCCTTGTGGCCCTCTAATTACTCCTACATTTTTCCAACTATCATTTTCTTCTGACCAAACATATAAATTAGAATCAACTAAATATGATGCTCCTGGCGTCCCTGTTGGGTGTGCTGTTTCTAATTGTGAAAATGTATCATAAGAACCTAATATTGTAACACTTGTTCCGTCATTTCCTTTTGCACCTGTATTTCCAATAGGGCCTCTTTCACCTGTTGGTCCAGTCGGTCCTTGAGGGCCTACTTCACCTTGTAATCCTCTTTGTCCACGAACTCCTTGCTCACCTTGTGGCCCAGGTTCTCCTTGAATACCCATTTCTCCTTGTGGACCTTCTACTCCTTGTGGGCCTGTATCTCCTTTAGGGCCTCTAAATGTTCCTACATCTACCCAACCTATTGAATCAGACCATATATATATTTCATCACCTACTATATATGAATCACCTAAATTACCTGTTGGATGAGTATTTTCTAATTCTTCCTCGCTTGAAAAAGTTCCCAAAATATTTATTGAAGGAGCAGGAGCTCCTGTTTCCCCGGTTGGTCCCGTTGGACCAGTTGGCCCTTGAGGGCCCATAACACCAATACAATCTGGTTTACATTTCTTATCTTCTTCTATCTTTTTCAATGCTCTTTCATAAGTATCCATAAATTTCCCCCTATAATATATTATGATACTTATACATACTTAACACCTTTTTGTCATATATAATACTCGATTTTATGATCTTAAAATTTGATTTTTAACTTCATATAAAATTAAAGCAACTATTATAAAATTAATTGTTTCCTAAATAAAATAACAAGTTAAATTAAAAAAGCAATTTTTTGTATAAGCAATAAACTACTATCGTTTAACAAATAACATACTATTCATAAAATATGATAAGGAGGTTAACAATGGATACATATGATAAAGCTCTTAAAAAAATAGAACATGATAGAAAATGCATACCTGACTGTTTTAATTATATATGTCAAATTTCTAGTCAAACGAATATAGGACCAACAGGTCCAATTGGTCCTACAGGGCCTACAGGACCTCAAGGTATCCAAGGTATTCAAGGCATCCAAGGAATACAAGGAATTCCTGGAACTAGTGTATCAATAAAAGGCTCATTTGCCACTATAAATGATTTAATAAACGAGCACCCTATTGGAACACCTTCTGATTCATATTTAGTTGGTGACGATTTGTATGTATGGTCAGATAATGAGAATAAATGGATAAATTTAGGAACTATAAGAGGTCCTCAAGGAATACCCGGCCCAATGGGTCTTCAAGGTATTCAAGGTATACAAGGCCCTCAAGGATTAGAAGGGCCTACAGGTCCTACAGGGCCTATAGGCGAAGAAGGTCCTCAAGGTGAAATTGGACCAACAGGCCCTCAAGGAATACAAGGACCTCAAGGGTTAGAAGGTCCAACAGGTCCTCAAGGTGTTCCAGGTCCTAAAGGAGATACAGGCCCTCAGGGGCCAGCATATCCATATTTAATTGCATATGGTGGAAAATATAATAATACAACTGTAACTTTTAATAACTTAAGTATTGGCTATTGGGCACGAATTCCACTTACTACTAACCTACCAAACTTAAATGTAATAGAAGGTGAAGAAAACAATAATATCGTACTTGTTGAAGGTGGAATTTATGAAATTAACTATTTTGTTAAAGCTTCATGTGATAAACAAGCAACACTTATTTTAATCGTTGCAAATAACAATGTTAATATACCATCTACTGTTATTTATAAACAAGTAAACCCGAATGAAGAAAATATTTTTAGCTCAAGCACTATTGCAAATTTAGACGCAAATGATACTCTAGATCTTCAAATATCTGCAACAGAAGATGATGTAACAATTTCACTTGGAAGCGGAATGAATGCTAACTTAATAGTTAAAAAAATAGATGAATAAAAAGGCTTCAATCTCGAAGTCTTTTTGTATAAGTTAAACATTTAACTAATTTATTAAAAATCTAATATCATTTTCTTACAATAATATTTAATGGAAATAGTATTTTATTACCTCCAACTATTAAATTTAAAGTAGCCACTTTATTATCAAAATCATAAGTATATGTAAAATCATCTACATCTGATAAATAAAAATCAATACAATTATCTAAATCAAAATCATTTTCACAATCATCACTACCTATTGTACTTATAAATAAATCTCTATCTTTAGTAAGACTTGCTATAAAAGATTCATTAAAAGTTAATGTTTTTGTAGCTTTAACTGTGGTAGATGAAGATAAAATGAAAGTACAAGTATAAAGTTCAACAGTTTGATTTTCAAATATTATATAAGTTCGATATAAAGTTAAGCAACATAATTCCCTTACATTTTTTGCATACAATTTTCCATTAACAAAAAGGTCCCCATTATTTTTAAGAATTAAAATATCATCAAAAGGATAAATACATTCAATTTGTTTTATTTGTTCAATTTTTAATTTAGGAAAAACTTGTTTTGGTAACAGAGCACAAACATTCTTAATCATTTCATCTTTCAATAAATCTTCTTGATAAATAAGTCTTCGAATAGTTTTTCCATCATACTTAACTTTATTATGTTCTTCATTTGTTTCATAAATTAAATTTTTTTTACCTTTTATGAAACCATAAATGCAATTATTTTCATTAATTATTTTATCTAAATAAATATGAATAGTAAGATGATGTTTAAATATATAACATTTATCATTTGAAATATTATAGTCGTTTTCCCATTTAGCAAAAATACCTCGTTCATCTAAATAAAATTCATTATAACTATTTTGAACATGATATACTCTAAGTATACTTAAGCCTATTTTTTCCGTAAATTCTTTCAATTTATCATAATTTTCATTAAATAAAACATTTTCATAATTTTTAATAAATTTTTTTACATTCTCTTCTGTTCGATTATATAAATCTTCTTTCGCTTCTAATTGAATATTAAAATATTCACTAAGTACTCTTTTATTTCTAACTATTAATTTCTTCATTTTCATTACCTCTATGTTCTAAATAAAATTGTATTTATATATATATTTACTTTTAAAAACTTCATCTATTTTAAGTCATTAATATTTTAATTTCTACATAAAACAACTTGAATTTTTAGTTTTAAATCATATCACTAAGTAATACATTTAAAACATTCAAATTTTTAATATTCTCTTATATTCTAGAAATCACCTATATGTACTTTACTTCATAAATTTTTTTAAGTCTTTTTAGAATACAACTTAAAACTTCTTTTATATTTTCTATAATAAATTATTATAATTACTGAATTTATATTTTTATATTCATTTTTCAATTATAACTTCATACTCATCTTTGTTTAATTTTTTTAAACTTCCTTTTTGAAAGATCATACCACCTAAAAAATCAATAATTCTTGTTCTATTTTTAAGATCACTTTTTTCTAAATTAACAATAAATTCATTTTCTAAATTATTTCTTAACTTTTCAATATCTTGATATTTTTCTATTTCTATTTTCATTTTCTTTTTCCCTTCTTCATTTAAAATATCATTTTTAATGGCATCTTTTCTTTTCTCTAAAATATCATTTATAACAACTAAAGCATCTTTCAATTTCATATTTTTTTGAAAAATTTTTTTAGGTCGATTATTTTCACAGAAAAATTTCAAATAATTCTTTTGAATAAAATTATCCCATTTAACAAAACTATCTAACCATTCTTTATAGTTTTGGGCTAATAAATCACTATATTTATTTGCTAATTGATTAAATCCTTCAAGTTGTATTAAATCATTTGGATGATAATAATTATAAATACAAATTAAGAATACATAAAAACTATCATCTAATTCATTTTTATTATTAATATCTATTTTTTCTTTACACCATTTTGTTTTTTTATTATTCAAACTTGTATTTTTATTCTTGTTATACGGTATTGGTAAAAAATTACCAAAATCATAACATAAGTTTATTGTTTTTTCGATTAATTCTTTTAAATTTTCATCATTATTTATATAATCGTTCATATCTTCTAAATTTTTTATTCCATATAAGTTAAACAATATATAAGGGCTAATCATAGTATCCCCACGAATAATAAATTTTTCATCATCTGATACTAATTCCCATTTGTGAAGTCCTTTACCTTGCTTTTGTAAATGATATTTTTTATACATATTTTTATACGCAAACTTATAGCCAAGAACAACATTTTTAGAAACATCAATATCAATATTAAGCTTAGTAGCTAAATCTTTATAATAATAAAATTTAACAATTTCATTTTCATTTTTAGGATATTTTGAGTTTGAAATTTCTGCAAATGCTTTATCAATTAAAAAATAATCATTAGATAGTAAATTCATAATATTACCTTTATTAAGAAAATCTAAAAGTTCTTGCATAAATCCTTGTAAACAAAAGTTGTCTGCTTGATAACTAGATAGTTGAATATTTTTACTTGCCATTTCAAAACTTTTTTGACAATTCATATTCTTACTAAATAAAGAATATGGGCCATTATTTTTTATCAAATTTTTTTGAAATGTATAATTTCCATGATAAATATGTATATTTTGAGAATTTAGATCAATATCTTGAGTGTAAAAACATATGCGAAAATTCATTTCATTATAAATGCCATCAAGCCAAACAAAATCGTATTGATAATCTCCTTTACCATATCCAGAATTATTATCAGAAATTCCTTTGTTAAAAAGAAATATATCTTTATAATTTTTTTTAATTTCTTTTATAACAAGCTTTTTATTATTTTTATTTCTTTCAAAAATTTCTTTTTTAAAATCTATAATTTTATAATCTTTAAGTTCCATTAAATCAACTCCATTTTATCATATAATTTTTTATTAATTTCCAATAATAAATATTTAAAATGATTACTTAAAATATTCATTAAATCTATTAAATTATCTTTATCATTTATTTCATTTTTGTTTTTAATACTTAAATAAACATTGTAAATATTTCTAAAATTTCTTTCTATATATTCTAAATAAGAGTCATTATTAAAATATTTTTTAATTTTTTTTAAATCATATTTTTCCTTATTTAATTCTTTTAGAATATCAGAAGATATTTTTAAATATTCTAAATATTTAAAATAATTAGTAGGTAAATTATCTAAATAATAATTAATAATATTATGATAATTATAATAAAAAGGATGATTGTATTGCTTTAATTTTTCTATAACATTATCGGACAACCCTATTTCTTGGTATACTTTAACATTATTTGCTTCTATTTCTTTAATGTCATCATTTAGTAAAAAGTCATATGAAATATGTTTTAATTTCTTACTTTTTGATGTTTGACAAACTTTAATAATTGTACTTAAAGTTTCAATAGTGGGAGCAATCGTGTTTTTACCATTTATAGCATTAAGAATAGTTGGTTTAGAAATAGACGGATTGAAAATACGACAAGCATTTAAGAATTCAGTTTTATTCATACCTAGTTCTTTTAATATATATTTTAATTTATAAGATAACTCACTATTATTCATCGTATTTTACCTCCTCATTCAATGTTTTAAACAAATTCTTTTTTGATAAAGGAACCGCATATAAGTACCAATTAGAACCAAAATCATAATAAAAACCATGTTTATTAAATATTTTACTTATTTTATCTGCCACCTTTTCACAATCTGGAACATCATAATAATATAAATATTCACATAATCTACTATCCATAGATAATACTAAAGTATTAGGATAATAATATTCGAAATAATCTTCTATTTTCATATTTTCTTCTATAAAAATAGGAATATTTCCTAAATTGTAATTACACCTTTCTAAAGACACTTCATAAGTTTTGTTCATGCTATATATAACAACACCATTAGATAATCGTTCATCATAATAATCTTTAGTTTTATATAAATATTTAATTAAATCAAATACTAAAGATTTTAAATTACTATTGGAGTAAATATTTTTCATTTAAATTTCTCCTTTCAATTTATAATATACTTGAATAATATGCAATTGTAAATATGTTTTAACTCAAAAAAGCAAAAGTAAAGTGCTTTTTACTTTTGCTTTCATATAAAACTTATTAATTTACCGGTATTTTTAAAACTTGACCTATTTGTAAAATGTCACTTGTTAAATTATTTAAATTTTTTATTTCATTTACTGTTGTATTATATTTTCTTGAAATCCCATATAGTGTATCTCCTCTTTGTACTATGTAGTTTATATAATTATTACTACTTTTAATTGGAATATTTAATATCTGCCCTATTCTTAATATATCGCTTGTTAAATTATTTAAACTTTTTATTTCGCTTACTGTAGTATTATATTTTCTCGCAATTCCATATAATGTATCTCCTGATACTACAGTATACTTAATATAAGTTTCCCCTTCTGTATCCGGTATTTTTAAAACTTGACCTATTTGTAAAATGTCACTTGTTAAATTATTTAATTTTTTTATTGCATCTACTGTTGTATTATATCTTTTTGCAATTCCATATAGTGTATCTCCGGCTACCACAGTATAAGTTAAATTATCATTTTCTTCTTCATTATTAACAACACAATCACTTAAATTTCCATATAAAGAATTAATTAAATTCCAAGTTTTACTTCCTACTATACCATCTGATGTTAAACTATTATTAAGTTGAAACCTTTTTACTGCATTTTGCGTTTCTAAATCAAAGTTACCATTTACATCTCCTGTGTAATATAAAAGTGATTTTAATTTCAGTTGTAAATCAGTTACATAATTACCTGTTGATCCAATACTTAAAGTAGGATAATTACTAATAGGCGCTATAGAAGAAGTATACTCATTAATTTTTTCCCAAGTAGCATTATCTACAATCCCACTTTCTTCTATACCAACTTTTTTTTGAAATGCTTTAACACCAATTTCTGTTGAAAGTCCAAAACTTCCTGTAATAAGTGCATTATAAAATCCCAATATTTTTAATTTTTCTTGTAATATTTTAACATTATCTCCAAAAGAACCTAACTTTAAATTTTCATACATTATACCACCCAATCAATCATATTCATTTAATTATTAAATATTAATATAATTAAATGAGGTGAATTATGAATAAAGGATATTTAAAAATAAATGTATATGGTGATAGCGTAGCAAACCCGGTAAAAAATGCAAATATAACAATTTCAAAAAACGGAAATATAATATTTACAACTACTACGAATGAAAACGGACAAACAGAAATTATTCCTTTAAATACAGTAAATAAAAGTTACTCTGAAGAAGAGCAAAATAAAATAAGACCATATGAAACTTATGATGTAACAGTTTCTTCTTTAGGTCTTACCGATACAAAAATTGAAGGTGTACAAATTTTTGATGGAGTTACATCAATACAAGATATTTATTTAACTTCTATCGATGAAAATCAAGACGAAGATATAAGCGAAATTACACCAAATACATTATGGGGTGATTATCCACCAAATATATCAGATGAAGAAGAATCTAATATAGCGCCATATGTTTTAAAACAAGTTTTAATACCTCCTTATGTTATTGTTCATGATGGAAATCCTAATGATTCAAGTGCCCCAAATTATACTGTTCCATTTACTGATTATATAAAAAATGTCGCTAGTAGTGAAATTTATAGTACATGGCCTAAAGAAACTATAAAAGCAAATGTTCTTGCTATTATTTCTTTTACTTTAAATAGAATTTATACAGAATGGTATCGCAGTAGAGGATATGATTTTACTATTACATCTACTACAACTTATGACCAAAAATATACAAAGAATGGAACAATTTTTGAACCTATTTCAGATGTTGTAGATGATATATTTACAAATTATATTAAAAATGGAATTAGAATGGAACCTTTACTTGCCCATTATAAAAGTAATACTACACAAGATGGATATATGAGTCAATGGGGTTCTAAAGAATTAGGTGATAAAGGTTATAGTGCATTACAGATATTAAGATATTATTATGGAAATAATGTAAATATATATAATGCACAAACAACTCAAAGTTATCCATATTCTTTTACATCTACATTAAAGCAAGGAGATTGTAGCATTGATGTATACGTTTTACAAAATTCATTAAACTATATTCGTGGAAGTTATCCAGGAATACCAATGATTAAAAATCCAACAGGATATTTTAGTTCAGAAACTGCTAATGCTGTAAAAACTTTTCAAAGTGTATTTTCATTACAACAAACAGGTGAAGTAGATTTTAAAACTTGGTATAAAATTTCGTACATTTTAACTGCTGTTAAGGATTTAACAGAAAGTGTTTATTAAAAAAGAAATACTAACTTAAGTATTTCTTTTAAATATAATTAAACTGTCATAAGCTCCAAAGATATTTGCAAATTATAAACACTAATCGTTAAACGACTTACTAATAACATTCTTTAACAGCTCATCGATTGATACAATAAAAATTACCACTATAATACAATAAATAATTTGTATTAAATTCAAATCTATAATATTAAATATAAATTTAATTGGTGTTGAAAAAATAATTATTTGTATAAGTATAAGTCCTAATACTGCTACATTTACATATTTATTATCAAAAAAATGTTTATTTAAAACGGCTTCTTTTAAATTTCTACATGAATAGGCAAAAAATAATTCAAATAATATAAGTGTTAAGAAAGACATTGTCATTGCAACCTCTACATTGTATAAATTTAAACCTACAAAATATACTACCAAAATTCCAATTGTTTTTAATATTGATGATACTATAATTTTAGAAATTAAAAAAGGAGTGAAAAAAGTTGAATTCTTTTTCCTAATTTCTCTATCCATAATATTATCTTCTGCCTTTTCAAAGGCAAGTGATATTGCAGGTATTGAATCAGTTATCAAATTAATATATAAAAGTTGAATAGGCAAAAATATTTCTATTCCAAATAACATACATATAAAAACTACTAATATTTCAGTTATATTACCTGTCAATAGATAAACCAAAACATTTCTAATATTATCAAATATTCTTCTACCTTCCTTTACTGCTGTAACAATAGTAGAAAAACTATCATCAACAAGCACTATATCCGATACACTTTTTGAAACTTCTGTTCCAGCTATTCCCATACCAACACCAATATCGGCTTGCTTAAGTGCAGGAGCATCATTTACACCATCACCAGTCATTGCAACGACTTTATCATTTTTCTTCCATGCATTAACTATGGAAAGCTTATTCATTGGACTAACTCTAGCATATACAGAATATTTATTTACATTTTTTACTAATTCTTCGTCTGTCATTTTATCTAATTCTATTCCTGTAATTGCCTCACTATCAGTATCTAAAATACCTACTTCTTTTGCTATAGATTTAGCAGTTTGTAGACTATCTCCTGTTATCATTACTGGCTTAATATGTGCACATTTACATAACTTTATTGCTTCTTTTACATCTACTCTAGGTGGATCAATCATGGCACTCATACCAACGAAAATTAAATCCTTTTCTAAATCATTTCCTAGTTTATATGAATTATCTATTTTTGCATAAGCATAAGCAAGAATTCTATATGCTTTATTAGATTCTTCCATTTCAATTTGCTTTAATTTTTCAATTTTATTTTTGTCTAATTTTTTTATTTCATTATTTTCATAAATATATGAACAATGTTTTATTAATGAATCAAAACTTCCTTTTGTATAAATAGTTATATCTTTTTCATCATCAATAATTACAGACATCATTTTTCTATCAGAATCAAAAGGTAGTTCATCTATTCTTCTATTCTTTCTTTTTAATAAATTAATATCAATATGTTCTTCACATAATTCATACAATGCAATTTCAGTTGGATCTCCAATATAATTATCAAGATTTTTTTCAACATCATTATTTAATGCCATAATTTTTAATAATAAATTATCATCTAATTCATCAATATTATGTATTTTATTATTGTAAAATACTTCTCTTACTTTCATCTTATTTTGAGTAATTGTACCTGTTTTATCAGAGCATATTATTTCTGTACAACCAAGTGTTTCAACACTAGACATTTTTCTTACTATTGCATTTTTTCTAGCTAAGTCATTCATACCTAAGGAAAGTGTTACCGTAATAACAGCTGGTAAACCTTCAGGTATTGCAGCAACAGCAAGTGAAATAGATAACATTACAATTTCTAAAATTTTCATTTTTGTTATAAGTCCAATTATAAACATTATTACAATTATAATAGCAATTATAATAGATAAAAATTTACTAATATCACCTATTCTCTTTTGAAGTGGTGTTATTTCTTTTACTTCATTATTTAAGCTTTCTGCAATAAGTCCAAATTCTGTTTTCATTCCAACTTCACACACAACTGCATGGCATTTTCCATAAACGATATTCGTACCACAATATATCATGTTAATTCTTGAAGATAAGGGTGTATCTTTCTCTAATACATTAACATTTTTTGATACAGGTATTGACTCTCCTGTCAAAGCAGACTCATCAACCTTTAAAGATGCTTCCCAAATTATTCTAGCATCTGCAGGTATTGTATCTCCTGCTTCTAAAACTAAAATATCACCTACTGTTATATCTTCGCTATCTACAACACAAATTTTATTTTCTCTTTTTACTTTTATTTTATTTATTTGCATTTTCTTTAAAGATTCTAATGATTTATCAGCTTTTAATTCTTGAATAAAGCCTAATATCGCATTTAGTATAACTACAACTATTATAATTATACTATCTAAATAAGACTCTTTATTGATAATTGATAAAATAAAAGAAATGATTGCTGAAAGTATTAAAACTATAATCATTAAGTCTTTAAATTCATCTAAAAACTTACTTAAATTGGATTTCTTTTTTGTTTCAGCTAACTTATTTTTACCATATTTTTTTATTCTATTATTTGCTTCTTTTGTAGATAAACCTTCATTATTTGAATTTAATTTTTCTAAAACTTGTTCTATTTCTGAATCATAAAATTTCATAAATCATTACTTCATCCTTTAACTTTTAATTAATTGCCTATTTTAATTATAGCAGAAACCTAATATTTTTAAATTATAATCATAATTATTTTACATAAACTATACAGTAAAAAAGATGAATTAATCATCTTTATACTCCTCTAAAAAACTTTTATAAACGCCATCTTTTTTCGTTCCTAAAACACAATTCAAATTAACATTATCTATAGCTTTATAAATATTATAATCAATATCTTTGTTTATTTTTTTTAGATTTTTTACAAGTTCTTTCATTTCTTTTCTTTTACTTGTGCCTTCATCTGTTAAATAATTTTCTTGTGTAAATTTACATGCACAATTTATAAATTCTAAACCATTTATATTTTTCCAAGAAATAATGGAATCTTCTTTAACTAAATAAAGAGGTCTAATTAATTCTAAACCCTTAAAATTTTCACTATGTAACTTAGGCATCATAGTTTTAATTTCAGCACCATAAAACATAGAAAGTAAAGTAGTTTCAATTACATCATTAAAATGATGTCCTAAAGCTATTTTATTGCATCCTAATTCTTGAGCTTTACTATATAAATAACCTCTTCTCATTTTTGCACATAAATAACATGGACTTTTAGAATTTAATGACATTGTAACATCAAAAATATCACTTTCAAACATTTCAATTGGAACATTTAATATTTTAGCTGTTTCTAATATAAAATTACGATTATAATCACTATATCCAGGATTCATTACTACATAATGTACATCGAAGTTTACTTTTCCATGTCGTTTTAACTCTTGAATACATTTAGCAAGTAAAAAAGAATCTTTACCTCCACTAATACAAACCATTATTTTATCATTTTCATTAATAAGTTCATATTTTGTAATAGCCTTTATAAACTTACTCCATATTTCTCTTCTATATTTTTTTATAATACTTCGTTCTATTTCCTTATATTTTTCCATTCAAATAAACTCCTAACAATAATTTTTATGAATTAACAATATTATAACAAATTTTATTTAAATTAAAAATGATTTCAATTATATTTTGAAATCATTCAGTTATCAATTCATTTTGTAAATCAGGATTTAAACATAATATCTCATCTCTACTCATATGAACAATTCGTTGTTCATCAATACCATATTTTTCCTGATAATTGTCATATTCTTTTAAAATAGAAAACAATTTATCTTTTGAAAGTTTATCATCTGTTTTTCTTGCATTTATAAGCTCATCGATTTTATCAATAGTTAATTTTGTATTCAACTGTGCATAACTATCTTCATATATAACTGTTTCTTTTGGATTTAAAGAATCAATATAATAATTATAATTATGAAATAATTGATGCATTTTTCCAGCTGTCTTATCTAAAGCAATAACTTCTATATAATCTTTTTCTATTTTTGCAATCAACATTGGATGATTTATATTCGAAACCACATCTATTTGATATCTAACTTTAAGCCATAGTACTTGTCCAACTTCCAAATTTATATTTTTTATCATAATTTCAAAGCTGAAATTAATCCTTTATATCTTTTTTTATATTCTTCTATATTATTTTCTAAATTCATAATTGGGGCATTATATGTATCATGACTTAATCTTATCCATTCAGGGTCTTCATGTGTTATTTCTATTAACTCATCATAAGATGCATTTTCTAAAGAATAATAAATTTTGTCCAAAAATAAACTTATATCTTCTTTAATTTTTACTTTCTCATTTCTAGATGAAATTATAGGATATTCATTAATAATTTTTTTTATTACAGGTCCATTAATATATGCAACAAAATCATCATCAATTAATTTTTTACCATATCTTGCCAAATATACAACTTGCGCTAAAAATAAATATTTATTTAATCTGGCATTTCCTTCATAAAATTTTGTTTTATTTTTAGCAACTATATTATTATTAAATAGTATTCTATTTGGGTCTTTAGATAAAAAATATTTCGCAACAATATCAGCACTTATCATAACACTAACCTCCTTGTATCAACTATTTTACACTTAAAGGTTAAAAAATTCAAGGACATTTGTTCGTTTTTTATAAAAACTTTATTTCTTCAATCTTAGAGAATTAAATACTACTGTTAAACTACTAATAGTCATAGCAAATCCTGCAAACATAGGATTCATACTTATTCCAAATGGTTTTAATACTCCTATTGCAATAGGAATCATACAAATATTATAAAAAAATGCCCAAAATAAATTTTGTTTTATATTTCTTAAAGTTTTCTTACTTATTGACAATAAAGTTACAATATTTTCTAAATCATCATTAATAAGTATTATATCAGATGAAGATGTTGCAATATCAGTTGCGCTATTAAAACTTACCCCTATATTACTGCTAGCAAGACTTGGTGCATCATTAATTCCATCACCCACCATCATTACATTTTTGCCTTCTTTAATTAATTTTTTTATGAAATTTGTTTTTTCTTGTGGTAATACATTTGATATAACTTTTTTAATTCCTATTTGTTCTGCCACTAGAGAAGCAGTAACTTCATTATCACCTGTTAGCATTATAATTTCTTTTCCAAGATTATTTAACTTTTCTACTGTTCTTTTAGAAGAAGTTCTTACAATATCTTTAACACCTATTAAAGCAATTACTTCTTTATCTTCAATTACATAAACTATGCTATTTCCTAAATTTATTAAATATTTTTCATCATCTATATGTTCATTTTTTATTTTTAATTTTGTAAACAATTTATTATTACCAACATATATTTCTTTTTTATCAATTACTCCTTTAAGACCAATACCTGATATATTATTAAAATCTTTTACTTCTTTTATTTTTATTTTATTTTCTTTTGCATATGAAATAAATGATGATGCTATCGGATGTATTGAATTTGATTCTATACTTGCAACAAGTTCTATTATTTTATTATCTTTATACAAACTATAATTAAATACTTTAGATATTTTCAAATTACCATATGTAAGTGTCCCCGTTTTATCAAATATAATTGTATCTATTTTATGAGCATTTTCTAAAGTTTCACTTGTTTTAACAAGTATTCCTTTTTTTGCACAAGCTCCAATACTTACAACTATAGCAAGTGGTGTTGCAAGACCTAAAGCACAAGGACAAGCAACTACTAATACAGTTGCAAATGACAAAATTGATTCATTTAAATTAAACCCTAATATTAAATATCCAATAAAAGTAAATAGCGCGATTAAAATAATAGTTGGTACAAAATAACTGCTTACCTTATCTGCTAATCTTTGTATAGGAGATTTAGTATTTACTGCTTCTACTACAAGTCTTACTATTTCAGATATAGTTGAATCTTTACCTATTTTTAAAGCTTTATATTCAATATAACCATCATAATTTATGCTACCTGCAATTACTTTATCATTAATATTTTTCTTAACAGGGATTGCTTCTCCTGTAATAAAGGCTTCATCTAAATGTGCATATCCTTTTGTTATAACTCCATCAACAGCAATTTTCATTCCTGGTTTACATATAAGAATATCACCTTTTTTTACCTCATCTATAGTAACTTCTTTTTCTCCATCTTTTAAAACTGCACTTTCAGGTGTTATCTGTACTAATTCTTTTAATGACTCTTTTGTTTTTTCTTTACTTTTTGAATCTATAAATCTACCTAGTTTAATAAAGAAAATTATTATTGCGCTTGATTCAAAATATAAACTTTCTACATACATTTTATTTCCTAATAAAACCATAATCATACTAAATAAACTATATAAAAAACTAGATACAACACCTACTAAGACCAATGTATCCATATTAGGTGTTTTATGAATAATATTTTTGATTCCGCTTTTAAATATATCATAACCATATACTAAAAAAGGAATTACTAAAAGAAATAAACATATTGAATAATTAACAGGATAATTATTCATATCTAAATAAGGTATATTAGGAAGATTTATCATATGTGACATCGAAATATATAAAATTATAAGAGCAAGGATAGCAAACAAAATCAAATAAATTTTACTATTATCTTTTTTTTCTTCTTTTTTTTCATCATATATTCCTAAACTTTCAAATCCTGCTTCACTTACAAATCTTTCTAAATTTTCTATTTTTAAATAATCTTCATATTCAATAAATGCTTGATTTAAAACAAGATTTACACTAGCGTTTATCACTCCATCTTGTTTATTTAAGTATTTTTCTAATCCATTTGAACAAGCACTACAACTCATACCACCTATTTTTAAAACAACTTTTTTCATTTTACCCTCCTTAAGATTTTTAAAATTACAAAAGTTAATAAAAATATATTAAACTATTTAATCTAATTTTTTTATTAAATCTACAACTTCATCTATAATTTCTAGTTTATTATTTTTTATATTTTCTACGACACATGTTGATAAATGATTTCTTAAAACTTCAACTGCTAAACTTTTTAATGATTTATCAATTGCAGATATTTGAATTAAAATTTCATTACAATATCTATTATTTTCTATCATTTGAGTAACACCTTTAACTTGTCCTTCTATTTTATTTAACCTATTGATTAAGGCTCTTTTTTCAGAAATTGATCTTTCTTTAATTTTCTTTTCCATATAAATCACCATAATAAATATACTACCCCTAGGGGGTAGTAGTCAATAATTTTTTAATATATTTATATATTATTCTTTGTTTATTTTCATTTCTTTTATTGCAATAGTTGCGGCTATACTGCCATCTCCTACTGCTGTTGTTAGTTGTCTTAAAACTTTTACTCTTGTATCTCCTGCAACATATATTCCACTTGTTTTTGTATGGACATCATCTATTGCTTCAATATAACCATAATCATTTATATCTACAACATTTGAAAATATTTGATTTTGTGGTACTTGACCTATAGCGATAAATAAACAATCTAACTTTATTTCTTTTTCATTTTCTTCATTATCTTTTACAATAATGCTTTCTAATTTTTCATCACCATTTAAAGATACAACATTAGAATTTAAAACAAATTCAACATTTTTTTTCTCTTTTAATTCTTCAACATATTTATCTTCGCCTCTAAATTCATCTCTTCTATGTATTAAATAAACTTTTTCAGCTATTCCTGATAAATATATAGCATCTTCTAACGCTGTATTTCCACCACCTGTTACTGCAACTATTTTTCCTTTATAAAAATTGCCATCGCAAGTTGCACAATAAGAAACACCTTTTCCAACAAATTCTTCTTCTCTATCTATATCTAATCTTTTGTTTTCAGCACCATTTGCTATAATAACTGCCTTACCTTTATATTTGTCTTTGTTTGTTATAACTGTTTTATCTTCTTCAACACGAACTACAGTTTCATATTTTATTTCTGCTCCTAATTTTTTTACTTGATTATATAAATTTGTTGCATAGTCAAACCCTGAAATAGATTCTATTCCCGGATAATTTTCTACTTTACTTGCATTTAAAATTTGTCCGCCATAGCTTTTTGCTTCTAACACTAAAACCTTTTTTCTTGCTCTTAATGCATAAAGTGCAGCCGTTAAGCCTGCTGGTCCTGCTCCTATAATAACTATATCGTACATATATTTCACCTACCTTATAGTTAAATTGTATACAACGAAATTTAAAAAGTCAATATAAGTATTCTAATTTATTAGTGAATTTGATATAATTAATATAGAAAGGAGATTCGAAATTTGAAGAAATATATTTCTGAATTTGTTGGAACTTTTGTACTTGTTCTAATAGCATGTGGAGTTGCTGCAATAACAGGAGGTAGTATAATTGCTACTTCATTAGCATTTGGTTTAGTTATCATTGCTATGGCATATTCAATCGGAAATGTTTCTGGTTGTCATGTCAATCCTGCAGTTTCATTATCAATGCTTCTTACTAAAAAAATGAGTGGTAAAGATTTTATTGGATATGTTATTGCTCAAGTATTAGGAGCTATTGCAGGTGCTGCTGTATTAGGATTAATACTTGGAGGATTTGATTCACTAGGTGCAAACGGATATGGTGGTACATTACAACTTGCTGATACTGTTTGGGTAGCATTATTAGTTGAAGTAATTCTTACATTTATATTCGTAACTGCTATCTTAGGCGTTACTTCTAAAAAAGAATACAGTAATGTTTCTGGCATAGTAATTGGTCTTACATTAACTCTTGTACATTTAATTGGTATTTCATTTACAGGTACAAGTGTAAATCCAGCAAGAAGTTTAGGTCCTGCATTACTTCAAGGTGGGGAAGCATTATCTCAAGTATGGGTATTTATAGTAGCTCCACTAATTGGTGCGGTACTTGCTGCATTATTTTACAAACTTGTTTTATCAGATAAAAAATAAGCTATCAAATGATAGCTTTTATTTTATTTAATTATTATTAATAATATTAATAATATTAATAATATTAATAATTTTCTGCTTTAATTTCAAAATAGCTTTGTTTATGGTTACATACAGGACAAACTTCTGGTGCTTTTTTACCAACAACTATATGTCCACAATTACGACATTTCCAAATGCAATCTCCATCTTTACTAAATACTAAATCGCCTTTAACATTATCTAATAATTTTCTATATCTTTCTTCATGTTCTTTTTCAATAGCACCTACTGATTCAAATAAATAAGCAAGTCTATTAAACCCTTCTTCTTTAGCTGTTTTTGCAAATTCAGCATACATATCTGTCCATTCGTAATTTTCTCCTTGTGCTGCATCTAATAAATTTTGAGCAGTTTCTGGAATTTCTCCACCATTTAATTCTTTAAACCATATTTTAGCATGTTCTTTTTCATTTTCAGCTGTTTCTAAAAATATAGCTGCAATTTGTTCATATCCATCTTTTTTTGCTTTACTTGCATAGTAAGTATATTTATTTCTTGCTTGGCTCTCACCTGCAAATGCTTTCATTAAATTTTGTTCTGTTTTTGATCCTTTTAATTCCATAAATCACATTTCCCTTCTATTTATTAATAATTGTTATCATCTGATAACATCATATTTAATATACAATATTTAAAAAAAAATTACAAGATTTTTACTAAATATTGAAAAAATAAAGTTCATATCATAAATGAACTTTACTATTTTTTATTTATACAATATTAAACTAATACTTTTTTTTAACTTTTATTTTTGTTGAATTCCTTGTAATATCACTATTTTCATCTAATTTATCTGAATTTGAAAATTCATTTGTCTTTTTATTTTCTTCATAAGAATCTATATTAACTTCATGTATAAGCTCATCTCCATTGGTATTTATATAAATCCATTTACCACCTTTTTTTACTCGAGATAAACCTTCGTGAAAATCATATACATCATCATATTGGCATGGTATTATTTCTTTTCCTTTCTTATCAATAAATCCAAAAAGAAGTTCAAAATTCTGAACTGCTGCCATACCTTCTTGAAAATCAGAACCATATACATACTTAAATTGAGATATTTCTTTTCCTTCTTTATTTATATAACCCCAAAAAAATTGATTATTTCGTACAAGTGCTAAACCTTCGTGGAAATCAGAACCATGTGTATATTTAAATGGTACAATTTCTTTTCCCTCACAATCTATATAACCGCATAAATATTGATCATTTTGTACTAACGCTAAGCCCTCATGAAAATCATAACCATATGTATATTTACATTTTATTACTTCCTCCATTTTCTCATTTATATATCCATATAAATTCTGTCTATTTTTTACTAATGCTAAACCATCACAAACTTTACTTACATATATATTTTTTCATAAACACACACCACCTTACCAAAATTTTAACATTTAAATGTTTTTAAATCAACAAAGTAAAAAAATATTTATCAATTATTTCTCAAAATCTCACATAAAATGTAACAGATTATTATTTTTATGTTACAATTAAGAGGGATGATGTTATGATGTATGATGTAATTATTATAGGAGCAGGTCCAGCAGGATTATTTGCAGCATATGAACTTATAGAAAACAACAAAAACTTAAAAATTTTATTAATAGACAGAGGTAAAAAGGCAGAAAAAAGATTTTGTCCAATGAATAAAAATAAAACAGAATGTAAAAATTGTAACCCTTGTAATATTTTATCAGGTTATGGTGGCGCAGGTACATTTTCAGATGGGAAATTAAATTTCATTCCTAAAATAGGTAAATCCGATTTATTTAAATATATGAGTGAAAATGAAGCAAATAAACTTATAGATGATACGGAAAAAATATTTACTAAATTTAAAATGGATAGTGATGTGTTTCCAAGTAATATGGAAGAAGCTTTAAAAATTAAAAAAGAAATTGCTATAAATGGTTCTAGGCTTTTAATTATAAAACAAAAACATTTAGGTTCAGATAAACTTCCAAAGTACATTGAAGATTTTTCTAAATACATTGAAGATAAAGGTGTAACATTACTTGAAAATACTGATGTATCTGATATTGTAAAAGAAAATAACTATTACAAAGTAATATATAAAGACAAAGAAGTTAAAGGAAAGAAAATAATAGTTGCGCCAGGTAGAACAGGTGCAAAATGGGTACAAGAACTTGCTGATAAATACAAAATTCCTTACCTTTCTCAAAGTATCGAAATTGGAGTTAGAGTTGAAGTAAGAAAAGAAATATTAGAAGATTTATGTAAAATAATATATGACCCTACTATATTTATTAAGACAGATACATACAATGATGAAATTAGAACATTCTGTACTAATCCTGGGGGATTTGTAACAAAAGAAAATTATTATGGGTATATATGTGTTAATGGACACTCACTAAAAGATATAAAATCAAACAATAGTAATTTTGCTTTTATAAGTAAAGTCAATTTAACTGAACCTGTTACAAACACTAGGGAATATGGTGAATCAATTGCACGAATAGCGAATGTTTTAGGTGATTCTAAACCAATTATACAAAGTCTAAAAGATTTAAGAGAAGGAAGAAGATCTACTTGGAAAAAGTTAGATAAAAATTATATAGAACCTACTTTAAAAGATTGTGTTGCAGGAGATTTAGCTTTAGTCTTACCACATAGAATTATTACAAATATATTAGAAGGGCTTAAAAAATTAGATAAAATAATACCAGGTGTTAATAATGATGAAACATTACTATATGGCCCTGAAATTAAATTTTTCAGCAATGAAATAAAAACAAATAATAATTTCAAATTAGAAAATGAAAATATTTATTTTATTGGAGATGGAGCCGGTAAAGCTGGAAATATCGTTACCGCAGCTGCAACAGGTCTTGTAGCTGCAAGAGATATACTTAAACAAGATTAATTTCTTGTTTTTTTATAAATTATTTTGTAAAATTTTAAAATTAAAAGACCTAATAGGTCTTAAAATGGCATTTTAAAATTTCCACTTTTTAATTGTTTCATCATTTGTTTCATTTGTTCAAATTGCTTTAAAAGTCTATTAACTTCTTCAACACTTCTTGCGCTACCTTTAGCTATTCTCTGCTTTCTAGTAGCCTTTAAAACCTCTGGATGTCTTCTTTCATAAGGTGTCATCGATAAAATTATAGCCTCAATATGTGCCATATCTTTTGGATTAACTTTTACACTTTTCATTTCTTTAGGAACTCCGGGTAACATTTTAATTAAATTTTCAAGAGGTCCTAATTTTTTTATTTGTTTTAACTGACTTAAAAAATCTTCCAAATCAAATTTACCATTTTGCATTTTTTTAGCGGTTTTCATAGCTTCATCTTGGTCTATTACTTCCTCTGCCTTTTCTATCATGCTCATTATATCTCCCATGCCTAAAATACGAGTTGCCATTCTATCTGGATAAAATTCTTCAAGTCCATCCATTTTTTCTCCAACACCTACAAATTTAATTGGTACATTTGTAAGATGTCTTATTGATAAAGCTGCTCCACCTCTAGTATCACCATCTAATTTAGTTAAAATCGCACCTGTTAAAGGTAATGAAGAATTAAATCCTTCTATAACATTTATTGCATCCTGTCCTGTCATACTATCAACAACTAATAATATTTCATCAGGTTTTACTTCATTATTAATATCATTTAATTCATTCATCAAAACTTCATCTATATGAAGTCTTCCAGCTGTATCTATAAGTACATAATTAAATCCATTTTCTTTAGCATATTTAATTGCATTTTTAGAAATTTCAACAGGATTTTTATTACCCTCATCATAAACTTCTATATTAAGTTGTTTTCCTATTTGTTTTAATTGGTCAATAGCAGCGGGTCTATATACATCACAAGCAACAAGTAATGGCTTTTTGTTATGTTTTTTTCTTAAATGCAAGCCTAATTTACCAATCATTGTTGTTTTACCTGTACCTTGTAATCCAACAAGCATAAGTACAGCGGGATTACCATTTAAATTTAAATCCCTTTTTTCTCCACCTAGTAAATCTACTAATTCATCTTTTAATATTTTTACAAACATTTCACCAGGTTTTAAACTTTTAGCAACTTCCTCACCTAAAGCTTTTTCTTTTACGGTTGCTATAAACTCTTTTACTACTTTATAATTAACATCCGCCTCAAGTAAAGCAAGCCTTATTTCACGAATAACATCACTAATATTATCTTCTGTTATTTTTCCATAACCTCTTATTTTATTAACAGCGCTTTGTAATCTATCTCCTAAACTTTCAAACATGTTATCACCTAATTCATTATACATTAATTTTTTTAAAAAAAGCAACTATTTTAGTACTTGTTATATATTTAATTATATGTTATAATTTTTTTGGAGGTATTTTTATGAGTAAGTTTTGTGTTAATTGTGGAGCTGAATTAAAAGATGGTGGAGATATTTGTTTAAAATGTGGTAAACTTGTAAACGGTGAAAATACACCTGCTAGTACAACTACTACATCTAATACTACTACAAAAACTAATTCATTAGCTTTAGCAGGATTTATTGTATCACTATGCTCTTTAATTATTAACTTTGCTGGTATAGTTGGTGCAGTCGGTACTATTTTATCTAGTATTGGATTAGCTAAACTTAAAAAGAATAATGAAAAAGGTTTTGGATTCGCTCTTACAGGTATCATAATTGGCGCATTCAGTATTATATGGGGAATATGGTCAATTATTAACTTAGTAAATACAATTAATTATTATTTATAATAAAAAAACAAGTGAGTTTAAATTCACTTGTTTTTATTTTGCTTCTTCAGCTTGTTTTATAACTTCTTTTCCTTTGTATGTTCCACAATTAGGGCATACTCTATGTGGTCTTATTTCTTCACCACATTTTGAACATTTTACAGTTGCATTTTCAGTTATTTTATAATGAGTTCTTCTCATTCTACCTCTAGTTTTACTAACTTTTCTAAATGGTACAGCCATTTTAACACCTCTTTCTTATAACAAATCTTTTAATTTTTCTAATTCAGGATTTGTTTTTTTTCTTTCTCCTGTTACAAATTCCCAGCCGTCACCTTTAAGATTTGATGTATCGGCATTTTCAGAAACTACTTTCATTGGGATTTCCATTAATATATTTTCCCATATTATTGGTAAAATATCAAGTGTATTTTCATCTTTTTTTAAAAAATCTTCTGTTTTAATAATATCATCTAAACTTTCTGAAACATTTATAGAAAATGGATAATTAACAGGCTCTAATGTAATTGCGCATGGTAATACCATTACACCTTCTATATTTAAGTTTATTTGTATATCTCCTAAACTATTCTTATTTATTACACCTTTTATTAAAACATCATCTAATTTGATTAAATCAGTTTGTTTTAAATATTCTTCATTAAATGAATATTTAAAATCAATATCAATGTTTTTAACAACATCATTTTTAAGCCTTATAAGATCTATTATCACATAATCACCTAACTTTCACTAGCCATAACATTATACATAATATTTTGTTTTTTTTCAAGTATTTTTGTGTTATTATATAAAAAGGTGAATAACTATGAGAAGTATTGGAATAATATGTGAATATAATCCTTTCCATAATGGACATTTATACCATCTTAAAAAAATAAAAGAAATGTTTCCTAATTATACTATAATACTAGTTATGAGTGGTAATTTCACTCAAAGAGGATTTTCTAGTATTATAAATAAATGGGATAAAACAAATATAGCTTTAGAATATGGAGTAGATTTAGTAATTGAACTACCTTTTGTCTTCGCAACACAATCTGCTGATATATTTAGTAAAGGTGCGATACAAATATTAAATAATTTAAAAGTAGAAAAAATAGTATTTGGTAGTGAATGTGGAGATATAAATTTACTTAAAAATTTAGCTAATATTCAAATTAATAATAAAGAATATGATAGTTTAGTTAAAAAATATATGGATGAAGGTATTAATTATCCTAGTGCGATGTCTAAAGCATTACAACATTTTTCAAATTATAAAATAGATAGTCCAAATGATTTATTAGGTCTTTCTTATATTAAAGAAATAATAAAAGAAAAAAGTTGTATTGAACCTATTTGTATTAAAAGAGAAAACAATTTTCATTCTATGAATTTAACTAATGATATAGTAAGTGCATCTGGAATAAGAAATGCAATAAAAAACAATATAGATATTAAAAAATATGTTCCAAGTATTACATATGAATATTTAAAAAAAGATTTATTTTTTATAGATAAATATTTCAATTTATTGAAATATAAAATATTGTGTACTAAAGATTTAAGTATTTATCAAACAGTAGATGAAGGAATAGAATCAAGAATAAACAAATATATTACAAGTTCAAATACACTTGATGAACTTATAGAAAAAGTTAAAACAAAAAGATATACATATAATAAATTAAATAGAATGTTTACTCATATATTATGTAGTTTTACTAAAGAGGAAGCAAAAAAATTTAAAAATATTGAGTATATAAGAGTACTAGGGTTTAATGAAAATGGAAAAAAATATTTAAACAAAATAAAAAAGGAAATAAGTTTACCTATTGTAACTAATTTCCACTCTATTAAAAATGACATGTTAAATTTAGAATTTAGAACTACTTGTGTTTATTCATGTATTTTAAAAGATAATCAAAATAAATTAATCGAATCTGAATATAAAAATAAGCCTATAATTAAATAATTATTGCTTATTTCTCATAGTGTGGAACATGTATTGTATTGCTATAGCACTATTTTGTCCATAATGTTCTTCTGAATAATTTTTTATTTCTTTTACACTTTTAATATTATAATTTTCAAGCATATATTTTTTAACCCATGTGTCTATTGGAAAAACATCAAATCTAGAGTAAGCAAATAATAAAATACATGACGCAACTTTCTGCCCTATTCCTTTATTTTTCATTAAATAATTTAAGGCTTCTTCTGTTGTTAATTTATCTATATTTTCTAAATCAAATTCATTTGAATTTATCTTATTTACAATTTCATATATATATTCATCTCTAAACCCTGTTTTTAAACTTCTCAAATCTTCTTTTGTACAATCTTTCATATCGATTGCATTTGGGAATAAATAATATTCTTTACCTTCAAATATGACTTTTTTGCCATATTTTTTTGATATATTATCAACAACTTTAGAAATCATAGGAACTCTATTATTTGCAGATATTATATATGATATAAGTGTTTCAAATTTATCTTGTTGAATCATTTTAAGACCATTTGATTTGTTTATGGAATCTAACAAATCTGGATTTTTTAAAAGTAATTCATCGTTTATTTTTTTATAATCTCTATTTAAATCCAAATATTTAGTTATTGTATCTTCTAAATTTTCTTCATTATTAGATGAAACATATAAAGTATCTTTATCTTGTTTTAATCTTACTATTCTATCTTTTAATACTACTATGTAAGAATCGCCATCTACAATAAATCTAAATATTTGTCCACAAGTTATAGTATCTTTTAAATTAAGATTACTTACTTTTATTTTTAACATTAGTTAATACTAACTCCTTATATTTTCTTCCCTTTTCTTCAAAGTTTTTAAACTCGTTATAACTAGGTGCAGCAGGAGACATTACACATATTTTTTTTGTAACTTTTTTAGCTATACTAACAGCTTCTTCTAAGCTTTCTACTAAATAAACATTACCTCTTGTAATTTGATTTCCTATTTTATATCCTGTGTCTTTCATACATATAAAATTATCTATATCACTATTGTTAAAATAGTTTATAAGACTACTATAATCTATACCTCTATCCATACCACCAAATATTATTGTATCAACATCTTTAAGTGCTTTTACGCAATTTATAGTAGCCTCTGGTATTGTTGCTATAGAATCATTATAGTATTTTACATTATCAAATAAACCAACAAATTCCATTCTATGTTCTAATCCTTTAAATGAATTTATAGTATTTATTGTTTTATTTAAATCTAAAGATAGTAATTCACTTAATCTAAGAACAAACATTATATTACTTAAATTATGTTCTCCTAATAAAAATCTTTCATCATTTACATTGTATAGTTTTTTTTCATTTAAATAAACAAAACCATCTTTTATACACATTTCTTTATTTATATCTATTAAATTTGATTTATAATTACCTTCTTCAACATATTTATTTAAAGTATCATTAATAGATGTATAAATACCAAAATCATTACTATCTTGATATTTAAAAGCGTTCATTTTTGATTTGAAATAGCAATCTTTTGATTTAAAGAAATCTAAATGTTCTTCAAATAAATTAAGTATTAATGAAATATGTGGTGATGATTTTACATACTCTAATTGTAATGCAGCCATTTCTATTACAAGTATGCTTTTATCTGTAAATTTATCTACGTAATCAAATATAGGTATACCTATATTTCCAAGTAAATATGCATCATATCCTTGGTCTTTTAAAACTTGTGTTATAAGTGTTGTTGTTGTACTTTTACCTTTTGTTGCAGTTATACCTATTATATTATTTTTAAAAAAATCTAGTACTAAACTTAATTGTGAAATTATTTTATCTTCATATTTAGATGTATCTAAATCTTTAAATTTTACTCCTGGTGATTTAATTAATAAGTCATAATTTTCAAGTCCTTCTAAATAATTTTCACCTACTATTACTTGAGTATTTACATCTTGTTTTAATTCACTATTATTTTCTATTAAATTAACATTCCCATCTAATATAGTTAAATGTTGATTTGGAAGATATTTTCTAATAAAATTATATGATGATTTACCTTCCCTACCAAAACCTACTATAGCTATATTTTTATCTTTCAAATATTCAATTATTTTTTTATACACTTAATTTCCTCTTTCTAATAATTCAAAGATTTTTTTATTATTTTTTCAAATTTTGGTTCCAAATTATTTTGTTCATTATATTTTTTTTCTATGTTTAAATTCACATCTTCTAATTTAAAATTATCTTTATAATATTTAAGTAGATATGGTAAATCATCCAATTTATTTATAGTTTTTGTTAGTGCATATCTAACTTCTTCATATGTTCCAACACATTCAAATGGTTTTGTTTTTCCATATCCTATAAGTTCTATAAATGTTTCTTTTAATTCTTCTTTTTCAAATAAATCTTCACCAAATATATTTACTAATTCATCTTTATATAAAAATGGACTTAATATTATATATACGAATAAACATTTTGGACAATTACAACACCAATGCCAAGGTTCTGTTTTACTTCCAACATTACAACTTTTAAATATTTGATGGTATTTTTTATATTGCGAAAAAAGCATCCCTATTTGGTATTCACTTAAAGGTCTAAGTAAACTAAAATATTTTATATCTACATTAAAGTATTTTTTAGTGTAATTATTAAAGTCGTTTTCAAATTCATATGTTTTTGAATATTGATGGTTTATTTTAGTTCCATCTACATTTGATTCATTCGCACTTGATTCATTTGAAAGTAGTATATATTTTTTTCTATTTAAGTAAGCACATAAATATGAAATAAACGCAACAAGTGCGGAAAAAGGTGTATGACCATTAATAAACCCTTGTTTATTAAGTTCTAATAAATTTTTATCTATTGTTCTTTTAACTGTAAATATTTTTTCTTCCTTATAACCTGCTACATCTGCACATGAAAGTGTTACTTGTTTTGGATTAATTATAAAGCAAGTATTATTATCGAATTCATCTTTCATGAGTTCTAATGTAACATTAGAATCTTTTCCACCACCAATTGGTATTAAATTACCTTTAGTTTCAAAGTTAGATGGTGCTTTTACATTTTCTTCTTCATGTACACAAGTTATATTCATAAAGTCATCGTATTTAGCGTCTATTTTGTTTGTATAAAAAAGTTCACCTAATCCATAAAAATATAATTTTTTAAAAAATTCTATTTGTTCTTTATTTAAGTATCCTGCTTTTATTATTACATTTTTACTACATGTTGCTTTCCAATAACTTATAAGTTCTACAAGTCCAACATGGAAAATTAAGTTTTTAGAAAAATCATCAATTTCACATTTTTTTATTTCTAATGTTGGATTAAAATTAGTTAAGTTTGGAACATTAAAATTAAATGTTATTTTTAATGTATTTTCTAATTGTTGTATATCAAATCCTTCATATATAAATGTATCATATTTATTTCTTAATTCGTTATATTTATCCATTATACCACCTATTTAATATTATACAATAATATAATATTTTTGTAACAAAAAATATTTTAATTAAAAATTAAAATATTATTTAGTATATTTTCTTATCTTTTCAAAATTCATTTCTATGGAATCTAACTTATTTTTTCTTTCATCATCCAATTTACCTTTAAAATAAAGTGATTTTTGATTTTTTAGCCATTCTCCTAAAGCAATTCCATCTTCATCATATTCATATCCATTTTTTGTTTTAAAACCACGATTAATCTGTAAATTACCATGAAATTCATAATATATTTTTGCCAATTCATATTTTGCATCCCATTTTTCTTGTATTACATCAAACACCATTCCTATTTCTTCAAGTAACTTCTTTCTATCTTCAGTTAATTTATTGTTTTTGTAAACTACTCTTTGATTTTCTATCCATCTTCCTAAAGGTGCCCCATCCTCATCATACTCATATCCATTTTTTGTTTTAAAACATTGTGGGATTTCTAAATTTTTATTATTTTCATAATATGCTTTAGCAAGTTTATACATAGTTAGCCATTCTGGACAGTAATTTTTCTTTATTTCCTTACCATTAACTATTCTTTCTTTCATACTATTTAAAATTCTTGAAATTTTTTTTCCAATTGTAGCTTGCCTAGTATTAAATATATGTGCAATTTCTTTTTGAGTATATGATTCATTTTGATTTAATCCAAAATATAAAGTTATTATTTTTTTATCTTCTTCGTCAAGCTCGTCTACTATTTCCATAACAATTTTAGACAATTCTTTTTTTTCACAATCGCCAACTATATCAATTTTTTCATCACTCAAAATATTTTTTAAACATGTTGATTTATCAAAATTAGAATTATAAATAGGTTCATCAATACTAATATTACGATAAATATATTTAATTTCTTTATTATGATAATTATATATTTTAAAGTCTATACATTTTTTTACATAACTTGAAAACTTATATCCTTTATCAATATCAAATGTATCTACATCATTTATAAGTCCTTCTAATCCTACCTCAAACAAATCTTCTAATTCATATGGCATATCATAAAAATACTTCATTATTAAATATAATACAAGTTTAATATTATGTTCAATTATTGTTTTTCTCGCTTCTAAATCGCCAGATTTATATTTATAAAAATAATCTTTTAATACTTCTTCTGGTAAAGGTTGTGGAAACCTTTGATAAAGTAAATAACTATCAGTATTCATATCTTCCTCCTAAATAAATATACCATATTCTAGCATATTAAATTACTATTGTCTAGTAAATATAAAAACTTGATGAATTTCATCAAGTTAAATCCAAACACTAAATACTACCCCTGCAACACTAAAAAATATACCAAACACTAAAAATAATTTTACTATATTTACTTCATGCCAACCTAATTTTTCAAAATGATGATGAAGTGGTGCCATCAAAAATATTTTCTTACCAAAATATCTTCCTGCAATCATTTGAATTATACAAGTTAGTGTTTCTATAACAAACACACCTGCAACTACTACCAAAGTTATTTCATGACTTGTAAGAATAGCAATTACAGCAAGTGTTGCGCCAAGGGCAAGTGAACCTGTATCTCCCATTATTACTTTTGCAGGATATGTATTATATATTAAAAATCCAAGTAATGAACCAACTAATATAAAACAAAATATACCTATATCTTCACTACCTGTTATCCAAGTTGTTCCAAAACTTATAATTCCGAATGCTAAAAATGCAATAGCAGATAAACTTCCTGCCAAACCATCTAAACCGTCTGTTATATTTACTGCGTTACTACTTGCAACAAGCATAAATAATATAAATAAACCATAAAACCAACCCATATTTAATTTTATTCCTAATGTATGAATTTCTAAAATAGTATCATGTCCTGTATTAATAAATATTATAAAAAACAATATAGCTATTATTATTTGACCAATTAATTTTTGTATTTCAGTAAGTCCTATATTATTTTGTCTTTTTATTTTTATCATATCATCGATAAATCCAAGTAATGCATAAGATAAAAATATAAATAATATTAAAAATAAGTTACTTGAAAATTCTATTTTATTTAATAATAAAAGTATTATTGTAGATATTATAGTTGGAATAATAAATATTAATCCTCCCATAGTTGGCACACCTTGTTTTTTCTTATGTATATTAGATAAAAAAATACTTACTGTTTGCCTCGCTTTTAATTTTTTTAAAAGAGGAAGTAAAATTATTCCAAATACAACCGTTATTATGAACGATACCATGAGCGCTAAAGCGGATTTTGCTAAAATTAACATGTTCCATCTCCTAAATATATTTATGTATTATTAATTCATCTGAAAAGTCATATTTTTTATCACCTATTATTTGATAATCTTCATGACCCTTACCAAGTACTAATAGTATATCACTTTTTTGCATAAGTTGTATACCCCTTATTATAGCAGTTTCTCTATTTTCTATTATTTCATAGTTATGTAATTGTATACCTTCTGTCATGTCTTTTAATATATCAAGTGGATTTTCATTTCTTGGATTATCACTTGTAAATATAACATAATCCGATAATTTTGTAGAAATATCACCCATTATTTTTCTTTTATATTTATCTCTATTCCCGCCACATCCAATTATTGTATATATGTTGTCATATTTTAATTCCTTTACAGTATTTAACACTTTTTCAACTGCATCTGGTGTATGTGCATAATCGATAACTATCATATTATCATTATATTTTATTTTTTCCATTCTACCTTTTGGTGCTTCTAAAGAAGAAATTATATTATCTAAACAAAGCAAATCCATTAAAATTATGCATATAGTAACATTATATATATTATAATTACCTATCAATTTTGTTTCGTATTGTTTACCATTAACTTTAAATTGTGTTTTATCTTTATTTACATTTATATTTGATATTTTATAGTTACTTTCATTAACACCATATGTTATATTATTATTTCCATCTATAAGAAAATAATCTTTATATTCACTATCTATATTTATAATAGCCTTTCCATCATTTTTAATCATTTTAAATAATTTTTGTTTCGATTCAGCATAGTTTTGCATTGTCAAATGATAATCCAAATGATCTTCAGTCAAATTTGTAAATATTGCATAATCAAATAATAAACCTTTTAATCTATTTAAAGACAATGCATGACTACTCGCTTCTAAAACAACATATTTACAATTATTATTTTTACATTCAAGTAACATTTCATACATATCTAATATATCTGGAGTTGTATTATTTAAGTTTTTTATTTTTTTATCAATATAAAATCCTATTGTACCTATATAACCACATTTTATTTTAAGTTTATTTAACATTTGCCAAATTAAATAACTAGTTGTTGTTTTTCCATTTGTTCCTGTTATAGCTATAAGTTTTAAATCTTTTATTTCATCGTAATATTTTTCTTTTAAATAATTAACTAAATATTCGTGAGTATCTTTTACAATTAAAGTTTCAACACTATAAATTCCTTTTTCACATACTATTTTTTCTGCTCCATTTTTTATTGCATCTTCTATATAATTATGTCCATCATTATTATACTTTATAGCTATAAAAGTATCTCCTTTTTTTACTTTTCTAGAATCTATTTTTATATTCATTAAAAAAAACACCTCTTACAACATATTATTCATGTTATATTTTTTGGTGTTTAATCTAGTAATTCGTATTTATAATTATTTGAAACTTTAGTTATTCTTATTTTCATTTGTGAATCAAAATTTTTACCAGTTTTTGGATTTTGAATATCACCTTTTACATAGCCATTATCTATAAGTGTTTGAATTGTTATAAGTAATGGTTCATCTTCTGTAGGTCTAAATGAAGGATTATCAGTAAGCCATTCTTTAGCACTTAACTCAATTATGCTTACTTGATTATCATATAAGTCTTGTTTACCATTTAAAATCATTTTATCAAATCCAACTACAGTTATTACAGCAAGCATAGCTAAAATAACTATAACTCCCATTAATTCAATTAAAGTAAATCCTTTCATATTTATCTACCTCTATTATATTATACCATATTTTATTCAAATTAACTTTTTCTTTTTTATAAATTGTTATTATTTATCTATTATTAGAATATCATAATTAACATACTAATACAACTATTATATCTATTATAATTTTTTCACATTTTTAAATTTTTTAGTTATTATATGAATAAAACGGATATAAAATCCGTTTTATTTTATAACTATTCTATCATTTTCTAAATCGAATGTTACTTCACTATTAGGTTTAATTTTATTTTCTATAATAGATGTTGCAATTAAGGTTTCAACATTTTTACTTAAAAATCTTTTAAGTGGACGTGCTCCAAATTTAACATTATATGATGACTCTATTATATATTTTTTTACACTATCGGTAAAATTAAGTTTTAAATTAATATTTGATAATCTATTTTGTAAATCAACTATAAGTTTATCTAATATATCATTTATTGTATTTTCACTTAAAGAATTAAATACAACTATTTCATCTATTCTATTTATAAATTCTGGTTTAAATGTATGTCTTAATTCATCTATTACTTGTTCTTTAGAGTTTAATTCACCCTCTAATATATGCTCACTTCCTAAATTAGAAGTCATTATAATAATAGTATTTTTAAAATCAACTGTTCTACCTTGAGAATCAGTAATTCTACCATCATCTAATATTTGAAGTAATATGTTAAATACATCTTTATGAGCTTTTTCTATTTCATCAAATAAAACTATAGAATAAGGATTTCTTCTTACAGCCTCAGTTAATTGTCCACCTTCATCATATCCTACATATCCTGGAGGCGCTCCAACTAATCTTGAAACAGAATGACTTTCCATATATTCACTCATATCTATTCTTACCATATGTTTTTCATCATCAAATAACTCATATGCAAGAGTTCTTGCAACTTCTGTTTTACCTACACCTGTTGGACCTAAAAATATGAAAGAACCAATTGGTCTATTTGGATCATTTATTCCTGCTCTACTTCTTATAATTGCATCGCTTACTAATTTTATAGCCTCATCTTGACCTTTTACTCTTTTTTTCATATTTTCTTCTAATGACATTAATTTTTCTTTTTCTCCACTTACTAATTTTTTTATAGGTATTTTTGTCCATTTTGATATAATTCCTGCTATATCATCTTCTTCTACTGTATCACTAAGTATTTGAGATTCATCTTTTTTTCTTAAATCTTCAAGTTCTGTTTCTAATTTAGGTATAATACCATGTCTTAATTTTGCAGCATTTTCTAAATCATAATTATTCTCTGCTTGTTCTAGTTTAAATTTTGCTTGTTCTAATTCTTCTTTCTTTTTAGCTATTTTATCATTTATATATTTTTCTTCTTCCCATTTGCTTCTTAAAGATTCTTCTTCTTTTTTTAGAACAGCAATTTTATCTTTTATCTCTAGTAATCTTTTTTTAGAAATTTCATCATTATCTTTTTTTATTGCTTCTCTTTCTATTTCTAATCTCATTATTTTTCTAGTTAATGTATCTAAATCAACAGGAACAGAATCCATTTGAACTTTTATAGTAGCACATGCCTCATCTACTAAATCTATTGCCTTATCTGGTAAAAATCTATCTGTTATATATCTGTTTGATAAATTAGCAGCAGCAATTAATGCATTATCTTTTATATTAACACCGTGGTAAACCTCAAATCTTTGTTTCAAACCTCTAAGTATTGTTATTGTATCTTCTACTGTTGGCTCACTTACTATTACTTTTTGAAATCTTCTTTCTAATGCTCCATCTTTTTCTATGTATTTTCTATATTCATTTAATGTAGTTGCACCTATTAAGTGTATTTCCCCACGAGCAAGAAGTGGTTTTAACATATTTCCTGCGTCCATTGCACCTTCTAAAGCCCCTGCTCCTACTATCATGTGAATTTCATCTATAAAAAGTATTATATCTCCTTCTGACTTTTTTATTTCATTTAGTACTGCTTTTAATCTTTCCTCAAATTCACCTCTATATTTAGCACCTGCAATTAAGGCCCCTAAATCAAGTTCCCATATATGTTTATTTTTTAAACTGTTAGGAACATCTCCTCTTACAATTCTTGCTGCTAAACCCTCTACTATTGCAGTCTTACCAACTCCTGGTTCTCCTATCAAAACAGGATTATTTTTAGTTTTTCTAGATAGTATTCTAGTAATACTTCTAACTTCTTCATCTCTACCTATTACAGGATCGACTTTTCCATCTTTTACAAGTTCTACTATATCTCTACCATATTTTTCAAGTACATTTTCTAAATTTTCTTGATAAGGATTTTGATTATTCATAATACCCCTCCTTTTTTATAATTGATTTATATGGTATTTTCATACCACAGATAAATTGTATCACAAAAATTAGCACTCGTCAAGTGTGAGTGCTATTAAGATTAACCAAACTATATACATTATTATAAATATTAATGTTTTAATATTTCATTAATATCATCTATACTTATATTTGTATATTTTGATATTGTATCATAATCAAGTCCTTCTTTTA
>CANQID010000009.1 GCA_947623925.1 uncultured Bacilli bacterium
TCATAATAAAAATCTCTCCATTTCTTTTATTTTATCATGGAAAGATTTTTTATTTACACAATTTTATTTACAGACTCTGAAAACATTCTTTTTTGTAATTTTAAGAATTTTTGATATCTAAAATTAAGTATATTATTTCTGTTATTTCTTCATCTATTTTAGCTAGTGTTGTTAGTTCTTCTAATATTCTTGAATCTACTAAACTATCTTTTAAATCTATTTCATTTTTTAACATATTAAATACTTTTTTTACTTTCCTCTTACTACTTCTTAATTTGTTTATTATTTTGTACATTTTTAATTCCGCCTCCTAATTTTTTATTAAATATATATAATATTCTTTTCCTAAAAAATTCAAAATTTTTATACCCAAATCCATTCCTTTTTATTACTTTTATTTTATTATTTACCCCTTCTGTAAATCCATTACTATATCTTTCATCTATAAATGAATTTACTATATATTCTAACCATCTTTCTATTGTTCCTGATGCTTCTATGAATTCGTCTATACCACTTGCTTTACATAACTCTATCCATCCTAATATTTCCCTTTCTGCTTCTTCATATGTTGCATGATTTATTATATCTAAAAATAATTCTTTTAACTCATATCCTCTTTTTAATTCATCTGATATTCCTTTTATCTCTCTTAATATATCACTTGGTAACATTTTTACCATATGTCCATTTTTGTATCTTTCAACTTCTACCCACCAATTTATTTTATTTCCATATCTTCTTAATAAGCTTACATTCTTTTTATTTTTTAATAATTTATATTCGTGGCTTTTTTCTCCATATTCCTTTTGTAATCTTATTCTAATTTTATCTAGTGCTTCCGTTATATATCTGATATAATGAAATCGGTCTACAACATATTTTGCTTTTGGAAACATTATTGTTGTGACCACTAAGTATGGTTCGTACATATCACTTATGACGAACTCTACGGAATGTCTATTTTCGGTATATGTAAAATATTGAATTAGATATTCCTTTTTTCTTTTTGGCAATATATCCAATACTTTTTTATGTATTGGATCATTTATTATAAAAGCATATTTCCCTTCTTTTGTATCTGCTTTAAATTCATCAAATGATATTACTCTTGGTAAATTCTTTAAATGTTCTGGTATTGTATTTGTTGCTTCTTCTAATTCTTTTCTTACTATATATTTTGATACATGATTCTTTTTAGCTATATAATCAATAGTTAAGTTATAATCCATTAAATCTTTTCTTATCTGTATCTTTATAGCATTTGATATACTACCATTTTTACCTGTTAAATTCATTTCTTCTGTAAATATTTTATTACATTTATAACAATGAAATCTTCTTTTATGTATTATTAAATTAACCATTTGACCACAACTATCCAAATATACACTTTTTATTGGTTTCAATTTACCATGAATACTTTTTGTAAAAGTATTACATATTGGACATCTCACCTTCTTCTTTTGACTACTTAGTTCAACCTCAATTATTCCCTTTTCTTTTTTTACTGCCATTATTTTATATTCCTTTCTATTTAATCTTAATAAGGTATAATATTCTTTCATCTTTTCACCTCGTTTCTTTACTATCACTTAATAAGATCAATAATTATTGTAATTTTTTTTGTTTGTTTTTCCACCAAAAAAGAGTGAGATTTTTTTCTCACTCTTTCTTCACACTAGAAATCCTAGCTTTTTTTCTAAATTTCACACTAGAAATTCTTGTTTTACTTTTTTTCGCATTAGTTTTTTAGTATTTTTACTTCACACTAGAAATTCTAGAGCCGAAAAAATATGAGAAATTCTCATATTTTTTTATAAATAAAATTCATCTATTTCTGTTTTATATGTATCATCGTTTTTTTCAATACTCCATATAGATTTAATAGTATCAATTATTTCATAACTGTTATCATAACTATTTACTATATCAGATATAGATATTACTCCAACTATTTTCTCACCATTAACAACTATCAGCCTTTTAAGTTTATTTTTCTTCATTAAATTTAAACATTCGCTAATAGATGATTCTTCTTCTATTTTTATGACTTTGTTATTTACATAGCTCTCAATATTATTTTTATAACTTATTTTATTAGTAATCATATTTACTACTATATCCCTATCTGTTACAACACCAATGATTTTTTTATTTTTTTCTATAGGAATAAAACCAATGTTATATTTTTTCATAATGTTACTAATATTAACAACATTTATATCGGAAGAACAAACTATTAAATTTTTACTCATAATTTCTTTTACTTTCATAATAATCACCAATTATATTATTATATATTTTTATATTATTATACATAAAATTTTATAGGTGAAATCATGACAAGGAATATGAATTTGAAGAAAAAATTTGTACTAAAAAAATTAAATATTTTAATTTTATCATTAATATTTATATTTATTTTAATTGTTGTATCATTTAAAATAATTAATGAAAAAGTTAATCCTATATTATTTAGTTATGCAGAACTTGAAACAAGAAAATTTGCAAGTATTATAATAAATAAAGCTATTGAAAAAAATGTTGTAAATGATCTTACAATTGATGAATTATATATAGTAAATAAAAATCAAAATAACGAAATTTCCTCAGTAGATTTCAATCCTGTTATTGTAAATAAGTTTTTAACAAAAGTTACTAGTAGTGTTCAAATGAATATAAAGAATTTAGAAGAAGGAAATTTAGATTTATTAGAAGTTAGTGAAGATATTTTAATGTATTATGATAAAGAAAATTTAAAAAAGGGTATTATATTTAAAATACCAAGTGGTATTATATTTAATAATTCTTTGCTTGCCAATTTAGGACCTAAAATACCTGTTAGATTTACATTAGTTGGAGATGTAGTAACAGGAGTAAAAACAAATATAACAAATTATGGAATAAATAATGCATTATTAGAAGTTAATGTAAATGTTAAATTAACGCTTAAAGTAATACTTCCAATTTCTACAAAAGATGTAAGTGTAGAAACTGATGTTCCAATAGCAATAAAAATGATACAAGGTAATGTTCCAAACTATTATTCAAATGGAATAAATAATGGTTTTTCAGTACCATTACAGTAAATGTTTACATAAAAACAATAAATTGATATAATTAAGTAGGTGATTATTTTGAGTAAAAAGATTGTATTAAATGATAAACAGTATGAAATTATAGAAAACTATAAAGATGGGTTTATATTAAATGAATTAGAAAGTAAATTTACCGATTATTTTTATGATTATGATTATATACTAGGTGATTGGGCATATGGAAGTTTAAGATTAAAAGGTTTTTATGATAGTAATAATAAAAAATGTAATAAAATAAATGACTTTAAAAATGTAAAAGAATACATTAAAACTAGTTGTGCATATGATTGTAAATATTTTATAGTTAAAAAAGTAGATTAAATGTAAAATAAAATTTTATTAACTTCATTAATTATGGGTGTAAATAAAAATTATATTATATTTAAATACATAAAAAAAACAGAATTTTACATATATTCTGTTTTATTTTATGTTAAAGTATTCTTGTAAAATAATACAAAATATAATATAATCATTAAGTGTAAATATTGTCAAAATTTATTCTTAAATTTATAAACTTATAAATTTATTTAAAAGGTGATATTAATGAGTTTTAAAATAGGGAATGTAGAAATAAAAAATCAAGTAGTTTTAGCTCCCATGGCAGGAATATGCAATAATGCATATCGAACGATAATAAAGGAGATGGGTTGTGGTCTTATAGTAGCAGAAATGGTAAGCGATAAAGCAATAGTTTATAATAACGAAAAAACAATTGATATGCTCTATATGACAGATTTTGAAAGACCTTTGTCACAGCAAATATTTGGTAGTGATAAAGATTCATTTGTAAAAGCAGCAAAATATATTTATGAGCATATGCACCCAGATATAATAGATATAAATATGGGATGTCCGGTACCAAAGGTTGCTTTAAAAGCGCAAGCTGGGAGTGCTTTATTAAAAAATCCAAAAAAAATATATGAAATTGTATCAGCAGTAGTACAAAGTGTTCCAATTCCAATAACAGTGAAAATTAGAAGTGGTTGGGATGAAAAAACTATAAATGCAAAAGAGGTTGCAAAAACAATAGAAAAAGCAGGTGCTAGTGCAATAACAGTTCATCCTAGAACAAGAAAACAAGGATATAGTGGTATTTCAAATTGGAATATAATTAAAGAAGTAAAAGAAAATGTAAATATACCAGTTATAGGTAATGGTGATATTAAAACATGTTATGACGCTAAAAGAATGATAGAACAAACAGGCTGTGATGCAGTTATGATAGGTCGTGCATGTTTAGGGAATCCATGGCTTATAAAACAGACAGTTGATTATTTAGAAAAAGGAATAGAACCTACTTTAATAACTAAAAAAGAAAAAATTGAAATGATAAAAAAACATATGAATTATTTATTAAAAATAAAAGATGAAAAGGTTGCATTACTTGAAATGAGAGGACATGCTTGTTGGTATTTAAAAGGATTACCTAATACATCTAAATTAAAGCAATCTATAAATCAAATTAAGACTAAGGAAGAACTTATAAATATATTAAATGAATATGAGGAGGAACAAAATGAATGCTAATTTTTTAAAAAGAGCAGGTGCTTTTTTAATAGATACATTTATTATAGGTGCAGTACTAGCTTTAGTAAGTATTATTTTTACAACACAAAATGCTTATAAATTAAGTGATGAATTTTTAAAGTTAAATGAGCAAATAATGGTAAGCGATTCTGATATTGGAGTTTATTATAATAGGGTTTCTGATTTAACACTTTTATTGGATAAAGAAAACTTTATGATAAATGTAATAAATTGTGCTATAATAATCTTGTATTTTGTAGTTTTACCACTTTATCAAAAAGGACAAACATTAGGTAAAAAAATATTTAAAATTCGTATTGTAAGAGAAGATAATGAAGATTTAAGTGCAAATGAACTTATAATAAGAAGTGTAATAATAAACGGATTATTAAATACATTACTTTCATTTTGTTTAGTATTTTTATTATCTGGATTTGAATATTTTACAATTGTTTCAATACTAGGGCTTATTCAATTAATTTTAATAATAGTAAGTATTTGTATGATGATATTTAGAAAAGATAAAAAAGGTTTGCAAGATATAATAACAAAAACACATGTAATAGATGAAAGTTCGGAGGTAAGAGTATGAGAGAGTTTAGTGAACAAGAAATAGTTAGAAGACAAAAAGTAGAAGAAATTAGAAATTTTTGTAACCCATATCCAGAAAGATATGAGGTAAATGCAAGTTTAAAAGAAGCTTCACAATTAGAAGATGGAACAAAAGATGTATCTGTTGCTGGAAGAATTGTTTTTATGCGTAAAATGGGTAAATTAAGTTTCTTAAAAATAAGAGATATAGAATCAGACTTACAAATATCAATAAAAATTGATTTAGTTGGAGAAGAAAAATACGAATTTTTTAAATCTAATATAGATGTAGGAGATTTTATAGGTGCAAAAGGAGAAATGTTTACAACACATACAGGAGAAAAAACATTAAGAGCAGATTCTTTTGAGTTTTTAGGTAAAGCATTAAAACCACTTCCAGAAAAATTTCATGGACTACAAGATCCTGAACTTTGTTATAGAAATCGTTATGTAGATATGATAATGAATGAAGAAACAAGAAACAGATTTTTAATTAGATTTAAATTTATAAGAGAATTAAGAAATTACCTAGATAATTTAGGTTATTATGAAATAGAAACACCTATATTAAATAATAAACCAAGTGGAGCAGTTGCTCGTCCATTTATTTCACATCATAATGCACTTGATTTAGATGTATACTTAAGAATTGCTCCTGAAACTTATATGAAAAGAGCAGTTATTGCGGGAATTCCAAAAGTATATGAAATTGCTCGTTGCTTTAGAAACGAAGGAATGGATGCAGCACATTTACAAGATTTTACTATGATAGAATGTTACCAAGCATATTACAATTATAAAGATAATATGAAATTAATTCAAAATATGTTACAAACAATAATTAAAAACATTTTTGGTACATTAGTTATTAAAATAGGTGATAAAGAAATAGATATAAGTGGAGAATGGAAAAAAGTATCATTTAGAGAATTAATTATAAAATATGCAAATATAGATATAAACGAATATAATACTAAAGAAAAATTATTAGAAAAAATAAAACAAGAAAAAATAGAACTAGAAAGTGAAACACCAATAGAAAATTTAGGATATGGTAATTTAGTTGATTACCTTTATAAAAAAGTTGCTCGTCCTCATATGATAGAACCTGTATATTTAACAGAACACCCATCATCACTTTCTCCTTTAGCCCGTGCTAATGATGAAAACAAAAATATTTCAGATAGATTTCAGCTTGTTATAAATGGAGCAGAAATAGTAAATGGTTATTCAGAATTAGTTGATCCACAAGAACAAGAAAGAAAACTAATTGAACAAGCAAATTTAAAAGCACAAGGTGATGAAGAGGCTATGGATATGGATTATGATTATATAGGCGCTATGGAATATGGAATGCCACCAATATCAGGTTGGGGTATGGGAATAGATAGAATAATTCAACTTTTAACTAATAGTGAAAATATAAAAGATGTTGTAATGTTCCCATTAATGAGACCAGAAAAGGATTAAAAATGAAAATATATATAGTAAGGCATGGAAAAACAGAGTGGAATGTTTTAGGAAAAATGCAAGGTTCAACTGATATACCATTAAATGAAACGGGATTAAAACAAGCAGAAATGGTAAAAGAAAAACTAGAAGGTAAGTTTGATTTATGTTTTTCAAGTTCACTTGAAAGAGCAGTTGTAACTGCTAAAATAATATCAGGTAAAGATCCAATTATAGATGATAGATTAATAGAAAGAAAAATGGGACAATTTGAAGGAAAACCAACTATACTTTACGATAATAAAAAATATTGGGATTACAAAGCAAATCATGGTGATAATGGAGTAGAGCCAGTACAAGATTTGTTTAAAAGAGTTAAAAGTTTTATAGAAGAATTAAAACAAAAATATAGTGATAAAGCAATATTAATTGTTTCACATGGTGCAACCATAAGGGCACTTCACTTTGTTATTTCTTCTTATAGTGAAGATGAAGACTTCTTAAATTTTGATGTTCCAAATTGTAAAGTTTTTGAGTATGATTTATAGAAAGAAGGAAGAATATGAAAATATTATCAGTAAATACAGGCAGTTCATCATTAAAGTTTCAACTTTATGAAATGCCAGAAGAAAAAGTTTTAATATCAGGGGTATTTGAAAGAATAGGAATAAAAGAAAGTTTTTATACAATAAAAATAAATGGAGAAAAGATAAAAAAAGAAGTTGATTTAGAAAATCATAAACAAGCTTTTAAAATATTAGTAGATGAATTACTAAATAATAATATTGTGGATTCATTAAAAGAAATAAAAGGAATTGGAAATAGAGTAGTACAAGGTGGAAGTTATTTTGATTCATCAGTTGTTGTAGATGAAGAAGTTATTTCAAAAATAGACGAATTAAGTGCACTCGCTCCCTTACATAATCCTGCTGCAATAGTTGGAATAAGAGCAGAACAAGAAGTATTTCCAAATGCTTTATTAACAGTAGTATTTGATACTGCTTTTCATCAAACAATGGAAGAAGAAACATATCTTTATGCTTTACCATATGATTGGTGTAGTAAGTATGGAATAAGAAAGTATGGGGCACATGGTACAAGTCATAAATATGTATCATTAAGAGCAAATGAAATATTAGGAAAAAATGATACTAAATTAATAACTTGTCATATAGGAAATGGTGCAAGTATAAGCGCTGTTAAAAATGGAAAATGTATCAATACTTCTATGGGTTTAACACCTAATGCTGGACTTATAATGGGAAGTCGTTGTGGTGATATAGATGCAACAATTGTTCCATATATAATGGATAAAGCAGGTTTATCTACTAAAGAAATAGATAATATTATGAATAAACAAAGTGGCCTACTTGGAATAAGTGGTGTAAGTAGTGATTCTAGGGATATAGAACAAGGTATTGAAGATGGAAATGAAAGATGTGTTCTTGCTCATAAAATGTTTGTAAGAAGAATAATTGATTATATAGCTAAGTATTATGTTGAATTAGGTGGCTGTGATGCAATTATATTTACAGCTGGAATAGGAGAAAATTCTAAAGATACAAGAAAAGATATTATGAATGGATTAAGTGTACTTGGTGTTAAAGTAGATGATGAAAATAATTCATTAAGGGGTAAAGAAGTAAGAGTAAGTGCTGAAGATTCAAAAATCCCTTGTTACGTAATTCCTACAGATGAAGAAGTTATGATAGCAAGAGATACATATGATTTTATAAAGTAGAAGGAATAAAAAATGTCAAAAAGAATATATAAGGAAATATTAAAACAAATAAAAAAATACGAAACAATAGTAATTGCGAGACATGTAGGCGCTGATCCGGATGCACTTGCTAGTCAAATAGCTTTAAGAGATATAATAATAAATAATTTTCCTTCAAAAAAGGTATATGCAGTAGGAATGCCTGCAAGTAGATTTAAATTTTTAGGAACTCTTGATAAATTTACAGATGATATGTATGAAAATTCATTGTTAATTGTTACTGATACTCCAGATAAAAAAAGAGTAGATGGTGTGGATCCATCAAAATTTTCTAAAAAGATTAAAATGGATCATCATCCTTTTGTTGAAAAATTTTGTGATATAGAGTATATAGATGATAAATCAAGTAGCGCTAGTCAAATAATAATTGATTTTGTATTTGATACTAAACTTAAAATAACTAAAGAAGCAGCAGAAAAATTATATATTGGTATTGTTGCTGATACAAATAGATTTATGTTTTCATATACAACACCAAAAACATTTGATCTTATTTCCAAATTAATAAAAGAAACAAATATTAATTTTACATCTTTATATGAAAATTTATATTTAAGAAATTTAAAAGAATTAAAATTTCAAAGTTATATTATAAATAATTTAGTTGTAACTGAAAATAAATTTGCTTATATAAAACTTACAGATGATATTTTAAAAAAATATGATGTTGATGCTGCAACAGCAGGAAATATGGTAAATAATTTTAATTATATAGAAGATTTTATAACTTGGGCAGTATTTACAGAAGATAAGACAAATGAATTTATAAGAGGTTCTATAAGGTCTAGGGGACCTGTTGTAAATGAGGTTGCTGCATCTTTTGGTGGCGGAGGTCATAAGTTTGCAAGTGGAGTTAGAATGAATGACTTTGAAACTGTAGACGAACTTATAAAAGCACTTGATAATGAATGTATGAAATATATCTCAAATAGAGAAATGTAAAAATGTGTTAAAGCACATTTTTTTTGTTGAATAACTATATGAAAAGTATTATAATTGGGTTAAAGAGGTGATATTATGAAGGAATTTGGGGAAGAATATTTAAAAGAGGCATCTAAAAATTTACATTCAGAAATAACAGAAGAAGGAGTATGGAAGAAATATAGTCAAGGAACCAATCCAGAAATATTATTTAATGATATATATGAAAAAGGAACAGGCTGGAATATAGCAGAACAAATAACAGTAACTACTAAAAATATAATAGGGGGAGACATTTATATATATTATACAAAAGATAAAGAAGGAAATTTTACAATACCAAGAATAGCTATAAGAATGGAAAATAATAAAATAGGAGAAATAAGAGGGGTAGCAAAAGATCAAAATATAGAATCCAATATGGAAAGAGTAGTAAAAGAAAAACTAAATGAATTTCCAGATAAAGAAGAATATTTAAAAAAAGTAAAAGATATGGAAATGCTTACATATGTGTATACAAAATTTGAAAATAAAGTAGAATTAACAAAAGAAGATTTAAGATTTTTATATGAGATAGATGATAAAATAATAGGATTTGGATATGAAGAAGATTCAAGAATACAGGAGATAAAAGATAATAGAAATATAAGAAAAGATTTAGCGATTGCATTTGATTGTAAAGAAGAAGAAATATCATTTACAAAAGAAGAAGCATTAAGTGGAAATATAAAATATCATTGTGGAGATTTAGATTTAAATAGTTTAACAAGTGCCGAAGGCTTGAACTTACCAGAATATGTGGGTGGATATTTAGATTTAAGAAATTTAACAAGTGCCGAAGGCTTGAACTTACCAAGATATATAGGTGGAGATTTAAATTTAAATAGTTTAACAAGTGCAAAAGGTTTGAACTTGCCAAGCTATATAGGTAGAAATTTAATTTTAGGCAGTTTAACAAGTGCGAAAGGCTTGAACTTACCAAGCCATATAGGTGAAGGTTTATCTTTATTCAGTTTAACAAGTGCGAAAGGTTTAGAATTGCCAAGCCGTATAGATGGAGATTTAGATTTAAATAGTTTAACAAGTGCCGAAGGCTTGAACTTACCAGAATATGTGGGTGGATATTTAGATTTAAGAAATTTAACAAGTGCCGAAGGCTTGAAATTACCAAACAATATACGTGGAAATTTATTTTTATGCGGTTTAACAAGTGCGAAAGGCTTGAACTTACCAAGCCATATAGGTGAAGGTTTATTTTTATTCAGTTTAACAAGTGCGAAAGGCTTGAATTTACCAAACCGTATAGATGGAAGTTTAAATTTAGAAAGTTTGACAAGTGCCGAAGGCTTGAACTTACCAAGTTATATAGGTGGATATTTAGATTTAGGAAGTTTGACAAGTGCCGAAGACTTGAACTTACCAAGCCATATAGGTGGATATTTAAGTTTAAGAAGTTTAACAAGTGCCGATGGTTTAAACTTACCAGATAATTTTGATGGCTATTTAGTGCTAAGTGATGGAATTCACTTAATTAACCCAATTTATTCAAAAGGAAGATCAAAATAAAAAAATGTAAAATAATATAAAGAACACATAAAACATGTGTTTTTTCTTTTAATAAATTTTTAATTAGTGTATAATATAAATGGTGAAACTAATGATAAAGCAAATAATGAATACAGATGTTAATTATATAAATTATGGAAATAAAGAAGGAAAAACAGTTGTTTTATTACATGGTTGGGGACAAAATATAGAAATGATGAAACCAATTGGAGATGCTCTACAAAATAAATACAATGTAATAATAATTGATTTACCAGGATTTGGAGAAAGTTTAGAACCTACTTATGTATGGCAAATAAAAGATTATGTAGAATGTGTACATGAATTATTAAATTACTTAAAAGTAAAAAAACCTATAATGATAGGTCATTCATTTGGTGGAAAAATAACTTTACTTTATTCAAGTATGTATGAAACAGAAAAAATAGTACTATTTGGAAGTCCTTATACAAAAGAAGTACAAAAATTATCATTAAAAACAAAAGTACTTAAAGGGTTAAAAAAAGTACCTGTAGTAAATAAATTAGAAGGATTTGCTAAAAAACATATAGGTTCAACTGATTATAGAAATGCATCAGAAATGATGAGAAAAATATTAGTAGAAACAGTTAATTTAGATATAACAGAAGATGTAAAAAAAATAAAAGTGCCAACACTTTTAATATGGGGAACATTAGATGAGGCAGTACCTATTGATTTAGGAAGAAAATTAGAAAAATTAATTTCAGATTGTGCTTTAATAGAATATGAAGGTTGTACTCATTATGCATACTTAGAAAGATTAGAACAAACAATAAATATTTTAAATAGTTTTTTAGGAGGATAGTATGGGTTATTTTTTATTTAGTTTGATAACATTTTTCCTATATATATATTTAAAATCATCTAAAGCACTACATTCATTACAACAAAATTGGTATAATGATGGGAATAGATATATAAAATGGATAAATAACAATAAAGAAAAAGTTTTTTTAAACTTTGATATGTTATTTTTAATAGTAATCATTATAGGATTTTTTGGTGATACAGAAATACAAATAGTTTCTTGGGCAACTTTTTATTTGATTTGTTTATTTATTTTAAATAGAAAAAAAGAACAAGTAAAAATACCACTTAAATATACAAGTAGAGTAAAAAGATTATTATTTACAATAACACTTATATATTTAATACCAGTAGTAATAATGTGCTTTAATTATTTTGATTATTCATTAAATATATATTATATAATATTAGGTGTTTTAGCTTACTTTAACTATTATATAGTTTATTTAGCCAATATTATAAATAAACCAGCAGAAAAATGTGTTTATTATTACTATAAAAATAAAGCATCAAAAAAATTAAAATCAATGAATAATATGAATGTTATAGGAATTACAGGAAGTTATGGTAAAACAAGTAGTAAAAATATACTATCAGATATTTTAAATGTAAGATATAATGCTTTACCAACACCTAAAAACTTCAATACAACATATGGAATAATGAGAACAATAAATGAATATTTAGATAAATTTACAGACACATTTATAGTAGAAATGGGCGCATTTAGAATGGGTGAAATAAAAATACTTTGTGATTTTGTTAAGCCTAAATATGGTATTATAACTACTATAGGAACCGCTCACTTAGAAACATTTGGAAGTAGAGAAAATATATGTAAAGGTAAATTTGAACTTATAGAATCATTACCTAGTGATGGAATAGGTATTTTAAATGGTGATGATGAATATCAATTAAATTATAAAATAAAAAACGATTGTAAAATACTTATGATAGGAATTAATAATAAAAAAGTTGATTTATATGCTGATAATATTAAATTATCAAGCAGTGGAATGAGTTTTGATGCACATTTTAAAGGAGATAAAAAAGCATATAAATTTGAAACAAAATTATTAGGACAAGCTAATATATATAATATTTTAGCGGCAGTACTTTTAGGTAAAAATTTAGGAATAACTATAGATGAATTAATAAGAGCTGTAAAAATGGTAAAAGCAGTAGAACATAGATTAGAATTAAAGAAAATGGGAAATATTAATATAATAGATGATGCTTATAATTCAAATCCTGTTGGGTCTAAAATGGCACTTGAAGTATTAGATTTAATGAAAGGTAAAAAAATAATAGTAACACCTGGAATGATTGAATTAGGTGAAGAACAATATAATATAAATAAACAATTTGGTGAAAATATAAGTGAAGTATGTGATGAAGTTATATTAATAGGAGAAGAACAAACAAAACCTATATATGATGGATTAATAGAAAAAAAATATGATAAAAAACATATTCACATATTAAATGATGTAAAAAAAGCGTTCCCACTGATGCAACAATTAAGTGGAAAAGAAACATATGTGCTTTTAGAAAACGATTTACCAGATATATTTAATGAAAAGGAGTAGTTTTATGAAGATTAAAGTTGGAATAATTTTTGGAGGAGACACAGTTGAACATGAAGTAAGTGTTATTTCTGCAATTCAAGCAATGAATCATATTGATCAAGAAAAGTACGAAGTAGTACCTATATATATTACAAAAGATAAAATTTGGTATACAGGTAAAATGCTTATGGATATTGAAATATATAAAGATATGGATTTATTAAAAAGATACGCTTCAAAAGTTACTTTATGTAAAAGAGAGGATGGATTTTATTTAATAAAAACAAATGGAATGTTTAGAAAAGATGTAGAACAATTAGATATTGCATTCCCAATAGTACATGGAAATAATGTAGAAGATGGAACTTTACAAGGTTACTTAGATACAATAGGAATACCTTATGTAGGTAGTAAAGTAATAGGTTCTGCTATAGGTCAAGATAAGGTTATTATGAAACAAATATTTGAATCTGTTGGATTACCTGTTGTTCCATATACTTGGTTTTATGATACAGAATATATGAATGATTCTGAAACAATTTTAAAAAATATTCAAAAATTAAAATATCCTGTAATTGTAAAACCAGCTAATTTAGGTAGTAGTGTAGGTATTAAATTTGTTGATTCTAAAGAAAAAATAGAAGAAGCAATAATGGAAGCAATTAAATATGATACTAAAATAATTGTAGAAAAAGTTGTTAGTGATATGATAGAAGTTAATTGTTCTGTACTTGGAAATTATGAACATCAAACTACTAGTGAAATAGAAGAAGTTATGAGTACAAAAGAATTTTTAACATATGCTGATAAATATATTGGTTCTTCTAAAGTAAAAGGAAAAATGAATATGGGTTCTAAAGGTATGGCAAGTGCAAAAAGAATAATACCTGCTCGTATTACAAAGGAAGAAAGAACACAAGTTGTTGAGTATTCAAAAGAAGTGTTTAGAGCTTTAAATTTAAGTGGTGTTTGTAGAATAGATTTTATGATTGATAAAAAAGATAAAAAGGTTTATGTAAATGAACCAAATACAATACCTGGCTCTTTGTCTTTCTATTTATGGGAACCAATTGGAAAAAGTTATACTGAACTTTTAGATGAAATGATAACTTTAGCTATTAAAGATTATAAAAATAGAAGTAAAAAAGTTTCATCTTTTGAAACAAACATATTAAGTAATTTTAATGGTGCAAAAGGTGTTAAAGGTTTAAAAGGAATTAAAGGATTAAAAAGATAGTATTAGAAATTTCTAATACTTTTTAAGTATCAGTTGATTTTAAATTTGAGTGGCGTATAATATTCTCTGGTGGTATTAAGTGAATGAAAAACTGAAAGAAATTATTAATGAATTGGTGCTTAAAGATGCAACTTGTGGAGTTAATTATGCAGTTATAGATAATAAAACAATATATACAGGGTCAATAGGATTAAAAGCAAAATATAATTTAAAAGAAGATAAACTAATAGAGCAATTGGAAGATAATAATATAAATACAATATATGATATAGCATCTTTAACTAAGGTAGTTTGTACATTATCAATTATTTTTAGACTATATGAAAAAGGATTATTAAATTTAAATGATAAAGTTCAAAAATATTTGAAGGCTTTTAAATATGACGATATTACGATATATGATTTATTAACTCATACATCAGGATTACCTGCTGATTTTTCCTTTAAAGATATAATTCCAAAAACAGATGCAATAAATATTTTATATACAATGGATAAAATTAATCCAAAAGGCACGGTTTTATATTCTGATATTGGATACATGTTACTTGGATTATTAATAGAAAAAATATGTAATAAACCACTTGATAATGTATTTAAAGAAGAAGTTACAGATTTACTTGAAATGAATAATACATGTTTTAATCCAAAAAATAAATTATTAGCCGCACCAACTGAAATAACAAAAGAAAGAGGCGTTGTAAGAGGAGTAGTACATGATGAAAAAGCTATGTCTATGGAAGGTATAGCTGGACATGCTGGAGTTTTTTCTAATATAGAAGATTTAATTAATTTTTCACAAATGATTTTAAATAATGGAAAATTTAAAAATAAGCAATATTTAAGCGAATCAACAATTGAAAGTTGGTATGAAGAAAATGTTATAGATGATACAGAGAAGAGGTCATTTAGTTGGTTTGTTGGAAATAATTCAATAGTTATAGAAAACAAAAATGCAATTTCATTTAATGGATTTACAGGACCAAGTATATCGATAGATAGAAAAAACAATATAGCGATTATATTATTAACTAATAGAGTTCATCCTACTAGAAGTAATACTTTAATTAGTAAAATGAGACCAATTATTAGTGATAAAATATATGAATTAATTCTTAGTAATAGAAAAGAAAAATTTTATTCTGAAAATCATGTAAGAAAAATATAATAAGTTTGAATCATGATTTTAAAAGTAGTTATTGTATTTTTTTTAAAATATGATATACTATAGTAGTAATTTAATATTACTACTTATGGACTGTTAGCTCAGTTGGTAGAGCAACTGACTCTTAATCAGTGGGTCTAGGGTTCGAATCCCTAACAGTCCACCAGATTGATAGGAAACTCGAACTTTTATGGTTCGAGTTTTAATATAATTCAATTTATGATAAAATAATATATAGAAATTTTTATATATCAAAATATTTTAAAGGAGGTTTTGAGTGAATAAAGAAATAATAAAATCAGAAATTAATGTAAATAATAATAAAATTAATGTTATGAGAATTGGAAATAAAGAATATATTTCCCTTACTGATTTGGCTAGATATGCTGATGAAGATGATCCAAGATATCCTATTCAAAACTGGATGCGGAATAAAGATGTTATTGCTTATTTAGGGTTATGGGAAAAATTAAATAATGAGAATTTCAAAGGTGTCGAATTCGACACGTTTAAAAATGAAGCTGGTAGTAATAAATTTAAAATATCGCCTCAAAAATGGATTAAAGAAACCAATGCAATCGGAATAATATCTAAATCAGGTAATAATGGTGGAACATATGCATGTAGTGATATAGCTTTAGAATTTGCAAGTTGGCTATCTCCAGAATTTAAATTATATGTCATACAAGAGTTTGAAAGATTAAAAAGAAATGAAGCATATCAGTATAATGTTGATTGGACAGCTAGTAGAATGTTAGCTAAATCTAATTATCATATACATACAGATTCGATTAAAGAAAACATCATTCCAAAATTAACTGAAAAACAGAAGCAATATGTATATGCTGAAGAAGCAGACGTTTTAAATGTTGCTTTATTTGGCATGACTGCTAAAGAATGGAGAAATAAAAATCCTAACATACAAGGAAATGTTCGTGATTATACTGATTTAAAACATTTACTTATTTTATGTAATTTAGAAAATACTAATGCTGAACTTATTAATGAGGGTTTACCACAAAGAGAAAGATTAATAAAACTTAATAATTCAGCTATTAGACAAATGAAAATTTTAGAAAATGATAAATCTATAAAAGAGTTAGAAAATTTAAATAAAAAATTAATAGGTATTAAATAATTATAATAATTTATAAAACACACTTACAAATTGACAAGGTCAATTCTGATATACAGTATAATACAAATATTAATGAGGTATAGCTTATTGTTATGAGTAAAATAATAAAAAACATATTTTATAAAAAAAGAGCATAGAAATTAAAAAATTATATAATAAGTAATTTTTTTATCAAAGAAGAATAATATAGTTATTCAATTGTAAGAAGTCACTTAAATTGCAAACATACATTTATGAAAAATATTAGATTAATAGAACATATTTAGTATTAAAAGAAAATGCTGAATTTTATGTGGAAAATGAAATAATACATCTAAATAAAGAGAAAATGTTAGTGGTATCTAAAAACACAAAACATGCATTTAAGTAACATTTTGATTTTATTTTTCTTATAAAAAGGTTGTTTTTATTTTTCTAATAAATATATTAATAATGTTTTTTATAAAAAAATAGGATACTTATTTATAATAACTAAGTACTATTTTTATATTGTATTAAAAATCTACTTATAAAAATATTATAAAAAATAAATAAAAATGTATTATATTTTAAAAAAAAGTGATACAATATATCGTATGTTGATTTAGTGGGGAGTAACTATGGAATTATTTAATGAATTTAAAACATGGATTGAAAATTTTAAATATTTTCATTTAAAAAGAAAATACTTTTTTTCTTCTAAAAAAGAAGTGATTAAATGTAGAAAAAATTATAAAGTAGAAGAAGACAAAATAATAGATTTGATATTTAATAAAAACTTTTTATCAGAAGAAGACATGAGACAAATAATAAAATCAATACAATTATTATCAGATACTCATAAACTTAGATTTGATAGTATGATATGTAGACGTATAAATGAAGAAAAAATGAAATTTACTTTTAAAGAAAAAGGTTGTGTATTTGTAGATTATACTTTATTTGATAAATTACAATTACTATCAAAATATTATAAAGAAAATTATATTTTAAAAGATAATAGAATAATTAATAAGAAATATAAAACTGATTCAAAAACATATTATAAATCAATTTCAAAAGATTATTATAAATCATTAGAGTGGATGCATACGTTAGTATTATTTGAAATTAATAATACTCAAGATACAATATTATCTAATTATATTTTACCTGAATTAAAAAATATGAAGTGTAATTCTTTATATTTAGATGAAACTAGAACATATAATGAAAAGGTAGTATCTAAAAAAAGGAAAAATTTGGATTATGAATATAATACATGGAAAAATTTTATTAATAACAAGTCAGTAGAAGAATTATCATATGCTTTTCCAAATAGTTATAAAGTAGATATTAGTTATGATTATATTGATAATTGTTTAGATGATTCTGATGAATCTTATTTAAATAAAATTTATATAAAAAATAAAATAGATAAAATAGATGAACAAATAAAAAATTTATATGTTTATAAGGAAAAATTAAAATTTGATAATGACAATTATATAAAATTATGTAAAGATATGTTAGAATTAACAAAATTAAATTTAATTAAAGAAAAAGAACAAGAAATATTTAACATTAAAACAAAGCATTTTGACGCTTTTCTTGCACAAAATAAAAGAAATTTATATTTTTCAGATAAAGATATAGTTTCACCTTCAATATCTAAAGAAGATTTAAATAAATTTTCTTTTGCATTAAAATCATGTGATAATTTAAATGAATTTTTAAATAAATATAAGAAAATGGTTTTGAAAAAGCAAAGTATTAAACAAAAATTAGATGAATATTTGTATGATTTAGATAGATTAATTAAAGAAAAAGAACAAGAAATATTTGAATTAAAAAAATCATTAGGATTTACTCAAGATATTAAACAATATCAAATAAATTTAATTTATTCTGAAATAGAAAAATCAAAACAAGAGCGTATTAACATATAAAATTATTTCACTTTTATTAAAAGATATGATAGAATGTAGTCGTAATCAAGTTACGAGATGAATAGGTTAATAATATTACATTTATTTGTTTTATTTAAAAATTCGTTTCCTAGTTTAAAACAACCTATTGGTTGTTTTTATATAATTTTTTAAGTTTGGTGATTTTATGATATTAATGGTAAGTGGTAGAACCGATGTAGTAGCATTGTATTCTAAATGGTTTATGAAAAGATATAAAGAAGGATTTGTAGATGTTAGGAATCCCTTTAATAATAAAATGGTAAATAGAATTTATTTTAACGATGTAGATGCAATTTTATTTTGTACAAAAAATCCACTACCAATATTAGATTATTTAAAAGAAATAAATAAACCTATTTTATTTCATGTAACATTAACACCATATAAAAAAGATATAGAACCAAATATTATACCTAAAGGTATAATTATTGAATCAATAAAAAAATTATCAAATATAATCGGTATTGATAATTTATATATAAGATATGATCCAATATTTTTAAGCGATAAATATAATTTAGATTATCATAAACAAGCATTTGATAACATGTGTTCATTATTAAATGGATATGTAAAACATATTATTGTTTCATTTATTGATATTTATAAGAATGTAGTTAAGAATGAAAAAATATTAAAATTTAAAAATTTTGAAGAAAACGATTATAAAGAAATAGGAATTTCTTTTAGTAAGAGCGCAAAAAAATATGGAATGACAGTGCAAACATGTTACGAAGAAAAAAATTTGATTGAATATGGTTTTATAAAAGGTGAATGTTTATCACATAATTTAGCATTTAAATTAACAAAAAAGGGTTATAAAAATTGGAAAGCAAGAAATTGTGGATGTGTAGAAATGGTAGATATAGGGGTATATAATTCATGTAAACATTTTTGTAAGTATTGTTATGCAAATTATGATGAAGAAAAAGTAAACATTAATTATAAAAATCATGATCCTAATTCAACATTATTAATTGGTAAATTACAAAAAGATGATATTATCAAAATAAGAAAAAAATAAAAGGTTATTTAACCTTTTATTTTGTAAGTTTTTTTGTTGAAATTAATGTTTTTTCACTACAATATGGCATCAATGAAGAATTATCAACGTAATAAGGATTTTCATCAGTTGGAATGCAAGAGATTATTTCATTTTGCTTTCCTAATAAGTAGCTGAAATAACTTTTAATATTTAGTTTATTCAAATTTATATATTGATTGTCTTTAAGTTTAAATAGAACTGTATTTTCCTTATATTTATTTGTTTTAAATAAATTTCCATATTTATAATCACGTGATTGGTAACCATTTTCATCAATATAATCATCTGTTGTTATTACTTTGTATTTTTTTGATTTATTTATATTACCAATAAATAATTTGCTAGATTTTACAAACATACTTTCCCCCTCCGCTACGCTATTATAATCTAAAACTTTTAATAAATCAATAGTTTTTATTAAATTATATTTTAATTTTAATATAAAATTGATAAAATATGAATATAAAAATCTTGATTTGAATATTATTTGATAGTATAATTTGTTTAGGTGGTTTTATGACTTTTTGTTGGTTGATTATAATACTTATTTTAGTTTTTGTAGAAATATCAACTGTTAGTTTAACGACTATTTGGTATATTGCAAGTGGTATAGTATCACTTATTGCATCTATATTTACAGATTCTATTATTATACAATTTTCTATATTTGTTTTATTAGGAACAATATTATTAATTACTACAAGGAAAACACTTTTAAAATTATTTAAAATAAAAAATGAAGAAACAAACATTGAAAGAATATTAAATATGAATGGAGTGGTAACAGAAAATATAGAAAAAAATAAATATGGAGAAGTAAAAGTGGATGGCAAAAGGTGGACTGCATATTCAGATAGTAACTTAAAAGTTGGAACAATTGTAAAGATACTTAAAATTGATGGAGTAAAAATAAAAGTAGAGAAAGTAGAGGAATAGTATGGAAATATTAATAGTTATTTTAGTTTTAGTAGTAGTTATAATTATACCTTGTATAAAAATAGTACCACAGGCAACAAGTTATGTAATTGAAAGAATAGGCTCTTATCATGAAACATGGAAAAATGGATTACATTTTAAAATACCATTTATTGATAGAGTAGCTAATAAAGTAAGTTTAAAGGAAATAGTAAAAGATTTCGCACCACAACCTGTTATAACAAAAGATAATGTAACAATGCAAATAGATACAGTTGTTTATTTTCAAATAACTGATTCTAAACTTTATACATATGGTGTTGAAAACCCAATAAGCGCAATTGAAAATTTAACTGCAACAACACTTCGTAATATAATTGGTGAACTAGAATTAGATCAAACTTTAACATCAAGAGATATAATAAATTCAAAAATGCGTTCAATATTAGATGAAGCAACTGATCCATGGGGAATAAAAGTAAATAGAGTAGAAGTTAAAAACATAATTCCACCAAGAGATATACAAGAAGCCATGGAAAAACAAATGCGTGCAGAAAGAGAAAGAAGAGAAAAAATCCTTCAAGCTGAAGGAGAAAAGAAATCAAGTATATTAATAGCTGAAGGAGAAAAAGAAAGTGCTATTTTAAGGGCGGAAGCTAAAAAAGAAGCTCAAATAAGAATAGCAGAAGGTGAAGCTGAGGCTCTTGTTAAAACAAAACAAGCTGAAGCAGAAGGAATAAAATTACTTAAAGAAGCTGGGGCAGATAAGGCAGTATTGACATTAAAAAGTTTTGAAGCATTAAGTAATGTAGCAAATGGTCAATCAACTAAAATTATTGTTCCATCAGACTTACAGAATTTAGCGACTATAGGTACAACTATAAAAGAAATGATGAAAGAAGATAAAAAATGAAAACTTTAGATTATATAAAAAATATAATCAAAGTTATGATTTGGCCAATTCTATTTGGGATTGGTCAATTTTTTGTAATTTTGATTTTTACATTCTCATTTAATAATAATATTTACAATAATTTAGTACAAAATAATAGTAATTTATCAACAGAAGAAATAAATGAAATGTTTAATTTATATACAAGTAGTGATGAATATAGTACATTACTTACAAATTATATTAATGATAATACATTATGGATAGTACTTATAGTAGCTGTAATTTTTATTCCGTTGCTTATTTTTAAATATAAAAAACAAAAAAAATTAAATTTTAAAATAAATAAAAATATTATATTTGTAATATTAGTAGGATTTTCAATATCTATTTTACTTAACTTAATAATAATTAATATTAATAAGTTATTTAATATAAATAATAATTTGCTCGATTATAAATATTTAATACAGACAATAATTGCTTCTTGTTTACTTGGACCAATTATAGAAGAATTATTATTTAGAGGTGTTATGTTTAATAAAATTAAAACTTTTAATGATTTGAATGTTTCTATTTTATTAACAACATTTATCTTTGCCTTTTTTCATGATTCTATAACACAAATGATATATGCGTTTATAATAGGTTATATTTGTATAAAATTATATGTAGAATATGATACATTATTAGTTCCTATTATATTTCATATATCGTGTAATTTAGTTGTTCCTTTGTTAAATAATTTTTTAGTAAATCTAAATTATATTTATACTATATTAATAATAATTGTTAGTTTAATAATTTTTATAATTTTTTACAAAAAAATGTATAAAAAAAATTAATTTGTAAAATATAATAATGTGAATATCAATTATTCACGCCACAAACTCCACATAATGTGGAGTTTATTTGTATTTAAATTGATATTTTTATATATTCTATTCTTTATTTTTGTAATCTAATATGCTAAAATAATCATAGGGTGAGAATATGAATCTAGAAGACTTAGAAGTAGAAAAAGAACTAAAAATAATATTTATGGGAACTCCTGATTTTGCAGTTCCAATATTACAAGCATTAATAGATAACTATAAAGTGCGTGCTATTGTAACTCAACCAGATAGAGAAGTTGGAAGAAATGCAGAAGTACGATTTAGCCCAATAAAAAAAGTAGGAATGGATAATACTATATTAGTTTTACAACCTGAAAAAATAAAAGATGAAATAGAAACAATAAAAAATTTAGAACCTGATTTAATAATAACTTGTGCTTATGGTCAAATATTACCACAAGAACTACTTGATATACCTAAAATAGCTTGTATAAATGTACATGCATCCCTTCTTCCAAAATTAAGAGGAGGTGCTCCAATACATAGAGCTATTATGAATGGGTATAAAACAACAGGAATAACAATAATGTATATGAACTCTAAAATGGATGAAGGAGATATAATAAGTAGCGAAGAAATAGAAATAGATTATAATGATACTGCTTCAACTTTACATGATAAATTAAGTAAATTAGGCGCAAAATTATTAATAGAAACATTACCTTTAGTAATAAATGGAACAAATGATAGAATAAAACAAGATAGTACACTTGCTACATATGCGTTTGTAATAAAAAGAGAAGATGAAAAAATAGATTTCAGCAAGACAAAAAGAGAAATATACAATAAAGTTAGAGGATTGAATTCTTGGCCGGGAGCATATGCAATGTGTGATTCAAAAATATTAAAAATATGGGAATGTCATGAAACAGATAATTTTTTCCCAGAACTATTAGATGGACAAATTACAAAAATATATGAAGATGGAATAGGTGTTAAGGTTAGTAATGGGGAAATAGTTTTAACTTTAGTTCAACCAGAGGGAAAAGGTAAAATGAAAGCTGTTGATTTTGCTAGAGGATTGTCTAACAAAGGAAATGTAGAAGGGAAAATATTAAGTTAAGATTTATGAAGTTAATAGAAAAAATAAAAAGTAATAATGTAATAAGCAAAATAATAGAAATATGGAAAAACAGAAGATATAGAGGACTTATAATACTTGGATTTTGGTTTGTATTTTTCTTTTTTGTTATTATGCTTTTAAGAGTAAGTGTAAAAAATCAAGAAAATTTTGAAGCATCAATAAAAACAATCCCTGAAATATTAGAAAATATTAAAAATTATGAATTTTCATATGAAATAACAAATGATGATATTAATTACAATATAAATGGATTATACATAGATAATGAAACATTATTCATTTATAACGAAAATACATATTTTATTAAAGATAAAATATATATTGTAAATAATGAACAATTACAAGAAGTAGAAAATCCAATAGAAATAGATATTTCAAAATTAAATATAGAAAATATATATAATTTAATAAAAGATAAAGAAAAATTATATGAAACAAAAGAAAGTGGAATAAAATCTACAGTTTATAAAATAAGTATAAACGAGTTTTCAAAATTGTTTGGACTAGATATTGAAAGTGAAGATTTTATAGAGATAACTATTGAAACAAAAGATAATAGTTATGAATCAATATATATGGATTTAACCCAATATATGAATTATTATGAATTAAAATATAGAAAGTACAATATAAAATTAGAACTAAATTCTATAAATGATGTAGATAAAAGTTCATATAGTAGTTTAGTAGAAGGAGAGTAAAAATGGATGTAGTTGCGGTAATAGTTTTAGCAGTAATAGTAATACTTGTTTTCTTTGTAAAAAGAACATTTAGTGGATTTGTATATTCAGTTGCGATGATTGATATATTTTTAAGAATAGTTAATGCATTAAATTATAGAATATTTGATGGAAAAGGAGACATAGGAAGTTTTATATCTAATTATCTTCCATCATCATTTGAAAGTATAATTATAAAATATACTGATAGTATACTTCAAACTGTATTAATATGGGGTTATATAGCGATAATGATAATATTTGAATTTTATATTATCAAAACATTTTTTCATAAAAAATAGTTTTCACTATTTATTCATATAAATTTCACATATCACTGTTATACTTTAAATAGTGGAGGTGATAATAAGAATAAAAACAATAAAAAATTGACACAAAATAATAATTAAAAAATACGATTCTCTATAAAATATATACGGTTATATTATTAAAGATATCTTCACTCCTTACTATTGATATCTAAATAATATAAAAAGACACTTAATGTGTCTTTTTGTTTACTATTTTTTAAATTTATGGTACTATTTATATAGTAAGAAGGTGACTTATGAATAAAAAAGGATTTACTTTACCAGAAGTACTTGGGGTTGTAGTTTTACTTGCTATTATAGCTGTTATTTCAATTTCACAAATAACTAATAGAGTTAATAATTCAAAAGGTAAAATAACTGATGCACAAAAAGAACTTATACTTTCTGCTGCTAAATTATTTGTAGATGAAAATAGATTAGAATATAAAAAAGAAGAAGGTAATGTTTATTGTATATTAGTAGAATCTATAGTAAAGGGAGGTTATTTAACATCACCAATATTAGATGTATCTGGAAATGAAATAGACTATAATACAAAAATTAAGGCATCATACATAAATGATAAATTTGACTTTGAATATAATCCAAGTGGTTGTAATAGAAAATATGAAAATGGGACACCAATTTATTTTAATCCTGTAACAAATTTAGTTTGTACAGAAGGGGAAGCAAATAAAAATATAAATAGTAATGGAACTCCAACAGGTATAAAAGCAGGTTGTATGAAATGGTATACATTTAATGATAGTAGTGATAATGATACAGTTAATTTAATACTTGATCATAATACAACACCACTTGTAGCATGGAATTCTGACAAAACAAGCACAGAAATGAAAGAAGTAAAAGAAGTATTAGTAAATGATACTCAAACTTGGAATGAGAATGTTAAAAAATCTGCTAGGTTAATATCAGCTGATGAGGTGGCTCAAATAACAGGAAATAGTAATTTTAATTCAAAAACTGCAACTCAAAATGATTACTTTTATTTTGATAGTAATACTTCAAATAAAACAGTATCTGGTAAAGGAAATAGTAAATATGCATGGTTATTTGATTATACTAAAGGTTGCACGACTTATGGATGTAATGTTGCAGATGATAATAATTATAATTTGTATAAAAAATTAGATGGAAACAATAGTCCAACAGAACAAAAATTTCAAATAAATGCTTATTGGACATCTTCAAGTGTTGCTAATATTACTGATGATGCTATGAAAGCAACAGGTAATATGATTTGGGATGTTGGATGCATTGGTGGATTAAGTAATACATATATTCATAATGTATATAATCGTGGTCTTCGCCCTGTTATAACGCTACCTAAAACAATACTTCAATAAACTAAAGTCATAGGTTTTCTATGACTTTTAATGTAAATTAAAGCACAAAAATAATTAAATCTATTGACGAACAAATGTATGAAGTGTTAAAATGAAATAGAGGATAGGTGTTAAAATGTACTCATATATAGAAGGAATAGTAAAAGAAATAGAAAGTAATTATATAACATTAGAAAATAATGGAATTGGATTTTTAATATATACTGCAAATCCATATTCATTTAATTTAGATGAAAAATATAAAATATATTTATATCAAAATGTAAGAGAAGATGAATTAAATTTATATGGTTTTAAAACAAAAGAAGAAAGAAATCTATTTTTGAAATTAATAGAAGTTAAAGGATTGGGTTGTAAAATGGCACTTCCTATGCTTGCAATGGGAGAAACAAAAGGTATAATAGATGCAATAGAAAGAGAAAATATTTTATATTTAAAAAAATTTCCTAAAATAGGAGATAAAGTTGCCAGACAAATAATACTTGATTTAAAAGGAAAATTAGTAGGTAAACAAGAAGTAATAAAAACAAACGATGAATTAGTAGAAGCTTTAAAAGCACTTGGATATAAACCTGCTGATATAAATAAAATATTACCAAATATAAAAGAAACTGAAATAGAAAAGCAAATAAAAGAAGCATTGAGATTACTTTTAAAATAGGTGGTATATGAGAATAGGTATAGATATAGATGATACAATATGTGAAACTTGGGAATATGTAAAACCAATATATAAAAAACACTTTGATTTAACTGATGAAGAATTAAATAAAAATAAATATTCTAGAGTTTTAAAATGTACAATAGATGAATATTACGATTTTTATAAAAAAATAATTTCACCACTACTAATAAATGTTCCTATAAAAAAAGATGCAGTAAAATATATTAACAAATTAAAAGAAGAAGGAAATGAAATATATTTTATTACTGCAAGAAGTACATTTGATATGTATAATCCATATGAATTAACTAAACAATACTTAGAAAAAAATAATATAAAATATGATAAATTACTTGTTAATTCACTAAAAAAAGAACAAGTAGCTAAAGAAAATAATATAGATATTTTTATAGATGATAGTATAAAGCATTGTACAAATGTATCAAAAGAAGGAATAAAAGTTTTTCTTATGGATAATATATACAACAAAAATTGCAATGATTTTCCAAAAGTAAAAAATTGGAAACAAATATATGAAAAAATAACATTAAATTAAAAGGACTGATGATATGGACGAAAGAATAATAACAAGTGAAAGACTAAATGAAGATATAGATACAAATATAAGACCAAATAGTATAGACGAATATATTGGACAAACAGAAGTAAAAGAAAATCTAAACATTTTTATTAAAGCTGCTAAAATGCGTAATGAATCATTAGACCATGTACTATTATATGGTCCTCCTGGATTAGGTAAAACAACACTTGCCTTTATAATTGCAAACGAACTTGGAACAAACATAAAGACAACTAGTGGACCTGCAATAGAAAAAAGTGGGGACTTAGCCGCAGTTTTATCAACACTAGAAGAAGGAGATGTACTATTTATTGACGAGATACATAGAATTCCAAGATTTATAGAAGAAATTTTATATTCGGCTATGGAAGATTATAAATTAGATATAATAGTTGGAAGTGATTCATCAAGTAGAAGTATAGAAATAGACCTTCCGCCTTTTACACTAGTAGGCGCAACTACAAGAGCAGGAGATTTAACAGGACCTTTAAGAGATAGATTTGGTATAGTTTCAAAATTAAATTATTATACAGATGAAGAATTGACAGAAATAGTTAAAAGAACAAGTAGAGTACTTGATTGTAAAATAACAGATGATGCTGCAGTAGAACTTGCTAGAAGAAGTAGAGGAACCCCTAGAATAGCCAACAGATTATTTAAAAGAGTAAGAGATTACGCATTAGTACTTGGTGATGGTGAAATAAATTTAGAAATAACAACATATGCATTAGATAAACTAAAAGTAGATAGTTTAGGACTTGACCAAACTGACTATAATTTACTTAAATCAATAATAGAGAAATTTAATGGTGGACCTGTTGGAATAGAAGCAATAGCCTCTTCAATAGGAGAAGAACAAACGACAATAGAAGATGTGTATGAACCTTTTTTACTACAAAAAGGATTACTAAAAAGAACAAATAGAGGAAGAATAGTAACAGATAAAGCATATGAACATTTAGGAATAAATAAAAAATAATTTGGAATTTATATTTCAAATTTTTTTGTAAAGTATATTTACAAAAAATAATACATTTATCTCTTTATATGTTATAATTATTTTAGATAATTGGAGGAACATCTTATGGCAAAAAAGAAAAAACGAAAAGATGAAAATAAAACAAAAAGTGGATATAAAGTAGAAGTAATAGGTATTTTACTTATATTAATAGGAATAATAGGAATATGTAAATTTGGACCTGTAGGGATGTTTATAAGTGGATTTGCTGCATTTTTTGTTGGAACAGCAAATAATATTTTACTTGCAATGTTATTTATAATAGGTGGATATATAATAGTTAAAAGAGAAAAACCAGTATTTTTTACTTCAAAGTTAATTGGACTTTATATAATAATAATAGCTTTACTTGTATTAATGCATATTAATTATGTAAAACAATTAGATATAGAAGTTGGAGAAATACTTAAAGAAACACTAAACAATTTACTTGGGTATATCAAATCAGTAGAAAAATTGCAAGGTGGAGGAATGATTGGTGCACTTTTTGGAACATTGTTTGTTAAATGCTTTACAATAAGTGGAACTAGTATAGTATGTTTTGCGCTTATAATATGTGGATTTATAATGTTTACAGGTTTATCTATATATGATATGATTGCATCAAGCAAAAATAAAATAAAAAATATAGTTAAAAAAGACAAGATTAATAGACAAGAAAAAGAAATTGCTGCAGCAGCAACAAAATATGAAAATGATAACAAAGTTGTAATATCGAGTGTTGATGAACTAATTCATCAATCAGATGAAGAAAAAGAAGAACAAAAAGAAGAAAAAATAGAAGGAAATCAAACAATAGAGCCACAAATAAATATGGATGATGATTATATTGAAAATAAAGGATATAAGTGTCCTCCACCTACGATATTAACTCCTCCTACAAAAAAAGCAAAAACAATAACAAAGGAAGAAATAAAAGAAACAGCAGAGATATTAAGAAATGTTTTTCATGATTTTAATATAGAGGGACATGTAGTTGCTGTAAATGTTGGACCAGCAGTAACTCAATATGAAATGGAAATAAAAGCAGGAACAAAAGTAAGTAAAATATTATCATTGAATAGAGAGATTGCACTTTCTTTAGCAGCGAAAGATGTTCGTATACAAGCACCAATTCCAGGTAAAAGAACAGTAGGAATTGAAATACCTAACAAATCAATTTCAATGGTAACAGTAAGAGAAATAATAGATTCTATACCAAAAAGTATGGATGAAAGTAAACTTGCAGTAACACTTGGTAAAGATATAATGGGTAAACCAATATATTGTGAAATAAATAAAACACCACATCTTTTAGTTGCAGGTTCAACAGGAAGTGGTAAATCAGTATGCATAAATAGTATAATAATTTCTATTTTAATGAGAGCAAAACCAGATGAAGTAAAATTTGTACTTGTCGATCCTAAAAAAGTAGAACTTAGTATGTACAATGGTGTACCTCATTTACTTATACCTGTAGTAACAGATCCAAGAAAAGCAAATATTGCTCTTAAAAAAATAGTTGCTGAAATGGAAAGAAGATATGACTTATTTGAAGCAAGCGGTACAAAAAATATAGCTGGATACAATACATATATTGAAAAGAAAAATGAAGAATTGCCAGAATCAGAGCAAATCAAAAAATTACCATTTATAGTTGTAATAATAGATGAACTTGCAGATTTAATGTTGGTTGCTGCAAAAGAAGTAGAAGACTCCATAATGAGAATTACACAGATGGCAAGAGCAGCAGGAATACATTTGATAGTTGCAACACAAAGACCTTCTACAGATGTAATAACAGGTGTAGTTAAGGCTAATATACCTTCTCGTATTTCATTTGCTGTATCATCAAGTATAGATTCAAGAACAATACTTGATATGACAGGGGCTGAAAAATTATTAGGAAAAGGTGATATGTTATTTCTACCTCAAGGAGAAAATACACCTATAAGAGTTCAAGGAACTTTTATATCAGATGAAGATATTAAAAAAGTAGTTGATTATACAATATCACAACAAAAGGCAAGGTATGATGAAACATTACTAATGGATGATGAAGAAATGCATGCAACTACGATGGTTGAAAGTAATGAAAAAGAAGATTATGATGATCCATTATATAATGAAATTGTTGAATTTGTAGTAACTCAAGGTAAAGCAAGTGCTTCATTATTACAAAGAAGATTTAGACTTGGATATAATAGAGCAGCAAGATGTATAGATTTATTAGAAGAAAGAGGAATAATAGGACCTGCAAATGGTTCTAAACCTAGAGAAGTATTAGTAAAATTAGAAAGAAAGGATGATGAATAATAGTATGCCTGAAAGAAAAAAAACTAGTAAAACAAAAAATAAAATATCAGATGTGAAAAAAGAAAATAAGACATTACAAGAACAAGAAAAAACTAATGAAATAGAAGAAAATTTATTTAAAGAAGAAGTAGATTTAAAAGAATCATCAATAATGGATGACAAAATAAAAAAGAATTCATATTTAAAAAATATGTTTCAAACAATTATATTAATATGTGCTTGCATATGTATAATATATGGGTTATATACTTTATTTTTTAAAAAAGATGATAATAAAACTACAAATAATAAACAATATGAACAAGGAATACAACTAAAAGAAGTAAATGTTTTATATAGTTATATTTCTGATACATTTTTAAGTTCACCTTTCCACGAAACATCAGAATTAACTTTATCAGAAATAGATGAAAATGTTTTATTTGATGAGTTAATTATTTCAAAAAAATTTAATGAAGAAACATATGAATCATTAGGATGTGTAGATTATGATCAACCATGTAAAGTAGGTGAAATACAATATGATGAAGCATTATCAGAATTAAAAAGAAGATATGGTAATGTAAATTTAACTAGAGATAATTATTCTTATGGATTAATGACATGTAATAAAACAGATAATAAATATGAGTGTTATATAACATTAGGTGGAATTGAAAGTCCAATAAATAATGTTTCAAATATGACTAATTATATAGAAACAGATGGTAAACTAGAAATTTATGATAAATATTTCACATATGAACTTTTAGATAATGTACAATGTTATACTGATAACAGTAGAACAGAATTATGCAATAATCAAGAACAATTACAAAATGATTTAAATAAACTTACTAAAGAACAATTGTTAGATAAATATGGAAAAGAATATGTACATACATTTATAAAAGATTTAGATGGGAATTATTATTGGTATAGTAGTAAACCAACTAATAGTAATTAAAAAATAATAAAGATATAATGAAAAAAATTAAATTATTAATAAAATTATTTATTCCTATATTTATATTAACCACTATAACTGGTTGCTTAAACAAAAAAGCAATTACATATAATGAATTTAAAAATAAAATGGAATCAATGAATTATATTGTACAAGATGTTAAAGATCAATTTTACAATTATGATTATATAAATCAAGCATATATAGCGATAAATAAAGAAAATACATATCAAATAGAATTTTATGAATTATCAAATAATAATTATTCAACTAGTTTTTTTAATAAAAATAAATCTATTTTCAAAAAATCAAAATCAGCAATTTCAATTGAAACATCAGTTGATTTAGGTAATAATTCAAAGTATGTTTTAGAAACAGATGGTAAATATAAAGTGATATCTAGGATTGATAATACTGTTGTTTATTTAGATGTTGATGATAAATATAAATCAACAGTAAATGATTTGTTAAAAAAATTGGGCTATTAATTTTATTTAAATAATATAAAAAAACTCTTCATAAATATTGAAGAGTTTTTCTATTCAAATACTTCTTGTCTAATTAAGTCTATATTTTCTTTCATTATTGATATGTAATCTTTTTTGTCATTTCTATCTTCTGCTGTTATTGTAGATAGACTTTTAAATGTTACTGATTTTGTTTTGTAAGTATCATTTAATTTTTTTATTGTTTCAGTTTCATTACTACTAGAAAGTAAGAAAATGTAATTAATTTTTCCATCTTTCATTAATTCAGAAACAATATTTATAGTTTTTTCATCATTTTTTTCTAATGAATAAACTGTAAAACCATAATTTTCTAAAAATTTAAATATATCATTTGATACAACTAAAGTAGGATTATTAGATGTTTCTGCTATTGAATGTAAAGTTGCAGACATTTGTGAAAGTTCTAATTTTAGATTATTGTAATTTTCATTAACTTCATTTTCTAAATAATAATTATCTATATATTGATCCAATCCATCTTTTATGTTTCTTGCAATCATAAGTAAGTTGTTAGGATCTAACCATAATTCTTCAATATCATTTCCAAAGTCACTATTAGTTTGCATACTAAGGGTACTATCAATTATTTTTAAATCATTATTATTTTTAAGCATATCAGATAAATAATTTTTTTCATCACTTAATCCAGAAAATATAAATAATGAACCGTTTGAATAATCATCTAGTTGTTTCTCTGTTAATTTTGTTTCATTAGGATTGGTTCCATCTGGGTAAATACTTTGTATTTTACTATGAGTACCATATAGTCTAGTCGTTATAAATTCAAGTGGATAGTATGAAGTATAAATAGTAACATCTTCCATAGAATCCATTTTTAAACAGCCACAAAATAATAAACTTATTAAACATAATATAAAAAACTTTTTCATTTAATTCTTCCTTTCAGGTACTGGATCAAATCCTCCAATAGATTTTGGATTACATTTAAGTATCCTTTTAATACTTAATATAGTTCCTTTAATACATCCATGTATATTTATAGCCTCGATTGCATAATTAGAACAACTTGGATAGTATTTACACATTCCATGAGAACTAAATGGAATCATTTGATAAACTTTTATAATTCCAATTAATATATATTTCATATGAACACCAAAAATATTATACTAAAAAATATTATAAAAGTAAAATAATTATAAACTTTTAAAAAAATTTGATATAATATTTACGGGTGATAAAATGAATGTATTAGAAAGATTTAATATAATACCAAATCATAAGTCATTGTATGAAAAAGCATTTACTCATACATCATATGCAAATGAAAATGGTACAACAAGTTATGAAAGATTAGAATATTTAGGAGATGCAGTTTTAGAACTTATTATGAGTGAATATTTGTATAAAAATACAGAATATGAAGAAGGTAATATGACTAAATTAAGAAGTCATTATGTTTGTGAAAACGCTTTATATGAATATTCAATCAGATTAGGTTTAAATGAATACTTACTTCTTGGAAAAGGTGAAGAAGAAACAGGTGGAAGGAATAGAAAAGCAATAGTTGCTGACATATTTGAAGCATTTACAGGAGCAATGTATTTAGATCAAGGATTAGAATTTGTAAAAAAATTTATATATACTAATATAATACCTTTAATAGAGAATAATGAAATTAATTTTTTTAGTGATTACAAATCAATACTTCAAGAATATGTTCAAACAGATAAAAGAAGTTTGGAATATATAGTTGTTAATGAAGAAGGACCTGCTCATAACAAAACATTTGAAGTTGTAGTAAAGATAGATAATATAATATATGGTAGAGGTATTGCTCATAGTAAAAAAGAAGCAGAACAAGAAGCAGCAAAAGATGCACTCAAAAAAGCACAAAATGGGAATTAATTAGTTGAAAAATCATATAAAATAAAGTAAAATAATATAAGTTATTAGAAAGAGGTTAATTATGGGTAGAGCTTATGAGGTAAGAAAAGCAAGTATACAAAAGACAGGAGCAGCTAGAGGGAAAATATATTCTATGTATGCAAAAGAAATATATCTAGCTGCTAAAAATGGAGGAACAAGTACTGAGGCAAATGCAAGTTTAAAAAGACTAATAGAAAGAGCAAAAAAAGAACAAGTACCAAGTGATATAATAAAAAGAGCAATTGATAAAGTAAATAGTGGTGTTGATGATTCATATGTAAGTGCAACATATGAAATGTTTGGACCAAGTGGTTCCACTTTAATAGTAGATTGCTTAACAGATAATTTAAATAGAAGTGTAAGTGATCTAAGAGCAGTTGTAAATAAATGCCATATAAAGATGGGAGCAATAGGTAGTGTTTCATACAATTATGATAATTTATGTATAGTTGGATTTAAAGGAATAAATGAAGAAGATGCATTAAATGCACTAATTGAAAATGGTGTTGATATCGATGACATCGAAACACAAGATGATATGGTAGTAATATATGGTGCACCACAAGATTTATTTAAAATAAAAGATGCAATATCATCTATCAAAGAAGTAGAATTTGAACTTGATGAAATAAGTAAATTACCAAAAGAAAAAGTTATATTACAAGGAGAAGATTTAGAAACATTTAAAAAAGTTTTACAACTTTTAGATGATGTTGAAGATGTACAACAAGTCTATCATAATGTGGAATTATAATTAATTCCATATTTTTTTTATTTTTTTTTTAAATTAAATAAAATATATGTTAAAATATTATTAGAAATTGGTGGTGATATTGTGATAAAAAATAATGTTTTACCTGCAGATACATTTGTAGTTGTAAATAAAACCATTTTAACAGAACAAGATAGAAAAATTATTACAATGTTATATCAACCAATAATAGGTTCCATATCAACGAATTTATTTTTTACTTTTTGGTCTTATTTAGATAAATTAGAATTAATGTCAATAGAGGAAACTCATCATCAATTAATGACTAATATGAAAATGAATTTAGAAGATATAATAGAAGCAAGAGAAAAACTAGAGGGAATAGGTCTTTTAAAGACATATGTAAAAAAAGGAAATATTAATAGTTATATATATTGTTTATATTCACCATTAAGTGCCTATGAATTTTTTAATAACCCAATACTTGATGTTACATTATTTGATAACATAGGAAAAGAACAATACGAAAAATTATTACAATATTTTAAATTACCTACTTTTAAAATTGAAAATTATGATGACATAACATGTTCTTTTAGTGATGTTTTTAAGTCTAATAAAATATTATATAATGAACATGAAGATATAAAAAAAATAAATAAAAATGGGATAAATATAAATGAGGATTTTGATTTGGGTTATGTTTTTGATATGATACCAGATGAAGTATTAAATAAAAGAAAAGTAACAAAAGAAATAAAAACAATTATAGAAAAACTTTCATTTATATATAATTTAAGTGAAGAAGATTTAATTGAAATATTATTTAATTCAATCGATGATGAACAACATATAATTGATTTAGAAAAATTAAAATCAAATTGTAGAAAATATTACTCATTTGAAAATAAAGGTAAAGTTCCTTCAATAGTATATAATACACAACCAGAATATTTAAGGAAAGAAGTAACTGATTTATCAGATAAATCAAAAATGATACATAAATTTGAAACAACATCTCCATTTGAAATATTATATGAAAAAAATAATTATACAAAGCCTTCAGTATCGGATTTAAAAACTTTAGAATATTTGTTGATTGATCAAAATTTAACACCCGGTGTTGTAAATGTGCTTATAGATTATGTTTTAAGAATAAATGATAATAAATTTTCAAGAAATTTTGTTGAATCTATATCTAGTCAATGGGTTAGAAGCAAAATAAAAACAGTAGAAGAAGCTATGAAATTAGCTGAAAAAGAATATAAAGGTAAAAGAAATACTACAACTAAAACAATAAAAACTATAGAGAAAAAACCTTCTTGGTTTGGAAAAGATATTAAAGAAAATTTGGCAACTGAACAAGAGCAATTAGAATTTGAAAGAAAATTAAAAAATATGAAGTAGGTGATAATGTGCTTGATGTTAAAGATGAAATTAAAGAAATGGGATTTGAATTAAAAAACAATTTGGAAAAAGAATATAATATTGCTTGTAAAGATGAAAAATTTACTAATTTAGTAAAAAAAATAAAGTTGGATAATAAAACTTTAATGAAATATACATCTCAATTACAAGAGTGTAGTTTAAATTATGACATATGTATAAATTGTAAAAATATATTAGATTGTAAACAAAAAATAAAAGGATATTGTTATTTACCTAAAGTAGTTGATAAAAAAATTAATTTTAATTATCAACCATGTAAATACAAAAAGAAACTAGATGCATCAAAAAAACATCTAAAAAATACATTTGTACTTGATGAACCAATAGAAATAAAACAAGCTGATATGGATAAAATATATATGAAAGATAAAGACAGATTTGAAGCAATAGAGGCGATACATAAATTTTTAGTTGAATATAGGAAAGATAAAAATCAAAAAGGATTATTTTTATATGGAAGTTTTGGCAGTGGTAAAACATATTTAGTTTCAGCCCTTTTTAATGAACTTGCTAAAGAAAATGTAAAAAGTGCTGTTGTATTTTGGCCAGAATTTTTAAGAAATTTAAAAGCAAGCTTTTCAACAGATTATAATGAAAAATATGAATATATCAAAAAAGTACCCCTTCTTTTAATTGATGATATAGGTGCTGAAGTAACAACACAATGGGGAAGAGATGAAATATTATGCCCATTAATACAATATAGAATGCAAGAAAAGTTACCAACTTTTTTTACATCAAATTTAGATATGGAATCGTTAGAACAACATTTTTCTATAAGTAAAGATGGCGTCGAAGAAATAAAAGCAAAAAGAATAATTGAAAGAATAAAGCAATTAACAAATGAAATTCAAATTATAAGCAAAAATTTAAGAAATTAGTTAGGTAGTAGGTTGTATGGAAAACGAGAAAATTAATGAACATTTGAAAGAAGTAACAAACTTAATTTTTCAAAAAAAAGATAATTTTGATTGTGTTAAAGATGAATATATTTTAAGAAAAATGCAATATATTTTAAAAAATATTGATAATATTACAGAAGAAGAGAGATTGAGCATTATAAATAATATTTCAATTTTATTACATAGAATTGAAAGTATAACAGAAGATGATATTTTTTTAAAAGAACATAGTGAAAATTTAGAAATAATTAAAGAAACTTTAAACACTATTTTCAATCATATTTGTTCTAATTACGATAGGAAAGAATATGAAGTTAAAAGATTATTAGGAATAATTATTTTTGAGTATAAGGATTATAATTTAGTAAAATTAATATTAAATAATTTTACTGAATTCGAAACTGAAAAAGATATATTTTCAGTTGTAATAGATAATTATATAAATTCACTTGTTTATAATTTAAATGATGTTGTTTATTATGAGAAAATTATAAGATTATTTTATGAGACAGATAACTGTAATATAAATAGTAAGAATAGAAAAATTCTTAGAGACAAAATTTCACAAGCAAGTATTATGATATCTTCAAATCCAAATTTGAAAACTAAAGCAAAAAGAAGAATAATAGATGAAATTAACTCTTTTTTTAAAAAAGGAATAGATAGAAAAAATATAATTGATATTGAAAATATTAATTCTAGATATGACATTAGTGAAAAATTTCCATTTGATAATTCTGAAATAATAGATGAAATTAAGTTAAATGAATTAAATAGTAGTGGTGAGTATATTGATTTAACAAATGAATATGTAGTTTCAATAGATTCAAATGGTACATATTGTTTTGATGATGCATTTTCTTTTAAAAAGGATTTAGATGGTAATTATGTATTAACTATTTTTATAGCAGATGTTGGAAATGTAATTTCATTTAATTCAAAAATTGATTTAGAAGCTTATAAAAGAGGATTTTCAATTTATATCCCAAAAAGTTATATTCCGATGCTTCCAGACAAATTATCAAATCATTATTTGTCATTAAATAGATTAGGTATAAAGAAAGTATTTGCTTATAGATTTGTTTTTACACCTTCTATGGAATTAAAAAATAACGATGTAGAAATATTTAAGGCATTAATAAGAGTGTCTAAAAACTATTCATATACAGAGGTAGATAAAATTATAAAAAATAATAAAAAGGAATCTGATTTTTTTACTTCTGTACTTGAATTTAGTGAAAAATTAACTATTTCAAATAATTGTTTTGATGAAAATGATAATTTCTCAAAAAATGCTAATAAAAGTGCTTTTTCAAAAGTGGTTTCTAAATTTATGATTTTAACTAATTATTATACAGCTTTAAAATTTTATAAATTAGATTTACCATTTATATATTGTGTAAATGATAATTTAGTAACTGAACAAATTTTAAATTGTAAAGATTTAGATATATTTCAAAATGAAAAAATGGAGGATATAATGAATTTGATAAATCAAAATTATTTTAAATCCTCTTATTCAACTGTAAATAAAGGTCATTTGGGATTTGGATTGGATGCTTATTGTAATACAACGAATCCTATTAGAAATTATGCTTCTATAACAACACAACGTTTAATAGAACAATTTTTAATAGAAAATAAAATAAATTATGATTCTATATATTTTTGGGAAGATTATTTACAAAATCTAGTAAAATACTTAAATCAAAGAAAAGAAATTAATGGTTATTATTGTAGTGAATATATAAAAAATCAATTTATGTATAGAAAAACTAAAAAATGATTTATTGACAAACAAAAATTATTAGAGTAAACTATAATTATAAATGTGGTGATTAGGATAATATTATTAAGTTAGTATTTTAAAGAGAGTTATTGTTTGGTGTGAAATAACAAATACATTAATAATTACTACCTATGAACAGAGTTCGAAAGAAATCTCCGGTTAAAGCCGTTATAAAATTAAGTTAAAAAAAGGATGGTACCGTGCATATGCACTCCTTAAGTACTATCCTTTTTTTTGGAGGTTATTGTATGAGAAAGTTTGAGAAAATAAGTTTTGAACAATTTAAAAAAGATGTTGCAGATGATAAAAAGTTATATGATTCTTTTAGTTTACCTAAAAGAAGTACTCGTTTTAGTGCTGGATATGATTTTTTCTCGCTATTTGATTTTACATTAAAACCAAATGAAATAATAAAAATACCGACCGGTGTTAAAATAAAAATGAATGATGATGAAATGCTTATGCTTGTAGTAAGAAGTAGTCAAGGATTTAAGTATAATGTAAGAATGTGTAATCAAATAGGAATTTTCGAAAGTGATTACTATAATAATGAATCAAATGAGGGACATGCATGGCTTAAACTACAAAATCATGGAGATAAAGATTATATAGTTAAAAAAGGTGATGCAATATGTCAAGGTATATTTACTAAATTTTTAACAGTAGATGATGAGGAAGAAATATTAGATTATAGAAAGGGTGGAATAGGTTCCACAGATAAAAGGTGATAGTATGATAAATATAAAAGAAGATGAAAGATTAAGTAAATTAAATCATAGTTGTGCACATTTGCTTGCGCAAGCAGTAAAACATAAATATCCACATGCTAAATTTTGGGTAGGACCTGTAATTGAAGAGGGATTTTATTATGATATCGATTTAGGTGATGATGTAATAAAAGAAGAAGACTTAGAGATGCTAGAAAAAGAAATGAAAAAAATTTCTAAAGATGGTAAAAGAATAGTTAGACATGAAATTAGTAAAAAAGAAGCATTAGAAATGTTTAAAGATGACCCATATAAATTAGATTTAATAGAAAGAATGGACGATAAAGAAACTATTATTTCTTGTTATACACAGGGAGATTTTACTGACCTTTGTCGTGGACCACATGTAGATACAGTAAAAGAATTAAAATATTTTAAGTTATTAAAAGTAAGCGGTGCTTATTGGAAAGGTGATTCAAATAATAAAGTACTTCAAAGAATATATGGTATTTGTTTTGATACAGAACAAGATTTAGAAAATCATTTGAAATATTTAGAAGAAGTAAAAGAAAGAGACCATAGAAAACTTGGAAAAGATTTAGAAATATTTATGATGTCTGATCTAGTTGGTAAAGGGCTTCCAATGTGGTTACCAAAAGGCGCTACTTTAAGAAGAACACTAGATAGATATATAACAGATAAAGAAATAAGTTTAGGTTATAAACATGTATGTACTCCTTCAGTTGGTAGTGTTGATTTATATAAAACAAGCGGACACTGGGAACATTATAAAGATGATATGTTTCCATCTATGAAATTAGATGATGAAGAATATGTTTTGCGTCCAATGAATTGTCCACACCACATGATGATGTTTAAAAATAGTTTACATTCTTATAGAGATTTGCCAATTAGAATTGCTGAAATTGCAAATGATTTTAGATTTGAAGCGAGTGGTGCAGTATGTGGTATAGAAAGAACTCGTGCATTTACTCAAAATGATTCACACATATTTTGTAGACCAGACCAAATAAAAGAAGAATTTAAAAATGTAATAGACTTGATTTTAGATGTATACAAAGATTTTGGATTTGAAAATTATAGTTTTAGACTTTCTTTAAGAGATAAAAACAATACAGAAAAATATTTTGGAAATGATTTATTATGGGAAAAATCAGAAAATGAGTTAAGAGAAGTTTTAGATGAAGTAGGGGTAGATTACTATGAAGCAGAGGGTGAAGCAGCATTTTATGGACCTAAATTAGATGTTCAAGTAAAAAGTGCAATAGGTCATGATGTAACACTTTCAACTATACAACTTGATTATCAATTACCTGAAAGATTTGAACTTACTTATATTGATGAACATGGTGATAAGGTAAGACCTGTTGTTATTCATAGAGCAATATTAGGTTCTCTTGATAGATTTACTGCATTTTTAATAGAAGAAACAAAGGGTGTATTTAAAACATGGCTTGCTCCTGTACAAATAAATATTATTCCTGTTAATAATGAATATCATTTAAAATATTCTAAGGAACTTGAAAAATATTTAAGTTCATTTGGATTTAGGGTTGAGTTAGATTCAAGGGAAGAAAAACTTTCTTATAGAATGAGAGAAAGTCAAACTAAAAAAATACCTTTTACATTAATAATAGGTGATAATGAAAGAGATAATGATACTATAAGTTATCGTAAATTTGGAAGTAGAGATACAACAACTGTTTCAAAGAAGGAATTTGTAGATATGATTAAAGATTTAATTGAGACAAAAAAATAAGCTCTAATTTAACCTAGAGCTACATCCATAATCATCATTATGGAAAAACCAATAAGTGTAAAAAAGGCCATTAAGTCCTTTTTTTTGTTTGATTGACTTTCTGGAATTAATTCTTCAACTACTACATATATCATAGCGCCTGCTGCAAACGCAAGCAAATATGGTAGTAAAAATCTTGCTTTAAGTACTATTAATGCACCTATAACACTTGAAATAGGTTCAACTATTGCACTTAATTGTCCATAAAAAAATGATTTTTTTCTTGATAATCCTTCTCTCCTAAGTGGAAGTGAAACGGCAGAACCTTCTGGGAAATTTTGTAAACCTATACCAAAAGCTAACATAATTGCTGCACTTTCGGTAGCACCTTCTAATCCATATGCAAGTGAACCGAAGGCAACACCAACTGCAAGACCTTCTGGAATATTATGTAGTGTTATTGATATTATGAGCATTAAACATCTTTTTAATTTGCCTTTTTGTTGGCTATTTTTTCTTTTCTTTTCAAGTTTATCGAATATTTTATCACCAATAAATAATAATACTCCACCTAATATAAATCCTATAAATGCTACTAACCATGCATTCATATTTAATGATTTTGACATTTCAATTGAAGGGGAGAGTAAGGACCAAAAAGATGCTGCTATCATAACACCAGCTGCAAATCCAAGCATTGCGTCCATGACGCTTTTGTTTATTTTTTTAAATATAAATACTAAACTAGCGCCAATTGCAGTTATACTCCATGTAAAAATTCCTGCTATTAATGCTTGAATTATATAATTTAAATTACTAAACCACTCAATCATATATCCCCCTTTATATATTCATGAGTATTTTATGTAATTATTTTGGAAGTGTTAGTGCTAATTTGTTATAATTTATATCGTGTCGAAATATGTCCCTAAAAAAGTTAGAAAAAGGGGATATTTTTGCTTGACATCTTAAATTAGTTTATGTATAATTATAGTTGCCTACTTAATTGTGCAGGTGTAGTTCAATGGTAGAATTCCAGCCTTCCAAGCTGACTACGCGAGTCCGATTCTCGTCACCTGCTCCAGTGACGTTTCTGTTCGAACTTTTATAGTTTGAACTTAACATATATAATCAATCCGTTCGGGTTGA
>CANQID010000010.1 GCA_947623925.1 uncultured Bacilli bacterium
AATGAAAGATTTTATAATAATCTAAAATTCTATTCTCTTGAAGATTTAAGATATCAAGCTAAGTTATATTTAAAAAGATCTAATAACATACCTATGTCTGTCTTAAATTACAGAACTCCGAATGAACAAAGATTATATTTAGAAAAAAATTAACTCAATTATCTTGAATTAATTTTATATTATTTTTGTTTCACATCATTTACAAATGTACAATCAGAACTTTTTTCTAGTTTTTTTACACTTTTTTCAATCCAAATAGGTAAATTATATTTTAATGTTTTAAATCCTAAACTTGTTTCTTTTATCTTCTTTTTCAATTGATGCTCTTTTACTTTATATGAAATTCCTTTTATGCTTAAAATCAAATGATTACTAATTGTATCTATGCCTATAATTTTTACGTATATAGTTTCCCCTACTTTTACAATATCATGTATATTTTTTACATAATTATCTGAAATTTCAGAAATATGTATAAGTCCACTATAAAATTCATCGAAAGAAACAAATATTCCATAACTTTCTATTCCTGTTACTGTGCCTTTTATAATTTCTCCTTCTTTATACTTCATGTAAACGCACCTCAATAAAATTATAGCACATTATTGTTTCTAAAAAAAGGTTTACTTAATTTTTTTTAAATTGTATAATATATTTGGTGAGAAAAATGGATGATACTATTAAAAAAATTAATGAAGTAATTGATAAATTAAGACCTTTTTTAATAAATGACGGTGGGAACATCGAATTTGTAAAATATGAAGATAATATTGTATACATTAAAATGATGGGTGCTTGTTCAAATTGTTATATGCTAGATGTCACACTTAAAGATGGAATTGAAGAAGCAATAAAAGAAGAAGTACCTGAAGTTATTGGAGTTATTAACATGAACTAGTTCATGTTTTTATTAACCATTCTATAACTTCTAAATTATATATTTTTTTATAATATTTCATAATATTACTTAATATTGATTCAAATTTATTAACTTTATTTACATATTTTAATATACTTTTTTCTTCTGCTTCATTATCTATACAACTTTCTATTGCATCAAAATAATAGGTTGGATAAAGTAATCTTGAAAAAAATAGTACTGCACTTTGTCTATCAAAATTGAGTTTATAAATATAATTAATAATATCTTCTTCTGTTTCAAAATACATATCTTTTAAATATTCACATATATCCCTTATAGGTATGTCGATTATAAAATTTATAGGATTATATAAATCAAATAATGTTGAATTATATTTTAACCTTCTATGTGAAATTGAATATACTTCACTTTTTACTTTATTATTATTTAAATACGATATAGCTGTTTCTGATAATCCTATATAATATGCAGCACTAGAACTAATTAATTGATATTTTATTCCAAATTGACTTACTTGATACTCTATGTAATCAGTTTTTTTTGACCAAAGTTCAACCCAATCTTTTACAGTGTAATCATTTCTATATACAATATAATTTCTTGAAAAATTTACTATATCATCTATATCTATTTTTTTATTATTTATACTTATTTTCATGAGAATATAATATTTGCCATCTATAAATGTCAATATTTCATTATTTACATTTAATATTATTTGATGGCAATATAAACCATTTTGTAATAATTGAATATGTATATTATATATATTTGTAATATTACTAATATCATCTTCAAATAAGGTGAACACATATTGTTCATTATTATAGTTAAATTTATAATTTTTATTTTTTTGATGAATATCTTCTACATCTATGTTGTAATAATAATTTATAGCATTTTTCATATATTCACCTCTACAAAATTGTATGAAAAAAAGGACTAACTTATGTTTATCCTTTTAGTATATTTTCTATAGCTATGATTTTTGATTTTAAAACTTGTATTTCATTTGTTAATTGTTGATTATTTGCAATTTCATTTTCATATAATTGTTTATAATCTAATAAATTTTGCTCTTGATTATTTGCTTGAGGCACTGTTTCATTAGGGGCTTGTTGATTTTGAGTATATTCTCCAGTAATTTGTTGTTCAGTTTGTGTATTATCTAAAGTTGGATTAATATTACTATTTGAAGTATTTTGTGTTTCTGATGTATTTTGAGTACTAACTGAAGTATTCGCTACTAATAAATCTGCCATCTCTTTATTAATTTTAAAAACTCTTTGAGAGACTAAATTTATATTTGTAATAGAACTAGGATTTAAATCTTGAAAAGCTGGATTTACTACTTCATTAATAGGTTTTACCATTTCCTTTAAAAGACTTGACACATTAGCCCAAACTGAATCTTCTATAATCGAACCAATTATGTTTCCTGATTGATCCATAGATAATTTTATTCCATATAATTTTATATAATTTGAAGCATCTACCTCATTTAATGTATACAACATATATGTGTCATTATTGTATTTAAAGCATCTTACAATACTAGCAACTACACTTTCTCCTGCATTGTTTTTAAGTAAAACTTGATTCATAATATTCCTCCCTTTATTCTCTACCTTAATAATTATAAAACAAAAAAATATATTTTACAATAGAAAAAATATATAAAAATAGGTTTTTAATTCACACTCATTTATCTTTAATGAATATGTTATATTAGAAAACAAATGAAGGGGTGGATTATATGTGTAATAATGATAATTCTAATGAGTGTCAATGCATTAATGAAATTTTAAAAGTAATTTTAATTCTTCAAAAAAATGCAGACTGTGGAAGTTGTTGTCTAGATACATGTGACAGAGGTTTCTTAGGCTGCTCAGTTTCAACAGTTGGTTGTAACACGAGACCAATAATGTTATATACATGTTGTGGTAATGGAATTCCATGGAGTATGCCTATAGAAAAAGAAGAAACAGCTGCTACATCTAGTGTATTTAGAATAGAAAAACTAGATGGTTGTTGTGCAACATTTAGAGTTTTAGCTCCTAATCCAGATACAACTCAAACAAATATACCATATGTAACAACAAATTCTTTCTTCACAATGAATTTAAACTGCTGCTGTGCATTAAGATGTCTATCAGATACTTTTGTAGAATGTATTTAAAAAAACGAGGTCACTCGTTTTTATTTTTTATTTCTTTTATATCCGCTATTGGAATAAGTTCATTATCCATTGTTATCAAATAATTACTATTTCTTCCTATTATTTTTTTAGTAATAGTAGAATCTTTAGTAACAATTTCTACATTTGCTTTATATATGTAATTATCAGAATTAAAAATTTCTTGTATTTGTTGTTCTATATTTTTTTTATTTAAATTATTTATTATTTCAGAAGTAGATGATTTTCTTTCTTCTTTTTCATTTTTTACATTTTCATTTTTTGAAAAGTAAACTTTTTCATTATTATTTAATTGTCTATCTATCTTATTAACATAAACAGTTGGTTTTTTTTCCATATTTCACCTCACTAAAGATTATGTTATTTCATTAATTTTCTTGCTAAAAAATATCCAATATTTAATAAAAATAAAGATAATATTATTTCAAATAATGAGGCATGTACTGAAAATGTTTTTATAAAAAGAATTATTACAGTTGAAATACTAAAACCAAATATTGATATATATGTTTCTTCTCTAAATCTACTGAAAAAATAAGTTATTAATTTTGAAAAAAATATTATACCTATTATCATTCCAATTGAGTATGCTGACAGAATAAATAAATTGTTACTAATATTTTGTATTGTTAATACATCCCCTATTGAATTCATTATTATATTATAATATCCATAAATCATAAGAAGTGCTGTTCCACTTATTCCAGGAACTACTGTTGCAAATGCATCTATTATTCCTGCTATTATAAGCATAATATAATTTAAATAATTTTTTTCAAAAAAGATCGTTTTGTTTCCATTAAGTTTGCTTAATATTAACAGTGTAAATAAAGATATTATAAAAATAATAATATTCTTTTTAGATTTTATATTTACTTCTTTTTTTATTTCATAACTTCCTCCTATTATTAATCCAATAAATAATAACATTGTTGGTAAATAATGATTATCTAGGAAAAATATTACTATTTTACTAAATAATACAATAGAAATTAATATTCCTAAACCAATGTTTAATAAAAATTTAACATTGTCTTTTGTAAATTTACTTATTGACTGTAAACCCTTTTCGTATACTCCAAGTGAAATTGCTATCATAGCACCACTTACTCCTGGTATAACTTTACCTATTCCAATAATCAAACCTTTTACAAAATTTATAATTATTTTTTTCATCTTTTCACCCAAAAAAAAGTATTATATTACTATAATACTTTTCTTAATTTTTTTTATTCATAATAATTTATTTGCATATCTTTTTTTATTTCTTTTATAGTTTTTTCTGCTTCTTTTTTTGCTGCATTAGCACCATCTAAAAGTATTTTATCTACTTCATTAATATTTTCTTCATAGTATTTTCTTTTACTTCTTATTGGGCTTAAAAATTCGATCATTTTAGCTATCAATTCTTTTTTACAAGCAACACATCCCCTTTGCCCCTTTTTACACTCTGAGCAAACAGTTTCTATATTGTTATCATTGACTAATTTGTGGTAATAATAAACCATACAAACATCTGGATTTGCTGGATCATTTGCACGTATTTTTTTCGTATCTGTTAAAGCAGACATAATTTTTTTACTTATTGTTTCGTCATCATCTACTAAAAATATTGCGTTACCTAAACTTTTACCCATTTTTTCATTACCATCCAAGCCCTTTATCCTACTAGTTTTAGTTAGGAGTGCTTGTGGTTCTATCATATTAGATTTATATATTGAATTAAATTTTCTTACGATTTCTCTAGTTTGCTCTATCAAAGGAAGTTGATCATCTCCAACTGGAACATATTTGCCTTTGAAACATGTTATATCAGCTGCTTGACTTACTGGATATCCTACAAAACCATATGTTACACTTTCACCATCATTTCCAAACAATGCTTTTTTTTGAGCAATTTCTGTTTTAACTGTTGGATTTCTATACAATCTTGCTACAGTAACAAGATTAGAATAATATACTGTTAATTCTGCTATTTGTGGCACCATAGATTGTATGAAAAGAGTAACTTTTGATGGATCAATTCCTACTGAAAGCAAATCAATAGCTAATTTTTTTATATTCTCTCTTACTTTTTCTGGATTATTAAAATTATCTGTTAATGCTTGGACATCTGCTATTTCTATAAACATATCATATTCATCTTGCAATTTAACCCAGTTTTGAACAGTACCAAAATAATGACCTATATGTAAATTTCCAGTTGGTCTTATTCCTGTTAATATTCTTTCTTTCATAAATCTCAACCTCAATTCGTATTTATGAGTATCATTATACCATATTTTAATTATTAATAATAGTATATAAATACAATGCAGTTAAAAATTCTTTTAAATTATTATTTATTATTTCCATTAATAAATCAGATTTGTTTTCATAAATACATTGTAATATAAACTTTATATATTGCTTGTTCTTAACTAATTTTTTATCATTTGCCTTTATTTTATTTAAATCAAGTGTTTCAGTAATTTGTAATTGTTTTATTAATAGTTTATTGAATTTTTTTATATTATATATTTTTTCTTCTTTTAGTTCAAATGATATCCCTGCATATTCTATTATATCTATTAAATCTGGTTTTGATAAAAGTTTATATATATCATGTTGTTTTTTTTGTGGATAATATTGTAATATTTTATTTATATTATAGTTTAAACTAAAACTTTTTTTAAATTTGTTATATGATTTTGTTTTATATGTAAATATATTACCTACATATACTCCAAATGTTTTCATAGCATCATTATAACCAAATTTCATTGTTTTAATTGCTAAATCTTTATCAAATACCAATAGTGAAACTATCTTGTTACGTGGTTGTATTGTTATTACATTTATATTTTTATCTTTGATTTTTCTTTTTACACCTATTGCTTTTGTATCAACTGCTATTACTTTTGTAGCGCCTAATTCTATACATAAATTTACTGGGACATTATCATAATAACCTCCATCAATATAATTCATGCCATCAATATTTTTCATTTTAAAAGTTGGAAATGCGCAGGCAGAAGCCAAAACATAATCTTTTATATTAGCACTTGTTAATTTAGATTTTGTAATCATTTCAGGTTGAAGTTTACTTAAATTAAATACAACTATTCCATAATCGACATTAGATCCATAAAATTTTTTTTCATCATATGCAAGTTCAATTTGTTTTTCAAGTTGTTTTACTTCCATTCCACCATGTTTAAAAAACTCACTTATGTATGTTTTATAAACATGACTATTTTCTATATTTAGTTTTTGTGCATCATCAAATATAAAATCATATCCAATGTTTTTCCATATTTTATATGCTTTTTTATAATCTTTTTGTACAAAAAGTAATCCATTTAGTGCTCCAACGCTTGTTCCTGTTACTATATCATATTTAATGTTTAACCTATTTAATGCCTTCCATACTCCTATTTGATAAGCCCCTTTTGCTCCTCCTCCTGATAAAACAATACCTATTTTCTCCATGAGTATTCACCTACTTTAATATAACACAAAAAGTTTACTTATTCAATTATTCATGATATAATTTCTAAAGTTGGAGGATGTATGAAAGAATTTTTATTTTATTTTTTGCTTTTTTTTATTTATTCTTTTATTGGGTGGATTATAGAAATGATTATGGAAAACATTGTTTTAAAGCATGAATTTGCTAACAGAGGATTTCTAGTTGGTCCATATTGCCCTATATATGGTGTATCTTCTCTTGTAATGATATTCATTTTGTCACGTTATAATAACGATATTTTGGTATTATTTTTTATGTCTGTTATAATATGTACAATAATTGAATATTTTACAAGTTATTTGCTTGAAAAAATATTTAAAGCTAGATGGTGGGATTATTACAATGAACCATTTAATCTAAATGGAAGAATTTGTTTAGTTAATTCTATTGGTTTTGGGCTTTTAGGGGTTTTACTAATAAGAATAATAAATCCATTTTTTACTTGGTTACTTAATAAAATAAACCCAATTATATTTATTATAATTAGTTCTACATTACTTGCGCTATTTATTTTTGATGTTATTTTCTCATTTAATGTAATTAAAAAAATAAAAATTTCAACTTCTAAATTAAAAAAAGATAGTACTAGAACAATTTCTAAAAGAGTAAGAGAAGAATTAATTTCTAAAAGCATTTTTATAAAAAGAATACTGACAGCTTTTCCTGATTTAGCGCGTAATTTAATTAAAAAAAGTAAAAATCGTTAAAATTTTTACTTTTTATATACTCCAAAATCTATTGAATCATTAAATTGAAATTCTTTAAATTTAAATAGTTGTATTACTCCTAATTCATCACTATATTCTTTTAAAGTATCGTTATCAACATAATAAACTTCATTATCTTTGTACTTGATTTTATCTATTGTTTTAGTAGTGAAAATATATAATTTATTATTTTTATCATTTATTGGCGATCTATATACCTTATAATAATCTTCATATTTTTCATAAAAATAATAATATCCATATTCATCTTCTACTTTATCTATTTTTTCATATGTAGAATCAGTTATATCTATTTTATTTTCAAATTTAATAATATTATTAGTACAATTTGAACTTGTTTCAATATCCCATTCATTATTTTTATAAATTTTTATTCCTCTATCAAAATCACCTATAATTTCTATACTTAATTTTTCTGGATTTATTTTATATTGTTTTCTATTTATTTTATCATATAAATATAATTCATCATTTAAAACTCCCTCAATATATGAGTCAAACGATATTTTAGGATAACATTTAATTTCCCTTTTTTTACCATTAGTTATATCTATTACATACATTTTATCAAATTCATATGTTTGTTCATAGTCTGCTACAATGTAATATTTTCCTATAAATTGTGATATTGTTTGATTATATATATCCTTTGAAAATAGTTGTATAGAATTTTTATTTTTTAAATCATAGTATCCTTTATAATTTGTTACAAATCCAAAATCATCGTAATCATTATTAAATATTACATTATCATATTGTTTTTCGCTATATTTATTATCGTATTTATCTTTATCGTATTGTTCAATTGAACTTACAAAGTTTTTTAAATTTTCTGATTTTTCTTCAATATCATGATAATATATATAACTATCATTTTTATTACAAATAATATCTATATATTGCTTTTCATTAATAAACACTGGATAAATACATTTATAATTTTTATCATTAAAATAATAAATTTTTTTTATTATTTTTTCTTGTTTATTAAAATTATCACGTATTTGAAATGAATATGTTAAATTATCTACTTTTATATCGAATAAATAAATTTCTTTATTTTCTTTTTGAATTTTTTTATATTGTTCGTTTATATTTATTACATAATCTTCATATTTTAAATTATAATTATTAGTAATATCAGTTCTTAAAAATAAATATGATATTCTTAAAAAAAGTGCTAACAATATTAACGATATAATAAATTTACATGATTTTAACTTCATAAATTACCTCTTATAATTAAAACGTATAAAATTATACGTTTTCTTTTTTTGGATATTTTTGTTTTTCTTCCATCACATAATCAGAAATAACTGTTTCAATCTCACTAAGAGCGCCTTTTTGAATATTAGACAACTTGATAAATTCTTTTATTGTATCTATATATATTTTACCCCAAATAATACCCATTTTTACTTTTATATCATTAAACATATCTGGTGTAATAGCGGAAAAAAAGTATCCAAATAGTAATCGTTTTTGTCCTAACAAAATTCTTTTATTTGTTATTACAACAACATTAGTTGTAATTATATCTAATGGATTATCATTTTTTTGAGCTGCAAAAGCATATATTATTTGTTCATCTGGATTTAAATGTTTTTGTATTATCTTAGAATGTGCCTTTAATCTCCATGATATTGTCATTGGATATTTATTCTTAAACTCTCTTACTTTTTGATATACTGTATCTTCCATATTAATCTCCTATTAAGCCATAACTTTTGAATACTTCTACAAATGTATCTTCTGATTGATATCCTTGAATTGTATCTAACAATTCACCATTTTGTACTATCAAGAATGTTGGTGTACCCCATTCTTCACTACTTAAGAAATCAAATGATTTTGTTAATGATTCAAATTCTTCCTCACTCAATAAATCATAATTTACATAATTAATATTTACATTATATTTCTTTATTACTCTATTTAATACTGGTTTTGTCATTTTACAATATATACATGATGTTCTACCTATAGCAATAATTTGAGTATCAGAACTATTTATTAGTTTTTCATATTGACTATAATCAATATAATTTATAAGTAATTTTGAATCATCTGAAATAAATTTATTATCTTTCAAAAATGTTAATAATTCATTTTCTTCTACAGCACCACTAAGTTCATCAACCTTTTTTCCATTTTGCACAACTACTGTATAAGGTGTTCCAAAATCACTCTCATTTATTTCTAACTTCTTTAATAATTCTTTATAATGACTTGATGTTAATTTATCTACTCCTATATATTCATAACTAAATCCATATTCTTCAGTCATAAAATCTAATTCTGGTAAAAATGCTTCACAGTATGAGCAACCTTCTTTTCCTAGTACAACGATTTTTGCCTCTGATGAATTATAGTATGTATTAAATTTTTCTAATAATTTTTTTGATGATATATAGTTTATAACTACACATGAAACAACAAATATTACAAGCGCTATAGCAATTATCAACAAAATTATACCTTTTTTCTTTTCGTTCATTATATCTTCCTTTCTTAAAACTTACTTAACATTTTAATTATACTACATTATTTTTATTTTTACAAAACTTTATATATTATTTCATATTAATTTCACAATATTTTTATTAAACTTTAACACCTTATAATCAATTTCTTGCAGCCCCATCAACTTGTAAAACAACACCTGTAATATAACTTGCCATATCACTTGCTAAGAAAAGAAAAGCATTAGCTATATCTTTTGGTTCTCCTATTCTCCCTATAGGTATTGTTTTTATTAAAGGTTCTATTACTTCTTTTGGTAAAGATGAAACCATGTCTGTTTTGATTATACCAGGTGCAACCGCATTTACTCTTATATTAAATGGAGCAAGTTCACGTGCTAAAGATTTAGTAAGTCCATTAACTGCAAATTTACTTGCTGGATATCCAACTCCCGAAGGTTGTCCATATATACTTACCATAGAACTTGTATTTAAAATAACTCCACCATTATTTTTTTTCATATATGGTACTACTGCTTTTGATGTATTAAACATTGCATTAACATTTAAATCCATAATTTTAGTAAAATCAGCACTAGTAGTATCTTCTATTTTTGAATTCGCTGAAATTCCAGCATTATTTACTAAAATATCTATATGACCATATTTATCATTTATTTCTTTTATAACTTTTTCAATTTCTTCGTAGTTATTAAGATTTGGATAATATCCATCTACATCTTTACCTTCTTTTTTTAATGTTTCTATTGCTTTTTCTACAGTTTCTTTTCTTGAGCCAAAAAGTATAACTTTAGCATTGTTTTCATAAAATGTACGGACAATTTCTAATCCTATACCTCTAGTTCCACCTGTTATTATTGCAACTTTATTTTTTAAATCAATCATATTATCACTCTCTTTACAATTTATATTTTACCATATTTTGTAATTTTAAGGAATATATGAATAAAATATATGGTTTTATAAGTTTTAAATAAAAAATTAGTAAATTAATTTTTTAATTTTTTATTATAAATTAATTATTGTTTTACAAAATAAAATCAGCATAATGCTGATTTAAATTACTATCAAAAAATAAACTTTTAATTATCTTTGCTTACCTTTTTCAATTTCTTCTAGTTCTTGTAATTCTTCTTTTAATTTAACTAATTTTTCTTTTGAATATGTATTAGACTGATTTAATGCCTGTTCTGCTCCTACTTTGAATCCAACTCCTGCCAATACTTCATCTAATTGTTGTTGTGAAAGTTCACCATTATTAGATTCATTATTCATATTTTTTTCATTTAACTGCATATTATTTCTCCTTTCATATTAAAAAAATCATACCACTTTTTTATATTATTTACAATAACGAATAGTAAATATATGTAAAGGTTAATTTATTTTTTTGAATGAATAAATATAATAAGATTAATATACATAATAATTAACATGAGTTTTATAATATTTATGTTTATTGCTTATATTTACAGAATAAAATATATTTTTTTATTCAAAATATTAAAGAGTAAAACAAATAGGAGTAACTTATGAAAAGCAAAAATAAATCTAAAAAATTTATATATATATTTATTAATACAATTTCAATTACTGTAATATGTTTTTCTCTTGTATATATACTTTCTTGGTTTGAAGATAAGAAAAATATAGAAAAAATTCAAAAAGAACTAGAAACTATTAGTAAGGATCAAATGGAAAATAAATATGAAGAAAATACACTTATTAATCCCACAAAAGATAAAAATGATCCATACTGGTATTATGTAAATTTACCATTTTTACAAGTAGATTTTAGTAAATTACTATTAAAAAATTCAAATACTGTTGCATGGATTAAAGTTAATGGAACAAATATAGACTATCCTGTTGTTCAAACAGATAATAATGAATATTATTTAAACCATTCATTTGATAAAAATAAAAATGGCGCTGGATGGATATTTTTAGATTTTAGAAATAACATAGATAATTTAAATTATAACACTGTAATTTATGGACATGGAAGAAAAGATAATACAATGTTTGGAAGTTTAAAATCAACTTTAACTAATGAATGGTATAGTAATAAAGACAATCATATTATAAAATTATCTACACAAAAAGAAAACATGATATTCCAAATATTTAGTGTATATACTATTGACAATGAAAACTATTATATAAATACTAACTTTATAAATGAAAATTTATATAAAAATTTTTTACAAACGATTTTAAATAGAAGCATATACAACTTTAATACATCAATTAATACTGATGATAAAATTCTTACACTTTCTACTTGTAAAGATAATTCTAAAAACAGAATAGTAGTACATGCAAAATTGATAAAAAAAGAAACTAATATTTAAGTTTCTTCTAAATTTCATTAACTAATTTTTTTGTAGAATAAGTTAATGTTAATATTCCAGTCATACAAGTTAGAAGTATCAAAATAAATGAATCTGAAGTCTCTGGATTTTCAATTCCAAGTAATTCTTCTACTTCTTCAAGTGACAGTTCTTGATTGTTTGTTATTGTTTTTTCTACTCCATCCATTTCAATAATAGCTTTTTCACCTTTATTGTTTTCTGGAACCCATAGAGTTGGTGCATTTTTATTTTCTGTAGTATTAACTATTTGTGCATCATCTATAATAAGATGTGGTGTTGTATCAACTCCTGTTCCTTGACTTAACTCAATACCACCAAAACCATTTCCTGATACATCTATCTTGCCTTGTAATCTTACAGTCGAACCATTCGCTAATAAAGCGGCATTACCACCCGATAATTTTATATCTTTTAGTGTTATTGTAGACTTATATGCTTGTAAAACATATATTGATCCCCAAACTTTATTATCTTTTCCACCATCTTTTCCAAATGTTCCAACATATTTAATAGTATGATTATTGCCATCTATAGTAACATCTCTTAATATATTAATTTTTTCAGTTGTTTCTATATCTTTACCTAATGTAATAGTTGTAATACTTTTATCTTCTAATGCACTTTTTAATTCTTCTTGATTATTAACTGTATTAGAAGCTGCCTTTACATTTAAAAATGGAACAATTGAAATTAGAAGCAACATAACAGCAAATTTACCTTTAAATTTCTTAAACATTTTTCAAACTCCTTTCCATTTATATTTTGTTCTATAAAGTAAAAACTATACTTTTATAATATAGAAATGTATCAAAAAAATCTTTATTTTAGTATAATATTTCATTTTATTTGCCATACTAAAATAAAGATTAAATTTTTCATATTTTAATTAAATTTAATTTTAATAATTTTGCTTTTTTCTTTTTTATTATTATTTTTTAATTTACTAAGTTCATAGACTGCTTTTTCTTTTGAAGATGAATAAATTCTATCACACATTTCAAAAGCTTCTATAAAATATCCTAATTTTATACTTTGACTATCATTAAATTTTGCTAAAGCAAAAGCATTAGAAACAATTGATATTGCTAAATCCGGATTATTTACAATATCGTTATAACATCTATGATTTTTTGATGTATATTTTACAATTATATTTATTATTTCTTCTTTTATATTATCGTCTTTAAAATATACTAAATCTTTAATACATTTATCATATATTACTTTACTAATTATTTTATATAAAAGTTCATTACTAGGTTCATCAATATTTATTTTGTTAAATCTTCTTTTTAATGCATCATTTGAAAAATATTTTTCGTATTCCTCTATTGTTGTTGTTCCAATTACTTTTAAATCGAATCTATCAATATAAGTTTTAAGCATAGATGATAAATCATTATCATTATTTTCTACAGAACCAGAACCATAAATAGTATGAATTTCATTTATGAGTAATATAATATCATATTTGATACAAAGTTTAACTAAACTTTCTAATTTTTCTTGAAATGAACCACGGTATTTTGTACCTGCTTCAAGATGATTTGGATTGATTTCTAAAATGGTTTTATTTTTTAAAAATTTTGGAACTTTCCCAGTCTTAATTCTATATGATAATTCATCTACAAGTGCAGTTTTACCTACACCTGAATTCCCTACAACTATACCACAACTTTTATCTTGCGCAAGTATTAACATAAGTTTTTTTAATTCTTCTTCTCTTCCAATAATAGGATTGGTTTCATAATTTTTTTTAGTTAATATAATGCCATATTTTTCTATTTGTGTAATTTCTTCAATATTTTTTAATTTTAAACTATTAACATTTTGTAATTTTTGCTTATCTGAATTTTTTAATTTATAATTTGTTTGTTTCATAAATGAAATTATAAATGATTTAATTGACTTATCATTTTGCTTATAAGAAAGAGCTAAATCAATTAAAGTTTCGCCATCACAATTTTTTTTATATGAATCAAATCCATTATTACATAATAACTTATAAATATTAGTTAATCCGTCACAATAATAATAGCTTTTTATTAAGGAATGCATAATTGTATTTCCATCGTGGTCTATATGATTAACATCTAATCCATAATGTAATGATTCTTGAATTATGTTAATTATAAATAACTCACTATACCCTGTATAAATAGCAGTTTGAATAAAATTAGATCCAATAGTATCTTCCAAATTTGGATTAACTTCATTTTGCAATAAAATTTTTATTGCATTTAAACATTCTCTTTCATTATGTTTATCACATACCAGAATATGTAATAAAGATTGTTCAGTTATATCTTGAAATTGAAAAGTCCCAAGTGCTTGTTTAATTTCTTCTAAATTTGCATTTTCATCATTAGTTATATTTAATAATAAATCACTTATTATTTTAGCATTTGGCATATAAAACACTCCTCTACAAAAACAAGTTATATTATAGCATAATGCTAAATAAAAGAACAATAATTTTATTAAATAAACTAATATTTAATTTGTATTTTTAAAACAAGTATTTTTAATTTATATCTAATTTATGATAATTTTTAGATTTAATTTTACTAAATTCATTTTGAAATGATGTTGGTAAGTCATCTTTATATACAAATAAATTTTGTAAGAACTCTAATACCGTATCTTTATTATTCGAGTCCAGTAATAATTTTTTTATTTGTTCTAAATTGGTAGATAAAAGAAATTCTCCATCAGAACTTGATATTGTTTTTGAACTATGAAAGTTTATACCTTGATAAAAGTAGTAAGACAAAAAAAAGTATTCTCTTATACTTGCACAAAGTGGATTTAAAATACTAAATTCATTTTGTGCAACCCTAACTTGATATAATTTAGATACACAACTTATAAAAAAGCTTTCATTAAAATGATTGTCATAACCATACTGCATAATTTCATCTAATAATAATTGTTCGTTTTTTTGTAATTCAATTGCTTCATTAGGAATTTTAAAGTTAGAATGAGTACAAGGTTTATGCAACAACATACCTTTTTTACTCTGTTCGAATTCCAAATAATTAGAAAAACAAGTTCCATTTTCACTTTCAGTAGTTTTATATCGCAATAATAAACTAAATCTGCCTATACTATTAAATTCAATATAATCTATATCTGGAATATAATCTTTAATTACCTTTAAAAATTTTTGACAATATTTTTCTTTATCTTTATGTTTTTTTATCAAATATTCAAAAATAGTATACAAATCTACTGTTTCTTTATCTAATAATTTTTGTTGTCCCACAAAAGAAGATTGTAACTTCAAAAATTCTTTAATATCTATTTCCTCTGTAAACATTCCAATCACCAGCGCATATTATAGCAGACTTACAATTTTTGTGCAAATTATTAAAAATATATTGTAATTAAAAAATTAAATAGGAAAACTCTATGTTTATTTCATATTCATATATATCCTATACCACTTATTGCTTATCAATATGCAAGTGTGTTTTTCCAAATTGACAAACAATTAATTAAACTATAAAAATTATAGCATGAATTTAAGCTTTTTAAAACTCGAGCTATAAAAGTTCGAGTTTAGTATCAATCTGGTGGAGCTGAGGAGAATCGAACTCCTGTCCAAATATATAAAAATATAAATTACTACAAGTTTAGTTAGTTATTAATATTTCTAATAATATAAGCAACTAACAGCATTATTATTAGTAAGCTTATTGTATTCACTATTAATTATAAGCATCATAATAGTATATCCCACTAAATCGAACTTTCTAAAATTTCCATGGGAGAGAAACTATAGAAAGTCGTGTTCCTTATTCTAAATTAGGCAAAGGCAACAACGTTTTTATTAAACATTGAAGCAACACGTTCTTTTAAACTATTTCCAGTTATTTTTTTTGTGCACGTATCGTGTGCTTACGACTTGCAATCTATATCCATACATATCTGTCGAAACCAGGCAGCCCCGTAAAATGTTAAAATACATTTTATAAGATTTTAACATTTTTAATTATTTAAGTCAATTATATTTTTTCAATTGTTTTTGAACTTCTCTATTTATATCTCTTTCTTTTATAGTCTCTCTTTTATCATAATTTTTCTTACCCTTAGCTAACCCAAGTAATATTTTTGCTTTATTTTTACTAAAATAAAGTTTTAAAGGAACTAATGTATTACCATCTAAAGTTACTTTATTATTGAGTTTTAATATTTCTTTTTTATGAAGTAATAACTTTCTAGTCCTTTTTTCATCATGATTAAATATATTTCCTTGTTCATACTCACTTATGTGCATTCCTAATAAAAACACTTCATTATTTTTTATAATTGCATAACTATCTTTTAAATTAGCATTACCGTTTCTAATAGATTTTATTTCAGTACCTGTTAATACTATACCACATTCTATAGTACTTATAATTTCATAATCATAGTTAGCTTTCCTATTGTTTATTTCCATTTTCATCACCTTGTTTAACCAATGTGAAATCCACTGTTTTTGCTTCTTTATTTGCGCTTACAACTTTAACTTTTACTTTATCTCCTAGGCGATAACCCCTTTTATTCTTATCTCCTCTAATTGAAAAAGTTGCCTCATCATAAACATAATTATCATCAGTTAAATCATCAATTCTTATTAAACCTTCAACTAAGTTTTCAAGTTCAACAAACATTCCAAAACTAGTTACACTACTTATTATTCCATCATATTCTTCTCCTATATGATTCATCATATACTCTGCTTTTTTCATATCATCAACTTCTCGTTCACAATCTGCTGCATCTCTTTCTTTTTGTGATGAATGTTCAGTTAAATATATTAATTTATTATCCCAATATTCTGTAACTTCACTATTAATTTGATTTTTAAATAAATACTTCCTTAATAATCTATGAACAGTTAAATCTGGATATCTTCTTATTGGAGAAGTAAAATGTGTATAACATGAACTACCAAGTCCAAAGTGACCTATATTATTTTTATCATACACAGCTTTTTGCATACTTCTTAACATCATGGATGAAAGTATGTGATATTCTTCTTTATCCTTTAATTGCTCCAATATATATTTTATAGTAGTTGGTTTAACATCATTAATTTTACCATTAATTTTATACCCTAAAATGCTTATATATTTAATAAATCTATCTATTTTTTCTTGACTAGGTTTCCCATGAATACGATATACAAAAGGTAGTTCCATATAATATATATGAGTTGCAACTGTCTCATTTGCTGCAATCATAAAATCTTCTATTAAATTTTCACCTTCTCCCCTATTTCTTTTAACTATATCAATTGCTTTACCATTTTCATCAACAATTATTTTAGCTTCATCTATTCCAAAATCAATATAACCTCTATTCTCTTTCATCTTACGAAGTATATGGGCTAAATCATTCATTTCCTTTAAAGTTTGAGCAAATGGTTCATATCCATCAGGTGTTATATTTTCTTCAAGTATTTTATTTACATTATTATATGTCATTTTCTTTCTTGAACGAATTATACTTTCAAATATATCATAATTAACAACTTTACCTTTATTATCTATTTCCATAACACAGGACATTGCAAATCTATCTTCACCTTCGTTAAGTGAACAAATACCATTAGATAATTTATGTGGAAGCATAGGTATTACTCTATCTGCTAAATATACACTTGTTCCTCTATCATATGCTTCTTTATCAAGTGGACTATCTTCTTTTACATAATAACTTACATCAGCTATATGAACTCCTAATTCATAATTACCATTATCAAGTTTTTTTAAACTTATTGCATCATCAATATCTTTAGTATCATCGCCATCTATAGTAAATATCATTTCATTTGTTAAATCTCTTCTAGAACCTTTATCTTCATTTTCTATTGTTAAAGGTATATTACTTGTTTCTTCCATTACTTCATCTGGAAAAGTATCATTTATTCCATATTTAGCAACTATAGATAATATATCAACTCCTGGATCATTTTTATGTCCTAATATTTTTATTACTTCGCCTTTATACACATAATCCTTAATTTTATTTGTTACTTTAACTAAAACTTTATGACCATTCATAGCACCCATTGTTTTATTTTTATCTATTTCTATTTTAAGTTTTACTTTTTCATCATCTAAATCTATATAGCCTTTACCTTTGTTATAATAAAATTCTCCGACCATCTGTTTTAGTTTTCTTTCAACGATTTTTAAAATTCTACCTTCTAATTGCATTCCATTTTTACTCGTTATTTCTACAATTACTGTATCATTATGTATTGCGCCATTTAAGTTTGAAGGTGCGACAAAAACGTCTTCATCACCTTCTATATCTACAAATCCAAATCCCTTCTTATTTACTATCATTCTACCTACTTTTAAATGACTGTTAGTAAATAACATATATTTATCTTTTTTAGTTCTATATACTTTAAGACTATCTTCTAAAGAATTTAATGCTTTTAATAGTTCTTTTAATTCATCTACAGTAGTGAATCCTAATTTATCGTTTATTTCATGAACTGATAATGCTTGCCCTTCTGTTTTTAATAATTCAAGTATTTGTTCTTCCATAACAATCCACCTCTACTATAATTATAGATTAAACAAAATTAAAAATATAGTATTTTACTACTATATTTACACTACTGTACACTAATTTTTTTACTAGTTTTAAATAAATACATACATATAAATAATAATCCACCTAATAAAGCACATATAATATCTTTCATTGTATCAACTACACCTGTTTCTAAAACTCTTTGAGCATCATATCCAAGTAAGCTGTCAGATGTAAATTCAAATATTTCCCATAAAGCTGCAACTCCTAAAACTGCACATATTATAAATAAAATATTAAATGAATTTTTATCATTCTTTTTTGTTTTATATAAAATTAACAGAGCTATATAAGCTGTTAAAATTCCTGATAAGAAATGTGTAAATGAATCATACCAATAAACATTTTGATATAGTTTTAATACACTTCCAAGTTCACCTGCTAATAATATAAACGACAAAACTACAAATTCAAGTGAATCAGATATTTTGAATGTTTTTTTAAATATTCTTGGGATAATAATTACTACTGAAAGCGCAAAACAAATTAGTATATTTACTTCATAATTTATTGTTAAGTTTAATATAATTGAAATTATATTAATTATCCACATAATAATTATTAATATGTTATTTATTATCTTCATATTGTATCTCTTCCATTTCAACTTGATTTATTGAATTAAATCTTTTTGTTATTTTATCTGTAGTGACATGTATGTCTTTAACATCTTTTGATACTGTTTCTATACTTCTATATAATTTATCCCATCTATCTTTATAACGAATAAATTCTTCATCTAATAGTTTTAATTCGTTATGTATTACTTTTGTATATTTATCTCTTTCTATGTTTTTAATTATTATTTGTATTGTTGTAAGTGTACTAATAAGCGTTGTTGGAGAAGTAATCCAAACTCTTTTTTTATAAGCATATTCTATTATATCTTGATGATATGCATTAACTTCAGCAAATATAGCTTCTGCTGGTAAGAAAAGTATTGCTTGATCAGATGTCACACCAGGAATTATATATTTGCTGCTTATTGCATCTATATGTTTTTTCATATCTTGTTTAAATAATTTTTCATATGTATTTCTTTGTTCTTTTGACATATCTTTATTAACCATATTTTGATAGTTTTCTAAAGGAAATTTTGAATCTATTGCAATTAAACCTAAAGGTTCTGGTGCGAATAAAACGCTATCTGCTACATTTCCATTATCAAATGTATATTGAAGTTTATATATTTTATCATTATTTTCGCCAAATACATTTGATAAAATATGTTTTAAATTAACCTCTCCAAATATTCCTCTTGTTTTTTTATCTGTTAAAACTTCTTGTAAAGAAACTATATCTTGGCCTAATACGTCTATTTTTTTCTGTGCTTCATCTATTTTTGATAAGCGCTCTAATACATTTGTAAATGTTTTATTTGTTTTTTCAAAGTTTTCATCAATTCTTTCGTTTACTTTATCATTTATCATTCTAAGTTTTTGTTCTATTTTTTCATTTTGCTCAATAAAATGTTTATTTAAATTTTCATTTACATTGTTCTTAAAATCACCTATTTCTTTTATAGTAGATGTTTCTAATTTACCTAATCTTTCTGTTATATTAGATTCATTTATATTTTTCATAACACTTATTACTACTAATATTAGTATTATCACATTTAATCCAATTATTATGTATTCCACTATATCACCTTCTAGTATAATTTTAACATTTCATACATTTGTTCGTCAATACAATTTTAATGATTTAATAACCAATATTCATATCCACCATCTAAACTTACTACTTTATATCCTTGTCTATATAAAATTTGACCTAATTTTGAACTACTTATTCCTCTAGTACAATATAGACAATATGTTGTTGTTTTGTTTAAATATTTTTCTGGTTCTATTAATAGTTTTTCTTGTGGTATATTTATAGAATTTGGTATATGATTATTATTATATTTTTCTATACTTCTTATGTCTACTATTGTAAAACTATCCTTTCTTAATTCAAATTCTCTAAGTGAGATATTTTGTATCATTTAAAAATCACCCTAATATATTTTATGAGTGATTTTATTTTTAATATATTTAATTTGTATTACTAGTTTCTTCTGTTTTGGTAGTTCCAAAACAATTTTCACCACTAGCCATATTTACTAAACCTAATAATATATTAACAATTATTGGAATAAAGAATAATACAACACAAGCAATTAATCTTTTTACAAATTTTCCTTTACTTTTTTTCATTTCTTCTTGTTCTCCAGATGCTGCAGCTTTGATAAAATCTAACATTCCAAGAACAATTAATAATATTATTCCCACTAATCTAATCATACCTAATACCCAATTAATAATGTCTTGAGTATCTTTATCAATTATACAACCATCTAAATTCATACTGTAATCTTTATCGTCATCATAAATAACGCCTTGTTTACGGTTACCTTTATTATCAGATAAAGTACATTTGATATTAAGATTATTATCTTGTTCATCACACTCATTTTTTGAAAGTGCAAAAAACTGTTCTCCATGTAAATTATTATTACACTTAATTACTTTATCAGGGCATTCAGGAATTTTTATTTTAGACGCTAAACTACTTGTTAAAAAATCTTTTTTAAAGGATGATTTATATTCAGTTTCTAATGAGAAATCATTATTACTATACTTTATTGTAACATCTTCATAAATATTAGATCCAGTATCACATTTATATATACAATTAAATGCATTTTTATCTTCCTCAGATGGTTCCTCTGATGTTAAAACTTTAGATTTAAATACTGAACCTTCATTTTCATATTTTTCTAAGTTGTCTTCAAAGTCTAAATATAATGGATCTTTTGAATCTTTAGTAGAAATAAGAACCAAATTTGTTTTATTTTTTCCTATTTCTTCTATTTTCTCAAAAATACCATCAAAATTTACTATTCCAAAACTATTATTAAAATAACCACAAATTGAAGGATTAAATTTGTCAGTATCTACTCTCCCATGATCTTTACTTGTATTTTTATCTAACCAAGATTGTTGCTCATTATTCATATTTTTTGCTGAATCAACTCTAAGATAATAATCTGATCCATCTTGATATATACTAAACCCAAAGGTTATTTTTTCGCCTTCCAATTCAGTAAGAATGCCTTTATCAGAAATATATAATTCTTTCATATCAGAACAACTTATATTATAATGAATTAATTCTTTCTCCTTAGCTTTAACATTAACAATTCCAACTATTAAAAACAACGAAAATATTAAACTATATATTACTTTTTTCATATCACACCTCATAACTATTTAAATTATAACATAAAAAAATAAAAACAGTAAATATATTACTGTTTAAATAATTAAATTATTCATCATTAAAGAAATCATCGAAGAATTGATCATCTGTTATTGAATCATCAAATATAGGATTATCAATTATTTTTTCTTCTGTTTTTACTTCTTTTCCTTCTACATTATTATCTTTGTTATCTTCATTTTTATTTTTATTTAATTTTTCCTTTTCTAATCTTTCTTCTTCTTCCAATTCAGCTATTTTTGCATCTATTTTTTTAACTAAATCATCTACATTTAAAGGAGAATTCCCTTTATTTGGTTTTGCAAAATCGGAAAAAGGTGGAAAAGGTATGTTAGAATCTAATCCTGCCATCATATCATTCATTTTTTGATCTTTTTTAGACTGTACAAATGATTTTATATCAAACAATTTAACTTGATGTTTCTCTCTAGTAGGATATTTTGCATTTGGATAATTTTTTTCCCAAGTCATTTTGAAATTTGGAGTCATAACTGTTTTAAATGGCATCATTCTTGTCCTCAAAACAATTATTGTCCACTGTTTTAATCTTTGTAAATCACTTACTGTAACAAGCGGCGTACTAGCGGTTTTATCTTTTTCTTTAGACTTTACTTCACCGCACATTTTACTTATTTCTTCAAGCGCAGCAAGTTCACTACTAATTAAGTAAATTATATTTCCACAATTTCCTTTTATAGTATCTCCGTTTTCTTTTCCATATACTTGAGTTAATTGAGCAAAGTTTTGAATAATAAAACTGAATCTTATTTTACGACTACGAGCAGCAGTTACCATTGTTGTAACATCTTTTAAAGGTGGCATATTTGCAAACTCATCCAATATAAAATTTGTTCTAAATGGAAGTTTTCCACCACACTCTTGAGCAACATCTATTAAAGTTTCATAACATTGTTTTATGAATATAGTAACTAAAGAATGATAAGTTTTTTTCTCATCTTGAATTACTAAAAAAACTGCTGTTTTTTTAGTACCAATATCTTTCATATCAAAATCACTTTTTGATAACATTTCAGATAAATTTTCTCTTGAAGAAAATAACTTAATTTTTTGTTTAAATACTGATAAAATACTTCCTTTAGTATCACTAGGTGCCATTATAGTAGAAGAAGCATTTACATATGCTGCACTAGCAGGATCCTTATATGAAAAATATTCCTTTATATATGTATTTCCAGGCCCACATTTTTCTTCACCTACTGTAGTCATTAAATTTATACTATTTAGATTTATTTCTTCTTCTTTAGCATCTTCAAATAATCCTAATGAAAGTCCACAAAAATAATCAGCTGAAGTTTTTTCCCAAAATGGATCTTGATTTTGTGATTTTTCATCATAAAGTATATTCATAGCTAAGTCATCTAGTAGTTCATTTGCTTTATCTGAATTACCTGACTTATAAAGAGAATAAGGTAATGATAATGGATTCCATGAATTACCTTTTTGAGGATCACGAAAATTTAATAATACAATGTTATATCCTTTTTCTTTTAATTCTTCTGCATTTCTTTCATAAATTTCACCTTTGGGGTCTGTAATAATCATGGATTCTCCATGTTTTGCAAGCATTTTTACCATAGGTTGAACAAGCATTTCTGTTTTTCCACTTCCTGTTGAACCTAAAATTAAGTTATGATATTCACTATCATCTACCCACATTTCTTTTCCATTGTTTATTAATGGAATACCTGCATACTCAGAAGTCGCTGCTAAAGGAGAAACTAATTTTAATTCCTTTTTCATTTCTTTATCTGTTAGCCATCTAGAGTATCCTGCTTCTTTTTTCTTTTCTGTACTTATTCCTATTCCTTTATCTACTTCAAATATTTTTGATGAAACACCTGTAATGATTACAATCATAATTCCAATATAAGCAAGTAATGTCGCAAGTAAATATTCTTTTTGAAAAGCCGGTAATGGATTAAATCCATGGAATGTACCATCATTAGCAAATGAAGCAATATTTAAAATAAGTATGGCAACTAAATACAACAATATTATACTAAATATAAAAAATATTTTTAAATCTTTAGAATCAATCCTTAATTTTAATTTCATATTACGCCTCCGAATAGTACATATATGTTAGCATTTTTTATTTAATTTTTCAATTATATTTTATTAACTTTGTTATTTTTTCTTTTTATTACCAATAAAATTGGTCCAACTACGAATAATAAAATTCCAAGCAATATAACGATATAGAAATTATCTGTAAAATAGTCAATTAAAGTTATATTTTTTTTACTTTGATCATAAACAAATATTATTGGCTTATTTGAAGCATTTTCTTTAGTTATTTCCCAAGTATATGTTTTGCCATTTACTTTATCAGCATTTGACTGAACAACACCATAATAACTGGTTATATTAACAGTTACTTTTTCAAGTTCATCACTTATAGAAAAGCAATTAAAACTATTACTTGTTGATAATGTTACATTATTACCTTCTGTTAAAACTTTAAAATATTCGTAACAACTTCTAACAGCATTAGAATCACTATAATTACTTAAGTCAAAATCATAAGAATGTTGTAATGAATACACATTTTGTGATGATAAATCTTTTTGAAAATATTTTGGAAAATTTTCAAATGAACTATAATCATCCAAATAATTATATGATGAAAAAAGAGAAAATCTTGGATTATTCAATTCATTTTCATATTTATCTATATCAATATCATAAGAATTTATCTCTTCTGAAACTTTTGAATCTTTTATCTTAATATTATAAGTAACAGAACACCCTGTTAATAATAAAACAACAAATAGTAAAGTAATTTTTTTTCTCATATTTATTACCTCAAATATATTTAATCCTCTAAATAAATATAACAACGCACACCATCTAAATATGTTTCAATTGTATTCCTATCCCAATTTTTAATACTTACACATCCATTATATGGTACACCTTTATCATATAAACAATTGTCTAATCTAGTTATTGAACCATTATTAATATATGACCACATTCCTTTTTTTTGCACATAATTTTCAGTATAATCACCGACATACTTTATATTATTAGCCCTAGCATAGCCCCCTTTGGTTACTGCAGCATCACTAATTAAATATGTTCCGTCAGAATTTACTTGTTCAACAATAGCAACATGTCCACATCCATATGGACCATCACAGTATCCATATAATCCTTTCCAAGAAATAATTGTTCCTTGCTTTATTTCACATTTCTTTCCATTTCCTGGATAACATCTTTCAAACTGATTTTTATGTAAATCACAAAAACCACTACCATTAGCATTTGCTGTCCATATATTTGGTAAACTCATAGTTTCCGTTATTTCTCTTGCTCTATCTGTCGCATACCAAGCACATTCACCAATATATCCATGATTACGTGATCCAAAATAGTTTTCATAGCTGTCTGTTCCTGGAATATTACTTGGTGGTTCTACTCTCATATAAAATCCAGTTGCAGGATCTTGTTGTAGCCCATCTGATATAGATTCTTCTATTGATATATCTTCACCAAATAGTGCTTTTAATATCGCAACATACTCTTGAGGTTCAACCGTCTTTGCTTTTTCAAAATTGAAAGATCCATAATATATCTTACCATTTTTCATTATTTTTAAATTTTTAACTGAATCAACCGCTTTTTTGGTTGAATCTGTAATTGTCATTTCAGGATTAAAATCATTTTCAGTTATTTCAGTATTGGAAGAATTTGATAATAATTTACTAATAATATTTAAAGCATATGCCTTTTTTACTTCATCACTATATTCTGATGCATCTCTTTCAACAATAATCTGAACATATTCAACCACACTATATGTACCAATTACATTTCCTTCCCTATCTTTTACTGTAATTCCCGATGATGTTAAAGTATTTGCAGCCTCATTGCTTTCATCATCTGCACCATATCCTCCACCTGAAGATTTAGCTTGTGATATTATTTCATTAGCCATTTGTTTTGCTGCAGCTTCTTTTTCACTATCAGTTGAACTTTTAAATTCACAACTATCACAGTTTATATATTTTTTAGGAACATAAGTTTTTTCTAAATATTCCCTATATTTATCCTCCGAAAATGTACAAATTTCACTTTCACCTGAAGTAGTACAATTAAACATATTATTGATTAAATCTGTTGGATCATATTTAACAGATGAATATTTTGCTTTTAAATCATCTGCATTTCCAACAAATGTTTGGGTAAACTGTTCTACATTTTCCTTGTCTTTATTTTCTTCTTCCTCAGTAGGTTTTTCACCATCTTTAACATTATCTGGATCTTCATAAACTTCTGCTAATACTTCTGGATCAACAACATTTGAATAAAATGTTGCTGCATTAACATAATATCTTATCGAAGCTTCATCAATATTAGATACTTTTCTACCATCTTTATTAAAATAAAGATTAATTCCTTCATCCATTCTATTTATATAAACATTTTGATCTGTATTCCAACCATTTAAAGTTACAAAATTTACAAGTGATTGAAAAAAGTCACCTACTCCAGTTGCAAAATTTGAAATAGCATCAATGACATACATGACTAAACTGGCTATCAATAGAATTATAAATACAGGTATTAACATAGCAAAAAAGAAAAACGCGATTGAAAAAAGAATGCCAGGATTTTTTTTAAAAAAGTTAAATATATTTTTACTTATGTCAATACTACCATCATCAGTTTCAGTAGTATTATTTAAATTATCACTACCTAATAATGTTTTTTTTTGCCCAAAGTTACTTTTAGAATCAGTAGAACTATTTGATGAAGTTTTATTTACAGAGTCAGTAGAATTATAAGATTTGCTCGTGGATGAAGATGCTTTACTTCCGCCCTTTAATCCCCCTAAATTACCTGCCACCGTATCCAAAGCAGGTTTTGCTTTAGATATAGCAGGTTGTGAATCAGCTAGAAAGTTTCGTGTTAATCTTTTCTTTGACAAATCTTTTCCAATATTATTTAATGTTTTTTGTCCAAGTTTTGAATTAACAATTTTATTGGCAACTGCACCACCAACTGGTCCACCAAAATACGTAGCTGCCCCTTTCGCTGCAACCTCAGCTAAATCTTTTCCAGCTTGCTGCGCCTTTGCCTTTTTTATATCTTTTTCACTAGGTTGTTGAATATTTTGATTGTTAGCATTTTCATCCATAAAACTTCACCACCAGACTTTTATTTTTATATAACTATAATCCTCCCCCACTACCAAATGAATCTAATTCTTCTTCAGTAACAATTATATTTATTCTCATTCTTCTATTGCCACATACAAATAATGCTTCCCCTTGAGAATACCTTTTAATACTATCTTTTTCATTATCATTTAAATCGATTAATTGTGATAAATCTTCCACTGCTTGTTTTTTAAGCCCCATTACTAAATAATAAGAAGCATTATCAAATATTGCTTTACCTTGTGTAATTACAGCAGGATCTGTAAAATCACTAGGTTGTTGAGTTATGATTATTGTTCCAGTATTATATTTTCTAGCTCTTCTTTGAATTTGCGCTAAAAATTCAGCACCTAAAGAATTACTTTGACCAAGTAATATATGTGCTTCATCTACACTAAGTATAGTATCCACATTTTTATCTAGAGTAAGACTCCATGCATATTTTAATATGTTAAAGAATAAAGCATTTCTTATATTTGTATCTGCATTCATTAACTCTCTAATATTAAATACTATAAAATCTGTTTTTGGAGATATTGTTGTATGTCCATCAAAATAGTATTTAAGCTCATTTATAATCGGTCTTATTTTAAGTTCCAATACTTCCATTACATTTCTCTCTTGAGTTTTTTCAGTCATAGACATTAGTCTACCTCTTATTGTTGTATAAACATCTGAAAAAGTTGGAAAATCATTACTTGTAAATCTAGAAAAATCTGAATTAAAATCTATATTAAATCTTTTATATGTTTCTTGTAAAACTTCACTAAACATATTAACTACATCTTCTGTAATACTAGGATCATAGTATTTTAAAAACGCTTTAACAGTTTGTATAGTACGAGTTAAAACTGTGTATCCTAACCCTTGTGCAATTTCTTCATCATCAGCATCGACAACTACTTCAAGTGGATTAATCATTCCATATTCTCCACCCTTACCTAAGTCAATAAAATCTCCATCATATTTTTTTGTCATTTCCTCGAGTTCGCCTTCAGGGTCAATTATTACTAATTTTGCCCCATTTCTAAGGTGAGATCTTATCATAAGTTTAGCTGCTGTACTTTTACCACTACCAGAAGTACCTAATATAATTAGATTAGCATTATTTCTATTATTTTCTTTTTTTATCTTATATAAAAACTGATTAAATAGTATTACCCCACCAGAAAAATCTACACCAAGTAATGTTGATAAACCTGGATCTTTTATACTATCAAATATAAAAGGATACATTGCAGCAATTGTAGGAGATGGAATTGGTGTTCCTATTCTATCTTCAATATCTTGTTTAGGAAATATTGGTATAATAGATTTAAATACTTTTTCTTGTTCAAATCTAAGTGGAATAGCTCTCATTTCCATAGCTTCTAAATAATTTTTAACTTGTAATTTCTTAGCTATTAAATCATCTTCTGAATCAGCGGTTACCATAACATGCATTTGGAAATCATATATTTTAGATTGAGTAGATGCAAGCATTGTTATAAATTGTTCTAATGATTCATAGTCAAGTCTTATTCTTTCTTGGATTGTTTTATCATTTTCTTGTTGATATCTAACTTTCAAATCTGCAATTTCTTTATTTATCATTTTACTTATTACAGAAAAAGGAAGTGGTATGTGCTTAATTACTATTTTAATTCCTGACAAACTTGTTAATTGTGATAAAAATCCAGGGTCTATAAATTTAGGATAAGATATAACTGTAAGTATAGTTGAATATTTATCACTAATTATAAAATCAGAAGCTCTATATTCTAAACCTTTTGGAGCAATTTGTTGTCGTATATCCATTAGCTCATCACCGTCCCTAATGTAGTTGTTTGTCCACCATTTAAGAAATTATCTAATATAATTCTTAAATCATCATTTGTAGTTTGTCTAGTCATTAATCCTGCATTGGCAAAATAAGTTATTAAGTTTTTAATTCTTTTTTGTATAACTTCGGTATCTTTATGTTTAAACAATAAATAATACTCTGTATCAACAATATTGTTAGTTATAAACATATTTGCTTTATTAATATCACTAATTATTAATTGTCTTTTTTTAACATCAGTTACGGAATTATAAAGTAGTTGCAATTGAGATAAATATAAATTTATATCAACTGGTCTATCCGCAACAACAATCCAAAATTCATAATCAATGACATTATAAACATCTTTTAAATTATTTATAACCATATTTTGCATTTCTTGTTCCATTATAAAAATGTTTCTAGGTTCGATTTTAACTCCAGTAACTCTTTCATTATTGTTAAGAACAATCTCACCATTTAAAATATTTTTAACAGGAATTTCATCTGCTGTATATTTACTTTTCACCTTTGCCATCATTGCAACACCAACCTTTCCATATAAATTTTTGTCTTGTTGTATAAAATTCTATAATTGATTTTATTATTGTAAGTACATTGTGGTAATTAGGGATTGGAAATACAAGGAAACTGCATACCAATCCTGGTGCTAATGTTATTATTGCTACCACAATATTTTCAATTGGTAATATCAATAGCAGTAATAATGTTACTGATATCCCAACGCAAAACAAAATTAAATCGAATTTATTAAACAATCCAAATAAAAGCATAGATTTTTTTGAATTGGCTGGTATCAAAAAATTATTATTCATTCATATTCTCCCCTTCTTATTATTGCTTTGTTGCATTAGGATTTTTATAGTTATTATAACTTCCTTCTCTTACACCTGCATTTGTATGTTCAGCCTGTGCTTTCTTATACTCATCACTATTTTCAATTTCAATTGCTTTATCTTCAATACTGCCAGATTTTTTCTTAATATATTCAAATTTTCCATTTTTAAACACTTGTTTTGTTGCATCATCAAAGTCTTTTGATTTTTCAACAGTTCGTACAACAGCATCATATGTTGTTTTAACTTGTACATCCTCAATCATACCTGATTGTACACCTTGTAAATACTCATCCTTAGCTTTTGTCATAGCTTTGAATGCGGCACCTTGAGTATCTCTAATTTCTTGTGAATGTTTAGCTTCTGCATCATTTGCGATATCACTTTCTGCCCTTACAAATTTTGTTGATAAATCTTTCTGTGCATCAGAATATTCACTATACTTATTTCTTACTTCATTTACAATAGTATCAGCATCAATAGTACTCATTCCACTAGAAACTAATCTCTGTTTTAAATTACCAGCATCATTTATACTAAATTGCGAATTTTCATTAAGTCCATATTTGTTTATATAAGATTTAGCATCATTTATTTTATTTTCAACTGATATTTTTTGTGTTCTATATTGTTGAACTGCATCATTTCTTATTTGATTAACATCTGCTGTTCTTAAAGATTCATATTTGTTTTTCAAGTCTATTGCATTTGCAAAAGTTGCATTAGCATTTTTATTCTTTAATATCTCTGACTCCATTCTTTTATCAACAGAATCAATTGATTTACTTATATTTTTCATATTATCAACTTGTCTTTTCATTCTTTGATATTTAGTTTCCAAACCAAGTTTATCTTCTACTTTTGCCATTATTATTCCTTGTGCACTTGCACCATCTTCTCTACCAATTTCTCTTTGTGTTCTATTCGTATTTGCCTTTGATACACCTTCGCTTATGCCAGAAACAAACTTTTTCGATTTTGCTGCTGACCTAGCTGAATATAAACCTCCGGCTGCAAAACCAGCTACCCCACTTCCTAATGCTCCTAGAACCTCACGGCCTCTAGCAAATCTTTTACCTTCAACTCTATTTCTAGCAACATTATCTGAAAAATTTTTACCCCTATTTATCAAGTTACCTGTTGCTGCACCCAATCCTCCAATTGCACCTGCTCCTAGTGCCGTAGCAGCATTTGCACCAAGTGTTTGTTCTTTAATCTTTTTTAAAGGATTAAGTTGCATTTTACTATCTAAATTAATACCTGTGATATCTTGTATAAGTTTTGGAAATTGTTTTGCAAACATCAATGCACCAATTATTATAAATATAAATACAAAAGGGTTAGAAATATTATTGCCATCGAAATCTGTTATACTAAAATCAGCACTAGCCACCATTTGAATTATAAGTATTGCAAAGAAAATAGCAATTAATCTAATAAACAAATCTGCATATGTTTTTCCAACATTAGACAACCATTTTTTAAATATACCTTCACCTTTAATAGGATCAATATATGAAATTATAGGTATAGGTGCAATCAATCTTAAAAAACTTAATTTAACCGCTCTTACGGCTACATCAAAGCAGAAAGAAAGTAATATTAATGCCGCAAAAACTCCACAAGCAGTAGAAATAATAAACTTATAATCAAATGCAAACAATTCACCTTTTTTTATTCTTAAAAGATAGTCAAACATTGCATTTGTATCTTTTTGTTCAACCACATGATCTATTTGATCTTCTGATGTTGCTCCTAAATCATCTCTATCACTTGCTATATCATCTTTATATTCTTTTATCCCTGGACACTTTTCAGATGGTTTTGAAGGCTCTCCTTCAGTGCTAGGAATTGTCATAAACCAACTAGAACAATTTGGGTAATCAGCAACGAGTTCAGAGTTTGGAACAATAAATGCCGCCATTAAAGGGAATGAAATAGTGCTGCCCTTTTTTATATTTTCTGTATTTTTGGGATCATCAACACCAATTATTAATTTAGGTATAGTTTCATTTTTTACTATTGTCTTTTGCAACTCCATTGCCTTATCAAAAAGAAACTGGTATGTTACTAATAAAACTAATGAAACTGCTATATTTTGTATTAACTTTGAGAATCCCTTTGATTTATCAGTGAATTGATCAGGATTTACTATATATGTTAAAAAAGAAAAAGATAACTTAAATATCATAAAAATTGTTAATATTATACCAATTCTCTTCGAAAATGCGTCAATATTTGCATTACTAAATATTTGAACATTAGATATTTGAAATAATAAATCATATAAAATTTCTACAAGCCAAACAACCACTTTATCGATTGCAGCAAATAAACCTCTTACTATTCCTAAAAACCATGCACCCATTACAATCCCTCAATTTCATAATTTATATAAAAAGTCATATAAACCTACTTTATTAGAAAATTATATCATATATTTGTTTTTTTTTAAACACTTTATTAACGAAAACAAAAAAAACTTCAAAAATGAAGTTTTAGTTTTTATTGACCACCTTTATTTGAATTTGCACCAGGTCCATTTATAAATTTATTAGCACATGACCAAAGATCTTCATTATTTACTGTATCATTGCCATTAGGTACTAATACATTAACAACTATTTTAACAATAAATATTACTAAAAATACTATTGCAGCTGCTATTAATCTTTTTATAAATGTTTGTTGTCCTTTTTTTATTTCATCTTCCTTGCTTGCTACAACTGCCTTACCTAAATCTAACATACCAAATATTATTAATAATACTGGAATGGCTACTTGAATAATAGTTATAATTGTATGAACTATATTTTGAACATTTTCTATTCCACCAGCTGAACACCAACTAAGGTCTAAAACTTGAACTAAATCCATAATCTTCCTCCTTTATTACACATATAATACTTTATTTAATAATTTTTGTCAATGTTTTCCATATTTAAATATATAAATTTACACTTTTTTACTTTATAATATATGGATTATTTTCACTACCATCGCCAGATGATAATAACACATGTGAATTCAAATATACAGTAGGTCTTATTCGTCTTTCACTAGATGCTCTATAAATATCCACACCATTTGAATCTACAGCATATACGCTATAAGTATCACCCGAATAAGCGTTTAAAGTCCAATTAGTGTAATTCAACTCTATCATATAATTATAATTAACACATTGAACATCATCAAAGTTTTTACAAGTTGTTTCTAAACTAGCTTTAGCATAATCATCAACTCCAAGAAGTCCAATAAATCCTTTAGCAGTTTTACTACACAAATTTATGTTTGAAATTGGAGTATTTTCTTTTATAGAATCTACACACCAATTTGCATTAACTAAATATTTTTTAAATTTATTTGATACATATTTATTATTATTATAAGCGTCTTCTAAATAAACTTTTACCCTACTTGTATCATATACATTTTTACCATAATCAGATTGTTTTTCTAAATTATATCTATCATCCCAAGTATATTCATCAAGATCTTCATAAACTAAATACATTTTAATACCGTTGTCATCTATTTTAACAATTCTCCAAAGTTTATCATCAAATTTAACATAGTTATTTATATATTCTCCTTTAAATACATACTCATTGTTTTGATAATATAATCCCGAATCAGACGCTACAACATGACTTGTTAATTCATCAACTAATGTTTTTGGTTTATAATTTTCACAAGTTAAAATAGGATTATATAAATATTCTTCACCTGATTTTATAACCTCAACTTTAGCTGTGCAAGTGTCTTTTTTATACAACTTACTCAAATCTTTTATATACTTCCCTTCAACTAAAGTTGAATCATTAACACTTACTACATTATTATCTTCTTTAGGTAGAAGATTAGAATTATCTTTGTAATACTTTTCTGTTGCATTTACTAACTCTTTTTCTAATCCTGAATAATCTTTAATTCCACCACTAAATATATTAGCTACTATTATTATTAATATTATAAAAATAACAATGCCACCTACAGCTAAAACAATAAAAGCTATATTCTTGTTTCCTTTAAAAAACTTATTTGCAACAAAATCTAACATAAAAACCTCCTAATTCAAGTGTATTATAACAAAAAAAAAGTTAATATTCAACTATAATATTTTAAACAACATTACAATAAATATAACTAATCCAGATATTTCAACTAGTAAAGCTAAAACCAAAGCACTTACAAAAGCTTCTCTATTATCTAATAAACTTTTACCATTACTTAACACTTTCTGTTTTCCTTTTTCTGCAATACCATTTTCTGCAGTATTAGTTTGTCCACTATCTTCATAAACATTACTATTTGAAGCAATATCATCTCGAAGTTGTTTCCAAGCATCAATTTTATTTTCCACAGAACTTTGATTAATAGTATTGCTATTAAAATAATTTTTAACATTATCATATATATTTGATTGATTAGAAAAACTTATAACATTTTGTAATTTTGATAAAAATGATATTATATTTTCATCATTGCTATGTTTCGATAATTCATTTGATATATATTGCGAAACATTATATATTGCGCTATCACTAACTGAATTATTAGCGCTTACAAGCATTAATGTACCATTAACCTTTCTAACAATAAAGTTTTCTCTTAATATACTTACTACATAAATATCTTTTTGATTAACATCATTCATACTATTCACCTATTCTTAATTATAACAAAAATAGACAAAAATAAACATATTTTTTAATATTTTTATATAAAGTTTTTATATTAATGTAAAGTTTTACAATTTATTACTTTTTTTCTAGTAATACTACACTTTCTATATGTGAGGTATTTGGAAACATATCGACTAAAGAAATTTTTTTAAAATTATATTGCTCTAATAAATAATTAATATCCCGTGCAAGTGTTACAGGATCACATGAAACATATATAATTTTTTTAGGTAAAATTTTAAATAGTTCATGTATCATATCTTTATTAAGTCCACTTCTTGGAGGATCAACAATTACAGCATCAAAATCATTTTTTATTTTCTTCAAAGCATTTGATGAATCATCACAAATAAAATTAATATTAGAAATATTATTTATTTTTTTGTTTTCATTTGCATCTTTTATTGCATATTTATTTATTTCTATACCAACAACATTTAAACACTTATCAGATACAAAAATTCCTATTGTACCTGTCCCACAGTATAAATCTAAAACATTATCATTGTTTCCTAAGTAGTCTTTTACTTTAAAATATAACTTTTCTGCTTGTTCTGTATTAACTTGAAAAAAAGAATCAGGAGAAATTTTAAATAATAATTTATCTAACTTTTCACAAATATACCCTTTTCCAAATATAGTTTTATAATAATCATTTTTTTTAATAACTAATGTATCTACACTATTAACTAATAAATTAGCAAAAAAATCAAAATTTATATCATCATTAATTTCAAATATAACCATACATTCATTTGTTCTTTTACTTGAACGAATAATAATATTTTCTATATTTTTTAAATCTTGTTTTTTTAAAATATTATATATTTGATTTATTTTATTATTGCATATTAAGCATTCATCTATTTCTATTATTTCACTAGTTTTTTCTTTATATAAACCTATTTTATTATTATTAACATGTAAAGTTATCTTATTTCTATAAAAATATTGTTCACTTTTAACAAATTCATCTATATTTATATCCATTTTGCACATTCTTTTAAATATTTCTTTTACTTTATTTACTTTATAATCAACTTGCTTATTATAATTAATATGCATAATATTACATCCACCGCAAAAAGTAAAATATTTACATTTTTCTACAACTCTGTCATCACTTTTTTTTATTATATTTTTTACTGTAGCTTCCATGTATTTCTTTTTTTCAGTAATTATTTCTATTTCTACTTGTTCACTTGGTAATGCATTTTCAATAAAACATATTTTACCGTCTATTTTTGAAATACCTCTACCATTATGATCTAAATTTGTAACAGTTACTTCCATTTTACCACCAACTTAAGAAAAGGTTATATTCTAACCTTTCAAATTAAATATTAAAAATATAATACCGGCTACTACAGCTACTACTAAAATTATAACTAAAAATTTAATTAATTTATTATTTGTTTTTATAGATTTTTGAATATCTTTTAATTGTTCAAAATCATCATTTGTAAATCCTAAACTAGAAGTGTAAAATGATTTGTCAATTCCTTTTAAATTATCTGTTAAATCTTCACTTCTATCTTCATAAGAAGAGTTTTGATTTTTTATTGCTTCTCTCATATCACTTGGACTAATTATTTCAGTGTTATTATTGGACTTTAAGTCATCTAATAAATCCAAACTTAAATCTTTATCAGCAAGTTTATTTACTAAACTAGTCGTAGTAACTGTGTCTATTAAATCTTTTAATTCTTCATCTTCACTTTTAACTTCTTTTATGTTTATGTTTTTTAAAACATTATAACTCGTATCACTCAAATTTCTTGTTTTATAATCATCTTTTTTTTCACTTTTTGCTTGATTTAATATTTCATTTATATCATAATTTTTTTCTTCTTCATATGATTCATCTATTAAATTAACATCTCTTTTTACTAAATGTGGAATTTCATTTTGTCTTTCTTCTTCTCTTTTTTTTAGTAAAGTTTGTAATTTATCTAAATCAATTTTATTATTTTTATCAATATCAGCAACGCCTTCAACATTACTATAAGCTTTTAAGTCGTAATCTATATCATGACTATTATCATAAAGAGGTTTATTTTTATTAATACGGCTTGCTAGTCCACTAGAAGACTGCTGATAATATCTATCCATTCTGCTTTTCATAGTATCACCTATACTAATTTTAACACAAATATATATTTTTTTAAATATATACTTGAAAAAATATAATATTTTAAATATAATTTATATGGAGGCTAACTATAATAAGTCAAGTACTTTTTAATAATTTGTCATAAAAGGAAAAGAATCCCATGCCAAAAAGATT
>CANQID010000011.1 GCA_947623925.1 uncultured Bacilli bacterium
CCTTCTGACCTGTTATTATACTCCTATCATCAAAAAATACATAATAACCTGGGGTCACTATGTATTGTATAAAATTAAAGTAATAGTTAAATATAGTTATATTATTAAATGTATTGACAATTATGAAAAAATATAATAAAATACACGGCTAAAGAGGGGGTTGTTATGAAAAATTATGATAATTATGCCAAATTTTCAGACAAATTGATAAGTTCAATAATAAGATATTATTTAAATATGGAAGATGGTGTTATTGAACCAATGAGATTAACAGCAGAAAAATTAGGTTACAATGTGTCTACTATAAGAAAGTTTATTGATTCAATAGACAAAACTAAAGATGTAAATGACAATTATTCAAAGCTATACATATTAATTTTATCACATGTTGAGTTTTCAAAATCACAAAAAGAAGGTTCTAATTATATGAATCAACAACAGTATTTTGCAGATGAAAAAAAGAAAAAAGCTAAGAGAATTGCTCTTTATTTATATGAAAAACAACAATCTAAAAAGAGAGGTTAATATGAGAAAAAGTTATGAGTTTGATCAATTAACATCAGTTAGAACTGCAAAACTTATATGTAATTATTATTTGTATAGACAAAATTATGAAAAAGAAACTATATCAGAAATTGCAAATAGACTTGGATATAGCGAATCTACAATTAGAAGATTTATAAATTCCATAGACACAAGTAAAAATATTAATGGAGAATTTTCCGATTTATATAAATCTATATTATTATATACAAAATTTAGAACGAATAGTGTACATTATACAGATCAACGGGAACTAGAATCAAAAGTTAAATATGAAAAAGTTAAGAAGTTGGTTCGTTCAATATATTATGAAAGAAAAGAAAAATAATTTCTTTTTTTTATTTTAAATTGTATAATGTAAGTGGTGATTTATGTGATAAAATCAATATATATTCATATACCTTTTTGCAACAATATTTGTACATATTGTGATTTTTGTAAAATGTATTATAACAAAAATTGGGTAGATAATTATTTAAAAGAATTAGAAAAAGAAATACATATAAATTATAAAAATGAAATAGTTAATACATTATATATAGGTGGTGGGACACCTAGTTGTCTAAATTTAGAACAACTACAAAAATTATTTAATATTATAAGAAAAATAAGAAAAAGTAAAAATATAGAATTTACCTTTGAATGTAATATAGAAGATTTAGAAGAAGAAAAATTAAAATTTTTATTTAATAATGGTGTAAATAGATTAAGTATAGGTATTCAAACATTTAATGAAAAATATTTAAAATTTTTAGGTAGAAAATATAAAAAGAAAAACATAATAAAAAATATTTCTCTAGCTAAAAAAATTGGATTTAAAAATATAAATGTTGATTTAATATATGCAATTTATAGTCAAACAATAAAAGATGTAGAAAAAGATATAGAAAATATAATAAAATTAAATATAAATCATGTATCTACTTATTCATTAATTATAGAAGAAAATACAAAAATATATATAGATGGAATAAAAAACATAGATGAAGATATCGATTATGAAATGTATAAACTTATAAATAAAAAATTGAAACAAAATGGTTTTATACATTATGAAATAAGTAATTATTGTAAAAAAGGATATGAATCTAAACATAATTTAAACTATTGGAATAATAATGAATATTATGGATTTGGACTTGGCGCAAGTGGATATGTTAATAATATTAGATATGAAAATACAAGAAATTTAAACAAATATTTATCTAGTAATTATGTATATTGTAAAAATGAAGTATCATATAAAGAAAAGATGGAAAATGAATTTATACTAGGTTTTAGAAAAATAAAAGGAATTAATAAAAAAGAGTTTAATAATAAATATACAAATATTAAAGATATAAAACAAGTTAAAGAATTATTAGAAAGTAAGCAATTACTTGAAAATAAAAATAGCATATACATAAATCCAAAATATTTATATACACAAAATCAAATACTTGTTAATTTCATTGATACTTAAGTATAAATGTGTTAAAATGAAATAGGTGGTAGTATGAATAAACAAGATGTATTTAAAAGAGAATTTAGTTATATATTAAATTCAAAATATTTAGAAAATGCTAAAAAATTAGTAGAAATGTTACCAGATTATTTTTTTGAAGTACCTGCTAGTTCAACAGGAAAATATCATCCTAAGTTTTCATTAGGAACAGGAGGATTAGTAAGACATACTAAAGTAGCTGTAAGAATTGCCTATGAACTTTTAAATAATGAATCTATAGGTAATGTTTTTACTAACGATGAAAAAGATTTAATGTTAATTGCTTTAATACTTCATGATGGGTGTAAATCAGGACTTGTTAAAACAGAATATACAGTTGCTAATCATCCGCTAATAGTTTCAAAATTAATAAAAGACAATAAAGATAAATTAACTCTTACAGAAGGTGAACTTGAATTTCTATGCTCCTGTATAGAAACACATATGGGACCTTGGACAAAAGATTATAAAGGTAATGCTATTTTACAAGCACCTAAAAATAAATATCAAAAATTTGTTCATATGTGTGATTTTTTATCTTCAAAAAAGTTTCTTGATGTAAAATTTTTAAATAATGAAATATCAGAAGAATAGGAGGGATTAATTATGAAAGCAAAAATAATATTAATAGAAGGTGTTGATTGTTCTGGAAAAGAAACACAATCAAAATTAATCGTTAAAAAATTAAATGAAAAAGGAATTAAATGTGAATATTTTTCATTTCCTAATTATGATTCTCCAACAGGTAAAATAATAGGTGGACCATTTTTAGGTAAACAATATATTTCAAAATCTTATTTTGAAGAAGGAAGTATAAATGTGGATCCTAAAGTGGCATCTCTTTATTATGCCGCAGATAGACTATATAATATAAACAAAATAAATGATTTGCTAGATGATGGTATTAATGTTATATTAGATAGATATATATATTCAAATATGGCATTTCAATGTTCTAAAATAAATGAAGAAAAAGGAAGAAAAGAAATGTACAAGTGGATAGAGCAACTTGAATTTGAATTTTTAAAACTTCCGAAACCTGATATAACATTGTTTTTACATTTGCCTGTAGATGTAAGTTTAGAATTACTTAAAAAAAGAGGAGAAGAAGCAGATGGAAATGAATCAAGTAAAGAATATTTAAGTAAATCTGAAAAGTCGTATTTAGAACTTTGTGATCTATATAGTTTTATAAAAGTTGAATGTTTTAAAAACGGAAATTTAAGAGATATACAAGATATAAATGAAGAACTATTAAATATAATACAAAGTACATTAACTAAAAAAAAATTAATAAAGAAAATTAAATAACATAGAAAGGTGGCCTAAGTAATGAAAGGAATATTATATATTGATTCAATGAATGGCAAATTACAATGCTTAGCGCGTTATAGTAATGGTGGTATAACAATTACAAGTAATGATGAAGAAATAGAAGAAGAAATATCTAAAATTATTCCTGATAAAGTAGTAAAATGGAAAATAGATAAAAATGATGAAATATCTATAAGATTTCCTCATCATATAATAGTTTTAGAAGATATAAATTTATTAAAACATAAGTCTTTATCTAAATTAAAGTATGAATTATATAAAAAGTTAGCAGAATATAAAATAAAATATTTAATGAATAGTGGTATTAAATTGGTAAGAGATATTCCTGAAAAAGTAAAAGGTATTCCTAAAAAAGTTAAAGTTGTTATAGTAGTTTCCGCAGCATCAGTTACTGCTTTAGCATCTGCATCTGCAATGTTAAATTCTTCTGACTTACCTGAAATGGATAAACCTACACTAACTTATGATGAATTTGATATAAAAAATGAAAAACCTAACTATAATCATATAAGTATAAAGACTGAGTTTAATGAAATAGAAAATGTTCCTGTAAAAACTGAACAAACTACTACAAGTACCACCACTTTACCTGTTTCCTCTACGGTAACTAAAGAAGAAAAACCGCAAGAAATAAGTAAAAGCCCACAAGAGATAGTTAGAGATAATATAGTAAGAGAGTATGCAGATATGTATTTTATTGATTATAAAACCGCAAAAAATTTAATTAGTGAAAATTCAAATAATATTGATGACAAATCATTTGAATTAGATGTAATAAAAATATTAAGAGATTATCATAATAATGATGATACAATAGATAAAACTCCTATTATTTCACAATTATCAGAAACTGAAAAAGAAAGAATAATACTACATTTTGCTAATGTATATGGGATTTACGATGAAGATGAATTGGCTATGTTATTAGCTGCCCATAGAGTAGAAACAGGTCACGGGACATCAGATGTTTATTTAAACTACAATAATTTTGGTGGTGTTATGGTAGATGGAGAATATTTAAAGTATAAAACTGTAGAAATAGGAGCAGAATCATTTGTACGTAATTTTCAAATAATAATGAATAATACTATAGAACATATAAAAAACGGTGATGAAGGATATGATCCAAATATAAGTCTTGCTCATAATATGGACCGTGAGTATTGTGGTGAAACATATGAAAATGGAGAGCCAACGTGGGGTGATTTGGTTGATGAATTATCTGTTTATGCAAAAGAAGATGTAAAAGATTTTTGTGAATATGATTCTTCAATATTTGATGAAGAAACGACTTCTAAACATAGATAAAACTATATTAAATCATATTTTGACAATATATTAATAAAATGTTATAATTGTCGAGGTGATTGCTTATGAAGATTAACAGTGTTGAATTAACAGTAAGTGCTGTTAGAAGAAGCCAATATCCTACAGATAACAAACCAGAATTTTTACTTATAGGAAGATCAAATGTAGGAAAAAGTAGCTTTATTAATACAATTATTGGTAGAAAAAATTATGCTAGAACTTCTGCAACTCCAGGTAAAACTCAAACAATAAATTTTTATTTAGTAAATGATGAATTTTATTTAGTTGATGCTCCTGGATATGGTTATGCAGCACTAAATAAAACAAAACAAAAGAAATTCGGACTTATGGTAGAAGACTACTTAACAAATAGAAAAAATTTAAAAAATGTATTTATGTTAATAGATTTTAGACATAGACCAACAAATGATGATTTGATGATGTATAACTATTTAAAATATTATCAATTACCTGTTACAATTGTAGCAACAAAAGTAGATAAAGTTGGAGTTACATTACAACAAAAACAAAGAAGTACAATAATGGAAGATTTAGATTTAGTAGTCGGTGACGACTTTGTAATGTTTTCAAATGTAACAAAAGCAGGTAAAAATGAAATAAGAGAAAAAATTGAAAGAACTATTTAATTGTACATTATACTAACAAATTCATACAATACTTTAGGTGGTACAAGTGAAGGTTAGTATTGAAGATGAAAACAATTTTATAGTTTTTTTAAATAATAAAGATTTTGATTTTGAAGATAAAGAGTATTTAGAAAATTATTTTAGACAATTATTTAATATAATAAAATCTAGATATAAATTAGAAGTAAATGGTTTTTATAACATAGTAGTATATAAAGATAAACTTTATGGTATTATTTTATCAATGAAAAAAGAAAGCATAGAATATTTTGATTATTTTGATAATCAAGTCGAAATGAGAATTGCTATATCACCATATGATAAATTTATATATAAGGTAGAAAATAATGATTTGAATTTTCCAATGGATAACTGTAATGTGTTTTTATATTTAGGAAATATATATTTAATACCAAATAACGATATAAAAAGTGTTGAATTTGGTGAAATACTAGAGTATACTACTGTCGTATATGGAGAAGAAGCAGATAAAATAATAAAATTTTCAAAAAAAATGAGGTGATAAAATGAAGAAACCCGTTGTTGCGCTCGTTGGAAGACCAAATGTAGGAAAATCTACATTATTTAATAGATTAGTAGGTAGAAAAGTATCTATTATAGAAGATACTCCAGGTATAACTAGGGATAGAATTTATGGTGATGTTGAATATAAAAATTATAAATTTCATTTAATTGATACAGGTGGAATAGATATAAGTAATATATCTTTTAATGAAGAAATAAAAATTCAAGCAGAACTTGCTATAAATGAAGCAGATGTAGTTATATTTGTAGTTGATGCAAAAGAAGGAATTACTACAAATGACAGAGTAGTAAAAGAAATGTTAAAAAAATCAAATAAAAAAATAATAGTCGCTATAAATAAAATAGATAGTAAATTATCTAAAGATAACATATATGATTTTTATGAATTAGGATTTGACGAATATATAAATATAAGTAGTGAACAAGATATGGGTATATATGATTTGTTAGATTCAATAACATCAGATTTTCATGAGGTAGAAGAAGAAAAAGATGATACTATAAAATTTAGTGTAATAGGAAGACCAAATGTAGGAAAAAGTAGTTTAGTAAATGCATTGTTAAACGAAGAAAGAGTGATCGTATCAGATATTAGTGGAACTACTAGAGATGCAATAGATACACAATTAATTTATCATGGACAAAAATTTACTGTTATAGATACAGCAGGTATGAGAAAAAAAGGTAAAATATATGAGAATGTTGAAAAATATAGTTTACTTAGATCACTAAAAGCAATAGATAGATCTGATGTATGTGTACTTGTAATAAATGCAGAAGAAGGAATAATTGAACACGATAAACATATTGCATCTTATGCTATCGAAGCAGGAAAACCAATAATAATAGTTGTAAATAAATGGGATTTAATAGAAAATAAAGATGTCGAAATGAAAGAATTTACAAAAAAAATAAGAAATAACTTTCAATTTATTCCATATGCTCCAATTGTATTTTTATCCGCACTTACTAAAAGAAGAATACATACATTGATTCCAGAAATAGTAAAAGCATACTCTAATAGTAGAAGACAAATAAAAACTAGTGTTATAAATGATGTTATAATGGATGCGTATACTCTTAATATACCTCCTTCATATAAAGGTAAAAGATTGAAAATATATTTTACATCACAAGTTGGAATTTGCCCTCCTACATTTAATATACAAGTAAATAATAAAGGATTAGTTCATTTTTCATATGAAAGATATTTAGAAAATAAAATAAGAGAATCTTTTGACTTTGAGGGTACTCCAATTGTAATACAATTCAAAAATAAAGGTGAAGAAAAATTATAATATTTAAACTTTAACACTCTATTTAAAATATCATACTATATTTTAGGAGGAGTGAATATGAATTTTTCTGACAATTTTTTTAAAAAAATAGAGAAAAAAACAAATGTAAATAAACAAACTATATTAGATCTTGCTACAAAATTACAACAAAATGATTTAAAAAATGAAAACACTTTAAGAGAAGTTATACAGGAACTAAGTAAAATGACAGGTAAAGATATTTCAAAAGAAAAAGAAGATAAAATAATAAATGCTGTTGTAAATGATAATGTACCAAAAGATATAGACAAAATGTTTTAACAAATATGTGTAAACTTTTATAAATGAGTTGTTTCAAAATAAAATAATGTGTTAAAATTAATAATAGGTGGTACACATGGCACAGGTAGAGGCTTTTTTTCAGTTTTTAGATAATATAAATAGTATTATAGATATTAATTTAAATAAATCTTTAGAAAAAAATAGTGTTAATTTAGAAGTTGAAATATTAAATTATGTACAACAAAATTGTTCTTCATTGGTTGTTAATAAAGGACCAATGTTGGAAATTATAAATAATTCATATAAGCCTGGTACTGATAAATATAAAGATTCGATGAAATTTAAAGTTGCAGATATTAAATATAACTTAAGTTCAGAAGATATAGATTTAGATAAAAACTTAAAAGAAGAAATAAGAAAATTAAATATTTTATTTAACTCAATAAGTTTAGGAAGTAATATAAATTATTTAGATTGTATAAAAAATACACTTGGTAATATAATGAAATATTTAATAGAAAAAAGTAATGGTTCAATCTCATTTGCAAGAAAATCAATGCAAATAAGAAATGACATTGAAATCATCATAGGTAAATATTTTAAGTTTACTATGAATGATTATGGTGAAGGTTTAAAAGATAGTCTTTTAAAAAGATTTAATAAAGAAAAACAAATAAATTTATAGGGAATGTTAAAAATTTAATTATTTATTTTTATAACATTCTTTTTTGTTCTAATAAAAAAAATAGTAACATATATTTTAATGAATTATGGAAAGTAGGGAATATATGGAAAAAACACAAATAATAAAAAGTATTACTGAAAGAACAGGTGGAGAACTTTATTTAGGTGTTGTTGGAGCAGTAAGAACAGGTAAATCTACATTTATAAAAAAAGTTATAGAAAACTTAGTAGTTCCAAATATAGCTGATGAGTATGAAAGAAAAAGAGTATTAGACGAGATACCTCAATCTGCTCAAGGAAAAACAATAATGACTATGGAACCAAAGTTTGTTCCTAGCAATGCAGCTTCAATACAAATAGACGATTTTAGCGCTAATGTTAGACTTGTTGATTGTGTAGGATATGTAATTCCAGAAGCTAAAGGATATGAAGATGATAATGGACCAAGAATGGTAAAAACACCATGGTATGACGAACAAATACCTTTTGTTGAGGCAGCAGAAATAGGAACTAATAAAGTTATAAAAGATCATTCCACAATTGGTATAGTTGTTACAACTGATGGTTCTATAGGCGAAATTTCTAGAGAAAATTATGTAGAAGCAGAAGAAAGAATAGTGACCGAACTAAAAGAAATTGGCAAACCATTTATAATTGTTTTAAATTCTACGCATCCAACACATTCTGAAACACAGAATCTATCACAAAGTTTGACAAATATGTATGATGTACCAGTAATACCTATAAGTGTAGAAGATATGTCAGAAAGAGATATGTATTCTATATTAAAAAGTGCACTTTATGAATTTCCTGTATTGGAAGTTAAAGTTAATATGCCAGATTGGATAGCTTGCTTAGCTCCTAATAATTGGCTTAAAAAAATATACATAGAAAAAATAAGGGAAAGTGTAGTTGAAATAGATAAATTAAAAGATATAGACACAATTACACAACATTTTACAGACTGTGAATATATTAAAAAAGCATATTTATCAGATGTCGATACATCAACTGGAATAGTTACAGTTAATTTAGAATGCCCTGATGACTTATATAATCAAGTATTAAAAGATATAATAGGAATTGATATAAACAGTAAAAGTCAATTGTTAAAATTATTTCAAGATTATGAGGAAGCAAAAAAAGAGTATGATCAAATTAAAGATGCTCTTAAAATGGTTAAAGCAACAGGCTATGGAGTTGCCTCACCAAGTTTATCTGATATGAAATTAGATACACCTGAAGTAATAAAACAAGGTGGAAGATTTGGAGTAAAATTAAAAGCAGTTGCTCCTTCTATACATATGATTAGAGTAGATGTTGAATCAACTTTTGAACCTATTATAGGCTCTGAAATACAAAGTAAGGAACTTATAAATTATCTTATGAAAGACTCTGATACAGAACCAGATACTATTTGGAAAAGCGAAATATTTGGAAGAAGTTTAGATGTAATAGTTAAAGAAGGAATACAAGCAAAACTATCTTTATTACCAGAAAACGCTAGACATAAACTTCAAACTACATTATCTAAATTAGTTAATAAAGGTTCAGGAAATTTATTTGCTATTGTCTTATAAAGATGAGAAATTGTACATTTCTAAATGAAGTGAAACAGAAATTATATAAAATTAATTCAAGATAATTGAGTTAATTTTTTTCTATATGCAACCTTTCTTCATTTGGAGTTGTGTAATTTAAGATAGACATAGAAATATTATCTTTTTTTGTTATACATATCTTTCCTAATTTCAATTATTCAGAAATTCTAAACAACTAATTTAATTATTCCATTTATATTTTGTATACCTTCCACCAGAGATTTTAACAATTTTATCTTTTTTAAGTAATTTATTTAATATTCTTTCAATTGTGGTTTCACTTAAATTAGGACACTTATTAATTATAAACGCTTTATCTATTGGAATAATATTTTCTTTAAATATACCTATAATTCTATCATAAGCAGTTATTTTTTTATTTTCAACAATATTTATTCTTGAATCAAAATCCTTATAAGCATTTAATATTATTCCTAGATAGTATTCTACAAAATATGAATAATCATTTTCATTATTATTCCATGCAACAGAACTTTTTTCTAATGTGTCATAATAACTATCTTTTGTTTCTTCAATAATTTTTTCAATACTGATATACTTTCCTACCATATAATCTGCTTTATATAGTAATAGTAGAGTAAGTAATCTACTCATTCTTCCGTTGCCATCATTAAATGGGTGTATAGATAAGAAATCTAATATAAATATAGGAATTAAAACTAGTAAATCACATGATTCGTTATTAACTAATTCATTATAATTTTTACATAAATCTTCAATTGCAATTGGTGTTTCAACAGGAGATAGAGGTATAAATCTTATTTTCTTTTCTCCTTTTTCATTTTCTTCTTCAATATAGTTTTGAGAATTTTTAAATTTACCACCATAACTATAGCCTGTATATTTATATAAATCTCTATGTAATTGCAAAATTTTATTTTGATTAATATCGATAAAATTGTAGTTCTCATGAATTAAAGATAATACATCTCTATAACCAGCAATTTCTTCTTCATTTCTATTTTTAGGTTCTAACTTTTTAGTTACAATTTCATTAATTCTTTTATCAGTAGTACAAATGCCCTCAATTTTATTTGATGAAGAAGTACTCTCTATTTTAGCAACTTTTGATAAAGTATCTAAAGTATCTTTTTTAGTATTTAATAAATATGATTGTTTTCCTTTGTATTCATGTATTTTACTTATTAAACTAATGATATTACCACTAGATATAATACTATTATATTCTTCCATCAAATTAAATTTTCTCAAATTGCATCATTCTCCTTTTATTTGCACCATTATATCATCAAATGATGCAATTAACAATATATTTGATGCAAATAAATTAGCATTATTAATTATGTGCAATATTACAGATTTTAAATAATATATTACTCAGTGCATAAGTTTTCCTTACATGCTGAACATAAAGTGTTTTTATTATAATTACAATGTTTTCTTATTTTTAGATTTATGTATTATTTATATCTTAATATTTTGTGATATACTATTCATGTAATTCATGTCCTTTCATGTTATTGTTTTCGTAATTATACAACTTGAATTACTTTTTTATGTATAAATGTTTTAAATCAATTGTAACACTGTACTATTGTCTTATAAAGATTAGAAATCATCTTTTCTTTTTAAAATTATATGCTATAATTAGGTAGGTGGAAATATGAGAATAAGTAATACAAAATATGAAATAAATCATAATTTAAACATTAAAATAGTTCATATATCTGACATACATTATTGTAATGATTATAAATTAAAAAGATTAGATTTTGTATTAGAAAATATAAAAAAGATAGATCCAAATTATATATTTATTACAGGAGATTTAATAGATACAGCCGATGTAGATGATAATAATTTAAATATATATATGAATTTTTTAGAACAACTTGGAAAAATATGCAAAGTTATTGTTATATTAGGTAACCATGATGTTGAACATACTGTAAGAGGTGTTAGAAAATATTTTATAAATAACAATTTTATATCAAAGTTAAGAAATGTAAATAATTTATATTTACTTAGAAATGAAATTTATGAAGATGATTTAATAAAGGTATTAGGTATAGAAATTAATTATGAATATTATAAAAATAATATACTTGATATAGAAAAAATAAATAATAGTATTAATAAATTAAATGGTAAAATAAACATATTATTAGTACATGATCCTGATGTCATATTAAATAATAAAGAAAAATTCAATTTGAGTAATATAGATATAATTTTATGTGGCCATACACATGGTGGGTTAATGCCTGATTTTGTTCCAGGACATAGAGGCTTAATATCTCCAAGAAAGGCATTATTTAAAAATAATATGAGAGGTATATATACTATTAATAAAACAAAATTAATTATATCAAGTGGAATAGTTAAATTATCAAAAAGATCTCATCTTTCTAAATTAAATGATATTTTTAGTTCTAATATTGTTACAATTATTTTATAAAATTGTAGTAAAATAAAAAAATATATATTAAAATGTCAAAAAGCATTGATTTTACTTATTATATATGGTAATATTAGATTGTAGACAAGATAGCTTGTTTATTAAAATAGGAGGTATGACAAATGTCAAAAACAGATTTAGTAAATTATATTGCAGAAGAAACAGGATTAACTAAAGCAGATTCATCTCGTGCTTTAGATGCAATGATGAAAGGTGTAATTACAGGATTAAAAAAAGAAAGTAAAGTTACTTTAACAGGATTCTGTACATTTACTGCTAAAAAGAAACCAGCAAAAGATGGACGTAATCCAAGAACTGGAGAAACTGTTAAAATCCCTGCAAGAGTTGCTGTTACTGTTAAAGCTGGTTCTAAATTAAAAGATGCTTTAAACTAAAAGGCTAATGCCTTTTTTTTTGTACATAAATTGTGCTACTTTGATATATTAAAAAATTATGAATATTAAAAGAAATTAATCCAGTATTAAATATACAAAATTATTATAAATAAAAATATTGAAATTAATTGTGGAAACACAATTTTTTCATTAATAAAGTGTTTGACAATAATAAATTCATTTTATACAATAATATTATAGTAGCAAACTTACTTTAGAGGTGATAACATGTATCAAGAAGCTTTGGAAGTTTTAAAAAAGATAGAATTACATGGATTTAAAGCATATATAGTTGGTGGATTTCCAAGAGATTTATATATTGGAATTGAAAATAAAGATATAGATATATGTACTAGTGCAAAACCAAACGATGTAATGAAAATATTTGATGTGAAAAGTAAATCAGGTATTAAATATGGTTCAATTATTATAAATTATAAATCAAATAAATATGAAATAACAACATTTAGAAAAGAAAAAAAATATAAAAATAATAGAGTACCTGTTGATGTACAATATATAAATAGTTTGAAAGAAGACTTATATAGAAGGGATTTTATAATAAATACATTATGTATAAATAGTAGTGGACAGTTTGTTGATTTATTAAATGCTAAGTATGATATTGATAACAAAATAATAAATTCAGTTGGTGATAATAACAAGAAAATAAAAGAAGATTCACTTAGAATATTAAGAGCAATAAGATTTGCAACCATACTAAATTTCAAATTGTCAAATGAACTTGAAAATGCTATTAAAAAAAATAAATCAACTCTAAAGAAATTGTCATATGAAAGAAAGAAGCAGGAATTAGATAAAATATTTTCAAGTAAAAATGTATTATATGGTTTATCATTATTAAAAGAATTAGGAATAATGAATGAGCTTAATTTGAATGATATTAGCGTCAATATTACTGAACCTATTGGTATTTGGATACAGTTAGATAGTGAATTAAAATATCCATATACAAATGAAGAAAAAAGAATAATTAAAAGTGTTAAAAAATTACTTCAACAAGATTTAAATGATAAATATGTATTATATAAAAATAATATAAGAGATTTACAAATAGCTTATCAAATTAAAAATATGCCTGTAGATATGCTTAAGTATGATTATGAAAATCTTGTTATAAAAAATAGAAAAGATATTAAAATATTACCTTATAAAATATGTGAAATATTAAAAATAGAAAAGAGAACAATTTTAAAAGAAATTTATATAAATTTAGAAAAAAATATATTAAATAAAGCAGTAGAAAATAATGAGAAAAGTATAAAACAATTTTTAATTAGAGAATATAAAAAATAAAAGCACATATATTTTTATAGGTGCTTTTTTTATGAAAAAATATTTTGTTATACTATTATTGCTATTAATTGATATATTTTTGTATACAGATAAAACAAAATTGTCATCTCAATCAATAAATTTAGATCTACAAAAAGATGAATTAGCATTAACTATATTTTCTTTAGATAACAGTAAATCTATATTAATTAATAAATCAGAATTATTAATGTTAGAATATATCGATTCATTAGACTTAGAAAAAATGTTAAATATTTATGGAATAAATGTACTTAAAAATATAATATCAAATAATAATTATACAGTAGATTTAAAAAGTTATGATAAAAAGACAATAAAAGATAGAATCAATTTAAATAATATAAGTATTATAAAAAAAGAAAATATAGAAGTTATAAAATATTATGATTACTCTTTTTGTGTATATAAAAAAGGCAATAATAAGGATTTGACAAATTGCGATTTCATATATTTTTTAAATATAGATAATTTAGATTTTTCAGATGATGTTTTAGCAGTGTTTTTTGATTCTGATATAGATAAAGAAGTAATTGAAAAATATTATGATAAATGGGTAGATAGTTATATATTAAATGATAAAACATTATACACATTAAAAATGTCACCATATGACTATGAAGTAATAGAGGTACCTATAAATTGATATACAAAATATTAAAAATAATGTTATAATACTTTTAGGTGGTTTTTATGATGGAAAAAGTTGTAAATATAATAAAAGAAAAAGATTTTGTTGTTCCAAAATTGTTAATGAAGTACTATAAAGATTTTAATATAACTTCTGATGAATTTATACTTATAATATATTTAATTAATAATAATGAAGATTTTAATCCTAAAAAAATAAGTACAGAATTAAATTTAGATATTAACGAAACAATGAAATTAATAAATAGTTTAAATTCAAAAGGACTAATATCATTAGATGTAGAAAAAGTAAATAATGTTAGATCAGAGTATGTAAATATAGAAAAAATATATAAAAAATTAGTATTTAAAATAATTGATGATGAAGAAAAAAAAGATAATAAAAACATTTTTGACATTTTTGAAAAAGAATTTGGGAGAACCTTGTCTCCAATGGAATACGAAATAATAAATTCTTGGACTGATAATTTTGAGGAGGAAACAATTCTTTTGGCACTTAAAGAAGCAGTTTATAACGGAGTAAATAATTTAAGATATATTGATAAAATATTATATGAATGGGGTAAGAAAGGTATTAAGACAGAACAAGACATAATAAAAAATAAGAAAAATTTTGTTTCAAAAAAAGATACAAAAGAAACTTTTGATTATGATTGGTTAAATAATGAATAAAGAAATTTTTGATTATTTAGATCATTTAATACCTAATCCTAAATGTGAATTAAATTATAACAAAGATTATGAACTTTTGATAGCAACTATGTTAAGTGCCCAAACAACTGATAAAAAGGTAAATGCAGCAACAAGCATATTATTTAAAAAGTATCCAACAATAAAAGACTTATCAGAAGCTAATGTAGAAGATATAAAAAATATAATAAAATCAATAGGAACTTATAATAAAAAATCATTAAATGTTATCGAAATATCAAAAAGATTATATAATGAACAAAATGGTATAGTACCTAATGATAGAGCGTATTTAGAAAGTTTGCCTGGTGTTGGTAGAAAAACAACAAATGTTGTACTTAGTAATTTATATGATGTTCCTTGTATTGCAGTAGATACACATGTAAAAAGAGTAAGTGAAAGACTTGGAATTTCAAATAAAAATGATGATGTTTATATTGTAGAAAAAAAATTAAACAAATGTATTCCAAAAGATAAACTATGTAGACTTCATCATCAATTAGTACTTTTTGGGAGATATTATTGTAAAGCAATTAAACCGGATTGTTCTAATTGTGGAATAAAAAAATATTGTAAAAAAAAAACTAATTAATGATATGAACCACATTTGTTGAATAGATGTGGTTTTTAAATAATAAAATTAAAAATATTAGAAAAAGAAAAAGTATGTTGTAAGTGAGTTTTGACTAATATTTTTATAATATATTCTATAACTTGTTATTAATGTAAAAAGACACTTCTAACTTCTAGAAGTGTCTTCATTATTATCATTTATTTCTGGATTTTCAGGCTCTATTGGATTTTCGGGTTCTACAGGTGTTTCAGGTTCTACTACAGTATTAATTGTTACCGTAGTTTCAACACCACTACTCATATTGCTTTTAAATATAGAATAAGATGTCTTTACAACATATGTTGTTGTTTGCGATGGAACAGGTAATTCAACAGAATTTCCACTTGTACTTGTTATAAATGTTAAATTTCCACTAGAATTTTTTGAATATATGTTATAAACAACTGTTCCTATATTACTTGAATTGTAGTTAAGTCTAGAATTTATAAAGCTTGTTTTAAATCCATTATCTTGGAATAGTGAACTTGCTAAAGTTTCAATAGATGATCTATTTATAGCATCAGGAGTTGCAATAGGATTCCAACTTAATTTTAATTTTTCTCCAACACTACTTCTTAAATTAGTAACATCATTTAATTTAGCATATCTTGGTGAAACCTCAGTAGGTTCTGTACCAGCTTTAAATAATTCAGTTATTTTCATATTACTTGGAGTATATTCACTTGGTAACATTGCAGGGTTCGTTTCTTTTTCTATTGTAACTTCAACAACACCTTCTGGTTTAGTAAAGTTTTTAGTACCACTAGCAAAACCTTTTATAACGGCTCTAAATAACCTTAAATTTTGGCCAGATCCATATGTATTATGACCTGTTTTAACATCTTTGTAGCCATACCATAATGCCATTGAGTAATCAGGAGTTATACCAGCTACCCATAAATCTTTTGTTGCGTTTCCAGGTAAACTATAAGTCTTTTTCGTTTGACTATCAAAATCTGTAGTACCTGTTTTAATTCCATAAGTAACACCATTAGATACAGAAGAACCATTGTAATATTGAGCAACTGAAGTTAGTATATCTGAAATCATATATGCGGTTTCTTCACTCATTACTTTTTCAGGTGCTGATTTTATTTCATATTCTTCATTTGTGTCTCTATAGACTATTTTTGTAAATGAATGAGGTTCTATATAGTATCCACCATTAGAAAATGCAGAATAAGCAGCCGCTAATGTAAGTGGAGATTCACCATTATATCCACCAATTGAATGTGATTCATATAATACACCGCTTTTAGTATCAGGATTTAATCCAAGTGATTTAACAAATGATAAAATATTGTTTTTATCAAGTGATTGGAAAGCTTTTAGTGCTGGAACATTTCTTGAAAGAACAATTGCTTGCCTCATCGTTAATAAACCATTATATTTTCCATCAGCATTGTTTAATTTTCCACCTCCACTATAGGCATGTGGTTCATCTGAAAATAATTGATAAGTTGACCAGTTATTAAATTCAATACCAGGACCATAATCATATAAAGGTTTAGATGTAGATCCAATTTGATTATTAATCATTGTTGCATAATTGAATACTCCTTCACCACTTCTGTTTTCAATATTATTTCTACCATTACCAACAGCGACTATTTCTCCAGTTGCGGATTTAATTAGAACAACGCCTGCTTGAACTTTATCATTTTCCCATTTATATGTTTTACCAGACATTATATCATCAATATAGGCTTGCTTGTCTCTATCCATAGTAGTATATATAAGCATAGGAGTTACATAAGGATTTAAACCAGTTTTTGATTTTACTTCAGCAACTACAGTATCAACAAATCCTTGATAACTATTTGTATTTGAAGAAGAAGTAGTAGGTTGTTTAACAATATCTTCTACTGTCAATTTAGAAGCAATTTTTCTTTCTTCACTTGTGATATATCCATGTCTTTCCATTAAGTAAAGAACATTTTGTCTTCTAGATTCAGTAGCTTCAGGGTGTATATATGGATCATATGCATCAGGTGATTGGAACATTCCTGCAAGCATTGCTGCTTCTGCTAAATTAACCTCAGAAATAGGTTTTCCAAAATATGTTAAACTTGCTTGTTGAACACCATATGCTCCAGCACCCATATAATATGAATTAACATAAAATTCTAAAATGTCTTGTTTAGTATATTGCTTCTCAATTTTAAATATTGATAAATAAATATCTGTAAATTTTCTTTTTATACCTTCAAATCCTGATGAAACATTATCTGTATACGCATTTTTAGATATTTGCATTGTAAGAGTGGAAGCACCACCACCACCATGACCAAGTATTTGACTTATTGATGCTTTAAGGAAACGTGCAGCATCAAATCCATTATGTTGGAAAAATCTTGAATCTTCTGTAGCAATAATTGCATCTACAAGAACTTGTGGTAAATCTTCGTAGTTTACTTTTTCTCTTTTCTCAACACCTAATTTTTTAATTATTTCACCTTTAGAATCATATAAAATAGTTGATTCATTTTTAAATAAGTTATCTGGATTAAATTCAGGTGCAGTTTGAACAATGTACCCTGCAAATATTACACATGCTACGATTAAAAATATTATAAATGAAAGCATAATTATTAAAAATATTTTAAATGCTTTTTTTCTCTGTTTTTTATTTTTCTTTTTACCTTTTTTTCCAAATAATTTAGGTAGTAAAAATAAAACTAAATCTATTACAGCAACTATTGCAAAAGCTTTTAAAAAGCCAATAGCTATAGTACCAACTACAAGTGTTAATATACTTATAACTATAGCAATAATTACGAAACTGTTTTTCTTAATAAATTTTTTTATATCTTTCATACTTATACCTCCTTGAAAAATACTTTATCTAATATTTCAATGTAATCAATTTTAGGGTTATATTTATCTTTAATTATATATCCATTTTCTTCGAAAAAAATTATTGGAATTGATTTTCTACTATTGTTTTTTAAAAAATCAAATAAACTTTCTGCTGGCAATAAAAATGTTTTGTTTTGTTTTGTAAATCTTACAATTAAAAATGCGATAGCACCATGTCTATATACATTTTTTAAATGTTCTATTTGATGCATATGTATATTTGCAAGCGGGAAAAAATTTCTTGTAGTTTCTTTTGCTTCAAAATCTATATATTTTCCTTTATATATACCATTGTAATCTGTAGTAGAAGGTATTTTAAATCTTGCATCTTCTATTACTGCATCATTTCTACTTTTATAATTTACTTTATGTATAGTTATTGGTGTAGGTTTTTTATATATTACAGCGATATCATTTTTTAAATAATAATTGTTAGTATCGTTTAATTCCGCTTCTAAATTCATACCTCTATTTGCGTAATTAATTTTATTTGTTTTTAAAACCTTAACTCCTGTTGGGTAGTGCATATTATCACCAACATAATTATACTATAAAATATGATTTTTTAAAACCCTATATTTATCTAATATTTTCTAATTTTGTCGAATCACAACATTTATGATTTTAATTGATGTATTATAGTTGCGAGGTGTAATATATGCAACAACATCATATAGAAAGTATATTTAATGAAATGATAGAAGATATAAGTATTATTAAATTTAAATTAAATAAATATGGAGTAAAAAGTTTTAAAATAAAATAGAAGTTAAACTTCTATTAATTTTTTGTTGAAATATAAGGTGTAATTCTTCCGGCAAAGTCTTGGAAATTTTGAGATTGTATTATAACTTTTCCAGGGCCAACTAATCTTGTTAAGAAAAGTCCTTCACCACCAAATAATCCTGCTCCAAATCTTTTAGTAAATACAACATTCATATTTACACTTTGTTGTGCACATAAAAATGCATTTTTTTGAACAATTAATTCTTCTTTAAAATCATCCATGTTTATAGGTATAATATTTCCTGGAACTGTAGAAGCAAAAGCAACTAATTGATTATCTTCTAAAGCAGTATAATTTGCCATAAACATAGATTCTCCTGCAAACATTCTTCCAAAACCTTTCATTACACCACCACGAGTGTTAGTTTGCATTTCAACACTATTTGTTTCATAAGCCATACCACCAGATTATGTGTACATAGACTCACCTTTATTAAGTTTAGCCTCAACTAATGGTACAGTTTGACCAATTACTTTGTATTCCATAATATCCTCCTTAATCTAACAATATAATTTTACCACAAAATTATGCATATGTGTATAATTTTATTTTGATATTCTATATAAATTGAATGATGGTCTATTAAATAATCTAAAACTTATAGTAGATGTTCCAATACCACTTGAAACAAATAAATTTGAATCACCTAACTTATAATATTCATCATGATATTTTTTAGCTTTAGTAGGATTTATTATAGAACCTATATAAGGTAATCTTATTTGACCACCATGAGAATGTCCTGCAAGTATTAAATTATATGAACTGTAATCTATTTCATCTACATAATCAGGTTCATGTAGTAAAAGTATTTTATAATTATAATTAATTTCTTTAATTTCTTCATTTATAGAAGAAATTTTATTTTGTATCAGTTTGTCACTTTTTAAATTAGAGTTTATTCCAATAATCATTATAGGAATGTTTCCTTTGTTGTATATTAAATCATAAGTATCATTTAAATTATTAAAACCAGACTTGTTTATTATTTCATCAAATTCAGTAAAATCATAATCATGATTTCCTTTTATTGCATATTTTCCAAGTTTTGCTTCTATTTTACTAAGACTATCTATTATTTCATTTATTTTATTTTCATTTAATTTTGTATCTGAATCAATTAAATCTCCTGTAAAAACAACTATATCAGGTTTAGTTTCATTTACTTTTTTAACTAAATAATCTAGTTCTTTTTTATTTGTAGTTCTTCCATAATGAATATCAGATATATGAGCAATTTTTATTCCATCGAAGTTGTCTGAAATATTTGGTGCATTAACCTTATATTCTTTTACAATAATACCTGTTGTTGCGATAAATCTACTATATAAAATTATTCCTACTATTATTATAGATACAATCACAAATATTTTTAAAAATTTAAATAATTTTTTATGATCTTTTTTTTCAATTTCATCATTAACTATATCATCCATTATAATGCTCCTAACATAAATAATAGTACTTCTAATGAAATCATTATTCCATTATGCATTAAGTGTAAACCCGTTGAAACTAAAACATTATCTGTTTTATATAAAATATAAGCAAATACAAGACCATGAACAGAGTAAGGAATTAAATATAAAATATCTACCCAGCTATTTATATTTCCTATAACATGAAGTCCACCAAAAATAAGACCTGAAGTTATTATAAATGCAATAGGAGATGAAATTATATTTCTCAAAGACCTTCTAAATACAAGTTCTTCACAAATAGGTGCATAAACGATGGCTGAAAAAATTATGTAAATAGGCGCAACTTTAAGAGTTTGTCTTATAGTTTCTTCGTTACCAGCTATATTACCTGAATTTAAAGCACTTATTATAAGGTTACTAGTCATCATAATTATTGTTGCAAAAAACCAATATTTAACATATTTTGAAAAATATTTTTTATGATTTTTTTTAATATCTTTTATATCTTTTTTATATGAATTAATGTTTATTAAAATAAGTATTATTAATAAAATTATGCAGTATATTGTTAGAGAAATTGATTTTATTATTTGTGGACTATTTGAATCAATACCAAATATGCCTAGTATTTCATTTTTAAAAATATTAAATATAAAGTATATACTTATAGTTAAAACACCTATTAGTATATTAGTAAATATTTGTTTATAATTATTTTTATCTTTTATTGAAAGATAATATATTATAGTTATAGAAATTATTAAAATTTGATATTCAATGTTAAGTACATTTGAACAATCGGTTATATTTATATTGAAAAATGAAAAAACAAAATTTTTTACTAAGAAAAGTATTAAATATACTGTAATACTACTTATTAATAAAAATAAATTTTTTTCAATCTTATCGATTTGTTTCATATAATCACCATACTATAATTATATCAAAAAATATAAAAAAATATATAAAAAACTTTGGTTTTTAAAAAAAATATGTTATAATGTATTTAGTTTGACAGAGAGTGGGAAATCCCACTCTTTATATTTGAGGAGGAGTTATGTTAGAAAAAATAAGAGAATCGATAGAACCTAAAATAAATGAACTTGGTTTTATGTTAGATGATATACTATATGAAAAAGAAGGAAATACATGGTTTTTAAGAGTAATAATTGATAATCATGATTTAATAACAGTAGATGATTGTGTTACAGTATGTAATGGAATAAATCCAATATTAGATAATATTGATTTAATAGAAGAAAGTTATATTTTAGATGTATGTTCAAAAGAGAAAGGAATTGATTAAAATGGACGGTAAAGAATTTAAAAATGCAGTACAACTTTTAGTAAAAGAAAAAGGTATAAGTGAAGATGTTATATATGAGGCTATGCAACTTGCTTTAACATCAGCATATAAAAAAAATTATCATTCTTTATCAAATGTTAGAATAAATATAGATAAAGAATCAGGAGAAATACACGTATATTCATTTAAAACAGTAGTACCAGATAATTATGAAGAATTAGAAGAATGGGATTTATTAGATGAAGAAACAGATGAGGAGATAGAAGAAGAAAAACAACCTTTTATTTTCGATGAAAGAATACATATACCTTTAGAAGAAGCAAAAAAAATAGTTCCGGGTATAGAAGTTGGAGAAACAATAGAAGAAGAAGTAACACCTAAAGATTTTGGTCGTGTTGCTGCATCTACTGCTAAACAAGTAGTTGTTCAAAAAATAAGAGAAGCAGAAAGAAACACAATAATAAATGAATTTCAAGATAAACAAGATGAACTTGCATCAGGTACAGTTGAAATGGAAGATTCTAAAAATTATTATATTGATTTGGGTAGAACACAAGGAATACTTCCTAAATCAGAGATAATTCCAGGTGAACAAATAAAAATGGGAAGTAACATAAAAGTATATATAACAAAAGTAGATAACAACTCAAAAGGACCTATTATACTTTTATCTAGAAGTCATTATGGATTTGTTAAAAGACTATTTGAACTAGAAATACCAGAAATAAATGAAGGGATTATCCTTGTTTATAGTGTTGCTCGTGAGGCAGGAGTTAGAACAAAAGTAGCAGTTTATTCTGAAAATTCTAAAGTTGATCCAATTGGAGCTTGTATTGGTGAAAAAGGAATGAGAATTGCTAATATACTAAAAGAATTAAATGGTGAAAAAATAGATATAATCGAATATAATAAAGAATCTGAAGAATTTATTAAAAACGCATTAAGTCCTGCAAAAGATGCACATGTATTTATAACAGATGAAAAAAAACAAGAAGCATTAGTTGTAGTAGATAAAGATAATTTCTCACTTGCTATAGGTAAAAAAGGATTAAATGTAAAACTTGCATCAAGACTTACTCATTTTAAAATAGATGTTAAAACTTATGAACAAGCAAAAGAAGAAGGCATTAATATAGTAGGTTAGGTGGGACTATGAAACAAAAAAAAATACCGATGAGAACATGTATTGTAACAAAAGAAAAGTTACCTAAAAAAGAATTAATTAGGGTAGTTAGGACACCTAATAATGAAGTTATAGTTGATGTAACAGGAAAAGCAAATGGTAGGGGAGCATATTTAAAAAAAGATTTGAGTGTGTATGAACTCGCTCGAAAATCAAAAGTAATAGATAGACATCTTGAAGTAGAAGTTAGTGATGATATATATGAACAATTAAAAAATATTAAGTAGGTGATTTTATGGATAAGAGAAAAGATTATATTTCATGGGACGAATATTTTATTTCACTTGCAATATTATCTAGTAAAAGAAGTAAAGACCCAAATACTCAAGTAGGAGCTTGTATAGTAGATAAAAATAATAAAATTTTATCAATGGGCTATAATGGTGCTCCTATTGGTATGAATGATGATACAATGCCATGGTCAAGAGAAGGAAGTTTTTTAGAAACTAAATATGCATATGTATGTCATGCGGAATTAAATGCAATTTTAAACACTAAAGCAAATTTAGAAGGAAGTAAGTTATATGTTTATTTATTTCCATGCAATGAATGTGCAAAAGCAATTATCCAAGCTGGAATAAAAGAAGTTGTTTATGTATGTGATAAATATAAAGATACAGATTCAGTTATCGCTTCAAAAAAAATGTTTGATGAATGTGGTGTTAAATATAGAGAATATGAAATAAAAGGAAAAGAAATAGTAATAACTGTATAGGAGGTGCTTATTATGATGACTGTAATGGAATATGCAGAAGATATGAATAAAAAAATAGAAGAAATATTAAATGCTTGCAAAAGTTTAAATATTAATGTTTCTAATGACTCTGATTTATTATCAGATGAAGACATAACTATATTAGATGGTTATTTTGCTTCAGACAATATAAATGAAAATGATGAAAATTATGATGAATATATTGATGAAGAAATAGATGAAATAGTAGAAGATATAAAAGATACAAAAAAAATAGATGTAGACAATTCTATTTCAAAACAAAAATTGAAAAAGAAAAATGATATAAATAAAAATAAAAAAGATTTTGCTCAAAAGAAAAAAGAAATGTATAAAAACAAGAAAAAACTTATATCAAATGCTCCAACTAATAATAGTAATATTGTTTTATACACTGAAAATATGTCTATAGGTGCTTTAGCACATGAATTAGGTGTACCAGCTGCAGAAATAGTAAAAAAATTATTTTCACAAGGATTAATGGTTACTATAAATACACCAATAGGTTATGAAAATGCAGAAATACTTGTACTTGATTATGATAAAGAATTAAAAAGAAAAGAAAGTGCAGATGTTACAAATTTTGAACAGTTTGAAATAGTCGATTTAGAAAAAGATTTAGTTAAAAGACCACCTGTTGTAACAATAATGGGACATGTAGATCATGGAAAAACAACATTGTTAGATACTATTAGAAAATCAGATGTTGCATCTACTGAAGCAGGTGGAATAACACAAGCTATAAGTGCATACCAAGTAAAGCATAATAATGAAATTATAACATTTATAGATACACCAGGGCATGCTGCATTTACGGAAATGAGAGCAAGAGGTGCTTCTATTACTGATATAGTAATAATAATAGTTGCTGCAGATGATGGAGTTATGCCGCAAACAAGAGAAGTTGTTGATCATGCTAAAGCAGCTAATGTTCCAATAATAGTTGCTATAAATAAAATAGACAAACCAGGTGCAAATCCAGAAAAAGTTATGACCGAATTATCTGAATTAGGTCTTACTCCAGAAGAATGGGGTGGAGAAACTTTATATAATAAAATTTCTGCAAAACAAGGTATAGGAATAAATGAATTGTTAGATAATATACTTTTAATATCAGAATTAAAAGAATATAAAGCAAATCCTAATAGATATGCTGTTGGAACAGTAATAGAGTCAAGGCTTGATAAGCATTTAGGTCCAATTGTTACAGTATTAATACAAAATGGTACTTTAAGAATAGGAGATCCTATAGTAGTTGGAAATGCTTATGGAAAAATTAGAACACTTAAAAATTCAAATAATGAAGATATTACAAATGCTTTACCTAGCCAACCTGTTGAAATAACAGGTATAAATGAAGTACCAATAGCTGGAGATAAATTTATGGCGTTTGAATCCGAAAAACAAGCAAGAGCTATAGGTGAAGAAAGAAAAATGCAAGCTAAATTAAAAGAAAATACAAGTAAAACTGCCCTTACTTTAGATGCATTATTTTCTAAAATACAAGAAGGTATTAAAGAAATAAATATAATAATTAAAGCAGATGTAAATGGTAGTAGTGAAGCAGTTAAAAATTCACTTGAAAAAATAGAAGTAGAAGGTGTTAAAGTAAATGTAATAAGAAGTAGTGTTGGTGCGATAACTGAAGGCGATATAGTACTTGCTAAAGCATCAGATGCTATAATTATTGGATTTAATGTTAGACCTAATAATTCTATAAAAGATTATGCAGAAGAACAAGGTGTTGAAATAAGGCTTTATGATATTATATATAAAGTAGTAGAAGACATGGAAGCAGCAATGAAAGGTCTTCTTGATCCTGAATATGAAGAAAATATTTTAGGAAGTGCAGAAATAAGACAATTATTCAAATTTTCTAAAGTAGGAACTATAGCTGGATCTTATGTTGTTGATGGAATTATTAAAAGAGATTCTAAAGCTAGAGTAATAAGAGATGGAATTGTAATTTATGATGGAAACATTGGTTCAGTTCAAAGAGAAAAAGATTCTGTTAAGGAAGTAAAAAAAGGATTAGAATGTGGAATTACTATAGAAAACTTTAACGATATTAAAGTTGGAGACATAATTGAATCTTATGAAATGGTAGAAAAGGAAAGATAGAGTTTATACTCTATTTTTTAAAAAAATTTTGTTGCTTTTAAAATATATATATGATAGAATATTTGAAAAAAAGGAGAACATATATGGAAAATATCAATAAATATAACTTAAAAGAAGAATATTTAGTAATTTGTAATTTTAAAGAAGGATTGGCTAGAGTTTTAAATAAAGAAGGGTTATGGGGGTATATTGATAGTGAAGCAAAAGAGGTAATTGCTTGTCAATATAAAGGTTCATGTGATTTTCAAGGAGGACTTGCTAAAGTAAAAAATGAAGATAATTTATGGGCATTTATTGATAAAGAAGGAAAAGAAATAACTTCACATAAATATAAATATGTAACTGATTTTAAAGATGATTTATCTGTTGCTTTAACACAAGATAATGAGTTAAATTTTATAAATAAAGAAGTTTTATTAGAAAATAGTTTAGATAGTAAAAAAACAAAAGTTTTAAAGTAGATAGTATAAGTTTTATTGCTTTAATGATGTTAGTTAATAAATGTAATTAAGTAGGAGTTGTGATACTCTACTTTTTTTAGGACATATAAAAGGAGAACAAATGAATACAAATATAAAAAGTAATAAAGATTTGATAATAAATTCATTAATTAATGGTATAAATGAATTAGAACAAATAACAGATGAACAGAAGGAAGCAATCAAATTTGGTTTAAATCTTTTAAATTTACATAGAGATGTTACTGATGATGAATTTTTCGAGTTTCAAACTATTTGTCATGATAGTTATTTTGAAACAACACCTGTTGAAGATTGCATAAAATTAGTAAAAACAAGTAATTATAAAAGTTAATATATATGGTATAATAAACTTGAGGTGAAACTTATGAGCGTAAAAATTGATAGAATTAATAGTAATTTAGTAAAAGAAATAAGCTATATTTTACAAACAGAAGTAAAAGACCAAGATATAAAATTTGTTACAATAACTGATTGTAGAGTAACAAATGACTTAAGCTTTGCTAAAGTATATTTTACAGTATTAAAAGAAGATAGAAAAAAAGAAACATTACAAGCATTAAAAAATGCAAGTGGATTTATAAGACATGAACTTATGGATAGAGTAGATATAAGACATATTCCAGAACTTACATTTGTTTATGATGAATCTATAGAATATGGCAAAAAAATAGAAAATATAATAGAATCTATACATGATGAAAATTAATTGACATAAATTTATGTATATGTTATATTTTAATTAGTAATTTATATAACGAAGAAAAGTTAGAAGTAATTATTTAATTGGAAAAAAGAAAATTAGTGGTGGATGAAAACTAATCAATATTAAATAATGAAATACATACTTTGAGTTATAACGAAAACTCACGTTAAGAGTAAAAGTGCATAGAATTTCTATGAATTAAGGTGGTACCGCGGGAAAACTCGTCCTTAATTTGTAGGAATTTTTTTTGGAGGAATTATGATAAAGAAAATAGTATTTGATTTAGATAATACATTAATTATGTGGAAAAGTGAATATATAAGTGCTTTAAAAGAAACAATTGATGAATTTAATTTAAATAGTGATTTATTAGAAATGAATGATATTATAGAAAAACTTGAAGTAAATCATGAAATATTATCAAAAGAAATATTATTAGAAGATATAAATAAAAAGTTTAACTTAAATTTAAATATGGATTTTGTTAATACATTATTTAAAAAACAATCTTTGTTTGGACCTATAAATGATGAAGTAATAGATACATTAAAATATTTAAAAAATAAATATGAATTAGTAGTTTTAACAAACTATTTTAAAGAAGTACAAGTAGGTAGATTAAAACATGCAAAAATATATGAATATTTTAATAATGTATATTGTGGGGATGAAGTAAAAGTAAAACCTAATAAAGAAGCCTTTTTAACATCAATTTATCCAAATAAAATAGAAGAATGCATAGTAATAGGAGATAGACTAGATATGGATATTACACCAGCTACAGAAATAGGTTTAAAGGCAATTGTAATAGATTATAAAAATGAGTTACCTAACAGTGATAAATATGTTAAAATAAAAAGTATAAGTGATTTAAAGGAAATTTTATAGGAGGGGAAAATGGAATTAAATAAATATATTGACCATACAAATTTAAAAATGGATGCAACTTTAAAAGATATAAAAAAATTATGTGATGAGGCTATAAAATATAAATTTGCAACCGTATGTGTAAATCCTTGTTATGTAGAATATGCAAGCTCATTATTAAAAGACAGTAATATAGAAGTATGTGCAGTAGTAGGTTTTCCACTTGGAATGAATAAGACAATTACAAAAGAATATGAGGCTATAGCAGCAATAGAAGATGGTGCTTCTGAAATAGATATGGTTATAAATGTAGGCGCTGTTAAAGACAATGATTATGACTATGTAAAACAAGAAATAGAAAGTGTAAGAGATGCTATAGATGGACATACATTAAAAGTAATAATCGAAACCTCTTTATTAACAGATGATGAAATAATAAAATTAACTAAAATATGTAATGAAACGTTTGTAAATTTTATAAAAACTTCGACTGGATTTGGAAAAAGAGGAGCTAGTGTACATGATATACAATTAATTAATGAAAATAAAAATGAACTTTTAGAGATAAAAGCAAGTGGAGGAATAAAGACAGAAGAAGATGCATTAGAATTAATTAATGCAGGTGCAAGTAGGATAGGCACAAGTTCTGGTGTTGAAATAATAAAAAATATAAATTAATAATTGAAAAGATTTGATAATTAATTGTTACATATCAATTTATGTAAATATCATAATATTTTATAAGTAAAAGAAATTGTCAAAATGAGTTTATATATATTAAGAAAATATTGCAAAGGAGATGAAAAATGTTAGAAAGAGATTTTAAAGAAACTTTTGTAAATATAAAAAAAGAAATTATAAGTACTCAAACGCAAATATTAAGTGATGCAAATATTAGATTAATTAATTTATATTTTAAATTAGGTAAAATTATAAATGATAATTCTAAATGGGGAGATAAATTTATTGATACATTAGAAGTGGAGTTAAAAATTGACTTTCCAAATATAAAAGGTTTTTCGGCTAGAAATTTAAGAAGAATGAAAAAATTTTATCTTGAATATAAAGATGAAGAAATTTTGCCACCGGCAGTGGCAAAATTACCATGGACACATAATATTATGCTTATAGAAAAAATTAAAGATAAAAATAAAAGGTTTTGGTATGCTAATGAAGCTATTAATGGAAATTGGTCTAAAGTTATCTTGAATTATCAAATAGATACTAATTTGTATGAAAGAAAAGCATTACCGGATAAAAAAAACAATTTTAAAGATACTTTAGTAGAGCCTCAAAGTGATTTAGCAAACGATTTACAAAAAGATCCATATATTTTTAATTTGCCACTTTTAAAGGAAAAGTACATTGAAAAAGAACTTGAAGAATCTATGGTTGAAAGAATACGAGATGTATTATTAGAGTTAGGCACTGGATTTAGTTTTATAAGTAACCAATATAAATTAGTAGTTGATAATAAAGATTATTTTATTGATATGTTATTTTATCATTTAAAACTTCATTGTTACATAGTTGTTGAACTAAAAGCAGTACCATTTAAACCAGACTTTATTGGACAACTTAATTTTTATTTAACTGCTTTGGATGAGCAAGTTAAAGATAAAACAGATGCACCTTCTATTGGGTTACTATTGTGTAAAAGCAAAGATAAATTGACAGTAGAATATTCATTAAAAGGAATTGATAAACCTATTGGAGTAAGTTCTTATGAAATATCAAAATATTTACCAAAAAATTTGGAAGAATTATTACCAACTGAAGAAGATATAAACCTTCATATTAATATAGAAGATAGTAATAAAAATAAATAATTGAAATTTAATAGAAAAAATAAATTGTTTTCAAATGTCTATGTTTTAAGCCTTATAGATTTATGAAAATACTATTAGTATCTATTTAATAGAAAATTAAGAAGGAAAGTAATTAAAAATGAAAATGCTTTTAAGCATTACTAAATGTTGATAAAAAATATAGAGGAAGTGAAAATTAATGACTTTATTTGAAGAATTAAAATGGAGAGGATTAATTAAAGATATTGCAGGGGAAGATATAGATAAAAAATTAAATGATGAAAAAATAGCATTTTATTGGGGTACTGATCCTACTGCAGATAGTTTACATATTGGACATTATTCATCATTAGTAACAGCCAAAAGACTTGCACTTGCAGGACATCATCCTATTTTATTAGTAGGTGGTGCAACAGGATTAATTGGTGATCCTAGACCTACTGCAGAAAGAGAAATAATATCTTTTGAGGATGTACAAAAAAATTTAGAAGGTATAAAAAAACAAGTAGAAAAAATATTAGATGGAAAAGCAGAGGTAGTAAACAACTATGATTGGATAAAACAATTTGATTTTATTACTTTTTTAAGAGATGTTGGAAAGTTTATAAATGTTAATTATATGTTAGATAAAGATATAATAAGTAGAAGATTAGAAACAGGAATAACATTTGCAGAATTTAGTTATACATTAATTCAGGGTTATGATTTTCTTCATTTATTTGAAGAAAAAAATTGTATTTTACAAGCCGCAGGTTCTGATCAATGGGGTAATATAACAACAGGTCTTGATTTAATAAAGAAAAAGACAGGGAAAGATGCATATGCTTTTACAATGCCACTTGTATTAGATGCAAATGGAAATAAATTTGGAAAATCTGAAGGTAATGCATTATGGTTAGATAAGAATAAGACATCAAGTTATGAATTATATCAATATCTAATAAATAGTGATGATAAAATGGTTGAAAGTTATTTAAAAATATTTACCTTTTTAACTCCTGATGAAATAATAGAAATAATGAAAAAACATAATGAAGCACCACATTTAAGACTTGCTCAAAAAACTCTTGCTTATGAGATTATAAAAGATTTACATGGAGAAGATGAGGCTAATAAAGCAATAAAAATAAGTAATAGTTTATTTGATGGAAATATTAAAGATTTAAATTCAAATGAAATAATTGATTGTTTTAAAGATGTCCCTAGTTTTGAAATAGAAAAAGAATATAGTTTAATTGGCTTATTAGTAGAAAAAAATATTTGTTCAAGTAAAAGAGAAGCAAGAGAATTTTTAAATACAGGATCTATTTTAATTAATGGCGATAAAGTAACAGATGAGAATATGATTATTAATAAAAATATTGCAATAGATAATAAATTAGTAGTAATTAGAAGGGGTAAGAAAAAATATTATTTAGGAAAATTTTAGGAGGATTTATGTACGATAATAAAAAATTTGAAATTGAAGAAAAGGTAATAGAATTAAATGAATTAGTAGATGATTCTAATATTACACTTACAGAAAAAGAAGATATAAAAAATGTTCTTAAAAATGCAGAATCAATTATAAATGGAAGATATGATTCTATGGATTATGTTATACAAGAAAATCAAATTGATCAATGTTTAAATTCACTCAATAACATGATTAAAAGACTTAAAATAAGAAAAAAATAATCGATGCTAAATATCGATTTTTTTTGTAAAGAAAATGTATTTGTTGATAAAAATAAAAATTTTTTTTAAATTATATGCTATACTTAACATAGGGCTTCTATCTATGGTAAGTAAACGGATAAGGATAAAGTCTACAATATAAAAATTATAAGGAGGAAATGTATGTATAATTATGATGATTATTATAGTTACTATACAAGTAGTACGGGATCAACTGGTATTTTTCAAATGTTATCAACATACATGTTGGTAATTTCTATTATATCACTTGCTATTTCAGTAGTAACGATAATAAGTATGTGGAAGATATTTACAAAAGCTGGAAAAGAAGGTTGGAAGGCTATTATACCAATATATAATATTATAGTTTTATTGGAAATTGTAGAATTACCAGTATGGTATATAGCTTTATTCTTTGTACCTATAGCAAATATTTATGCAATGTTTAAAATATACATAGAATTAGCACACAAATTTGGAAAGACAACAGGATTTGGTGTTGCAATGGCGTTTTTCTCATTTGTATGTATGCCAATTTTAGCATTTAGTAATGCTACTTATAATGGATCAAATAATCAAATGACTTCAAATACATCATCAAGTCAGCCATTTAATAATATTTCACAACAACCTGTAGAACAAACAAATAATTTTCAAAATATGAATGGTATGCAACCTATACAAAATCCAATGAATACTCAACAGATAAATAATGATCAAAATATAAATAATATGCAGCAGACAATTAATGCTCAAAATACATCTGAACCACAATCTGTGTCATTAAATTCTGTAAATTCTGTACAACCAAATCTTCAGCAAAATGTTGGTTATCAAAATCCAGTTAATGATCAACCATTAGGAACACAACAAAATGTTAATTATCAAAATCCAGTAAATAATCAATCATTAGAAACACAACAAAATGTTGATTATCAAAACCCAGTTAGTACTCAACCATTAGAAACGCAACAAAATGTTAATTATCAAAACCCAGTTAATACTCAACCATTAGGAACACAACAAAATTTAGAAGATACACCACAATCAACACAAGTATAAATACTTCAATAAAAGAATAAAAAATGTGTCTTAAACATCAAAGATAAATATTAATTTGTCTTTATGTTTTACGTATGGTATTAAATTGTAAATATTTAAAAAATACAAAGCATGTAAAGATCTTTGTGTAAGTGAAAATTTTTTATTGTATGAAGTAAGATTAACTTGCTTCTTTTTTGTTACTTAAAATTTTTATATTTTTTAAATTTATACATAAAAAATCTTTCCATAATAAATGGAAAGACTTATATTTAAAAATTTTATCTATTATAGAATTCAACTATTAATGATTCATTAATATCAATATTAAGTTCACTTCTTTCTGGATATCTTACATAAGTTCCAGCCATTTTAGCTTCATCATAAGTAACATATTCAACACGATTGTTTAAAGATTCTAATGAACTCTTAACGATAGTTAGATTTTTATCACTTTCTTTAATAGCTATTACATCACCAGGTACACATCTGTATGAAGGTATATTAACTTTTTTGCCATTTACCGTAATGTGCCCATGATTAACAAGTTGGCGAGCACCTTTTCTTGTAGTAGCAAAACCAATTCTATAAACTAGATTATCTACACGACTCTCAAGTAATCTTAAGAAGTTTTCACCATGAACACCTTTAAGTTTACCAGCTTCTTCAAATGTTTTTCTGAATTGCTTTTCATTTAAACCATACATAAATCTAACTTTTTGTTTTTCTTGTAACTGAACACCATAGTTAGATAATTTTTTTGCTCTTTTTTGCCCATGAAGACCTGGAGCGTAAGGCTTTCTAGCAAGTTCTTTTCCATTTTCTAATGTAGAGAAACCTAAACGACGTGATTTTCTATAACTTGGTCCTGTGTATTTTGACATATAAATTCTCCTTTCCTTAAAATTACATTAAATCTTAAGGCTTAATTCTAAATTAAAGGGTGTTTATACTAATATCTTCACTTTGCAGCAAAAGCTACATGATAAACCCTATAGGTAATAAACACATTAAAATCTAAATTAAGCGCTGCTAGATGCAATGCATTTATAATTATATTATGTTTTATATTATAAGTCAATGACTTAAATACAGTTTAATAAATTTTTTTATTTAAAACTTTATTATAAAATGCAACAGCATTTGATTTTTCCAAAACACTTTGTGTTATATAATCTAGATCTTCAGTTATATTTTTATTTGGTCTATGTTGATAAAGTAAATCAAATTTATCAATTAATTTATATGGAAGACCTATTTTTCTTAAATAGTTTAAATATATATAAAATTGTTCAATATTTAAATTTTTAACTTTACCTTGGAATAAATAATTTAATACAATTATACTATAACAAAATAAATCAGAATTTTCATTAGCTACTATAAACCCTGGATATTTATTGTCTCTATTTTTAATATATTTTTTTGGTAATTCACCAATTGGGGAAAGTGGAGTTAAGTATCTAGATGCAAAAGGCTTGTTATTATTAATTTTACAACTATCTAAATCTATACAATTTAATTTACCTGTTGATAAATTAATAATAAAGTTATTTTCATTTATATCATTTAAATAAAAATCTTTAATATCTGTATTTTTTCTTACGACTTTCATTTTTTCTAAAATTTCACCAATTTGTTTTAAATATTTTATTTTTTCATTATTTGAAACATTTGGATTTTTAAGTAATAAATCTAAATTTATGTTTTCAATGTATGGCATTGTGTAACCGCATACTTTAGCACCGACAATAGCAATTTTTTCTGGGAAAATCAACTCATCTATCCCTATTTTATCTTTTTTATCAATAAGTGAATTTATTGTAAATAATTTATTACTAAAAATATTTCCTTCATCGTTATAAAAAATTTTTAAAACTTTTGGGAATGTATTCCATTTTAATTTTTCTGGAATTATAAATAGTTTAGCTTCAGTATTAATTATTGAAGAGTCTAATTTCATTTTTTCTAGTTTTTTGAAACTATAATTACTAAAAGTAATTGTTTTCATTTTTAGTTACCCCCCTTCTTTTGACGGTTATAATAACATAATTTTTAAATAATTTCAAATTTCTAAATATTATGGCCACGCTCACTTGACAAAAATTAAGATAAGTGTGATATTATATAAATAAAGTAGAAAGAAGGAAGTAAATGAGAAAAGGATTTACATTAGTAGAATT
>CANQID010000012.1 GCA_947623925.1 uncultured Bacilli bacterium
TATTATAACAAAGAGGATTAATTCCTTAATCCCCCCTCTCATTTTTTCCTTTTGTCTACTTTTTCTTGACTAATGCATGTGTAACATTAATAAATTCAAATACAAATAAAAAGTTTAGAAAAACAATTCTAAACTTATATATTTTATTTTAGTAAACTTTCTAATAAAACTTCCTCTTCTTTTAATTTTTGTTTTTCACTTTCAACTAAATTTTTAGGTGCTTTGTTTATATATCCTTCATTAGATAAAAGTTTTTTTCTTCTTTCAATACTAGATTTTAAACTATCAATCTGTTTTTGTTTTAATAATAAATCTTGTTCTGTAACTTCTTTTTCAAAATATATATCAACATCATATTTAGAATTAGTAACATTGTATTTATTTATATCAAGTTCTTTATCAGTAATATTAAGTTTAAGCATTTTTATAATCAATGTATAATCTTCATTATTATTTAATTTAACAAGTGCTGACTTATCAATATTGTTTTCTGCTTTAATATTTCTATATTGTCTAATAAAATCTAACATTAATTCTATATTATTTGCAACTTCCTCAAATTCAAAATCTTTGTTATAAACAGGATATGAACTAAGTATTATATTTTCATCATGTATAGGCAACATACTATAAATTTCATCTGTTACGAAAGGCATAAAAGGATGAAGCATTTTTAATATACTTTCAATAACATAATGTAGTGTTGATAAAGTTGCTTTATCATCTAAACTAAATTTAGAAAGTTCAATATATGAATCACAAAAATCATCCCATATAAATGAATAAAGAGTATTTCCTACATTGTTAAATTCATATTTTTCCATATTAACAGTAACATCTTTTATAGTATTGTTTAATTTATATAATATCCATTTATCAATATCTTTTAAATTATCTAATTTATAATTTTCTTTAGTAAAATTTTCCATGTTCATTAAACAAAATCTAGAAGCATTCCATAATTTATTTATAAAGTTCCATGTTGATTTAACTTTTTCACTATCATACCTTAAATCCATACCAGGTGATGTTGAAGTAGATAAAAAATATCTTAATGAATCACAACCATATTCATCAATAACATCCATAGGGTCTACTCCATTACCTAAAGATTTTGACATTTTTCTTCCTTCTTTATCCCTTATTAAACCATGTATTAAACAATCTTTAAAAGGTCTTTTATCTGTAAACTCTAATCCTTGAAATGTCATTCTATTAACCCAGAATGGTATTATATCATAACCTGTTACTAATACATTATTAGGATAATATCTTTTTAAATCATCTGTTAATTTAGGGAATCCCAAAGTAGAAAAAGGCCATAAAGCACTACTAAACCAAGTATCTAAAACATCATTATCTTGTACCCAACCTTCTTCTTTAGGTGCTTCATATCCAACATATATTTCATCACCTTTGTACCAAGCAGGTATTCTATGTCCCCACCATAATTGTCTTGAAATACACCAATCATATGTAATTTCCATCCAATGATTCATTACTTTTTCAAATCTTTGAGGTACAAAATTTACTTTATTATCTTTATCTTTTTGATTTTCAAGTACTCTATCAGCAAGTGGTCTCATTTTAACAAACCATTGCTTTGATAAATATGGTTCAACAACAGCATCAGTTCTTTCACTATGACCTACACTGTGAACCATTTTTTCTATTTTAATAAGTAAATTTTTTTCTTTTAAATCATTTACAAGTTTTTCTCTACATTCTTCTCTTGTTAAACCTTTATAAATACCTGCTTTTTCATTCATAGTAGCATCAGGATTCATAACAATTATTCTTTCTAGATTATGTCTATTTCCAACTTCAAAATCATTAGGGTCATGTGCAGGAGTTATTTTAACAACACCTGTTCCAAAGTCCATATCTGCGTGTTCATCTGCAATTATTGGAATTAATTTATTTACAATAGGTAATACAACATTTTTACCTATTAAATGTTTATATCTTTCATCATTAGGATTTACTGCAACTGCTGTATCACCAAATAAAGTTTCAGGTCTAGTTGTTGCTACCTCAAGATAATCATTACTATTTTCTATTATATATTTTAAATGATAAAATGCACCTTCATCATCTTTATATACAACTTCTTCATTTGAAAGAGCCGTCATAGCAACAGGGTCCCAATTTATTATTCTTTCTCCTCTATATATTAATCCTTTATTATATAAAGTTACAAAAACATGTTTTACTGCATCAGATAACCCTTCATCTAAAGTAAATCTTTCTTTAGAATAATCAAGTGCTAAACCCAACTTTGCCCATTGTTTATGTATATTAAGAGCATATTCATCTTTCCATTCCCATGCATATTTAAGCCAATTTTCTCTTGTTAAACTTCTTGGATTTATTCCTTGTTCTTTTAATTTTTTATCGACTTTTGCTTGTGTTGCGATTCCTGCATGGTCCATACCAGGAAGCCATAAACAATCATAACCACACATTTTTTTATATCTAATTATAATGTCTTGTAAAGTTGTATCCCATGCATGACCTAAATGTAGTTTACCTGTAACATTTGGGGGTGGAATAACTATACAAAATGGTTTCTTACTTAAATCTCCACTTGTAAAATATCCATTTTTAACCCATTTATCATACTTATCTTTTTCTACTTCTAAATGATTGTATTTTTTATCTAACATATTTTTCTCTCCTTTTATTTTAAGACTATTCATAAATAAAACGAGTAAATATCCTACAAAGGACGAATTTACTCGTGGTACCACCTTAATTCACAACAAAACGTTGTCTTTAAAGTCTTAATGCGACTAACAATATTTCTTACTATTTTTCAGAAATATGGCTTGCAAGCTACATTCAAATAAATAATTTATTAGTTTTCATCAACCACTAACTTTCTATAAAATTATTTTATTTTACTCCTCTTGTTCATTGCCTTTAAATAATTATAACATATTTTTTATTAAAATAAATATTATTTCATCATTTCTTTTATTTCATCTATTGAAGTATTTACATCAAGTCTTTCAAAAAGTGGAATTCCTTTTTCTATAACTTTTATATTTTCTGATTTTCCAAATGATGCACTTTCAAGTGTTCTATATTGTTCATTTATACCTAATTGATTTAAAATATTTTCTGATGTATCAGGCATAAATGGATTTATATATATAGCAAATATTCTTAAACTTTCAACTAAATGATACATTACACAATTTAATTTATCTTTATTTTCTTCTGATTTAGCTAAAACCCATGGTTCTGTATCATCTATATATTTATTTGCTTTTGATATTATATTAAATAGTGATGACAAAGAATTACTTATTTGTAAATTATCAAAATTTGTTTTAAATTCTTCTATAGATGTTTCTATTATATTTTCAAGTCCATTATCAAATTGTGTAAATGAATACTTGTTTTCTTTTATTTTTCCATCAAAATATTTATTTATCATAGCAATAGTTCTATTAAGTAAATTACCCAAATCATTACATAAATCAGAATTATATCTTTCTACAAAAGATTCAGGTGTAAATTCACTATCTGTTCCATAATTCATTATTTTAAGTAGAAAATATCTTACAGCATCAACACCATATTTTTCGGCTAAAGTATCAGGATATATCATATTACCTTTGCTTTTACTCATTTTTCCATCTTTCATTACTATAAAACCATGAGAATATAATTTTTTAGGTGCTTCTAATCCAAGCGACATTAAAAATATTGGCCAATATATAGCATGAAATCTAACTATATCTTTACCTATTATTTGTATATTAGCAGGCCAAAAAGTCTTAAACTCATTATCATCTTCTGTTAAATATCCTAAAGCAGAAAGATAATTTGTAAGTGCATCTAACCATACATACATTACATGTTTAGAATCATTTGGAAGTTTTATTCCCCAATCAAATGTAGTTCTTGATATACATAAATCTTCAAGTCCTGGTTTTATAAAGTTATTCATTATTTCTTCTTTTCTAAATAATGGTTCTAAAAAATCTGGATTTTTTTCATAAAACTCTACTATTTTATCTTGATATTTTTTCATATTGAAAAAGTAACATTCTTCTTCTGTTATACTTACTTCTCTACCACAATCTGGACATTTTCCTAAAACTAAATCTTTTTCTGTAAAAAAAGTTTCACAAGGTACACAATACCAACCACTATAATGTCCTTTATAAATATCACCGTTTTCATACATTTTTTCATAGACTTTTAATAATGTTTTTTCATGTTTCTTATCAGTTGTTCTTATAAAATCATGTTCACTTATATTAAGTTTATCCCATAATTCTTTTGCTTGTTTTGCCATATCATCTACATATTGTTGTGGAGTCATTCCTTTTTCTTTTGCTTTATTTTGTATTTTTAGGCCATGTTCATCAAGACCAGTTAAAAACTTAACATTATATCCTTGTAATCTTTTATAACGTGCTATTGCATCTGCAAGTATTGTAGAATAAGCAGTACCTATATGAAATCTTCCACTTGGATAATATATAGGTGTTGTTATATAAAAATTTTCCATACTTTTTCCTCCTTAAACATATTAACATTATACTATAAATATCGAAAAAATACCAAAATTATGTTTATTTTTTAAGTTATTTTTTTGTTAAAATAACTTTTATTAGATATAATAAACTAATATGTTATTATAATAACACATATATACTAAAAATAATCAACATTAGTTGATTATTAATACCATATTAATTAAACAGTTGGATACACACTAACTTGTTTTCTATCTTTTCCTACACGTTCAAATTTTACATAACCATCTATTTTAGCGTATACCGTATCATCAGACCCAATTCCAACATTTACACCTGGATATATTTTAGTACCACGCTGACGATATAATATTGATCCACCTGTTACAAATTCTCCATCACTTGCTTTCGCACCTAGTCTTTTTGATATAGAATCACGACCATTTTTAGTAGAACCTTGTCCTTTTTTATGTGCGAATAATTGAATATTTAATTCCATTAATTTTAACATGGTAACACCTCCTTATTTATTTTTATATATTTACTATATTGTTTTTCTAACTGTTCTAATAAATCAATCATATTGTCTATTAAAATATCAGTAGTTTTAGAATGATCAATATAATCTATTACAACATTACCACAATCATATTTATATTTAATATTATTATCAATTCTTACAATTGAATTAATAGTTGTTGTAACTATACTAGATACTGATGCACAGACAATATCCTTACCTATTTCATCATAACCAGAATGTCCTAAAATAGTTATATTAGATATCTTATTATTATTTTCTTTAATATTTATTTTTATCATAAATTATGCATTAACTGTTTTAATTTCTACTTTAGTGTATGGTTGGCGATGACCTTGAGTTCTATGGTAATTTTTCTTTTGATTATATTTATATACCTTTATTTTTTTGTTTTTACCATGTTTAACAACATTACCCGTTACAGAAGCACCTTTTACATATGGTTTTCCTGCTTTACCATTAACCATTAATACTTTATCAAATACGATATCTTTACCTGATTCAACATCTAATTTTTCAATATAAAGTATAGTACCTGGTTCTACATAATATTGTTTTCCACCTGTTTCAATAACTGCTTTCATTTTTTACCTCCTTTATAATCTAAGACTCGCCTCTAAGGTAACATTTGTTTTAAACCTATTCAGTGCGGTTGTAGAGGAGCTCTACACACTTTAGAATTTTATCATGAATGTTAATAAAAGTCAAACTTTTTCTTTAAAATATCACCTTCCGTATAGTACATTTTATTATTATAAAATATATTTTTATAATATTTAAACATTTTATTTATATTTAAACCTTTTATAGTTTTTATTTTTTTAAATTTAAAATTTTTATTTTTTCTTTCAAGTAAAAATTTTATAAACGTAATTTTTCTTAATTTTATTTCATTAAATACTTTAATACTTAAAAAAATTATAATTAAATAAATTACTAAATTTTTAAATAAGAAAAGTGGTATTAAAAAAACAATCGATAAAATAATAGATATTAAATTACTTAATTTATATGGAAAAAATAAATTTAAAATACTATTTAATATTTTAGAACCATCTAGTGGATATATTGGTAAAAGATTAAATAATAATATCCCATAGTTTATAATAAATAAATTAGTAATATTAAAATTTTTTAAGAAAAAATAAAACATAAATTGAAATACAAAACCCATTATTGAAACAATAAACTCTTCTTTAAATGGCTTATTTATTGATGTATTAAAAATAGTTATTGCGCCATTTGGTAAAATAACTATTTTATCTATATCCCATTTATAATGTATTCCTGATATTATATGGCCTAATTCATGAAATAATATTATAGAAGTAAATAAAATAAAATCTTTAAAATGTCCTGTTAATACACCAATAAAAATAAGTATGTAAAAAAATATGTGTATTTTAATTTTAGATATAATTTTTATAATCAACAATATTTCCTTCTTTTTTAAATACTAAATACATAAAGTCATCTTTATTTTCACCTATATAACTACCCTTTTTCACATAATCATATAGTTTAACTGATATACTTTTTAAATTTGAATACCATACTGTCGTTCCATCTTGTTGTTCTATTATAACAGTATTTCCATATCCATCTTTTTCACCAACAAATACTACTAATCCTGTTTCTATAGATGGTATTAAATAATTTTGTCCAACTACTATTTTAACACCATCTAAGTATTGTTCACTTTCTTTATATGTTAATTTTTCATTAAATACAGTTTCATTTTTATCTAAAAATGAAAATACATCTTTAAATGGTATAGAACTACCAAAGTATTTTTCATATAGTGAATTTATATAGGCAAAAGAAAAGTTATCTTCATATACTTTCTCATGAAAAGAAGGTTTTAATTTTGGGTTAGCCTTTAATACTATAAGTGTTGTAATAGTTATTATAACTGTTATTAAAAATTTACTTGCAAAAACCTTTAAACCTTTAAATTCATAATGCTTGTCTTTTTTATGTATATCTTTTTTTATTTTTTTTAGATATTCATTATCCATATAGTTCACCCAATTAATTATATCGTTTTCTTTTCTTTTTATTACTATTATTAAATATTTTTATAAATATAAAATACGCTATAGTTATATAAAATAAATTTATTAATATTGAACTATATATACTTTTAAATAATATAAACATATCAAATCTTATTATATTTGAAATAGATAATACTATAAAACCAATTACTCGGTATAAAATTACATTAAGAACTGTTAAAACTAAACAATTGATTAAATTATAATCAATTTTTTTAAAAATAAAAATAATAAATATAGAACATATATAATAGCTTATAAGATCAAGTAAAAATACATTTGTAAATATAATACCATAAATAAGTCCTGTTATAGTTGAATATATAAGAAAATTTTTTTTCTTTTTATAAATTATTATTAATGAAGACAGTGTAAATAATGGTACTAATAAATTTGAAAAACTTGATAATAATCCATCTAAAATAAAAGAAATAATTATAAGTAGTATCATTTTGAAACCACACTTACTAATGAAATTAAATTATAATCAATTTCTGGTTTAACCTTTAAAGTTTTAGCAAGATCAAAATTATCATTTGTAACCTCACTTACTTTACCTATATATATACCTTCTGGATAATTATTTCCAAGCCCTGCTGTTGTTACAATAGAATCTACTTTTACATCTTCACTTATACTTTCAATTACAAAATAATTATTTTCATAATTAGATAAAAGTCCATATGTTGTTTTATCATCATATGTTATTTTTACAGATATTTTATTTTTCGTTTTTGATGTTAATAATTTTACTGTACTTGATTCATAATTGACACTTTCTATATAACCAATTAATCCTTTTTTAGTTATTACAGCATCGTTTTCTTTTATACCATCATTTTTACCTTTATCTATTGTCAATGTATCATACCAATATCCTAGATTTCTATTTATAACTGTTGCATTAATTTTATTATACTCACTTAATATTGTTTTTAAATTTAACATTTCTTTTAAGTTATTTATATCACTTTTCAACTGATTATTTTCTGCTTGTAATACTTCTATTTGTTCTACATTTTCACAATCATTTTTACACCCCATAATATTTGAAAAACCTTTCATAATAAAAGAAAAGCCATCTTTAATACCTTTTTCTATAAATGTTAATTTTCTTGTATTACCAATTATTACGATAAGTACTACCGCAAAAATTATTCCAAATGTTATTAATATTTTTTTATTTTTTTTCATATTTCACCTCAAATAATACCATTTTCTACAAAACTAAAATATCCTTGATTACTTATTATTATATGATCTACTATTTTTATTCCAAATAAATTTCCTATTTCACTTAAATTATTTGTAGTTGATATATCTTCTCTACTGGGTGTTAAATTACCACTTGGATGATTGTGAATAAGTATTATACCTGATGCGCTACACAAGTACGCATCTTTATATATTTCTCTTGGATGTATTAGACTATGATTTATTGTTCCTATAAAATGTAATTTTTCTTGAATTATTTTTTTATCATTGTCCAAATATACTGCATAAAAATATTCTTGTTTTTTATTTTCTAATTTAATTTTAAAATAATCATATATTATATTTGGACTAGTTACTTTTATATTGTAAAGTGTATCAATTTTTTTATTCATTCTTTTTGATAATTCTATACAAGCAATTATAGTTGATGCTTTTACTATACCAATTCCTTTTATTTGAGTTAATTTATTAAGAGTTACATTTTTTAAATTTCTTATTCCTCCTATATTGTTTAACAAAATAGAAGCAAGCATTTTAGAAGATGCTTCTTTACTTCCTGTTTTTAAAAGTATAGATATTAATTCTTCATCACTTATATTTTCAGATCCATAAGTTATTAATCTTTCTATTGGTCTATCGTTAATTGGGATATCTTTAATTGCTACTTTCATTTATTACCAACTCCTCATACTCAGCAAGTATTTGACTACATATACTACTTATTGTAGAATCATTACTAGCGGAAAGCAATTTATCATATTCTTCTAATACATCAATAAAATCAGTATTAGATACTCCTATTTTCTCTACATTAGTACTATACCCTAAATTATCATAATATCCTTTTATTTTATTTGCATTTTCATAAGTAGTACTCATTCCTAAATATGTATAATATTTTCCATTTTTAGTAGTATGTATATAATATGGAAATTTTGTCATTGCTTCTTGCATTTGTTCTAAACTATCATATTCTCCTTCATTTACAAAGTATATATCGGTTAAACCATTAGAAAAAACAGGTGTCAATTCTTCTGCATTTTTATATCCTCTTAACAAAGTCATTCCTAAATATAATCCTATCCCAATAGATAATATAACGGGTATTATATATTTTTTCATAATATCACCATATATATAATAAAATAATATTTCGTATTTTTTTGTCGAAAAAAAAAAGGAAACCGTAATCCTACGAGTTTCCAATGTATTAAATTAATAATACACTACATTATATTAAATTTATTTTTAAATATTCATTTGACTTTTATAAATTTTATGTATAAAATATATTGAAATTGGAGATGAGTGTATGTTTAAGGAGTATAAAACTGAAATAAAAAACGCACTTAAAGATTTTAAAAATATTAAAACTGTCTATAAGCAAATTCCAAATATGCTCACATTAACTAGGATTTTAGCGCCTTTTATAATAATACCTATTACTTTAACTAGTAATTTAATGGTTACTATAATAATCTCATCCATTATTGCTTCAACTGATTTTTTTGATGGACTTGTAGCAAGAAAATTTAATATAACTTCAAATTTAGGAAAAGATTTAGATGCATTAAGTGATAAAGTTTTTGCATCAACATTAATTATTCCTCTTATATTACAAAATCCTTTATATATAACTAATATACTTTTAGAAATACTTATAGGTACAAGTAATTTAAGAGCAAAAATTAAAAATAAAAAACCTAAAACTATTTTTGTTGGTAAAGTTAAAACTGCTTTACTCTCTGTTAATATTTTAATTGGTTATTTAAATATGATTTTTTCAATTAATCCTATTTTATTAAGTATTATATTTTCTTCTACGGTAGTTTTGCAAATTATAAGTGCTTATAAATATATTAAAATTAACAATAATAAAAATGATAATTCAAATACAATTAAAGAACATGATAAATTTGAAATTGAAGACAAAGATAATAATGAAAAAGTAAATGTATTAGAAAAACAAAATAATTATAAAAAAGAGATAGAAAAAACTATAACTTATAAAAATGATAAAACAATGGAAAGTAAAGTTAAAATTAAGAAATTAGAAAAAAAACTGAGAAAATAAATTTCTCAGTTTTAATTTCATTAAATTTAATATATATTATTAAAATTCAGGGATCCCTTCTGAAATTACTGTTCCTTCTGTTCCTTTAGCATTATTTGTATCCGATGATATTTTCCTATATGTATGATTGTTAATTTTAAATTCGTTATTTTCAAATGATAAATCAAGTTTTAAATTTTCTAATTCTTCAGGTGTATTTGTGCCTAACATAGTATTCATATCATAAAAACTAAAATAAGCATCATAAATAATAAAATCATACATTCTAATATTTTTGTCATACAAACTATATTTACCTTTATGTACAAGATATACATCTCTAAATATTTCATTATCTTCCATAATAAATGTTCCATCTTCATATAATACAATATAGTTAGATACACTTTTTTGTGTATATCCCATATCCTCTGAAGATGATATTGGAACATTTATATCAAATTCTTCTGATTTATAAACTCCTACTATTGAATCGCTATTTTGATTAAAGTTATTTTCACTTGTATTTGTATCATCTTTTTTGATAATTTTATCATATAATGTAAAACTTAATGACGCTATTAATAATACTGTAAGTATTACTATTACTACTGTTTTTATTGTATTTATACCGTTGTTTGTTTGATTATTTGTTTCATTCATTTTAATTCCCCTATTTATAATTGACAACATAGAAATTATCCCACAAAATACTTTAAATTATAAAGTAAGTGATGAAAAAAGATCTCCTAGTAACCATCCTATAACAAAAAATGCAACTATTACTAATACTAATATTATTATTTTTACGATATTTGAATTGTTACTTTCTTTCTTTTTAGTTACTGTACTCACCCACAATCACTCCCTCCTACTTCTATTTTTATTTTATACTTATACCAAATCTACTGTCAAGTATAAAATTATTTACTTTACATAAACTTAATACAAAAAAACTTGAATTAAAATTCAAGTTCACAATTTTATTTTAAAGCATCAATTAATTCTGCTTTTTTCATTGTAGAATAACCTTCTACATTTTTAGATTTAGCTAATTCTTTTAATTCAGCAACTGTTAATTTAGATAAATCTTTTGTTTCTTCTTTAACAGTTTTTTCTACTTTTGCAGTTTCTTTCTTTGTTTCAACTTTTTCTACCTTACCATTTAGTGCAGATGTTGCAATCTCAACTAAATCAGTAAAACTTTTTGGAGAATCAATTGCAATTTCAGATAACATTTTACGATTAATAGTAACACCTGCTTTATTTAAACCATTTATGAATTTAGAATAACTAATTCCATTTTCACGACAAGCAGCATTAATTCTAGTAATCCAAAGTTTTCTAAAATCTCTTTTCTTTTGTCTTCTATCTCTATATGCATATTTTCCAGAATGCATTACTTGTTCTTTAGCAGTTTTATATAATCTATGTTTACTACCAAAATAACCTTTAGCTTCATCTAATACTTTTTTACGACGAGCACGATGAATTGTGCTTCCTTTAACTCTTGGCATTTTTTATCCCTCCTACATTATATCTTTTAATCTTTTCATATCACTTTTACTTAATAGTGATGCATTTCTACCACTTCTATTTGAAGCAGCATTTTTCTTACCAGTATTATGTCTAGTTCCTGGATGTCCAATTTTTACAGTGCCACCAGGTCTAACATTACAAACTTTAGCAGTACCTTTGTGTGTTCTTTGTGTTTTTTTAGCCATATTCATTCCTCCTATTTTTCTTTTTTAGGCATTAATATCATTGTCATAACTCTACCATCAATTGTTGGCTTTTGTTCTATAACTGATATTTCACTTAAAGCATCAGCAAAACGAAGTAAAACATCTTTTCCTAGTTCAGGATGGGCCATTTCTCTTCCTTTAAAACGAATTGAAACTTTTACTTTATGCCCTTTTTCTAAATATTTACTTGAATTATTAACTCGTGTATTAAAATCATGAACATCTATAGTTACAGATAAACGATATTCTTTTAATTCTAAATTACTTTCTCTTTGTTTTTTCAAGTTTTCTTTTTGACGTTTTTTATTTTCATATTTGAACTTATTGTAATCCATTATTTTACAAACAGGTGGATTACCATTTTGATTTATTAAAACTAAATCAAATCCTGCATAACTACTTAAAGTTAATGCATCTTTTATAGGTTTTACCCCTAACTGTTCACCATTAGGACCTATAACCATTACTTCTTTTGCTCTGATTTGTTCATTTATAAACAAATCTCTTTCCTTACTAGCGATAATTGACACCTCCATATAAGCATTGCTTATAAAACAAAAAGTGAATACAAAGTATCCACTATTAAAACGCTAAAACGGCATTTTACCCAGTGCTTATGCAATCGGGTGAGAAGTGGAACTTCTTCTTTCCTTTTTCATTTCTTATTAATTGTACAAGAAAAAAAAGCATATGTCAAGTATAATCTATGATATTGTTTTAATTTTATTCTTTTAAATTATTAAAATTTTTATTGTATCTTATTTTAAGATATCGTATAATTATATTGAGATACATAAGATAGTTAGGTGTTTTACTCTATTCTACTTTTGCTTTATTGCAGTAGAATCGAGGTGATTTCTATGATGATTAAAATTATAGAAAGGATAAATTCCTTTGGAATTAATAATTGCTTTTGCTTTTATTGTGCTTTGCACTATCGTAGTCCTTAAAAAAGACTAACTTAAATGAAAACACCGAATCAACTTTGAAACGGTGTTTTCAATAACCAAATAGATTAGAGAAGACACCTAACAAACCATATCAAGTGTATCTCTTTTTTATTGTATGTGATTTCTCACATCCGTATACATTTTATCATACTTTTTATTTTTAATCAACTATGATACAACTAATTTTTTAATAGTTTTTATATTAACATTTTTCTTTTCATCAATTATAGAATTAATTATAATATTTTCTAAATTATCCTTTATTATTTTATCTATTTTCCTTGCTCCAAATTCATTATAATTGCATTCTTCTAATACTTCATTTACAACATTTTTATTTATACTTATTTTTATTTTATCTTTATATTTATTTTTAATATCATTTATTTTTTTATTAATTAAATAAATTATATTATCTTTAGTTAAACTATTAAAAACGACAATATTATCAATTCTATTTATAAAAGGAACACTAAAATTTTCTTTTAATTTTGTAATTATTTTATCTTTATTATTATTTGTAAAACCTACATTTATATCATGAAAACCAATATTAGAAGTCATTACTATTGTAACACAATCAAACCTAACAATATTTCCAGCTGAATCTTTTATTTTACCTTCATCTAATATTTGAAATAATAAATTAATTATGTTAGGATGTGCTTTTTCTATTTCATCTAATATTAAAACAGAATATGGTTTTCTTCTTACCTCATCTAGTATATTATTAGTATCCATATACCCTATATAACCCGGAGGTGCCCCTAAAAACTTACTTACAGTATGTGATTCACTAAATTCACTCATATCTAATTTAATAACATTTTCACCAACTAAACTTTTTGAAAATAATTTAGATAAATATGTCTTACCTACTCCACTTGGCCCTGTAAACATTATAGAATAACATTTACCTTCATCTTTAAATCCTAATTTTATTTTTTTAATTATATTTATAACTTCATTTACAGCATCATTTTGCCCAACTACTTTATTACTTATATCTTTATTTATTTTTTCAATAAATTTCTTATTTTCACTCAATAATTCATATATAGGTATACCTGTTTTAGAATTTATTACTAAAGCAACATCTTCTTTTTTTACTTCTCTTATATCATTTTCATAAAAACTTAATTCTAAATTATTTATTTTATGCATTAAATCGTTTTCTTTTGATTTATATTTAGAAGCTTTTTCAAAATCATTAGATAAAATTGCATTATTTTTTTCTTTTAATATGTTTTTTAATTCTTTATTTAATTCATTATATTTTTTCATTTTTGAAGTTTCTTTTAAACTAGTTTTACTACAAACTTCATCTAAAACATCTATACTTTTATCTGGTTCATTTCTATCATAAATATATTTTTTAGTTAAATCTATTATTAAATCTATTATTTCTTCACTTATTTTAACATAATGAAATTTCTCATAAATACTTTTTAATTTCATAAGTATTTCTTTTACTGTTTCATTATTTGGTGTATCTACAATTACTGTTTGAAATCTTCTATCTAATGCTTTTTCTGGTTCTATATATTTTTTATATTCTTCTATAGTAGTTGCACCTATACATTTTATTTTATTACGTGCTAAAGCTGGTTTAAATATATTTGATGCATCTATTGCGCCTTCAGCTCCACCTGCTCCTACTAATGTATGTATTTCATCTATAAAAAGTATTATGTCATCATTATCTTCTATTTCTTTTAATATTTTCCTTACTCTTTCTTCAAACTCACCTCTATATTTTGTACCTGCAACAGCAGATGCCATATCTAAACTTATAATTCTTTTATTTTTGAGTGTTCTTGGAACATCACCTATACTTATCAATCTACTAAGTTCTTCTATTATTGCAGTTTTACCTACTCCTGCTTTTCCTATTAATAATGGATTATTTTTAGTTCTTCTACATAATATTTCTAATATTCTTTTTATTTCTTTATCTCTTCCTATTACAGGATCTATTTCATTATTTAGTGCTTTTTTATTTAAATCTACTCCTAATTCTTCTATTAATAATTTTTTGTTTTTTTTCTTTTTGTTTATTAATTTATAAGAGAAAGTGTTATACAAATCATCTAAATCAATATTCATTCCAAGCATAATTCTTATAGCAATGCCTTCTCCTTCTTCTAGTAAACTTGAAAATAAATGTTCAACTGTTACTTCCCCATTATTATTTTCTTTACTATCTAATATAGCATTTTCAATTATTCTTTTTAATAATGGTGTATATAAAAACCAATTATTTTCTTCTTTACCTATTCCAATTATATCGATTATTTCATTTTTAAATGTTTCATAAGTCAAATTATATTCTTGTAGTTTATTTGAAATAGTTTTACTATTTTTAAGTATTGAAAGAAAAAGGTGTTCACTTCCTACATATGGATGTTTTAATTCATACATTTCTTTCTTTGCATCTTTTATAACTTTTCTAGATTCTTCATTAAAATTTCCAAACATTGTAATCTTCCTCTCTTATATATTCTATGTTTATAATGATATTAAATTTTATTTTTAATCAAAATATATAATCATTGCAGAAAAACAAAATATTTGCTCTTCTGAAAATACGCTTACTGATACTTGGTATTTTATATCTATAACTTCTCCATCTAATGTTTTTAAAAAATCATTTACAGATTTTTCTAAGTCTGATTCATGTCCTTCATCAAATATTTTTACTTTCATATAATCACCAAATACACTATACATTTTTATAAAAAAAAATAATGTCAATTTATAACTACATTTTTAATTTTTTTAAATATTAATTAAAAATAGTTTAAATGACATATTTTTATTAAATTAATTTGACTGTTTCCATATTATTAATTTTAGAAGTCAATTTTTTATAAGTTATATCATAAGCATAACTTTGAGGAGCAACAAAATTATATAATTTTCTTAACTCAGTTAAGGAAATCGGATTTTTAAGTATATAAACACTTTTAATTTCATAAGCATATTTTGACATTTTACCTTCATTAAATTCTTTATTACCGTATCCATTTTTTAAAATTTTATTTGGAAACTCTATTATTTCTCCAAGTTCAATTATATATTTTAGTTCACAAGTTGGTACTGTTTCATAAACATATAATACATCTATTTTTTGTCTAGGATAATAATTTCTAAATTCATAGTTTTTTTCTCCACTCTCAATTTTTCTTAAATATTTTGGTTTTATACTTATAAATATACCTTTTTTCATAAATTCACCTTCTTAATAATTATAATATAATTTTATCAATATGAACAAAAAAATCCTCAAAAAGAGGATTTTCACTACATCATATCATCTAATTTGGTGTCTACCTTATTAGCCATCTTATTGAATTTTTTCTTTACTGCTTTCATCATTGGTTTACTATATTTTTGATAAGCAAGAGTAGCACCTACTCCAAGTCCAATAAGTGCCATATTTTTACCTAATTTCATATTTCACCTTCTTAGCTATAATGTAATTGTATGCAATAACATACACTAATAGTTTTTCGTAATTTTTAAAAATTATTCATAGAAATTAGTTTTTCTTTTAATGTGGTTTTTCTTTTATATTCATTATTGTTTTCTATGCTTTTAATAAATGCATCTGTTTCTCCCAAAATTATTAATTTTTTCTTTGCTCTAGTAACAGCAGTATAAATAAGTTTTCTATAAAGCATTCTTCCATATGAATTAACGATTGGTAAAATAACAAGTTCAAATTCACTTCCTTGTGATTTATGAATACTTATAACAAATCCATGTTTTATTTTATTAAAATCTTTTGGTAAATATTTAACTATATTTCCATCATAATCAACATAAATTTCGTCTTTTTTACTTTTACTAGTATTTGCATATATTATATATTTTATTATACCTAAATCACCATTAAAAACATTTTCTTCTGGCATATTTACAAGTTGTAAAACTTTATCATTTTCTCTAAAAATAGTATCTAAATATTTTATTTCTCTTTTTTCTGGGTCTTTTTTATTAAATACATCTTGTAATTCTTTATTTAAATTATCTATTCCATTAACTGTTGCATACATTGGTGCCATTATTTGTACTCTTTTATAGTCAAATCCTTTGTCTACTATAATTTTTGATAAATCTATAATGTTATTTTTTAATGAATAACTAGAACATTTTAAAAAAGTATAATCTTCTCTTATATTTAAAAAATCTTCACTTAAATTATTTTCATTTATTTCTTTAGCTAAAATAGGTATATATGAGTTTTCATTTTGTCTATACAATAGTTTAAGTTCAATTACATCAACAACTTCACTTTCTATTATATCTTTTAATACTTGTCCAGGTCCAACACTCGGTAATTGATTAAAATCTCCTACTAAAATCACTTTTATATTATCAGTTAAACCTTTAAATAAACTATCAAGTAAATTAATATCAATCATACTTACCTCATCTATTATTATTAATTTACTATTATCTTTATTGTATTCATCTATTTTAAATTTATTTAATTCTTTATTCCAACCTAAAAATCTATGTATTGTTGTAGCTGGTAAATTTGTAGATTCACTTAATCTTTTACTTGCTCTTCCGGTTGGTGCGAGCAAAGCTATTTCATTAATTAATTCATCTTCACTTAAATCATTTAATAATTTATATAATTCTACTATTGTTTTTATAATTGTAGTTTTACCTGTTCCTGGTCCTCCTGTTATTACAAGTAAATTATTTTCTAATGATTTTTTTATTGCTTTTATTTGTGTTTCATCGTATTTTATTTCATTTATTTTTTCTAGTTCTTCAATATAATTATCTATATTTTTATAGTTTGTATTTGGAATATTTAAAAGAATTTTTATTTTTTTTGCTACTCTATCTTCTGCATCATAAATATCTTTTAAATAATATTTTTCATCTTCTATAAATATTTTTTCTTCATCTAACAACTCACTTAAATAAGTCATGAATTCTACATCTTCTAAACTTATTTTTAAATAATTAAGTACTATATTATATATTTCATTAAAAGTTAAATAGACATCACCATTTTTATATACAAGTGTTTTCATCATATATAATATACATGCTTTAATTCTGTTTTCATCCATTTCATCAAAGTTTAATTTTTTACTTATTTCATCTACTTTTATAAATGATATATCATCAATATCATCTATTATTTTAAATATATTATGTTCTATTTGAATGATTGTATTACTTTTATAATAATTATAAATATTAAGTGAATCTTTCATATTGAAACCTAACTCAGTTAAATATACTATTGTTTTATGGCTTTCTTCATATTTCACTAATGTATCATAAATTAAATCTATTTTTTTCTTTGATAATTTTGGTACTAAATAAAGGTTTGATTTTTCTTCTAATATTTTATCAAGCGCATTTTCTCCTAGTACTTCTACTATTTTAGTAGCCATCTTTTCTCCAACTCCATTAAATAAATCGCTACTTAAAAAAGCAATTACTCCATCTTTATCACTAGGTTTTACTCTTTCATATTCTGTTACTTTGAATTGTTTACCATATTTTGGATGTTCAACAAGTTCACCATAAAAAAAATAAATATCATCTTCATTTAAATCAAAAAAGTTACCTGTAAAAGTAATTGATTTATTTACAAATTCTAAAAGTTCTTCACTATTAGTTTCCTTTACTTTAAAAATACCTATTGTATAACCATTTTCACCACTAAATATTATCCTTTTATAGTTACCTTTTATATATGTATTCATTATACCACCTAAATAAATTATAGCACAAATTGTCTAATAAAGAAAAAAACTGATACTCAGTCTTTTTTGTTTTTATCAATATAAAGTTTTAATGCAGTTTCATATTCAGATACATCTTTTAAACCTTTAACAATCTCATTACCATTTTCTTTAATACTTTTTCTTATACAAAAATCCTTATCATTATTAATATTTAATAAATATAAATAATTATTATCTAAATATTTTATTTCATCAACAATTACATATTCTAATCCATTTTCTAAAACAATACTTTCCATATCTTTTCCTCTCACTAAAGTTTTGACCTTTTTTCTGCATTCATTTCTCTAGCAGTATCTTCAAGTTGTTTTCCATATTCTTCATAAGCAGAATATAATACTTTACCTTCTTGATCTACAAATCCTAATTTTTTTAAGTATTCTTCCATATTATCATATGTAACAACATCTTTATAGTTTTCTGATGAATTAACTACTTTTTCAACTACATCAAATACAATATCTACATATTTAGAACCACCATTTTCATAAGCGGAATATACAGTTGCGCCATAGTTCATCTCATCTTTTGCGTTTATTAAATTATTAGAATCAAACGCTAAAGAATTAATTTGTGTTCTACTTAATGTATTATAATCTGACTCTAAAATTGCCTCTGCTTGTTTAAGTGGAGATTGTGCCTGAGCAATTGATTGTGGAACTGCAAGTGACGCAACAATAACTAATCCGGCAGTCAAACCACCTATAATATACTTAACTTTTTCTGGAATAATACTTCTTTTTACAAATATGTTTTTTTCTTCTCCAACACTATTTTCAATAGAATTTTTAGCAATTACCCTTTGCTCCTCTTTACTCATTTTTCCATTCTCGACATTTCTTGAATTTAAAACTTCTCTTACATCATCATAATTACTCATATCAACACCTCACTATAATAATTTTATCATTTATACTAATAACTGTCAAATAAAAGCCCTTTATTTACCTTATATTTTACACTTATCTACAATTTTAGATAAAGCATATGGATATTCTATACTATCAATTAATACATTTATTTCATCTTTTACAAATTCATTCTCACCTTTTGCTTTAATAAGTAAATAATTGCCTGTATGTCCTATTAAATATCCATCTTTATATACTTCTGGAATAAAAGTCATATATTTTCCAATAAATTTACTCATATAATTTTTTTCTAAATAAATAGAAAGTTGAAGTAATTCAGAAACACGTTTCTTTTTTATTTCATCACTTATTTGATTATCCATTTGCGCTGCTACTGTACCAGTTCTTTTTGAATAAGGAAAAACATGTATTTTTGAAAATTCTATTTTTTTTATTGTATCTATAGTATCATTAAAATCTTGTTCTGTTTCATTAGGAAAACCCACAATAACATCTGTAGTTATTGAAATATTAGGTCTTATTTTTCTTATTTTTTCAACTTTATTTATAAAATAAGATACATCATATTTTCTATTCATAAGTTTTAAAATTTTATTACTTCCAGATTGCAAAGGAATATGCATATGATCTACTAAAATATCATTATTTTCAAGTACATTTAATACTCTATCATTAAGTTCAGTAATTTCAATAGAAGAAATTCTAATTCTTGATAAACCTTCTATCTTAACAATATCATTAAGTAAATCTGCAAAGTCGTAATTATCAAACTCACTTCCATAATTTCCTGTATGAATACCTGTTAATACTATTTCTTTATGTCCACTAGAAACCAAAGAATTTATTTCATCTATAACATCTTTTCTGTTTTTGCTTCTAACATTCCCTCTAGTATATGGAATTATACAATATGAGCAAAAATTATTACATCCATCTTGGATTTTAATGAAAGCACGTGTTTTATCAAAGTTATTAAGTTTCATTGTTTCAAATTTTGTATTACTTATATTATAAACATCTATAATTTTTTTATTTTCTCTAATATAATCATCAATATATTTACTTACATTAGATTTATTTTTATTTCCAATAATTATATTTACTCCATCTATATCAACACTTTTAGTATTTGTTTGCGCTAAACAACCACAAACTACTATAATTGCATCTTTATTTTTTTTAATTGATTGCCTTATAGCTTTAAGTGATTTATTATCTGCAGTATTTGTAACTGAACAAGTATTAATTATGTATATATCAGCAATTTCAGTTGGATCTTTAACTTCAACATACCCTGACTTTATTAAATTTTCTGACATTATACTGCTTTCATAACTATTCACTTTGCATCCTAAAGTATATATATAAAATTTCATTTGAAATCCCCCTTTCAAAAAAAGCTATAGATTTTCTCTAAAAGCTTTTAACAATTTTAAAAATTCATCATCAGTTAAATCTGAAATTGATTTTTCTTTATTTTTAGATTCACTTGGTATTTTTGGATAATCAAGTTTAGTTTCCATTATACCATAAATTGGAGATATGAATTCACTCATTTTAAATTTTTTCTTTTCTTTTGGAAGTTCAATTTGAATATTTTCATTTTTACTATTTTCATTAATGTTACTTTTAAAATCATCAACTTTATTAGAGTAATTAAATTCTTGTTTTTCTGTATCGTCAAGTTCATCTATTGTTATAATAGATAAATCTTTTGATGTATTAAATTCATTAATACTATATGAATTATTTGAAGATGAACTCATATTATCAACAAACTCATTTAAATTAAAATTAGATCCAGTTGATTTATCAGTAACAGCTTTACCATTTGCTTTTAATAATTCTTGATAACTTATAATTGCGTTTTCTTCTTGTTCTTGTTCAAATTCAAGTATTTGTGCTTCATCTTTTTTAGTTAAATCCTGTTGCATTTTATTTAATATACTTTGCATAGAATTTTTTTCTTTTGATTCTACTTGATTTGATTTTATATCACTATTTATTTCAATATGTATAGGTTGTCCCTTTATAAATGTATTTTCAGTTTCAAAATTTTCAACAACAGGAGCCTCTACATTTTCATTTTGTTTTGCTTTTTCTTCTAGTTTATTTATTTCTTCTTCAAGCGTTGTAACGGAAGGTTCCTCATAATGATCATTTAATATTATTTCACTTGTATCTTTTAGTTTTTTTCTTTCTAACATTTTTTTAACTTTATTTACAATCAAAAATACAGTTAGAAAAACTAAAATACATATAAAAGCAAAAATTCCATAAAACAAAATTGGATTTGCTAATAACTTATCTAACATATACATCACTCCATAGATATATAATTAAGAATACTCAATATAAAAATTGGAACTGTCTCTACTCTCATTATTCTATTTCCAAGTGTAATAGACTTAAATCCCATCTCATTTAATTTAAGTTCTTCCTCCATAGTTAATCCGCCTTCAGGGCCAACTACTATTGTAATTTTATCATATTTATGTTGTGATTGCAAAAACATTTTCAAGTTTTCACTTTTTTCACATGTACTGCACACTAACTTTACGCCATCAATATTTAGTTCATTTAACCTTTTAATATTTGTAATAACAGGGATAGTGTTACGCTTTGATTGTTCACTTGCTTCTTTACATATTCTTGACCATCTTACAATTTTTTTGTCTTCTTTTTCTTTTATATTTGAAACTATACTTCTTGTAGCATAAAAAGGTATTATTTTACTTACACCTAATTCTGTTGCTTTTTGAAGAACAAAATCCATTTTTTGCTCTTTTAATAATGGTATAACAAGATTTATTTCTATGTCCTCATCATATGACTTTATTTCTTCAATTATTTCAATACAATCAAAATTCTTTATTTCACATTTATATACTTTTTTGTTATATACAACTTCTATTAAATCACCAATGTTCATTCTCATTACATTTTTTATATGATGATAATCATCAGGATATAATATTATTTGATTATTTATTTTTTCTTTACAAAAATATCTTTGCATCTATTCTCCATAATATGTAATATTATCTAAATTACATTCAACATCTATACAAACTGTATATGTAATATCTCCATTTTTATTTTCTACTATTATTGCAGTATCATCAGTAAAATCCTTTTTTGTTTCAGATTTAATTACACTTTCCTCTAAATATCCAAGTTCTTTTAATTTTCCAATTGTGATTGCAAATCTATTTCCTTCATCTAAATCAAGTGAAAATAAATTTTCAGAAACAAAATTTTTTGCAGAACCTTCTATATTACTCTTTTGAACTTCATATAATTTTTCTTGATTTTCTTTTAATACATTTGTGACAACAGGAACTGTTATAGCAGCTAAAATACCAATTATTATTATTACCCCCATTACTTCAATTAAAGTAAATCCTTTCATATTTCCTCCTAAAACTATTGCATAAAAAATCCAATATAAATTAAAAATGCTATAAATATTGTAAGTAAAATTGTTCCATTTATTTGTTGTGATTTTTTTGATTTGTATTTTATACCTAAAGCCATTGTTATTAAAACACCACCTATTAATCCACCAATATGAGCTGCATTATTAACACCAGATACAATAAATCCAAATAACAAATTAATTATAATAAGCGGTATTATTTGTGATTTTAAAACTGTTCCTAAATATACTCTATAATTATATCCAAAGTACAACATTGAACCAAGCAATCCAAATATTGCACCACTTGCTCCTGCACTTATACTTACTGGAAATAACATAGAAAGTAAACTTCCTGTTAAAGCACTTACTAAATATATAGTCAAAAATTTTATTTTACCTAAAAAACTTTCTAATTGCCTTCCTATTATATATAGTGCATAACAGTTAAATAATAAATGTAACATTCCAATATGAAGAAAAGCGGATGTAATTAAACGAAAATACTCTCCTTCTAAAATTAACTCTTTTTGAAATGCTCCAAATTTTATAAGCGTTGCTGCATCATTACTACCATTTCCTAATACATACATTAAAATGAAAACTATTATATTTATTATAATTAATGATACAGTTACAATAGGTTTTTTCATTTTAAATGTTTCTTCAGCTTTTATTCCCTCATCTTGATTTTTTTTATTTATATCACCAGTTAATTTTAAAAATAATTCAAATCCTTTTTCTTTAAAATTTGTTTCTTTTGTTATATCAGGAAATACTTCCATAACAAATTTATATTTTTTTATATCTTCAAAATCTTTTAAATTGACTATATCTATATTTGAATATGTTTTATCTACATTAACATTTTCACCTAAATTAATAAATATACTTAATGTATTCATATTAAATGAAAAAGTTGTTTTTTTAATTTTATTAACTATCTTCTTTGTTTTAAATATATCAAAATCAAATTGTTCATTATTGTGGATATAATTACTAACAATTCTTACTATTTTATAATCTCCATTTAAATTTTCTAGCCATATTTCATCTTTGGCACCATGAAGAACTATTGGATTATAACCTTTTTCAGTTATAAAATAATGAAGTAATTTCATTACTAATTCATCATTTTTAGATACCATATCCATATATTATTCCTCCTTAAAAATGTTTAAAATATTTACAAATTCATTTGGTAATTCAGAATCAAAACACATATACTTTTTAGTTGTAGGATGTATAAAACCTAATTCTTTTGCATGTAAACATTGGCCAGTATTATCAATTATTTTTCTTCCACCATACACTGGATCATTTACAATAGGGTATCCTATATAATTCATGTGAACTCTTATTTGATGTGTTCTACCTGTTTCTAATTGAAGTTCTATTAATGTTGCATTTTTATACCTTTCAAGTACTTTAAAATGAGTTATTGCATCTTTACTATTTTCACTTGTTACACTCATTTTTTTTCTATCTTTTTTATCTCTTCCTATAGGGGCATCTATAGTACCAGTATCATTTTTAATTACCCCCCAAACTAGCGCAACATATTTTCTATGAGTTGTTTTTTCTTCGAGTTGTTTTGCTAAAAATTCATGAGCATAATCATTTTTAGCAATTACTAATAAACCTGTTGTATAAGCATCTATTCTATGTACAATTCCAGGTCTAAACTCACCATTTACTTTACTTAAATTTTTAGAATGATACATAAGACCATTAACAAGAGTGCCACTTGGATTTCCAGGTGCTGGATGAACAACTAAACCATTTTGTTTATTAACAACTATTATGTCGTCATCTTCATATACTATATTTAAATCGATTTTTTCTGGGCTTGCAGTGATTTGTTTTTCTTCTATTTCATTAACTTCAATAATATCATTTTCTTTAATTATATAACTATTTTTAGTACTATGACTATTGACTAATATATTTTTACTTTTTATTAATTCTTGTACTTTTGTTCTACTCTTATTTAAAATTTTCATTAAGTAATTATCGATTCTTTCATCTTCTACTATATTATTTACTTTGTACTGCATTTTTTTCCTCCTTGATATTTAGTATTAATAAAATAATAGCAGAAATTACTATACACATATCAGCAAAATTAAATACAGGAAAATTATAACCAAATAAATTGAAATCTATATAATCAACTACATATTTTCTAAATATTCTATCTATTAAATTTCCAATAATTCCACCTATTAATAGTGAGTATAAATATATTTGTATTTTATTTAAATCTTTATTTTTTATTAAAAAAAGATATATTAAAATAAGTGCGATGATAGAAATAGATGATAATAATAATATATTTCCACTTAATATACTAAAGGCAGCACCTATATTTTGAACATATGTAATACTTAAAAAATTTTTTATTATTTGTATACTTTCATATAGTCCCATATTACTAGTTACAATAATTTTTATAATTTGATCTACAATTACTATTAATAAACTAAATAATGCAATCCTTTTCATCAAATCACCAAATATATTATATAACAAATAATAAAAAAAAACTAGGTACTTTAAGAGCACCCCTCTATTTCATCTATAGAATATTTATAACCTGATATATTATCAGTTATTTTAATTGTTAAATTGCCATCAAATTTTTTATCTTCTTTTGGATTAACTAAATCTTTATCTACATATCCTTTTTCTTGCAATTCACTTAATTTTATGCAATAAAATTCCTTATCACTAACAATATTCATATTGTCAATAACCCAAGCTTCAGCACCATCATATATTGCTTCTACTTGTGATTGATATAACCTATTTGTACTACCTTTTATTGCCCTATCAACAGTAATGAATGCAATTGAACTTATAACACCTATTATTGCTACAACAGCAAGTAACTCTATTAATGTAAATCCATTTTTCATATAACACCTATCTTCTATAAGTATTATAACATTAATAAATCAATATGTAAATCTGTGTATTGACTTTTTTACTTATTTTATATATATTGTGTATAGTAACAAAGGAGAATAATATGTTTATTAATAATAAAATTTTAATTGGAAAAAGTAAAGATAATGATGTTTATTTATTACCGAAAATGGCTAACAGACATGGTATTATAAGTGGCGCAAGTGGAAGTGGGAAAACAATTACTTTAAAAGTTCTTGCTGAAAGTTTTTCTGCATGCGGTGTACCTGTTTTTTTAGTAGATGTTAAAGGTGATTTAGCTGGTACATGTTTAAGTGGAATTGAGAATGAAAATATTGATAAAAGAATTAAGGATTTAAATTTAGAAGATTTTTATTTTAGTAGTTTTCCTACTACATTTTGGGATGTATATGGAGATTTTGGACACCCTATAAGAACAACAATTAAAAATATAGGACCTAAATTATTATCTCGTATGCTTAATTTAACTGATGCACAAGAAGGTGTTTTAACTATTGTTTTCAAGATTGCTGAAGATGAAAATCTTGATATAATTGATTTAAAGGATTTAAAAGCTTTACTTACTTATGTTGGAGAAAAAAGAAAAGACTATACTTTACAATATGGTAATATTACTTCACAAAGTATTGGTTCTATACAAAGAAATCTGCTTTCTTTAGAAGACGAAGGTGGCGATTATTTCTTTGGAAAACCTGATTTTGATATTAAAGATTTTATTAAGTTCGATGTTAATAATGGATATGGATTTATTAATATATTACACGCTGTAACTTTATTTCAAAAACCAACTTTATATGCAACTTTCTTATTATGGTTGCTTACAAATCTTTATAATACTTTACCAGAAGTTGGTGATATAGATAAGCCAAAAATTGCATTTTTCTTTGATGAAGCACATTTACTCTTTTCTGAAATGCCAGATCATTTAATTAAACAGATTATTCAAATAGTTAAATTAATACGTTCTAAAGGTATAGGTCTTTATTTCATATCACAAAGTCCAAGTGACATACCTGATGAAATATTATCTCAACTTGGAAATAGAATTCAACACGTACTTAGATATTATACAAAAAATGATGAAAAAGCTATTAAAACTGCTGCTAATTCTTTTAGAAGTAATTCTAGTTTTGATACTGAAGAAGCTATTAAAAGTTTAAAAACAGGTGAAGCTTTAATTTCTGTACAAAATGAAGAAGGAGAACCTACTATAGTAGAAAAAGTAACAATACTTCCGCCACAAAGTTTAATGGGAACTATTGATGATATTAAAAGACAAGAAGTAATAAAAAATAGTCAATTTTATCAAAAATATGAAAATAGAATTGATGATAATTCTGCTTATGAAAAAATAAATGAATTATTAAAAAATGAGGAAGCCCCTGTTAAAGAAGTAAAAAAAGAAAAAACAGAAAAGAAAAAAACTAGTAAAATTGAAAAGGCAGCAACAAAATTAACTAATAGTACTCTTAATACCTTAGGAAGAAAAATAGGAAATTCTATATTTAAAAATTTATTCAAATAAATGTTCAATTTTGAACATTTTTTTATTATCTAAAAGATTTCTATAATTAGTATTTATCTTGTTAATAATTTTTTTCATATATGCTCCTACTATATTATTTTTAATATGACACTGTATATTTATCTTTTCAACCAATTAATAAACTTCGCATAAAAAAAGTCAATAACTGACTTTATATATGCAAATCTATAATAATATTGATCTTATCTACTTATTATTTTTTTATGGAATAAAATATATCCTAAATATTGCCCTAAAAATACAAAGCTATAATTTCCTAATAGATAAATTATTAAATTTTTTGAGGTATTAAATACTACTATAGGTAAAAGTAACAAGCACTGAAACAATGAAAACCTAATTGACAATTTCTTATTTTTATTTCCATAAATAACATTTAGGAAAAATACACAACATGGAACAAAAATAAGTAAAGTAACTATTTGTATCATTGAATCCTTAAAAAGATTCTCTAAAAATAGTATTATATACAATAATATATAGACACATAATAAATTCTTTTCTTTGTACACAAACACCACCCTCTCTTAAGTAATAATAAACTAGTACAACTTTCATGTATAGTATAACACTATCTAAATATAAATTCAATAATATTAGGCAATATAACACTTATACCACCATTTTTATTAATATGTATTGATATAACTATTCTTATTAAATTTCAAATATCTAATTAAATTAAAAGGTATCTCTTGTTAATACAGAAGGTTATATGAGTTTTCTACTACTTGTAAATAGAATCATATTTTAAGTCAAATGCAAAGTTGTAATATTATACTTTCAAAGATAAATTAAATGTTAGTGATAAAATTTATTACATCAAGTAAATGAAAAACATTTAATCAGAGTAATGATTAAATTACCATCCCTATTTTTATTTGTAAAATTTTATATTTTTTAATAATTTTAAAATTTGTTACATAAAAAAATAACTATTAAAGTTATTTTTCATATCTTGAAATATTAAGAACTATTCCAATACTACATAAAGTTATGAGCAAACTAGAGCCACCATAAGAAAGAAAAGGAAGTGTTACTCCTGTTACAGGAATAAGACCTACTACAACCATTAAATTAAGTATAGCTTGGAAAGATAATTGAAACATTATTCCAAATGATAAATATTTTCCAAATATATCTTTACAATTTCTAGATATTTTAAATCCTGTGATAATTATAGTTAAAAATAAAGCTGCAACTATAACTATTCCAAGAAATCCAAATTCTTCACTAATTATAGAAAAAATGAAATCTGTTTGTGGCTCTGGCAAATAAAAATGTTTTTGCCTTGAATTTAAAAATCCAAATCCAAATAATCCACCAGGTCCTATTGCATATAATGATTGTATTATTTGAAATCCACTACCAAGTGGGTCAGACCAAGGGTTTAAAAATGAAAGAATACGCGCTAAACGATAAGGAGCAACTATTATAAGACCTGTTATACCTAAAACTCCTATAATTCCAAGTCCTATAAAAAACTTCATATTTACTCCACCTACAAATAACAATCCTATTATTGAAACTACTATTATCATACCTGTTCCAAAGTCTGGCTGTAACATTATAAGTCCAAATGTTAAAAATAAAACAGCTAGTATTGGTAAAACTCCTTTTTTTATATCTTTCATTCTTTTTTCATTATTCATTAAATATTTAGATGTAAATATTATTAAAGCAAGTTTAGTAAATTCACTAGGTTGAACTCCAAATGAACCAATACCAAACCAACTTCTACTACCATTTCTAACCATACCAACACCTGGAATTATTACTAATACTAATAATATTAAACAACCAATTAAAATTATATTTGCTCTTTTTAAATAAATTTTATAATCTATTTTACTTACAAGAAACATTAAAATAATACCTATTATAAAAAATAATGCTTGATTTTTTACATATTTAAGTGAATCATTATATTTAAATTCTGCCCAAATATATGATGCTGAATAAATCATTACAATACCAAATATAGATATTAAAATAACTGAAATCACTAATAACATTTCTACATTTTTCTTTTTCATAATAATACCCCAAAACTAAGTGATATCATAGAAGCAATTAACCCAACTATCCAAAATAATTTAACTATGTTTTCTTCTTTCCAGCCCATTTTTTCAAAAGTATGATGTATTGGTGTCATAGGAAAAAGCCTTTTTTTAGTTAGTTTATAATAAAATCTTTGAATAACACAACTTAATGTTTCTATTACAAATACTATTCCTATTACGATTAATAATAATTCGTGTCTTGTAAGTATTGCATATGTTCCAAGTGTTGCACCAAGCGCAAGTGAACCTGTATCCCCCATAAATATTTTAGCAGGTTTTATATTGAAAACTAAAAATCCAAGTAAAGCGCCTGATAAAGCAAATCCAAAAAGAGCAATATCACTATATCCTTCTAGCCATCCTGTATTCCATGAAATAAGTGAAAAAGTTATAAAAGCAATTAAACTAAGACCGCCTGAAAGCCCATCAAGTCCATCTGTTATATTTACTGCATTACTACTTGCAACTAAAACAAGTAATATAAATACTCCATATAACCAACCAATATTTACTTTAATATTAAGTGTATGTATCCATATTAATGGTTCATTTCCACCTTTCATAAATATAAAGAAAAATATAACTGCTATTATTATTTGCATTACAAATTTTGAAGTTTCACTTAATCCTTTATTATTGTTTTTTTTAATTATCAAATAATCATCTATAAAACCTATTAAAGAATAACTTAAGAAAGTAAAAACTACTAAAATTAATGTATAATTTATTTTAATTTTACCTAATATTATCATCAATATTAAATAAATAATAACAGGTATTATAAATATTAATCCTCCCATAGTAGGAGTTCCTATCTTTTTTTTATGTCTTTCTTCTAAATATATACTTAAGGTCTGATTTACTTTTTTCTTTTTTAATATTGGAACTAGAAAAACACCAACTATTAATGAAAATATAAATCCTATCATCATTGAAAGTACTGATTTAATCATCATTATCATAATTTCACCTTCTATTCTGTTAGTAATAATCTAATACTAGAACCTTCTAAAACTCTTGTATTTGCTTCTGGTGATTGATAACTTATTTTATCTCCTGTACCAGAAAATTCTAAATTAAATCCTTTTAATTCTTTTTTAACATCTGAAACTGAATATCCAACTACATTAGGGACAGTCACATATTTTTTCTCACCATAGTTATATTTTTTTTCTGTTGTTGTGTTTCTTTTTTCAATACCTAAAATTTCTATAGAATCAGTAAGTATGCTTTTTGCTATAGGGGCTGCTACTGTACCTCCATACTGTGTTACCCCTTTAGCATTATCTATCGCTACATATACAACAATTTGTGGGTCATCGGCAGGTAAAAATCCAATAAATGATACGATATAATTTCCTACCATATATTTTCCATCTTTTACTTTTTGAGCAGTTCCTGTTTTTCCTCCTACTCTATATCCTTCTATATATGCAGGTCTTCCTGTACCATTTGTTACTACACTTTCTAATGTTTCTCTTACTTTTTTACTTGTTTCTTCACTTATAACTGTTCTTACTTTAGTTGGATGATTTTCTTGTATTACTGTATTTGTAACAGGTTCGTTTAAACTTTTTACAACATATGGTTTATATAATGTCCCTCCATTTATTGCTGCACTTACTGCTGTTATTTGTTGTAACGGGGTATAATAAATGAAACTTTTTGCCTAAATTATCAGAAAGTGTATTTATACTTTCTCCTGTCTTAATAAAAATATCTAATTTTATCTGTTTATAATTTTGCTTATGAACTATTATTCTATCTATTATTTCATTAAATACATCACTATAACATTTATCATCTTCTAAACACTTTTCTAATATCTTTTTTATTTCATTAATTTTGTTTTCAATATAATTTTTGTCTTTCTTGTTACATTTTAATTCATTCATTTTACTTTGGTAAATAACTAAATCTTCATTTATTAAATCTATCTGTTTTTTGTAATCATCTTTAGATAAGTATTCCTCCATAACAAGTTCTAGTAATTTATCTTTTTTATTATTTAAAACTGATATTTTAGATTCAATATTTTTTATTTCAATATCATTATTATTTGTTTCTAAATAATTTTTACATTCATTTAATATTTCATCAAAAATAGTATTTCTCCTTTTAAATAATTTATTAAACATATCTTTAAAAATTTCATCTAGTTCTAGTTCAAATACTCTAGGATTAGAACAACCTTTTAAACTTTCTTTCCTATATACTTGACATTCCCATACAGGATTATTCTTTCTCTTACCAGCACTTGATCTATGATAAGTTAAGTTATGACATCCACAATATATTTTCCCTGAATAAGTATATCTATTTTGAAATACGCACTTTTTAACTGCTCTATTTGTAAAACTATCTTGTCTTTGTTTTAATTTAGTATTTGCTCGTTCCCATAGTTCTTCAGATACTATTGGTGGAACATTATCATAATCTTTATAAACAATCCAATCAGATTCATTTAATCTTTTCTTTTGTTTTGTACGATAATCTAATACTTTTGATTTATGCCCACAGTAATATCCTTTATATTTAGGATTTTCAATAATTCTTGTAAGGATTGTTGTATCAATTCTTTTGCCAGTCCTACTTTTATATCCTAAACTATAAAGATACCTTGATACTTTAGATAAACCATCAGTAGTATTAGCATATCTATCAAATATTATTTTTATCATTTCTGCTTGAGCTTCATCAATTACTAATTTTCCTTTATCTTTTACATAACCATAAATATTAGAACATCCTAGTACCACACCATTATCAATACTTCTTTTCATACCAAATGAAACTCTTTCGGAAAGTCTCCTTACTTCATCTTGAGCAATTGAAGACATCATTGTAAGCCTAAGTTCAGAATCAGGTAATATTGTATTAATATTATCATTTAAGAAATATACGCCAACACCATTAGATAAAAGTTCTTGCGTATACATAATACTATCTAATGTACTTCTTGAAAATCTTGATATTTCTTTGGTTAATATCAAATCAAATTTATGTCGTTTAGCATCTTCAATCATTCTTAAAAATTCTTCACGTTTTTTAACCTGTGTTCCTGATATTCCTTCATCGATATATGAACCTATAAATTCCCAGTTAGGAACTTTACTAATATAATCATTAAAGAAGGATATTTGACTTTGTAAAGAATGTAATTGTTCATCTTTATCAGTTGATACTCTTGCATAAAAACATACTCTTAAATTTAATTCTTGTAATGGAACACCTTTCATAATATTATTCCTAAC
>CANQID010000013.1 GCA_947623925.1 uncultured Bacilli bacterium
CTCCTTTCGAGATGCTATTCTATCATATTTTTTTTAACTCCTTTTTTATGATGTCTACTCTAAGGGGTGCATTTCAATAATAATTCTTTTAATTATTGTAATAATCATTCTTATTTGTGGTATCGTATTTTTATATTTTAAATATGATGATTTAGAGGATAAATATGAGAATAAATATAATTATAATATAGACGAAACAAAAAATAATAATAATGAAGAATCTAATGAAAATAATAGTTCAAATAATGATTCAAGTAATTATATTTCTAAAGAAGATGCATTACAAATCGCATTAAAAGATTTAAATATATCTAAAAATGATATATATGATTTAGATATTGAATTAGAAAATAAATATAGATATGGAAAAACTGTTTTTGAAGTTAGTTTTGACTATAATCATTATGAATATGAATATTATGTAGATCCATTAAATGGAAACATTTTGGATTCATTTAAATCAAGAGATTAAGGAATATGTATATGAAAAACAAAATATTTTTATTGTCAATTATTTTATTATTTAGTATTTTTACTATGTTACTTATAATAAATAATAAACAAAATAATAAAACTTATGAAGATAATAATACAAATTTAGAAAAAGAGGATACTATGGAAAAATATAAAGTTGTACTTACAGTAAACAATAAAGAATTGGATATTGAATTGGAAGACAATTCTACTGTAAATCAACTAATTGAAATACTAAAACAAAAAGAATTAATTATAAAAGCATATGATTATGGTAATTTTGAAAAAGTAGGTAATTTAGGTTATGATTTAATTACTAATGATGAGGAAGTACAAACTGAATATGGTGATATAGTTTTATACCAAGGTAATAAAATAAGTTTATTTTATAATTCTAATAATTGGAGTTATACAAAATTAGGGCATATTAAAAATATTGATAAGGAACAACTTATTAATTTATTAGGTGATAGTGATGTAATTTTAAAGTTTACATTAAAATAGAAATTAAAAATATAGGTGAAAACATCTATATTTTTTGATATAATTATGTTTTAGAAAGAAGGTATAATATGTGTACTGCAATAACATATAATACAAAAGACCATTACTTTGGAAGAAATTTTGATTTAGAATATTCATATAAAGAGACTGTTACAATAGCACCTAGAAATTATCCATTTAAGTTTAAGAGACAAAAAGAAATTAAGAATCACTTTGCAATGATTGGAATGGCATATGTTGAAAATAATTATCCTCTTTATTATGATGCAATTAACGAAAAAGGTTTAGGTATGGCTGGACTTAATTTTCCAGGAAATGCTGATTATAAGGAAGAAAAAGAAAATATGGATAATATCGCATCTTTTGAGTTTATTCCTTGGATTTTATCACAATGTTCTAATGTAGAAGAGGCAAAGAAATTATTAAGTAAAATAAATATAGCTAAAATAGATTACAGTGAAAATTTAAAAGCATCTCCATTACACTGGATTATTAGTGATAAAAATTCATCTATAACAGTTGAATGCGTCAAAGATGGTCTTAAAATATATGACAATAAAGTAGGAGTATTAACTAACAATCCAACTTTTGACTTACAAATGTTTAATCTAAATAATTATATGAATTTATCTATAGAACCACCAAATAATAATTTTTGTAAAGGGTTAAATTTAGAAACATATAGTCGTGGAATGGGTGCTTTAGGACTTCCCGGGGATTTGTCTTCAGCCTCTAGATTTGTTAAAGCAACTTTTACGAAAATGAATTCCATATGTGGAGAAACAGAGTCAGAAAGTATAAGTCAATTTTTTCATATACTAGGTTCTGTTGATCAACAAAGAGGTTGTGTACATATGGGTGAAAATAAGTTTGAAATAACAATTTACAGTTCTTGTTGTAATCTTGATAAATGTATATATTATTATACTACATATGAAAATAGTCAAATTACTGCTGTTGATATGAACAAAGAAAATTTAGATAGTAGTGAACTTATAAACTATAATTTAATTGAAAGTCAGCAAATATTTATGCAAAATTAATATAATTATAATAATGTTGAAAATATATTTAATGATAATATTTTATTAAATATATTTTTTTGTGAAAATATTATGAAAATATTTGTATAATGAAATTTATTTAATTAAAATTTCTTTTTTTATAGTATAATTAAAAGAGTGATGATTATTTTAATAAATTTTATATTTAAGTAATATTAAAAATACATCTAGTTTATATTTTATAAATAACAAACTTTTTATAAGTTTATGTGTTAATTAAAAGGAGATATAAATATGTTAAAATTATTTAGAAGTTTTAATAAAAAAGATATTTTTTTTATAGTAATAGCAGTAATTCTAATAATAGTTCAAGTGTGGCTTGATTTAAAAATGCCAGACTATATGTCACAAATAACTGTACTTGTTCAAACTGAAGGTAGTAAAATGTCAGATATTATTATAAATGGTGTATATATGCTTTTATGTGCATTGGGAAGTTTAGTATCTGCAATAATAGTTGGATATTTAGCTGCAAATATATCTGCAAGTTTTTCTATGAAAGTAAGAAAAAAATTATTCGATAAAGTAGAAAATTTAGCAGTAAATGAAGTAAAACAATTTTCAACAAGTAGTTTAATAACAAGAACAACAAATGATATTACACAAATACAAATGTTAATAGCTATGGGATTGCAAATGCTTATTAAAGCACCTATTACTGCAATTTGGGCAATTACAAAAATATTGAATAAAAGTTGGCAATGGAGTGCAATTACAGCAGTAGCAGTTGTTATTTTGTTATCCGTAATAGGAATGATAATGATTATTGTTATACCAAGATTTAAGAAAGTTCAAAAATTAGTTGATCGTATTAATAATGTTACACGCGAAAATATAACAGGTATAAGAGTAGTTAGAGCATTTAATGCGGAAAAATATCAAACAGAAAAATTTGAAGAAGCAAATACAGGTTTAACAAAGTTATTGTTGTTCAATCAAAAAACTTTTTCAATCATGTCACCTGTAATGTACTTAACTATGTATTTTTTAACTTTAGCAATTTATTTTGTAGGTGCATATTTAATAAAAGGTGCTTTAATGAGTGAAAAATTAATTTTATTTGGAGATATGGTAGTATTTTCATCTTATGCAATGCAAGTTATTATGTCATTTTTAATGCTTGCAATGATATTTATGATGGTGCCAAGAGCAGGAGTGTCTGCTAATCGTATAAATGAAGTATTAGATACTAAATTAAGTATAGAAGATGGAAATATGGATGGTGATAAATCAAATAAAAATGGTACAGTTGAATTTAAAAATGTATCATTTAAATATCCAGATGCTGAAGAATATTTATTAAAAAATATAACATTTAAAGCAAATAAGGGCGAAACAGTTGCTATAATAGGTTCAACAGGAAGTGGTAAAACAACTCTTATTAATTTAATACCTAGGTTTTATGATGTTACAGATGGTGAAGTTATTGTTGATGGTGTTAATGTTAAAGAATATAAACAGAATATATTAAGAAATAAGATTGGATATGTTTCACAAAAATCAATTATGTTTGATGGTACAGTTTCATCTAATGTTTCATACGGTGATAATGGAAAAAAAGAAGTAACTAAAGAAAAAATTAAAAAGGCTATTAATGTTGCTCAAGCAACAGATTTTGTTGAAAATATGGAAAATGGATATGATGCTCATATTGCACAAGGTGGTACGAATATAAGTGGGGGTCAAAAACAAAGACTTTCTATTGCAAGAGCAATTGCAAGAGATCCAGAAATTTATATTTTTGATGATTCATTTAGTGCACTTGATTATAAAACAGATTCTCTATTAAGACATGAATTAAAAAAATATACTAAAAACGCAACAAGTATAATAGTAGCGCAAAGAATTGGAACAATAATGAATTCTGATAAAATTATTGTTCTTGAAGATGGTAAATGTGTTGGAATTGGAAAACATAAAGACTTATTAGATAATTGTGAAGTTTACAAAGAAATAGCGCTATCACAACTTTCAAAGGAGGAATTGGAAAATGCATAGAGGAAGAAATATTCCAGAAAAGTCCAAAAATTTCTCGGTATCTATTAAAAGGTTATTTAGTGAACTTAAATTTTTTAAATATTTTGTTATTATTTCTTTAATACTTGCTGCATCTGGTGCTATTCTTTCAATAATTTCTCCAAATATTGTATCTAAATTAACTGATACAATTTCAGAAGGACTTGTTGTAAATGTTGATAATATGGAATATATAACAAATACTATTATTGATAATTTGAGTAATATTGATTCAAACTCTATAATGAAAAATACAACATTAAAAGAAGAAGAAAAACAACAATTTTTAGAAGTTGTTAGTACTATAAATATTAAAGATTATAGTACAATAAGCAATCTAAATAATTTGTCTGATAATGTATTAACTTTAATTTTTCCTCAGTTTGAGGTTGATAATAATGTTATTTCATATAAAGATCAACTTAATTATTTGAACATTATAAGCAAAATGGATAAAGATATTGATAATAGTGAACTTTATAAACAAATAGATAAAATGCCAGAAAGTATACGCTCTTCTATTGAACCATTTATGAATATAGATAAAATTGTAAAAATTGTTCTTTTGCTTGTGTTTATATATGTTTTAAGTGCAGTGTTTACATTTATTGAATCTATATTAATGACAGATGTATCAAATAAATTTGCAAAAAAATTAAGAAGTAGAATATCAATAAAAATTAATAAATTACCACTTAGATATTTTGATAGAAATCAAACAGGGGATACTTTATCAAGAGTTACAAATGATGTTGATACTATTGCTCAAACTATGAATCAGTCATTATCAACATTAGTAAGTTCTATTACTTTATTTGTAGGTACAATTATAATGATGTTTTATACAAATTGGATTATGGCAGTAACAGCAATAATATCAAGTTTTATTGGATTTGTGTTTATGTTCTTAATATTAGGTAAATCACAAAAATATTTTGTTCAAAGACAAGTTGAATTAGGAAAATTAAACTCACACATTGAGGAAATTTATTCTGGATTGTTAGTAGTTAAAGCATATAATGGTAAGAAAGATTCTGATATAAAATTTGATGATTGCAACAAAAAAGTATATGAAGCAAATAGGAAAAGTCAATTTTTATCTGGTCTTATGATGCCAGTAATGAATTTTATAGGTAATTTTGGATATGTTGCTGTTTGTATAGTAGGTGCTTTATTAACAATGAATAATATAATTACTTTTGGTGTTATTGTAGCCTTTATTACATATGTTAGGTTGTTTACATCTCCATTATCACAAATGGCCCAAGCAATGAATAGTTTGCAATCAACAGCAGCAGCAGGGGAAAGAGTTTTTGAATTTTTAGATGAAGAAGAAATGGATAAACAAGATAATATTACAAAAATTTTAGATAAAAAAGATGTAAAAGGAAAAATAGAATTTGAACATGTACGTTTTGGTTATGATGAGGATAATATAATAATAAAAGATTTTAATGCAATAGCAAAACCCGGACAAAAAATTGCAATTGTAGGTCCAACAGGTGCAGGAAAAACAACAATGGTAAATTTACTTATGAAGTTTTATGAAATTAACGATGGTGATATAAAAATAGATGGAATTTCAACTAAAGAATTATCAAGGGAAAACATTCATAATTTATTTACTATGGTTTTGCAAGATACATGGCTTTTTAATGGAACGATTAGGGAAAACATTGTTTATAATCGTCAGAATGTAACAGATGAAAAAGTAGAAGAAGTTTGTAAAACCGTTGGATTAACACATTTTATTAAAACTGCTTCCAAAGGATTAGATACAGAAATCACAGAAAATGACAATGTAGCTGCAGGTCAAAGGCAATTGCTTACAATTGCTAGGGGAATGATTGATGATGCTCCATTTTTGATCTTAGATGAAGCAACAAGTAATGTTGATACAAGAACAGAAGAATTAGTTCAAAAAGCAATGGATAAACTTACAATAGGAAGGACATCATTTATTATTGCGCATAGATTATCAACAATTAAAAACGCTGATTTAATTTTAGTTATGAAAGATGGTAATATAATTGAACAAGGTAACCATGATACTTTAATGAAAAAGAATGGTTTTTATGCTGAACTTTATAATTCACAGTTTGAATTGTAAGATTTATACAAAATTTGTTCATGTTAAATTTTAAATAAAAATTACAAATTTTATTGTAATTTTTTTTAATTAGTAATATACTAAAAATTATGTTTTTAAATATATTTATTTAGAAGGAAGATGTTAGTTATGAAAAAATTTATTAATTTTGTTATTAATAATAGATATGTTGTATTAGGAATATTTGTATTATTTACAGCAGTATCAATTTTCTTTTCAAATAAGGTAACTATAAATGATGAAATGACAAAATATTTACCAAATACATCAGAAACAAAAATAGGAATGAACATAATGGAAGAACAATTTTCAAACATAGAAAATTCAAGTTCATTTAATTTAATGTTCAAAGGTTTAAATGAAGAAGAAAAACAAAAAATATGTGAAGAATTAAAAAATATAAAAAATGTATCATCTGTTACTTACGATAATACAGAAGACTATAACAAAGATGATTATACATTATATTTAATAAATGTAGATGATAAAGCAGATTCAAAAACAGCAAGTAAAGTCTATGATGAAATAATGGAAAAATATAAAAGTTATGAAATATATACAAGTGGTGATATTGCGTTGGATAATACAGATATATTACCACTTTGGATTCCTGTTACTGCAATAAGTTGTGCAGTTGTAATTCTAATAATAATGTGTGAATCATATGTAGAACCATTTTTATTTTTAGTCGCTATATTTATGGCTGTAATATTAAATAGTGGAACAAACATAATGTTTAATAGTGTATCAAATATAACAAATTCAATATCAGCAATTCTACAAATGGCTTTATCGATGGACTATTCAATTATGTTAATGAATAGATTTAGACAAGAAAAACAAAAAGAAAAAGATAAAGTAAAAGCAATGAAAAATGCTTTATATAACGCTTTTAAATCTATATCAAGTAGTTCTATAACAACTATTGTTGGTTTAATTACATTAGTATTTATGAGTTTTACAATAGGAGCAGATTTAGGATTAGTACTTGCTAAAGGTGTTTTACTTAGTTTAGTTACTATATTCTTTGTTCTTCCAACACTTATATTAATATTTGATAAATTAATAACAAAAACAAAAAAGAAAAGTTTTAATTTTAAATTAAATAAACTAGGAAGTTTAAGTCATAAACTAAGATATCCATTAAATATATTATTTGTTTTAATATTTGTAGGAAGTTATTTTCTAAAAGGGAATTTACAAATTTCATACACATTTTCACAAGTAGATGAAATATCAAAAGTATTTGGAAAATCAAATCAAATAGCAGTCGTATATAAAAATGAAAACGAAGAAAAAATAGGTAAACTATTAAATGAATTAGAACAAAATAATAAAATAAAATCAGTACTTGGTTACAGCAATACAATAAATGAAAAACTACCTTACAATGAATTAAATAAAAAATTACAAGACTTTAATTCAGATGTAAATATAAATGATTACCTATTAAAAATAATATATTATAAATACTATAATAAAGATGAAAACAACAAAATGACATTTGAACAATTAATAGATTTTATAGAATCTAATTATAACAATGAAAATATAAATCATATGATAAATAGCGATATAAAAAATAATATAAATAAACTTAAATATTTTGTTAAAAAAGATTTAATAAATAAAAGTCTAACAAAAGATGAAATTTCAAATATTTTAGGAATTGATAAAGAAAGTGTAAATGATATATTAGTTTATTATAATTCTAAAAACAATAATTTAAAATTAACGATACCTGAATTTATTAAATTTATAAATAATGATGTCTTAACAAATAAAAAATATTCAAGTAGTATTGATGAAAAAACTTTATCAAATTTAAAAAATATTGAAAAATTTACAAATAAAACATTAATACAAACAAAAATGACTAGTAGTGAATTATCTAATTTATTTGGAATTGATAAATCATTAATAGACAGTTTATTTACATATTATATTTCAATAAATAATATAGATCAAAAATTAACTTTATATGATTTTTCTAAATTTGTATTAGAAAACATAGTAACAGATGAAACATATTCAAGTACTTTAGATTCAAATGCAGTAGAAAATATTAAAATGTTAAATACATTTAGTAATAAAGATATAATTACAAAAGATATGACTTCTAAAGAATTATATAATTTATTTGGTTCATTTGGAATAAATGAAGATGCAGTAAATAATATATTAATGCTTTATTATAGTAATACTCCAAATTTTGATATAAATGATTTCATGACTAATAATGATAATTATAAAATGTCGCCTATCAATTTTATAAATATAGTTATTAAAAATAATGAAAACGCTGACACACAAAAACTATATAATATAATGACAAGTGGAGTAAATGAAACATCTTACGACTATAAACAATTATCTAATTTTATAGGAATGGATGAAAATAATATAAAAAATATTTACATACTTTATGTATCTAAAAATACTAGTTTAAAATTAACTCCAATCGAATTTATAAATCTTATATTAGATAATAAAGATAATGAAATGTTGTCAAAAAACTTAGATAAAAATATTATAAGTAATTTAACATTATTAAAAACAATAATGAATTCAACTTTAAATAATACAAAATATAGTAGTGATAATTTAAGTTCATTATTTGGTATAGATAAAAATAATATAGCTTTATTATATGGATTATATACATCAACATATACATATCCAAATCAAACAATTTCATTAAAAACATTTGTTGAATTTATGTTAAATGATGTATTAAATAATAATACTTATTCAAAAAGTATAGATGAAAAATCAAAATCAAGTTTAAAAACAGTACATAATATTATGATTTCAAGTTTAAATAATACAAAATACACAAAAGAAGAAATGTATTCAACATTACATAGTTTTACAGATAAATTAGATAAAAATACAATAGAATTATTATATATGTATTATGGAAGTCAAAATAATTATGATGAAAAATGGACTTTAACAATAGAACAAATGATAAAATTTTTAAATACTGATATATTAAATGATAGTAGATTTACATCATTTATAGATGATGATATTAAAAATAAAATTATAGAAAGTGAAAAAACAATTGATGATTCTAAAAATTTACTTGTTGGAAAAGAATATTCTAGAATCGTTATAAATACTGAATTTGATAATGAAGGTGAAGAAACATTTAACTTTATAAAAGACTTAAAAGACAAATTAAAAGATTATGAAAATTCATATGTAATAGGAGATTCAGCTATGGCATATGAAATGAATAAAACATTTGAACAAGAATTTAATTTTATTTCTATTTTAACTATGCTTGCTATATTTGTAGTAGTTGCGCTAACATTTAAATCATTAATAATTCCACTTATATTAGTATTATTAATACAATGTGCAGTATATACAACAATGGGATTCTTATCACTTTTAGGAGGTACTGTTTATTTCATCGCTATTTTAATTGTTCAAAGTATATTAATGGGAGCAACTATAGACTATGCAATTGTATACACATCATATTTTTTAGAAAGTAGAAAGTCACTTGATTTAAAAGAAGCAATTATAAATGCTTATAATAAATCAATACATACTATATTAACTTCATCATCTATTTTAACAATTGTAACATTTATAATAGGAATTTTTTCATCAAATATTACATCTAAAATTTGTATCACACTATGTGCTGGAACTATATGTTCAACAATATTAATACTATTTTTATTACCATCTGTTCTTGCAGTATTTGATAGAATAATTTCTAAACATAAGTAATTATAATCCTCGTTTTATATAACGAGGATTTAATTTATATGTTATAATGTAAACGATATTAAAAAATATTTAATTGGAGTTGGTTATATGTTTAAGTTTGCTAAAAATATTGAAGTTATAAATGAGAATATAGAAATCAAAACTGTAGATGTTAAGAGTTATAAAAACTCAAAGGAAAATACTAAGAATATTAAAGCATTAGAAATATTTATAAAAGGAAATATAAATAGTGATGTATATTGTGTGCATTTTATTATAAATAAACCTATTTCAAATTATTATAATATTAAAAATTATGAAGTAAAAAATATAAATACAAATAATATAATCGATAATTATGTTGTTATTAATGATGTTACTTATGTAGATACATCGATATTTATTGATGCTTACAGATTAAATAACAAAATAATATTTAAATTACAATTTAAAGATTGCAATGATGAGTTTTTTGGAAATGCTGAATTTGAAATAGATTTAAATAAAATGGAGTCATATAATGAAAGAAAAAGTGTATAATTATTTATTAACAATACCTAAAGGCAAAGTAGTAACATATTCTCAAATAGCACAATATCTTGGCAATAAAAATCTTGCTAGGGTAGTTGGTAATATTTTACACAACAATAAAGATGAATACAAATATCCTTGTTATAAAGTTGTAAATAGTAAAGGAAAACTATCTAGTAACTTTGCTTTTGGTGGAATAGAAAAGCAAAAAGAAAAATTAGAAAAAGATGGAATAGAAGTTATTAATTTTAAAGTAGATTTATTAAAATATAAATTATGATTTAAAAACAAAAATTATGTTATAATAAAATAGAAGTAAAATGAAAGGAAAAATGAAAATGGAAAAAGCAAAAGTATATTTTATTAAAGAAATAACTCCAGAAAATATTATTAAAGCATACGAATCATTAGGTAAGAAATTAACTGGTAAAATAGCGGTTAAAATGCATTCAGGAGAACAAGGAAATAAAAATTATTTAAAACCAGAATTTGTAAAAGATGTAATTAACTACTTAGATGGAACAGTAGTAGAATGTAATACTGCTTACGAAGGAGCAAGAAACTCAACAGAAAAACATAAAAAATTAATAAAAGAACACGAATGGGATAAATACTTTCCATTTGATTTAATGGATGCAGAAGGACCTGATTTAGTTCTTGATATTCCAAATGGAAAAGTACTTAAAAAAAATTATGTTGGTAAAAACATGGCAAATTATGATTCAATGTTAGTTTTATCACATTTTAAAGGACATGCAATGGGAGGATATGGTGGAGCTTTAAAACAATTATCTATTGGTTGTGCTTCATCAAGAGGAAAAACTTTTATACATACAGCAGGAAGAACAGACGACCAAACTAAACTATGGGATAATTTACCAAAACAAGATGAATTTTTAGAAGCAATGGCTGATTCTGCTTCAAGCGTTGTAGATTATTTTAAAGGAAATATTGTATATATAAATATTATGAAAAACATTTCAATTGATTGTGATTGTGATGGAAATGCTTCCGCACCATGTATGAAAGATGTAGGTATTTTAGCATCAATAGACCCAATTGCAATAGACCAAGCATGTTTAGATATTGTTTATAATTCACAAGATTTAGGAAAACAAAAATTAATAGAAAGAATAGAATCATTACATGGAGTTCATACAATAGAAGCTTCTTCAGAACTTGGATTTGGAACTCGTGAATATGAACTAATAGAAATAAAATAAATTATGTAATGAAGAAGAATTGAATTTAATTTTGATTCTTCTTCATATTTCTATATTTAATAAAATATAATAAATTATAAAAAAAGCAAAAAAAGTATTGTCAAAAAACAAAAAATAATGTATACTTTAATAGTCATATTGTTTTGGACTTGTAGCTCAGTTGGTTAGAGCACACGCTTGATAAGCGTGGGGTCGTAGGTTCAAGTCCTACCAGGTCCACCATTTTTGCCTGATTAGCTCAGTTGGTAGAGCATGCGGCTGTTAACCGCAGGGTCGTAGGTCCGAGTCCTACATCAGGCGCCATTTCTTAATTGCCCAATTAGCTCAGTTGGTAGAGCATGCGGCTGTTAACCGTAGGGTCGTAGGTCCGAGTCCTACATTGGGCGCCATTTTATTTGGCCTGTTGGTGAAGTGGCTGAACACACATGCCTTTCACGCATGCATTCACGAGTTCGAATCTCGTACAGGTCACCAATTAGTTATTAACCGTTGATTTTCAATGGTTTTTATTTTGCTCTTTATTTTAACCTTGAATTAATAGAAAAATTATTAGTATAAGAATTAGAAGTAAATAAAAATTTGAATCTTTAAAAATACCAATAACTTGTACAAAAATTATTTTTGTGCTATTATTTATATATTTGGAGGGGCCTATGAAAGAAGTTATTATAGAAACATTAATAGATGCCATTAAACTATTACCATTTTTATTTATAACATTTTTAATACTAGAATTTATTGAGCATAAACTTAGTAAAAAAAATAAAAATATAATAGAAAAGTCAGGTAAATTAGGACCAATAGTAGGAAGCATATTAGGGGCATTCCCACAATGTGGATTTTCAGTTTCAGCTACTAATTTTTATTCAACAAGAATAATAACATTAGGTACACTTATATCAGTTTATTTATCAACTTCAGATGAAATGTTACCATTATTAATATCTGAAGGAGTAGAAATAAGTTTAATAATAAAAATACTATTAATAAAAATATTAATTGGTATGATAAGTGGTTTTATAATAGACTTAATATTTAGAAAAAAAGAAAAAGAACATATACATGATTTTTGTGAAGATGAACATTGTGATTGTGAAAATGGAATAATAATATCTTCAATAAAACATACATTAAATATAACATTATTCATTATATTAATTTCATTTATATTGAATACAATAATATATTTAATAGGTGAAGAAAATTTAGGAAATATAATACTTAAAAATCAATTTTTAGGTCCAGTGTTATCAAGTTTAATAGGATTAATACCAAATTGTGCATCAAGCGTTATAATAACAGAATTATATTTAAGTAATGTCATAACATTTGGCTCAATGATATCAGGATTACTAACAGGAAGTGGAGTAGCGTTATTAGTGCTTTTCAAAGTAAATAAAAACTTAAAAGAAAATATAAAGATACTATTACTTCTTTATTTGATAGGAACTTTATCAGGATTAATAATAAGTTTTATAGCGTAGAAATATGCTTTTTTTCTTGCTTATTAACGAACAAACGTATTATAATATATTTAGGTGGTAATATGGAAAGAGTAATTATGCATATAGATGTAAATAATGCTTTTTTGTCATGGACTGCTGTTTATCTTTTAAATAATGGATATAAATATGATATAAGAAATAGTTATGCTGTTATAGGTGGGGATGAACAATCAAGAAGAGGAGTAGTTCTTGCAAAATCAACACCTGCTAAAAAATTAGGAATAGTAACAGGAGAAACTTTATATAGTGCAAGAAAGAAATGTAAAGTTTTAAAAACATATCCAATGCAATATGATTTTTATAAAGAAATGTCACAAAAATTATTTAATTTATTAAGACAATATACATCAGATATAGAACCCGCTTCAATAGATGAATGTTACCTTGATTATACAAAAGTAAAACGCATGTATGGTGATGAAATAGAATTTGCAAAAAAAATACAAAAAGAAATATTTGATACATTAGGATTTACAGTAAATATAGGAATCGCTAATAATAAATTATGTGCTAAAATGGCGTCAGATTTTTCAAAACCAAACAAAATACATACTTTATATGACAGTGAAATAGAAGAAAAAATGTGGCCACTTGATGTAGGAGATTTATTTGGTATTGGAAAACAAACAAAAGCAAAATTAAAAAATTTGAATATAAATACAATTTATGATTTAGCGCATGCAGATCAAACATTTTTATATAAATACTTTAAAAATCAAGCAAAATCAATGATAGAAAGTGCAAATGGAATAAATAACGACCCTGTTAATAGTAATCCAATAGAAAATAAAGGAATAGGAAATGAAATCACACTAGACCATGATGTTTATAATAAAGAAGAATTATATGATAAATTATTGTTTTTATCAGAAAAAGTAGGTTTAAGATTAAGAAATTTAAATAAATACGCATATGTAATTGTTGTAGTATTAAAAGATGTTTATTTTAAAAGATATTCACATCAAATTAAATTATTAAATCCAACAAATCTTACAAACGAAATATACCAAACATCATTAAAAATATTAAATGAAATGTGGAAAGATATACCTGTTAGATTAATTGGTATAAGACTTGATAATTTGACAGAAAATTTTAATTATCAAGCTTCAATATTTGAAAATATAGAAGATAAAAGCGATTTTGAAAAATTAGATAAAGTAGTAGATGAATTAAAAACAAAATACGGAAATAATATACTAAAAAAAGCGGCTTTATCTAATAAAAAAAAGTAGGAATATTATCGTTACTGTGATATAATAAAATTGGTGATTATATGAAGATAGTTATTAGAACATTGATACTTATTTTAATTGCAGTAGCGATATTTTTAGTAATCAGATTTGGTTTTATGAAAAGTTATTCATTTAAAAGCATTAATTATAATGAATATACACAATTAAAAACAAATACAAAAACTAATTTAATTTACGTAACAAGTGATGAACTTAATATAGAAGAATTTGAACAAACATTATTAAAAATATTTGGTGAAAGAAAAATCGAAGTAAATAAATTAGATGTAACTAAAGATGAAGAATTAAGTTCATTAGTAACAGATGAAGATTTTACAAACTATTTTGGAAGTGAGCCTGTATTTCCAACATTAATCGTCATGAAAGATGGTCAAATAATTGGAAATATAACAAGAGCTCCTGAAGAAGCAATTTTAGAACAAGTAAAATTGTTAGGGATAGAATAGAGGAATTATGGACACAAAAATAATAAAGCAAATGGTAAGTGACCTTAATATAAAAGAAAAAGGAATAATTGCAGTATTAAAATTATTAGAAGAAGGAAATACAATACCATTTATAGCTAGATATAGAAAAGAGGCAACAGGTGCTTTAGATGAAGAACAAATAAGAAAAATAAATGAAGTATACGAATATCAAGTTAATCTTTTAAAAAGAAAAGAAGATGTAATAAGATTAATAGATGAAAAAGGTTTAATGACAGATGAATTAAAAGAAAAAATATTAAATGCTAGTAAATTAGTAGAAGTAGAAGATTTATATAGACCATACAAAGAAAAGAAAAAAACAAAAGCAACGGATGCAATAAATAATGGATTAGAACCTTTAGCTAAAATAATGCTTTCATTCCCACAAGCAGGAAATATAGACTCGTTAGTACAAAAATATATTTCAGATAAAGTAAAAACAAAAGAAGAAGCAATAGAAGGGGCAAAATACATAATAGCAGAATATATAAGTGATAATGCATCCTATAGAAAATGGATTAGAAAAAATACATTTTTAAATGGAACAATAGTAAGTAAAATTAAGAAAAATGCAGAAGATTTAGAAAAAACATATGAAATGTACTATGATTATAAAGAATCCGTAAAAGAAATAAAACCACATAATGTTTTAGCACTTAATAGAGGGGAATCTGAAAAAGTATTAACTGTTGATATAGAAATAGATGAGAAAAAAATAATAGAATATTTAGAAAATAAAATAATAAAAAAAGATTCTTATACTGTTGCTTATATTAAAGAAGCAATTTTAGATAGTTATAAAAGACTTATAAAACCAAGCATAGAAAGAGAAATAAGAAGCGATTTAACAGAAAAATCTTGTGTAGTTGCCATAGATAATTTCAGTAAAAACTTAGAGAAATTATTATTACAACCACCTATGAAAGATAAAATGGTATTAGGTCTTGATCCCGCTTATAGAACAGGATGTAAACTAGCAGTAGTAGACCCAACAGGTCAAAAATTAAAAATAGAAAAAATATATCCACATGAACCTGTAAATAAATATGAGGAAGCAAAAAAAATAACAATTGATTTAATAAATAAATATAATATAGATATTATTGCAATAGGAAATGGAACAGCATCAAGAGAAAGCGAAGCATTTATTGCAGATGTCATAAAAAGTATAGATAGAAAAGTAGAATATATAATAGTTAGTGAAGCAGGAGCATCTGTTTATTCAGCATCTAAACTTGCTATCGAAGAATTCCCTGATTTACATGTAGAAGAAAGAAGCGCAATAAGTATCGCAAGGCGTTTACAAGACCCACTTTCAGAACTTGTTAAAATAGAACCACAAAGTATAGGAGTAGGTCTTTATCAACATGATGTTCCAAATAAACAATTAACAGAATCACTTGACTTTGTAGTTAGTTGTGCAGTAAATTCAGTAGGTGTAAATGTAAATACTGCTAGTCCATTTTTATTCAAATATGTTTCAGGAATAAATAAGAAAAGTGTTGATAAAATAATTGAATATCGTAACAAAAAAGGTAAAATCTTATCAAGAGAAGAACTTAAAAAAATACTAACAGACAAAACATATGAACAATCAATTGGATTCCTTAGAATATTAGATGGTAAAAATATATTAGACCAAACATCAATACATCCAGAAAGTTATGATTTAACATTAAAATTATTAAATAAATTGAATTTAAAATTAGAAGAAATAGGAACAGATAAATTTAAAGATGTTTTAGAAAAAGTAGATGTAAATTTATTAGCAGATGAATTAAATAGTGATTTTTATACAGTAGAAGATATTGTAAAATCATTAATTAAACCAAATAGAGACCCAAGAGATATGATGCCAAAACCAATATTAAGAAGTGATATTTTGCACATCGAAGATTTATCTGTTGGAATGAAACTTCAAGGAACTGTAAGAAATGTCGCACCTTTTGGAGTATTTATAGATATTGGACTTAAAAATGATGCTTTAGCGCATATTTCAAGATTAAGCAATAAATATATAAAAGATCCAATGGAGGTAGTACAAGTTGGAGATATAGTTGATTGTTATGTATATGAAATATTTAATGATAAAAAGAAAGTTTCACTTTCTTTAATAGAGGTATAACATGAAAAAAATATTATTTATTTTACCAATTACATTTTTAATAATTTTAACTGGCTGTTCAAATGAAACATTACAAGGTTATTTAACAGTAGAATGTACTAAAACTGATAATTTCAATAATACAATAAATACAAATACGATAAGTATAAAACATAAAGATAATGTAATATCAAATATAAAATATAGTTATAAATATGAAACAGAAGATTCATATGCATTAGATTCATATAAGCAAAGTTTAATATCTGAATCTAATAAATATAAAAATATAAACATAAGTAAAAATGAAAAAGATAATTCATTTGAAATTGTCTATGATATAGACGTATCTAATATAGATGATGATGTAAAAAAAGAATTAGATTTAGAGGAATTATCTAGTAATCAAGTTAAAAAATTAGAAAAACAAGGCTATAGTTGTAAGTAGGAGGAAGTTATGAAAAAAAAGTTATTAATAATTATTGATGTATTGTTAGTGTTAATATTAACAGGAGTAGTAGCGTTACTTATTTATCTTTTTACAAGAAGTGATGCAAGCAAATTTAAATCTGAATATGAAGCATTAAATAAAGAAAATGTAGAAATTAAAGTAGATAAGGATAATCCAATTAAATATGCAAATATAGATGAAGTATTTAAAATTTTGGAAAGTGGAACTGGAGTAATATATTTTGGATTCCCAGGTTGTCCATGGTGTAGAAATATGTTGCCAATTTTATTTCAATCAGCAAAGCAAAACAATATTGATACAATATATTACCTTAATCCTAGAGAAGTAAGCGATGAAGATCATAGCAAATTAATAGATATTTTAAAAGATTATTTAGATGTAAATGAAAAAGGTGAATTAACTTTATATGTACCTGATGTATATTTTATTAAAGATGGTAAAATATTGGATCATCATTCAGGAACTGTTAATTCACAAGAAGATCCTTATGTACTTTTAAATGAAGAACAAAAGGAAGAACTACTTCAAATATTTAATGATTTATTTAATGTCTATATGAAATAAATGCAAATTAGTTGAAGTGATATTATAAAAGTAGACAGATTAAAAAATCAGTCTACTTTTTTGATACAATAAAATAGAAATAAAATAATATATAAAAAAGGTATGGATTTAAAAGAATTTAATGATAAAAAAACTAATTGAAATATATAAATATTATTAAATAAATTATTTATAAATATAATATTGATATAATTTAAATCCGTTTTACTTTTTAAAGTCTGTTATTTATTTTATAAATTAATATTTTATGTTATAATTATTATGGTGGTAATTATGGTATATTTAGATTACAGTGCAACGACACCTGTAAATAAAGAAGTATTAGAAAGTTTTAATAAAGCATGTTTAAATTATTTTGCCAATCCGAATTCTTTACATAAAATAGGAGTTGAAGCAAAAAAATTAATAGATGATGCAACAGATCAAATAGCGTCTATATTAAAAGTAAAACCAAGCGAAATAATATATACTAGTGGATCTAGTGAATCAAATAATCTTGCTATTAAAGGAATTGCTTTAAAATATAAAAATAGGGGAAAACATATAATAACATCTCCTCTTGAACATTCATCTATTTATGGACCACTTAATTATTTAACAGATAATGGATTTGAAGTTGATTTTGTAAAATTAGATAAAAATGGAATGGTCGATTTAGATAATTTAAAAACATTAATTAGAGATGATACTATACTTGTTAGTATCGCATCAGTTAATAGTGAGATAGGATTACTTCAACCAATAGAAGAAATCGCACATATTGTAAAACAACATCCTAAATGTTTTTTCCATGTTGATATGACACAATCAATAGGTAAAGTAAATATACCTCTTGATAATATAGATTTAATGAGTTTTTCTGCTCATAAAATATATGGAATAAAGGGAATTGGTTGTCTAATTAAAAAGGAAAAAATATCACTTGAACCTTTAATACATGGAGGAAAAAGTACAACTGTATTTAGAAGTGGTACACCAGCTACTCCTTTAATAGTTTCAATATCTAAAGCCTTACGTCTTGCGACTACTAATTTAGAAGAAAAATATAAAAATGTTTTAGATAAAAATAATTACTTAAAAGAAAACTTAAAAAAATATGAAAATGTATATATAAATAGTAATGATAAATCAATACCTTATGTTTTAAATATTAGTGTAATAGGAATAAAACCTGAAACTATGTTACATGCATTAGAAATGGATGATATATATATATCTACACAAAGTGCATGTTCAACAGGTGATAAATCAAAACCTGTTTTCGCACTTACAAATGATGAGAAAAGAGCAGTATCTAGTTTAAGAATAAGTATTTCTAATAATACAACAAAAGAAGAATTAGATTTATTTTTAAAATCATTTGATAAAAATTATAATAAATTAATGTTAAAGTAGGTGAAATATGAAAATACTTAAATTTAATGCAATTTGGTGTAGTGGCTGTTTAGTTATGAAACCAATTATAAATGAAATAAAAAAATTATATCCAAATATACAATTTATAGATTATGATTATGACATAGATGAGGAAATGGTGAATAAATGGGAAGTAGGTACATTAATACCTGTTATGATATTTGTAGATGAAAATGATAAAGAGATAACTCGTTTAAGAGGAGAAAAAACTAAAAAAGAAATAATAGATACAATAGAAGGAATAATAAATGAAAAAAATTAAATATTTATTCGTATTTCTTTTATCTTTCTTATTTATTTTACCAAATGTAAATGCAGAAGAAAAAAAACAAGTAAATCTATACTTATTTCATTCAAATACTTGTAGTCATTGTAAAGCAGAAATAAAATTTTTAAATGAATTAAATACTAGATATGATAATTTGAATCTTATTTTATATGAAATAAATGATTCAAAAGAAAATAAAAATTTAATGATAGATATAAAAGAAAAGTTAAAGATAGATGACCCAACAACTCCTTTTACTGTTATAGGAGATTATTACTATATTGGATTTAATGATGGTGTAAAAGAAGGAATAGAAAAATTAGTAGATGAATATTCAACTAATGGTTCATATGATGTGATAGATGATATTTTAAATGGAAAAGATGTTTCTAATTTTAAAATTAAATATGGACAAATAGATAAAATTTCAACTATATTTGGTGAAATAGATCCTGCTAAAATATCACTTCCTGTTTTATCTATAATACTTGGTACTATAGATGGCTTTAATCCTTGTGCTATGTGGGTATTAATATTTTTAATAACTATGTTATTCAATATGGAAAATAAAAAAAGGAAATGGGCACTAGGTATAACATTTTTAACTGCATCTGCGGTAGTATATTTATTATTTATGTTTGTATGGCTTGAACTTGCAAAGGAATTATTAACAACAATAACTTGGCTTAAAATATTAATAGGTGTTATTGCTTTAATAGGCGCATTTATAAATATTAAAAGTTTTATAAAATCAGTAAAACAAAAAGATAGTGGTTGTGAAGTTGTAGATAGTAGTAAAAGAAAAAAAATAATAAATAAAATAAAAAAATTTACTTCTGAAAAAAGTTTTTTACTTGCTATGATAGGTGTAATTGCACTTGCTTTTTCAGTAAATGCAATTGAACTTGCTTGTTCTGCTGGACTACCTGTTCTTTTTACAAATGTTTTAGCGATTAACAATGTTAGTTTTTTTGAAACATGTATATACATATTTATTTATATATTCTTCTTCTTAATAGATGATTTAATAGTATTCTTTGTTGCGATGTTTACTTTAAATATAAAAGCAATATCTACTAAATATACTAAATATTCACATTTAATAGGTGGAATTATAATGTTACTTATTGGAATACTTATGATTTTTAAACCTGAATGGTTGATGTTTAACTTTTAACTTTACGAAATATGTAAACCCTCTATATTGACAAATATTAGGGGGCTATAATATAATTATGATAAATAAGGAGTGAATTAAAATGAATGAAGAAAATAACAATTTAAGTAATGGGACAAATAGTGGCATAAATACAGTAAAAACAGTATTAGTAATAATAGTTTTAATATTATTAATTGCATTATTAAGTTTTACGTTATATGATAAAGTGATAAACAAAAATAATGCAAATAATAATCAAACAAATACAGGAGATAGTAATGAATCAATACCAACATTAACAATGACAGATGATGAAATTTATAGAAAAAATAATAATGTTTCTGATAATGATGTAACTTCATTTTTACCTTACATAATAACAGATAATGAAAAAGCATTATTACAAGATTTAGTATTTCCTTTCAATAGTATCAATGATACGTTTGAGGGTAATGTTTCTTTTACTGTTAGATGGGATAATTTTAATATAGATAACATGACACAACAAGAAAAAAATTACTTTGTAGTTTATAAAGTAGGAAAATATGAAGAAGTTGTGCCAGGTTATGATATTCCTGAAGAATGTGAAGAATGTTATAAATTTGATGATGAACAATATAATACATATGTATCAGAAGATGTAGTAAAAAATTTATATGAAAAAATATTTGGAAAAGATGTTGAATTTAAAAATGAAAATGCTACAATTGAAGAACACCTTTGTGGTGTGCCATATTTATATGATTCAAATAGTAAAAAATATTGGGGAAATAGTGCTTGTGGTGGAGAGAGTGTAGAAGGTTCTAAATTTAGTATTATAACAAAAATAGAAAAAGTAAATGATAAGATAGAAGTATATTTACAAGTTGGACAAATTGATATGTCTAATGAAGATGCGTATACTATATTAAAATATAATGATTCTGATGATATATTATGGACAGGAAGAAGTGAAAATGTGAAATCAAATATAATTGATTTAGCAAAACAAAATAAATTAGATTCATATAAATTTACATTTAAAAAACAAAGCGATGGAAAATATTATATATATAGTGGAGAATGGCAATAGCCATTCTTTTTAAATTTTATAAAATTTAAAAATCATGAAAGAAATTATTAAATAAGTACATACTATATGAGAAAGGAAGAAAATATATGAATGATAAAACTAAAAGTAATAATCAAGCAAAAATAGCTTTAATTTTGTTAATAATATTTTTAATAATGATAATGATTTTTATAATTTATAAAGGTAATGGGAAAAATAATATTTTGAATGATGAAAATACTATTCAAGAAAATACGAAAGAAGAAATAAATATTACTAGTGAAGAAGTTCAAAACCTAATTTACCCTATATATAATAGATCTAATTTTCCATATTGGGAATATAAAAATATAACAGTGAATGAATTAGGAATGTATAATATGATAAAATCATCTTTAGGTGACTTAGAATATATAAAATCAACTAAAGAAGATTTATATAAAATATATTCATCACCTCAAATACAATTAAATTTCAATAAAATTTTTGGTCCTGATATACCATATGTTACAAATGATATAATAGGTGATAATGAATGTGAGAAAGCAATTTATAACAAAGAAAACAATACTTATTCTATAAATACATGTATAGATGAACAAGATAATGAAGGTTGGAACTATATAACAAAATTATATAAATCTGATAAGGATGATGAAAATATTTATGTATACTTTTATGTTCAACCATATTATTGTACTGATGAAGTTGGATGTTATTTATATGATAGAGAAATACCAAGTGTTTTAAATGCTGGAGGAGATGTAATAGGTTATAGTAAAAAAATAAGTGAAACTATTAATTTGGAAGAAGTGAATAATGAAGTTCAAACTATGATTGAAAATAATGAAGTCGATACATATAAATTTATATTTAAAAAGCAAAGTGATGGTAATTATTATTTTTATAGTGGAGAATGGCAATAGTCATTCTTTTATTTTTTTGTTTCACTAGATATATTTAAAACTATTCCAATTATTAACATATAACTAAGTAAACTAGAACCACCATAACTTATAAAAGGAAGTGTAATACCCGTTATAGGCAATATTCCAAAAGTCATACCTATATTTTGAAACTGTTGATATAAAAGCATTCCTATTATTCCAGAAATTATATAAGTATTAATTCCTAATTTAGTTTTTTTAGCAAGCATTATTAATTTAATATCAAAGATTGCTAAAAATATTAAAAATAAAGTTGATCCAATAAATCCAAAATTATTTGAAAAAACTGCAAATATAAAATCAGTTTGTGGTTCTGGAAAATATATTGGTGTATTATTAAGTCCCATACCAAGTAGACCACCACTTCCAATTGCAGCAATTCCATTTGTTAATTGATAACCACTATTATTATTCCAATCTATTAATCTATCAATTCTTAAGAAAAAACTTGTTCCAAAAATATTTATAAATAAATCATTATTTAAAAAAAACATAAGTAGAATGAATGCTATAACACTACCTAATAATGAAAAAAACATTATGAACCAACCATACCTTATCCCTGATACAAACAACATTATAACAGTTATAAGTAAATAAATTAGTACTATTCCTGTATCCGGTTGTAGAAATGTTAAAAATGATGGAATAAAAACAATTAATCCTATTTTAAATATAAGCATTAATTCTTGTTTAACAGTAGGATTTTTATACTTTGTATTAAACTCATCTATTTTTTTAGCAAGTATTATGATAAGTATTATTTTCATAAATTCACTTGGTTGAATAGTTCCAATACCTGGAAGAACGAACCAACATTTTGAATTATTAATGGTAGGTGCAAAAAAAAGTAATAACAATAATAAAATATTTCCAATTATATAAAATATTTCTATATGTTTATATATAAATTTATTTTTTGTAAAAATAATTATTATTGTTAGTGTAATTCCTAAAACATACCAAATGAATTGTCTTAGTGCTAAATTGTTTGTATTTACTAAAAGCTTATCCGAACTATTAACAGTTATAATACTTATTACCATAAAAATAAGTATTGAAAATATAAAAAAATAATCCATTTTTAAATTTTTGATTTTCTTCATTAAAATCACCTGTTATATAATTTGCATAAATTAAAATAAATATTCATTTTGAAAAATATAATAAAAAATATTGTGACATAATATAAAAATATATTTATATTAAATAAAAAAGTTGATAAAAAATTAATTTATGTGTATAATTATCTTGGTGATAATATGGAATATTTACAATATATTATAATTATTGTACTTTTAGTAGTAATTGCTATAGCTATAACAAAATCTAAGAAAAAGGATTTTAAAATAGAAATAAATAAATTAGTAGAATATTTAGGTGGGAAAGAAAATATTATAAGTTATGCTTTTCAAAAATCAAGGTTTATAGTAAATTTAAAAAATACCGATGTAGTAAATAAAGAGGGAATTCAGAAAATGGGTGCCCAAGGGATTGTAGAAGTTGATAATCAACTTAAAATAATTTTAGGTGAAGATGCTAAACAATTAAAAAAATATATTGATGATTTAATGTGATAAATTTCCTCACATTTTTTCTTTATTCGACAAAATTAGACAGCATAAAATTGTAATATATTATTAATGAATCGAGGTTATTTTAATGTTAAAAATAATATTAATTAATAGTATATTCGCGATATTTCCACTTTTTTGTTATTTAATTTATAGTATTTGTATTGATAATGCTTCATCTAATAAAAAGTTATTTTATCTTGATTTTGCGCTTATTTCATCATGTTATTTAATTACAAAGTATGGTTATGAATTTTCAGATATTGTTCCAAAATTAATGTTTCATTTACCATTAATATTTGCATATCTACTTAATAGAAAGATGAGCATTATAGTATTAACAATAGTTGGAATTGTATATTATAGTTCATATAACTTTGGTTTATATGTCGTATTAATAGAATATATAATATACTACATTTTATATTTATTAAAACAAAAAAATAAGAAACTTGATTTTTTATACATAAGATTATTTGTTTTTACAAATACACTTATATCATTTTGTTGGTTATTTAATGATAAATCAATAGTTTTAAACATGTCATGGCAACTTATATTAATATGTTTATTTTATTATCTTTTAATATGCTTGATGGTAAATATATTAAAAAAATCAGAACAAATAACAAAAATTTATAATAGTTTGAAAGATTTAGAAAATGTTAAAAATTTACATGAGAGCTTATTTAAAATAACTCATGAAATAAAAAATCCTATAGCTGTATGTAAAGGATATTTAGATATGTTAGATACCGATAATAAAGAACATACAAAAAAATACATACCAATAATAAAAGATGAAATAAATAGAACATTAATATTATTACAAGATTTCCTTTCTTTAAATAAAATTACAATAGAAAAAGACGTTTTGGATATTAATTTGTTATTAGAAGATGTAATTGATAATTTTAAACTACTTTTAAAAGAAAAAAATATACGATTGAAATATAATTATAATGAAGATGAAATATTTATAGATGGGGATTATAATAGATTATTACAAGTATTTATTAATTTAATAAAAAATAGTATAGAAGCAATAGATAAAAATGGAGTAATAAAAATAGAATTAATTGATTATAATGATAGAGTTGAAATTATAATAAATGATAGTGGAAGTGGAATAGAACAATCAAATTTAGAAAACTTAAAAAAACCATTTTTTACAACAAAAAACAATGGTACAGGATTAGGTGTTGCTCTTTCTAATGAAATTATAGAGGGACATGGAGGTACATTAGAATATAAATCAATATTAGGGAAAGGTACAACGACAGTTGTAACATTAATAAAAAGTGCTGATTTTATATAAAAAATGCAAGTAATTTGCATTTTTTAAGTTGCTTCAGTATATATATTTTTATTAAATTCATGTTGATTATTTCCTAACTTATTGCTTATTTTTTCAAGTTCATTAGTATCTATTAAGAAAAAATCATGTATAAGTATTTCAGAACCATCGCTTGTTGTTGGGTCATCCCAAGTAAGATCGATATGTAGCCATTTATTATTGATAAATATTAAATTCCAAACATGTTCATCATTTATAATTTTATAATTTTTAATTCCTAATTTATCTAAAAATATAGCCATTAAATCACTGTAACCTGAACATACAGCTTTTTTATTTATCAATGCTCCATTTGCTTTATTAGAATTATTTGTTTTTATATTTAATGAAGTATCATATTGAATTAAATTAATTACATAATCATGAAATGCTTTTATTTTTTCTTCAGTAGTCATATCATTAGTTATTATTTCATCAATTATTTTATTTATTTCATCATCAATATATTTTATTTCATCATCTGTATATAATTTATCAATATTAACGCTAACTTTTCCTAAAGCAGATACATCAAATGATAAAAATTCATAGCTATTATATGGGTTTACCATATTATTTATATTTGAAAGTACATCAGATTCTTTTGTAATATTTGTAAGATCATCATAACAATTAGTATAATTAACATCACAATAAAATTCAAAATTTTCCCATCCATTATTTAGTATTGTATAAAATATATTTAATAGATCTTGTTTATTTTTTGGTCTAAAATTTTCTGTTTCACTTACGTAATCATAGTTGTAATCTTTATAGTATACATTCGCTTTTTCTTTAACAGGATTTTTATTTATTACAAATGTTTCTAATACAAAATTATATATGTTTTTTCTATATATATAGCCTAAGAAAATGACACAAATTAATAAAGCACATTTTATTAAATTTTTAATCATTTGAATCACCTATATATATAATATATCAAAAAAGAATAAAATAATTATTAAAAATAAAAAAAAAGTAAAATAATTACATTTCATTTACTTTTTTAGTTAATCTTGATTTATTTCTTGCACAGTAGTTTTTAGTAGCAACACCAGAAGAAGTAGCTTTATCAATTTTTTTAATAGCTATCTTTAAATTTTCAGAAGCTTTATCTTTATCTTTTGCTTTAACTGCTTTTTCTACATTTTTAATAGCAGTCTTCATACTTGCTTTAAAATTATTATTATTTTCTTTTTTCTTAGCATCACTTAAGATTTTTTTCTTTGCATTTTTCATATTTGGCATAATATTCACCTCCATGTCACTAATACTTATAACATTTTAACAAAAAAATGATAAAAAATCAAATAAATTTAATATTTTTTTTTATAATGATAAAAATATTAAAAGGTGATACTTATGAAAAATGAAATTGATTTATCAAAATATAATGTAAGAACGGATTTATTAGTTGAAACAATTAAAGATGAAGATAATATAAAAACAGATGTTGAAACTATAAATGATGTAAAAATAACAAAAGTTTTAATAGATGAAAATACTGAGAAAATAATAGGTAAAAAGAAAGGAAATTATGTAACTATTGAATTTAATGATATTACTGATTATACAAATAAAGAAAATGTAAAAAAAATATTTTCTTTGCAATTAAAAAAAATGATAAAAAATTTAAAATTAAAAAAAAATCCATATTGTTTAATAGTAGGACTAGGCAATGATAAATCAACACCAGATTCACTTGGACCTATGTCAATAAATAATATAATAGTAACATCACATTTATTTGAATTAGAAAAGGTAGAAGGTTTTATGAAAGTAAGCGCAATAAATCCAGGTGTTATGGGACAAACAGGTATAGAAACTAGTGATATTATTTTAAGTGTAGTTGAAAAAATACATCCTGATTTTTTAATAGTAATAGATTCACTTGCAAGTGGTTCTATTGAAAGAGTAAATAAAACTATACAAATGACAGATACTGGAATACATCCTGGTAGTGGAATTGGAAATAGTAGAAAAGAAATAAGTAAAGATAAAATAAATGTACCAGTTATAGCTATTGGAGTTCCAACAGTAGTGGATGCAAATATAATTGTTTCAGATACTATAAATTATATGTATAAACATTATGCATTTAATAAGACATTTTTAAAAAATCCTATGAGTAAATTAACTGTTGGTGGAGTAAATTATTTAAAACAAAATATAAAAATAGATGATGATGATAAAAAAAATTTATTTGGTATAATAGGAACTCTTACAGATGAAGAATTTAGACAACTTATATATGAAGTTTTAACTCCAATTGGCTACAATATGATGGTAACTCCAAAGGAAATAGATTTTGTAATACAAAAATTATGTGATGTAATAGGAAATGGTATAAATAGAGCGCTTCATGATAATGTTGATAATATTTAATACTACAAATTTTAAATGTAGTATTTTTTTTGACAAAAAATATAATCATATGTATATATAATAAGAATATATTAAAGTAGGTGAAATATGAATAAATTTAAAAGTAAAAGAAAAATAAAACTAAAATTTAGATATTTTGTATATGTAATAATAGTATTTTTGCTTTATGAATTATTTATTTATGTTTCAACAAATTTTAAAATAGTTAAAACAAATGAACAATTTATATCTAATATACTTTCTGATTCAAATTATCATTTAGCGTATAATAAAAATTATAATAATATTTTTAATCATTTAATAACAAATTTAATAGATGTAAATAATCCAGTGGAAATTCTTAAAAATCAAAATGAAAATAAAATAACAATTTCACAGGATTTAATGTTTAGTTCGTATGAAGATAGTAAGACAATTTATATTTATAATACACATGATTTAGAAGAATATGATAATTCAATTTTAAAAAATTATAATATAACTGCAAATGTAAGAATGGCATCAATATTATTATCTAAAAGATTAAATGAAATAGGTTTAAATACTATTGTTGAGTCTAAAAACACCTCACAGATTTTAGTTGATAATAACTTAAATGATTATTTTGTAGCTAGTAGGGATTATTTAATAGAATCAAATAAAAATAATGATATAGATTTATTTATAGATTTACATAGTGATGATGTATCAAGAGAACTTACAACTACACAAATAGGAGAAAAAAAATATGCAAAAGTAATATTTTCAGTAGGCAGAAAAAATAAAAATTATATGAATAACTATAATATTGTAGAAATACTTAACAGGAAAATTAAAGAAAAATATCCTGATTTAACAAGGGGAATCATTTTAGATGATAATAACACTTATAACCAAGATATTTCAAATAATATGATTCTTATTAATATAGGGGGATATCAAAACACAATAGATGAGGTTTTAAATACAATTGAATTAATATCACCATTAATAAAGGAGACACTATATGAAGAAACAGAAAGTAGCTAATGTAATATTTAAATATTTTTTTCTCATGGCTTTTATTACATTTTTGACTATATATTTTTCTCAAGCAACAGGATATTATGAGTATGAACAATATAAGAAAAAAGAACTTACAGAGGAGCAAATAAAAAAATTTGAACAAGACATAAATGAGGGTAAAGAAATAGATGTTGAATCGTATTTAAAACCAGCTAAAAACTTTGAAAATAAAATTTCAAATGCAAGTCTTGCTATATCAGATACTATAGGTAAATATATGATTAAAGGAATCGAATTTGTATTTGGAGGTATAGGAAAATTGATAGAAGAGTAATATTGACTTTAAATGTATATTAGTGTTATAATTTAATGGAAAAAGAGAGGTGTATATACTTATGTTTTGTAAAGAATGTGGCGCTAAATTATCTGAAGGTGCAAAATTTTGTCCAAAGTGTGGTACAAAATGTGGAGAAGTGAAGAAAGAAAAAGTTGAAAAAAAACAAACTAAATCATTAACAAAAGATGAAATAATTGCAGGAGATACAAAAGTATTTAAAATTGTTTCTTATCTTGGAATACTTTGGATTTTAGGAATATTCTGCGGTTCTAAAAATGATCCTAAAGTTAGATTTCATGTTGGTCAAGGAATCATATTAACACTTGGATTAGTAGCAGTTTCTATAGTTTCTGCAATATTAAGCGCAATAATAGTTGCTACTTGTACAACAGTATCATTCTTTGGAATTAGTGCTGGAATTTCTGGACTTGGAATGTTCTTATTAGGACTTGTTAATTTAGTATGCTATGGTGCTTATATATTCTATGTAGTTTATGGAATTGTAAATGCAGCTAAAGATAAAGAAAATAAATTGCCATTAATTGGAAATCTTGCTTTTTATAAATAATCAACAAAAAAGTTAAGTTGTAAGATAAAAGTGTACACAAAAAAGTGTATGCTTTTATTTATTGTTTATTTTAACCTACAACTGTAATTATTCTAAAATTTTTTGATAATTTCAGTGCAAAATTTT
>CANQID010000014.1 GCA_947623925.1 uncultured Bacilli bacterium
CAATAAATAATATAGATAATACAAAAAATAACATATTATTATTAAATGATATTAACTTAGAAAATACTTTGACTATTCCTGAAGGAAAAGATGTAGTACTAGATTTAAATGGGAGAAAAATTAGTATCAATATAACTAAAACTTTAATTTATAATAAATCGAATTTATCTTTGAAGAATACTAGTACTAATGATTCTTATTTAGAAAGTTCTACTGTTGTTTTTAATAATGAAGAAAATGCTACTTCTGATTTAGAAAATGTTAAATTAGTAAGTTCAAATACAGATACTGCTAGTACTATACATAATAGAGGTAATTTAAAGGTTACAAATTGTTATATAGAAGGTCCATTTGGAATTGGTGTCAATGATAAACCTACAACAGAAATTAATGTATATAATAGTGAAATAGTTGGTACTCTCAACACTGCAATTCAATTTAATGCTGGTTCTTCAGGAAGTGGAAATATATATTCTTCTACAGTAAAGGGTAAAAAATATGCTATTAGTTTTAACTCAACAGGGGCATTAAATATATATTCAGGAACATTTATAGGTGAAACTACTGATGCAATAAGTAATTTTTCATCAGGAACAATAAATATTAAGCAAACAAACGAACCTATATATATAACTTCACTTGCAACTACTTGGAATCCTGCAATAAATAATGAAAGTACAGGCATAATAAATATAAGTGGTAGCAAAGCAAATGCATGTACATCAAAATCAAATGATACAACAAGTGGAATTTGTATTTATACAGAAAGTACTACAAATGGTGGAATTAGAAATCAATCTGGAACTATAAATATTGATGGGGCTACTATATATGGTGGGAATCAAGGAGTTAATAATAATTGGACAGGAATAATAAATATTTTAAATTCTAAAATTTCTTCTAGTAAATATGCAATTTTAAATAATGCAGAAGGAACTATAAATGTATGTTCAGCTGATGTAAGTTCCACTGATGAAAGCTTACATAATACTTCAACAGGTTATATTTATTATACAAATAATGTTAATTTAAGTAGTGGTAAAATATATGATGTTAATACTAATGATCCAACACATGTAGTTCTTAAAAATGATATAACTTGTAAATAAGCAATACTTGAATAGTATTGTTTTTTCAGTTATAATTAAAATGGTGAAGTAAAATGAGTATAAAAGATAATATGTTAAAAAATGAGAAAGATTTATCACAATATGCATCAAAAAGTAAAAATGCAATAAGATTTAAAAAAATAATAGAAGATATAAGACCGAATTATTTTAGAGATATAGATAAAATAATTTATTCAAAGTGTTATTCAAGATATATAAATAAAACACAAGTATTTAGTTTTAAAAAAAATGATCATATAACAAAAAGAATTATACATGTTCAGTTAGTAAGTAAAATAGCGCGTACAATAGGTAGAGCTCTAGGACTAAATGAAGATTTAATAGAAGCAATTTCATTAGGCCATGATGTTGGTCATGTTCCATTTGGACATGTCGGAGAAAGTGTTTTGAATGAAATAAGTATGAAGTATTTAAATGAGCCATTTCTTCACAATGTACAAAGTGTTAGAAACCTTTTGATCTTAGAAAAAAATGGAGAAGGTTTAAACTTATCGATTCAAGTACTAGATGGAATATTATGTCATAATGGAGAAAAAATAGAACAAAAATATACATACAAAGACAAATTAGCAAAAGAATTTTATAGTGAATACCTTAATTGTTATAAAGATGAAAAATATTCTAGAAATTTAAAACCAATGACATTAGAAGGTTGTGTAGTTAGAATAAGCGATGTAATTGCTTATTTAGGAAAAGATATAGAAGATGCTATAACACTAGGAATTATAAATAAAAAAGATATTCCAGAAAATATAAAAGTATTAATTGGTGATGAAAATTCAATGATTATAAATTCAATAATCAACGATGTTATAAAAAATAGTTATAATAAACCATATATAAAAATATCAGAAGGATATTTAAACATTATGAATGAACTTTTAGAATTTAATAGAAAAAATATATATGCACACGCATATACAAAAAAACAACGAGAAGATATGAAAAAAATGTTTTATGAACTTTTCGATTATTATGTACAATGCTTAAAAAATAAAAATAAAGATTCATCAATAGTAAAAGTATATTTAAAGAAAATGAGCAAAAATTATATTAAACAAACATCTATTGAAAGAATAGTAATAGATTATATTGCCGGAATGACAGATGAATATTTTATTAATGAATTTAATTCAATAAAACTTGATTAAATATATATTTAATGTTAAAATAAAATTGTATTTATAAATTATGGTAGGTGATATGATGGGTGAAACAAAAATATATAGTTCTGAAGAATTTAATGATGCTTTAATTGCTCAAACACTAAAAGAGGTTGTAGAAATATTAAAAGAAAGAGGATATAATCCAATAAATCAAATAGTAGGATATTTAATGAGTGGGGATCCTGGATATATTTCTAGTCATAAAGAAGCAAGAAGTAAAATTACAAAATATGATAGAGCAAAATTGACAGAAGTACTTTTAAAAAATTTTATAAAATGAGATATTTAGGATTAGATTTAGGTACAAAAACACTAGGAATATCTATAAGTGATAAATTAGGAATTATTGCTTCAACATATAAAACACTTAAGTTTGAAGAATCTAACTATGAACAAGTTATTCCACAATTAATAGAAATAATAAATAATGAAAATATAGATTGTATTGTTTTAGGATTTCCAAAAAACATGAATAATACACATGGTGATGCAATAAAAAGAACTATAGAATTTAAAGAAATTTTAAATAAAAATATAAATGTAAAAATTGAACTTCAAGATGAACGTTTAACAACAAAGCAAGCAGACAGTTATATGATAGAAGCTGGTCTTACAAGAAAAAAAAGAAAACAAAAAATTGACTCATTAGCTGCCAATATAATATTACAAAGTTATTTAGATAAACTTAAAGGAGGAAATTATGGAAAATGAAAAAATGACTTTTAAAATAAAGAATGAAAAAGGGGAAGAAATTGAATATGAAGTATTATTTACATTTGAATCAGAAGAAACTAAGAAAAACTATATAGTTTATACAGATAATAGTGTAGATGAAGATGGAAATACTAGAGTGTACGCGTCTATATATACTCCAGGACAAGCAGAAACTGAATTAAAACCAATTGAAACAGATAAAGAATGGAAAATAATAGAAACAATACTTGAACAAATACAAGAACAAGTTAAAGAAGATCATGGAGAAGAAGACGAGCAATAAGCTCGTTTTTTACAAGTATGTCAAACTTGACTAAAAAAACAAAAATTTTAATTGGTATTATTGGTTCAATATTATTAGTAGTAATTATTTTCTTGGAACTTTTATTCATATATTTATTTAATATTAGTAGAGTTAGTAATAATTCAGTATCAAAAGAATTTGAAATAGAAAATGGTGATACATATTATTCTATAGCGGCTAAATTAAAAGAAAACAATTTAATAAAATCAGAATTTTTTTATAAATTATATATAAAATTAAATAATCCAGATTCATTGAAATATGGAATTTATGAATTAAATGAGACTATGAGTGTTAAAGACATTGTAAAAGAAATATCAACAACAACATATAAAAAAGGTGAAATGATAACTTTTAAAGAAGGTTTAAATATGAGGCAAATTGCTTCAGTTATTTCTAATAATACAAATAATACAGAACAAGATGTTTATGACTTGTTAGGTGATGAACAATATATAAATTCTTTAATAGAAAAGTATTGGTTTATAACAGATGAAATTAAAAATGAAAATATTTATTATTCTTTAGAAGGATACTTGTTTCCAGATACATATGAATTTTACAAAGATGAAGTAACTGTAAAAGAAATATTTGATACAATGATAGAACAAACTAATAAAAAATTACAACCATTAAAAAAAGATATAGAGTCTTCAAAATACTCTTTTCATGAAATACTTACTTTAGCATCTATAATAGAATTAGAAAGTAGATCTACATCAGATAGAAATACAGTAGCAGGAGTTTTTTATAATAGATTAAATTCAGGTTGGACACTTGGTAGTGATGTAACAACATATTATGGTGCAAAGGTAAATATGAGTGATAGAGACTTATATGTATCAGAAATAAATGAAGTAAACGCTTATAATACAAGAAGTACAACTTTGGCAGGCAAATTACCAGTTGGTCCGATATGTAATCCTTCTATATCTTCAATTGAAGCTGCTTTACATCCAACAAAAACTGACTATTATTATTTTGTTGCAGATAAAAATGGAAAAATATATTTTTCAAAAACTATTAATGAACATACTAATATAGTATCACAATTGAAAAGAGATGGATTATGGTACACCTATTAAAAGAAATGGAAGATTTTGCTAAAAAAAATAAAGTTCCAATAATGTTACAGGATGGTATTGAATTTTTAGAACAATATATAAAAGATAACAATATAAAAACAATACTAGAAATAGGTACTGCTATAGGTTATTCTGCAATTAGAATGTGCGTTAATAAAAATATAAGAGTAGTAACAATTGAAAGAGATAAACAAAGATATGAAGAAGCATTAGAAAATATTAAAAAAGCATCATTAGAAAATCAAATATCTGTTATATTTGAAGATGCATTAGATGTTAATATAGAAGAAAAATTTGATTTAATATTTATAGATGCCGCAAAAAGTCAATATATAAAATTTTTTGAAAAATTTGAAAAGAATTTAAATAAAGATGGTTCAATAATATCAGATAATTTAAACTTCCATGGATTAACACATCATAAAGAAAGAATACAAAATAGAAATACTAGACAATTAGTTAATAAAATAAATAAATATATTGAGTTTTTAAAAGAGAATAAACAATTTAAAACAACTTTTTATGATATTGGTGATGGAATCGGAGTTACAAGGAGGGTTTAACCATGGGAAAAATTAAATATTTAATTAAAAGAATTTTTAATATGGATTATTCAAGAATGTTTAAAACAATAAATGAAGTTCATAAAAAAACAAATAAAAATAGAATAATATTATTTTTTGATATAATTTATTGTGGAATAAAATATCAAGCAGGTTATATAGATTATGCTTTATTTGAAATGTACAATTTAAATGGTAAACAAAGAAAAACGATAATAACTAGGGGTATAAATAATTCATTTATCAAAAAATATAACGATAAAGAATCAATGAAAATGCTTCATAATAAACTTGAATTTAACAAGAAATTTGATAAGTATTTAAAAAGAGATTGGCTTGAATTAACAGGTAATAATTTAGAAGAATTTAAAAAGTTTTGTAAAAAAAATCCTATATTTGTAGCTAAACCAGCAGATGGTTCTTGTGGTAGAAATGTAATAATTGTAGATACGAAAGATAAAAATATGAAAGGTTTATATGATGAGCTTTATTCTACACAAAGGGTATTAGTAGAGGAAAAGGTAATACAATGTGATGAAATAAGAAAGATACACCCATCTTCTATTAATACATTAAGAGTGGTTACTTTAAAAGGTAAAGTTGCTGCATGTTATCTTAGAATAGGAAATAACAATAATAGTGTTGATAATTTTAATCATGAAGGATTATGTGTACCTGTCGATATAGAAAATGGAATGATAGAGTATAAAGCTATAGATAAAAAGGGAAATTTATATGAACGACACCCAATAACAAATGTAAAAATACCAGGTATTAAAATACCTAGATGGAATGAAGTAAAAGATTTTTGCTGTAAAGCAGCCTCTGAAATTAAGGAAGTAGGATATATAGGCTGGGATGTATGTATTACCAAAGATGATATTTGTTTTATTGAAGCAAATGAGTTTCCAGGACACGATGTATATCAATTACCACCCCATAGAAAAGATGGAATAGGATTATTACCTCAATTTGAAAAAATATTGAAAGAAAATTAATTTTTCTTTTTTTTATACACAATTTACAATTTAATGAGTAAGTGTTATAATTAAGTAGACGAATAGTTTACATGAAATTTAAATTTATATATCAAAATGTCAAAATCTTTGATATAATTTAGTTAAGTAGGTGAATCATGATAAAGAAAACTTTATTGCTGATTATGATACTATTAGTAAGTGGCTGTACAATTGTTAGAATTAATACAACTAGTACAGACAATATAATAGATGTAGTATTATCTAAAGAAAATACTTTATATAATCAGATAGGGAAAGGTTATAAATATTACATACCTAGAGGGGTAACATATATAAATACAACAGAGTATAATGATACACTTTATTCAAATGGAAATTATTATTACTTGTATATTGATGTTGTAAGTTACTATCACAAGAAAGATATTGAAGAAGTAAAAAACAATGATTCATATTACTACTATAGAAAAATAGAGAATGGTGATAAAAAAGGATATGTTTTAATTACTGAAGTAGATAATAAGTACTTGATAAAATTTGTTTATAATTATTCAAGAATAGAAGTATTAGTTAAAAAGGATGAAATAAATGATGCAATATTAAATTCTTCATATATACTATCAACGATAAAATACAATGATAATGTTATAAAAATAATGCTTGATGATGATTATTTTAAAAATAAAGAAGAAAAATACACATTATTTGAATCTGATCCTGAAAATGAAAAATTCTTTCCAATTTATGATGATGAAGAAGAAACAGATGAAACAGAACAACAAGTTGATGATGAATCTGATGAGTCAGTAGAAAATAATAAGGATGGTGAATTATGAAATTAGTTGATAAAATTAAAAATATGTTTACAGAAGAAGTAGAAGAAGAAAAACCAGTTATAAAAAAGGAAGTAATGCATGTTGAAATAAATGCACCAAAAGTAGATGAAAAGATTGAAAAAACTAGTATAGAAGAAGAAATAGAAGAAATTGCTAGGCCTGTAAAGGAAGAAAAACCAGCACCAATATTTTTTGATGATACAGATTTTGATGCTTTAGAAAAACCTAAAATAGAAAAGCCTAGACACGAAGAAGAAAAATCATCTTTTAAAGATGTATATAAAACTAAAAAGCAAGTAGAAGAACAAAAACCAAAAACATTCAAACCATCACCAATAATATCACCAGTATATGGAATATTAGATAAAAACTATAAGGTGGATGATATTGAACCAAAGAAAGTTATCCCTACAACAGTCTATTATGAAGATCATGAACCTACAATTGACGAAGTAAGAAAAAAAGCTTATGGTACATTAGAAGATGATATTGAAACTACTCTTTTTGGAAAATCAGAACCAGCTCCACTTCATGAAGAAAAGGAAGAATTGTTGGATGATTTACTAAAAGATGATGAAACTGATACACAAAGCGATGATTCATTGAATTTTGATGACTTTGAAGTCGAAAATGAAAAAGATGAAACTCATTATGATGAAGTTTTAAAAGATGACCTTGATTACGATAAAGAATCAAAATTAGACGATGATTTTGATTTATCTGATGATATTATGAATAGTTATGATGATGATGAACAAACTAAAGATGAAAATATTTCAGATAGTGATTTATTTGATTTAATTGATTCTATGTATGAAAAGGGTGACGAATAGTAATGACTATAAATGAAATTTTACCAATCATATTATATATTCTTTTGAGTATACTAGTAATAGTTTTAATAATATTTATAGTAAGACTTTTTAAGACTTTAAATAAAATTGATAAAACTATTGATGATTTAAATATTAAAATGGAAAAAGTTAATGGTGTTTTTGAAATAGTTGATACAGTTACTAATACTATAACTTCTGTAAGTGATAAATTATTGGGTGGTATTAGTGGATTAATTTCAAAAATATTTAAAAATAAAGAAGAAAAGGATGATGATTATGAGTAAGAAAAAAGGATTTGGTAAATTTTTAGCTGGACTTGGACTTGGAGTCGGACTTGGAGTTTTGTTTGCGCCTAAAAAAGGAAGCGAAACTAGAAAACAATTGAAACAAAAATTAGATGAAATGCTTGATAAAATAAAAGATATAGATAAAAAAGAAGTAAAAGAAAACATAGAAAAAAAGATAGAAGAAATAAAACAAGAATTAGAAGATTTAGATAAAGAAAAAGCACTTAAACTAGCCAAAGAAAAAGCAAAAAAATTACAAGAGAAGTCACAAGAATTAGTTGAATACGCAATAGAAAAAGGAACACCAGTTTTAGAAAAAACTGCTGCTTCAATAAAAGAAAAAACAATCGAAGTTACTAAAGAAATACTTAAAAAACTAGAAGAAACAGATAAAAAATAATTCTGTTTTTTTGATTTGATTAATAATTTAAAATATAGTATAATTGTTATGGATGGAGTGAGTCTATGAAATTTGTAAAAAAAAATAAAAATATTTTTATAGTAATTTTAATAATTTTAGCGGTATTAATAATAACAGGAGTTTCTTTATTTATTTTTCTATTTTCAGGATATAAAAATTCAAAATATGGAAATAGGTTAGATGGAATAGAAAATGTTATTATTTCTGATGAAAAAACAAATGAAGTTAAAGAGATTTTAAAATCTGCTGAAGGAGTTAAAGATGTAACATATAATTTATCAGGAAAAACATGTAATTTTATTGTAATTGTAAACGAAGGGACAAAACCTGATAATATTAAAAAGATTGCGCCATCAATACTAGAAAAATATTCAAAAGAAGAAAAAGAATTTTATGATTTTCAAATATTTATAGATGATGGAAAAGAAAAAAGCGATTTATATCCTGTTATTGGATATAAATATAACAAGAATGAAGCATTTACTTGGGTAGGAAAGGTAGTTAGCGATGAAAAATAAAAAGTTAATTATAATCCCTATAATAGTAGTAATACTTGGATTAGTAGGATTTGGATTATTTTATATTTTAAATAACGAAGATGAAAAAACAACACTTTCATTGTTAGATAAACAGTGGATTGAAAACAATAAAAATAATATAGTTGATTTGTCTATATTTACAGGTGTTTCAGCAATAAGTGATAATGGTACAGGATTAGTGTTTGATTTTTTAAATAGTTTAAAAAATGATACTACAGTTACATTTAATAACATTGCATATCAAATTGGTAGTGAACCTAAAACTGATTATTCATTTAAACTTGTTGAAAAACAAGGTGAAAATCAATTGCTTTTATATAGGGATAATAAAATATTAGTATCTAAAGAAGATATTTCATACAGTAATATAAAAGAAATTAAAAATATTAAAATAGGGGTTTTAAAATCAGAAAAAGAAAGAATTCAAAAATATTTATCAGTTTGTGAAAATGTTACTTTCGTTGAATATGATAATGTAGAAGATATGACTGCTAAATTATTATCTGATGAAAGTGATGTAGATGCAATTATAGTTTCAAGACTTATAAATCTTAAAGATATTTTATCAAATCAAAAATTATACATATCATATAATTTGACAGATTTGACAGATGATTATGTTTTAAGTTTAGGAAATATTGATAAATTAAATGAAATTATTTCAAAATATTTTAAAAAATGGAAAAGTAATAATTTAGATAGTAAATATGATGAGTATTTATCAAACAATTTATTTAATTATTTAAACATAGAAGAAAAAGAAAAATCTGATTTTAAAGGTAAAAGATATACTTATGGTTTCGTTGAAAATGCTCCATATGATTTAACTGTTGATGGAACATTAATGGGAATAAATAAAAAAGTTATAGAAAATTTTTCTGATACATTTGGACTTGAATTTGTTTACAAGAAATATTCTTCATATAATGATTTAAAAAAAGCATTTAATAATAAAGAAATTGATATGTTTTTTGATAGTTATTCAGAAGATAAATATGACACTGATAATAAGTTAGTAACATTAAATTATAATGAACAAGCAATAGTACTTACAAATAAATCAATAAATATAGATTCAATTTATTCATTAGTAGGAGAACAAGTAATAACATTAGAAAATAGTCGTTTAGCAAAAGAATTAGATAGTATCGGAATACATGTAAAAGTTTATCCTAATGTTAATGCAGTTATAAGTAATGCTGACGATATGGATATAATAGTATTAGATAGTGAAAATTATAATTACTATATTGTAAATAATAAACTTAAATTTAAAAATGTTTATACTTATGATATGGATTCTAATTATTCATATAGGGTATCTACTAATGAAAATTCTGCATTAATAGAAATTTTTGGAAAATATTTAAAAGTTGTTCCTACATATACTTTGGTAAATGCAGGTTATAATGATTTGATAAATGTAAAGTATGTTCCAATTATTGTAAAATATGTTATGATAGGGTTAGCGGCTCTTATAGCTTTATGTTTAATAATATTCGTAATTTTAAAAATTAAAAATACTGTTGGAAAAAAAGAAAAAACATTTACTAAAGAAGATAAATTAAGATATATTGACATGCTTACTTCTTTAAAAAATAGAAATTATTTAAATGATAACTTAGAAAAATGGGATAGTAGTGGTATATATCCTCAAGCAATAATAATAATTGATTTAAATAATATAGCCTATATTAATGATAATTATGGTCATGAAGAAGGAGATAAAATTATAGGGGAAGCAGCAAATATACTTATTAGAAATCAAATGCCAAATACTGATATTATAAGAACAAATGGAAATGAATTTTTAATTTATATGGTTTCATATGATGAAAAAGAAGTTGTTTCTTATATGAAAAAATTAAATAAAGACTTTAAAGATTTATCTCATAAATTTGGTGCTGCTATGGGATATAGTATGATAACAGACGCTATTAAATCTGTAGATGATGCTATTAATGAAGCAACGTTAGATATGAGAAGCAATAAAGAAGAAATAAATAATTAGATGCTTTTTAGGCATCTTTTTGTAGTTGGGGGAAAATATTATGGATGTATTATCTAAAACTAAAAAAATTATTGATTTACAACTTTTCTATGGAAAAGTATATATAAACCCATCTTTTGATAAATATTTTCAAAAATTTTATCTATTAACAAATGAGAATATAAGTGGATATATGAAATTTATTAACTTTAAAAACAAGGAAAATGCTTTAACCGTATTGTCAAGTGGAGATCATCTTTTTAATTTAATACATAATGATATTATTAATGTAGATACTTTTGATATAAATGAATTAACTGAATATTATGCATTTGGATTAAAAATTGCAGCTATATTAAAATATAATTATAAAGAATATGAAAATTTTATGGATGATATTGCTCTTGGATATTTTGATAATAAAAAATCATTAGAGAAATTATCACAACTTTTATATGATTTATTACCATATATGGATGAAAAGTATAGAAAATATTGGGAAGAAATTATAGATTATAATTATATAGCACAAAGAGGAATAAGGAATCCTATTAATTTAATTTCTATGCTTGCATATCCAAGTGAAAATTATGATAAATATAAATTAAATAATAACTATTTATTAAGTGAAGATGATTATAATATTTTTAAAAATAATTTATTAAAATCTAATATTACTTTTAAAAATGCAGATGTTGTTGATTTAGTAGATAATTTTTCTAATAAATATGATTTTATATTTTTATCAAATATTCTTGATTATATATATACAACATATGGAAAAGATTGGAGTTATCATAAATTATATATGTTAATTGATGAATTAAAAAAGTTATTAAAGGATAATTCTTTATTAACTCTTTCATATGTATTTAATTATGAAATAAAAGTAGAAAATAATTCTAATCTGTTTTTTAATTCAGCAGTTAAACTTAGTGATTTAATTAATATTGAAACTATATTAGTCCCATCTAGAAAATCAAATATGGATGTTAGATATAGAGATGGATTAGTTTTAAAAAAATATTAAAAATAATTATGTCAAATTATAAAATAAACTACAAAATAAATTTAATAAAGACATTTAGTTAGAAAATTGATATAATTTATGTAGAGGTGGATTACATGATAAGTGAATATAATCTTAAAATGTTATGTGAGAAATATAATATATCTGTTGATAAATTAGTTAATAAAAATAATAATATATTAAATAAAGGAGAGTTTTTTGAAATTGATAAAACACTTAATTATTTAATAAATGATTTAAATATAAGCCCAAGCAATATTGAAAAGTGTCCTAGTATTTTATATAGCAATGTTGAAAATATTAGGTCAAATATTGAATTTTTAAAAAAAGAACATATATCTTTTATTAATATTGAAACATGTCTTCATGTTTTAAATACCGAGCATGAAAGTTTAATAGGTACATACAAATATGTAGTTGAAAATTATGGAGTTGAAGCATTAAATAAGATTACTTCGGTATTATCTTGCCCTAAACATATAATAAAAGATATAGAAAAATTAAACTTAAATATTGATAAAATTGGTAATTTGACTATTTCTTCTTCAATTAATTTTGGACACACTAATATTGAAAATATCCAAAAAATACTCCAAAGTGAAGAGTATAAAGAGCACCCAGAGTTATTCACATCACAAACATTAGCACATGCGAAGATAGAAGATATCCAAAAAATACTTCAAAGTCAAGAATATAAAGATCATCCAGAATTATTTACATCACAAACATTAGCACATGCGAAGATAGAAGATATCCAAAAAATACTTCAAAGTCAAGAATATAAAGAGCACCCCGAATTATTTACATCAGAAACATTAGCGCATGCGAAGATAGAAGATATTCAAAAAATGCTTCACAGTCAAGAATATAAAGAGCACCCAGAGTTATTCACATCAACAACATTAGCATATGCGAATATAGAAGACATTCAAAAAATGCTTCATAGTCAAGAATATAAAGAGCACCCAGAGTTATTCACATCAACAACATTAGCATATGCGAATATAGAAGACATTCAAAAAATGCTTCATAGTCAAGAATATAAAGACCATCCAGAATTATTTACATCAACAACATTAGCAAATGCGAAGATAGAAGATATTCAAAAAATACTTCAAAGTAAAGAATATCATGAACACCCAGAGTTATTCACATCACAAACATTAGCACATGCGAAGATAGAAGATATTCAAAAAATGCTTCACAGTCAAGAATATAAAGAGCACCCCGAATTATTTACATCAGAAACATTAGCGCATGCGAATATAGCAGACATTCAAAAAATACTTCACAGTCAAGAATATAAAGAACACCCGGAGTTATTCACATCACAAACATTAGCGCGTGCGAATATAGAAGACATTCAAAAAATACTTCAAAGTAAAGAATATCATGAACACCCAGAGTTATTCACCTCACAAACATTAGCGCATGCAAAGATAGAAGATATTTCTAAATTGCTTGATATGCCATATTGGAAAGATGGAAGATATGAAAAATTATTAACCTCATCAATTGTTGCTAAGGCTAAAGTCATGATTTCAAAATTACCTATGTTATTTAAAATGGCAGAAGAATATGAAATAAGCAAATATATCAATACTTCATTTTTGTTGTTTTCTCCAAGTAAAAATTATGCTTTAATAAATTATTTAATAGAGAGTAATCAACCTTTAGTAATAGAAGGTAAATTAAATTCTGTATTTGCGTATCAACCAGGCGCATTAAAATCAAAATATGGAATTGATGTAAAAGAACTAATTAAGAAATATCCTTATAAAGATGATATGGAGGAGATAAATAAAAATGTTACTAGATGATTTAGATATAAAATTATTAAAAGAAAATTTTGATGAAGAAACAATTAATAGCATGGATATAGATAATATAAGTAAGATATATTTATATTTAAAAGAAAATGGTATATATTATGCAAAAGACTTAATTATTACATCATTGGATTTATTTTTATTACCATCAGAGAAATTTATAAAACAATTTGAAAAATTAAAAATTAAACTTGGAAAAGATTATGTTAATAAATTAGGAGAAGATGCATCATTAATTGAATTAATGTATGAGGATTAAATTATAAAAAATAATTATTCATTCTTAATTTTGCATAAATTAATACTATGCAATTAGGATTGCTAATATAATGATAGATTATATGTTTAAAAGGGTTTTAAATGAAATATAAAATAGAATTAATAAATAAAAAAATGGGTAATGAAGTTTATGAAATGTATCAAGATATTCCTAAAAACGAACTTGCAACAACTAATAAAATAAAAGGTTGTTCTATAGATGAATTTTATAAAATTATTGAAGAATTTAAAAAAGAAGAAAAAAATATAAATACAAATTTAAATACAACTACAAATAGATATATTTTCTTTGTAAATAATGTTCCTGTAGGGGAAATAGGTATTAGAACAACTTTTAATGATTATTGGATAAATAAGGGAAGTCAAATATTTTATAAAATTAGGTTAAGTGAAAGAAACAAAGGATATGGAACTAAAATGTTACATTTAATTCTTGAGGAATGTAAAAAATTGGGAATGAAAAAAGTTAGAATAAATTGTGATAATACTAATAAAGCATCGAAAAGAATTATAGAAAAAAATGGTGGTAAAATAGATATAAAAAATTATAAAACTAAAATAGGTTATAGTAGCAGTTATATTATAAATTTGAATGATATTTAATTAATATAAATTATAGTAATTTTAATATGTTATTAATAATGGAGAAAATATTATGGAATTAAGAGATTTATATGATTAAAAAAAATAAAAAAGATTTTAATCTTTTAATTTTTTAAATAATTAAGACAGTCCTTAAACATCATATAGTGTCCTTTATTAAATTCATTTTGTTGCATTAGTGAATTTATTTCATCAATTGTTGCCCATTTAACATCATCCACTTCTTCTTTTTGAAATTTTATGTTTTTAATATCTATATTTTGTTTTATATAATATAAGTCACAAAAAGTGTTTTTTCCACTTGCTTGTTTAAATAAAATAGGATTTTGAATTATTATTCCTAGTTCCTCTTGAACTTCAGTTATTATTCCTTGAATACTTGTTTCACCACTTTTAGGATGTCCTCCTGTTGTAGCCCATTTTCCTCCTTTAGAACTGCACCTTTTTTGAATTAGAAATTGATTATTATCATTTTCTATAAAAATTACTACCATTAATATGTATTTATTATCAGGTATTGGTTCATCTTTCAATATTTTTTCTCCTGTTAAATTTCTATTTTTATCATATAAGTCTCTATATTCCATATTAGTCTTCCTTTCATTAAAATTGTATCATTTTCAAGTTTTTAAGTAAACAAAATTTAAATTATAATAAAACTTTTAAAAATAATATATTTCAAGTAAAATGATTTAAGGTATTGTATTAAAAAGATATTGATTTAAATAATATTGTTATTTAAATACAAGAGGTTAGTAGTATTGTTGGTTAATTATGAAAAATAAAATTATTAGGAGGTAATTATATGATAATAACTATAAAAAATGAAAATTTGAGATTTGGAGTTAGAGTAGGTGCAATTATATTTAATAAAGATTTTAGTAAGATTTTTTTGCAGAAACAAGAAAAATATGATTTTTATATGTTTCCGGGTGGAAGATTAGAAATTAATGAAGATACTAAAACCGCTATTAAAAGAGAACTTGAAGAAGAATTAGGTATTAAAGAAGATTTAAGATTAAAATATATTTGTGAAAGTTTTATTAAATTTCCAAAATTGAATTATCATGAAATAGGTTTTTACTATATAACTAATATAGATGAGTCCAAATATGGATATGATAAAAATGTAAAATATAATTCGTTGGATGAAGAAAATGATGGAAAATCTACATTTGAATGGATACCTATAAATGAATTAAATGATATTAAAATTAATCTCGATTACTTAAAAGAAAAGATATATGATAATGATTCTATTTTCAATGATAAAATAGAAAATATAATTTATAGGGAGTATGAATAATATTTCTATAATTTATTTATGAATTTAAGAAAACTTGTGAACGAATAAAAAAATATAATAGAAAAATATAATGAAGTAATAAATGATTTTAAAATATTAAATTAAGAAAACGAATTAATAGATAATTAATTTGACTAATCATTTAAAACATATTATAATACAAGTATTATTTTAACTCGAGCAGTATTAGATTTAAAATAAAAATTTATGTTAGGGGGAAAAGAAAATGGAAGAAAAAAATAAAACAGGTTATCCACATATTGATAAGCCATGGATGAAGTATTATGAAGGAAAAAATATTGATATAAAACAGCCTAATACAAATATTATGGATTACATAAAAAGTTATAATGTTAATAGAGGAAATTATACTGCTGAAACTTATTATGGGAATAAAATAACTTATAATAAATTATTTGAAAAAAGTGATGAAGCATCTAAAGCCTTTTCGTCATTAGGAGTAAAGAAGGGTAATATTATATTAAATCTATTACCAACTATACCGGAAGCAGGGCAAATATGGCTTGGTGCTTCTCAGATAGGAGCAGTTGCTGATTTTGTTGATCCAAGACCAGATTCAATGAATTTGCTTGCTAATGCACAAAAAATTTTAGAATTAATAAAATATGAACATGCAGATTATATAGTAGCTTTAGATAAATGCTATACATATATGTTAAAACCAATAGAGAAACAATTAAAAGATATAGGCATGAAAAATGTAATAATTGTTTCAGCAAGTGATTCAATGAATTTAATTGGAATAATAAGTTATTTAAAAGATGTTATAATGTATAATAAGTTAAAAAATGATAGGGAAATAAATGAAGTTGTAAAAAAATTGAAATTTTATGAGGCTCTTTTAGAAAAGATACAAGTAATGTCAAAAGATAAACAAGACTTAAAAGATGCAATAAAATCATCTCCAATAGAAGTAATTAAATATAAAGATTTGGTAAGTCAAACAAAAAATAGTACATTTGATGAAATAAAGGATAGTTCATTAGTTAGTTATGTTGGTCATACTTCTGGTACAAGTGGTGCACGTCCAAAACCTATACCACTTACAAATAAAAATTTAATAAATTCTACTGAGCAAACATTTGCAGGTGGGTATGGTGTATGTGAGAAAGATAGAGTTATTCATGAATTACCATTCTTTTCTCCATTAGGTGCTTGTAATAATTATTTAATTGACTTAATAAGTGGTGCAAATTTAATAGATGTTCCAGAATTTGAAATAAATGAGTTTGGTTATCTTATAAAAAAATATAAACCTAATGGTTTTATGGGAACACCTGCATGGCTTGCATCTTTACCAAGTTGTAAATATTTAGATAAAATTAATTTGTCAAAAGTTAATAAAGTTATATATGGTGGAGATTCTATGACAACTAATGATGAAAAAAAATTAAATGGTTGGTTAAAAGAACATGGATGCAAGGTTGTGACAGAAAAAGGCCATGGTATGAGTGAATATTGTGGTGGTGGAACATATGCTATAGGTGAATGGAACAAATATGAATCTATTGGTATACCATTCCCACATACAATTTACGGAATAGTAGACCCAGATGTCGAAGATAAACTAGTTCCTATTAATACACCAAATGATGATGGATATTTATGTGGTGAATTAGTTGTTTCTACTGATGCTTTAACTTCAGGAATTTTCAATGGAATAGAAGTAGTTAAACACTATGAAATGGATGGAAGAAGTTATATTAGAACTAGAGATATGGTTAAAATGGATAAAAATGGAATTTTCTATTTTGAATCTAGAAAAGATAGGTCTTTTACAAGATATGATGGATATAAAATTAAACCTGCTGAAATTGAAAAAGAAATTGAAAAGAGCAATTATGTAAAATATTGTAGAATTGTTAATTATTATGATGAAAAACAAAGAGGTTTTATGCCAATTGCGCATATAGTTTTAAATGATGATGCAATTACTGATGCTAATATTGAGTATAGTGATATTGTAGAGGATATAATTAATAATCAAATAATATCTAATCCTATTATGTCATCTAGACAAATACCATCTAAATTTAAATTTAGAGAGTCATTACCATTAACGAAAAATTCAAAAATAAATTATAATGCGTTAATTCAAGAAGAACTTGATGGAACAGAAATTAATGTTGAAATTCAAGAAACAAATATGTCTGTTAATAGTATAAAAGTTTATCGTAATGGTGAAAAAGTATTGAAAAAGTTATGATTAAAGTTAGAATCATAACTTTTAATTTGTTTAAACTTTAGTTTTTTCTTTTTTTTATTTGTAAATTAATGTATAATTGTATATAGTAGTATGATAGGTTTTTATAGGAGTTGAAATATATGGACAATATATATGGTTATTTATCAATAAATATATATTCTTTAATTATTGTTTTAATTATGCTAATTGTTTTTTTCAGTAAGAAACGACTTCATCAAGTTGAAGATAAAACATATGCCTTTTTTCTAATTTCAAATGTTTTGTCAATAATAGCAGGCATAGTTCTAGGAATATTTGTTAATCCAAGACTTGGAATTGATGAAAATATAGTAAAAATTGTAAATAAAGCATATTTGTTTATTTTAATTATCTGGGGAAGCTTGTTGAGTTATTATACCATTTATATAAGCTATGTAAAAGATAAAAATTGTTATAAAGGATATTTGAAACTTGCTCTACTAATTTTATTATTGGTTGAGTCTATTGTTTTATTTTTACCAATTGATATTAATATTTCTTCAGATTATGCTAATGCAACAGGTCCTTCGCTTTACTTTGCATATTCATATACAGCTGTACTTTTGCTAGTTGATATTATATTTATTATTCATGATTATAATAATATTTTAAGTAAAAAATATTATCCAATTTATGTTTTAATTGTTTTAGTGATAGCAGTCATATCTATTCAGATGATTTTTCCTCAACTAAACTATTTATTAAATCCATGTACAGTATTGATAACTTTTATCATGTACTTCACTATAGAAAATCCAGATGTTAAAATGATAGAACAACTTAATTTAGCTAAAGTTCAAGCAGAAAAAGCAAATAACGCAAAAACAGAATTTCTATCAAGTATGAGCCATGAAATAAGAACACCTTTAAATGCAATAGTAGGTTTTAGTGAATGTATTGCTAATGCTGATAATTTAGAAAGTGCAAAAAGCGATGCAAAAGATATTGTAATGGCTAGTCAAAACTTACTTGAAATAGTAAATGGAATATTAGATATATCAAAAATAGAAGCAAATAAAATGGAAATAATAGAAACAAATTATGAATTAGAACCTATACTAAAAAACATTTCAAAATTAATGATACCTAGAATAGGTGAAAAGCCAATAGAATTAAGAAATAATTTTGCAATCGATATTCCAGCAGTATTAAATGGTGACAGTGGTAAAATAAAACAAATAATTACAAATATATTAACTAATGCAGTAAAATATACAGAAAAAGGACAAATAAACTTCAATGTTAATTGTATAAACGAAAAAGATACTTGTTCACTTATTATTTCAGTAGAAGATACAGGAAGAGGAATAAAAGAAGAAAAAATAAGTTCACTTTTCAATAAATTTGAAAGATTAGAAGAAGATAAAAATACTACAATAGAAGGAACAGGACTTGGTCTTGCTATAACAAAAAAATTAATAGAAATGATGGGTGGAAAAATAATTGTACAAAGTAAATATGGAGTAGGTTCTAAATTTACTGTATATTTAAAACAAAAAATAGTAAGTATGGAAAAACCAAAAACAGAAGAAACAGAAAAAATAGAACAAAATATAGATTTTAATGGAAATAATATACTTGTAGTAGATGATAACAAAATGAATTTAAAAGTTGCAACAAGAATATTAAAAGAATACAACATAAATGTATGTGAATCAGAAAGTGGTTTAGAATGTATAGAAAGAATAAAAGCAAACGAAAAATACGATTTAATTTTAATGGATGATATGATGCCTAGAATGTCAGGTGTTGAAACATTAAAAGAACTAAAACAACTACAAAACTTTAATATCCCTGTTATTGCGCTAACTGCTAATGCTTTAGAAGGTATGAGAGAAAAATACATAAAAGAAGGATTTAATGATTACTTATCAAAACCATTTGATAAAATAGAATTAGAAGATATATTAAAAAAATATTTAAATAAAAAACAAAATGTTTCAAATGTAAAAGAAAAAGAATTACCAACATTAAAAGAAGAAATAGAATATGATTTAAGTAACAAAAAAGTATTATTAGTAGATGATAATAAACTTAATACAAAAGTAGCAGAACTAATGTTAAGAAAATATAACTTACAAATCGAAAGTGTAGAAAGTGGATTTGAATGTTTAGAAAAAATAAAAACAAATAATTATGATTTAATATTTATGGATTATATGATGCCAGAAATGGATGGAATAGAAACATTTCATAAATTAAAGGAAATACAAAACTTTAATACACCTGTTGTAGCATTAACCGCAGATGCAATAGAAGGAGCAAGAGAAAGATTTTTAAAAGAAGGATTTGATGATTATATATCAAAACCTATAGATAAAGCTTTATTAGAACAAGTAGTATTAAAATTCTTAAATAAAAACTAGTTTACTAGTTTTTTTGACTTTTAAAGTAAAATATTGTACTATTTATATAGTAGGTGAAATATGAAAAAACAAATAAATAGATTTATAGAAAGTTTAAAAAAATTATTTAAAATAATAAATAAACCTGAAATGAAAATATTACCAGGACAATTAGCTTTTTTCATGGCAATGTCTATATTTCCTGTAATTGCTTTGATAGGTTTAATTGCATCTTCGTTTAACATATCAATAGATATGTTAGTAAATATGATGCAAAAAACATTACCAACAGAAGTAAGCAACACACTTATTCCATTTATAACAGGAAATGGTCTAGATTTAACAATAAGTTTTTCAATGGTAATAGGATTTATATTTGCATCAAATGGAGCATATTCACTTATAATAACATCAAATGAATTATATGGTATAGATTCATCAAACTATATAAAAAGAAGAATAAAAGCATTTTTATTAACAATACTATTAGTAGTATTTATTATATTTGTAGTAATAGTACTTGCATTTGGAAATAAAATAATAAACTTTATAACAGGATTAGGATTTTTAAAATCAATAATTGTTCCTATAAAAACAATATATGATATATTAAAAATACCTGTTGCAATACTAATAATTTTTTTCATAATAAAACTAATATACGTTTTCGCACCAGATAAAAAAATACCAGGTAAATGTACTACAAAAGGTACTTTATTTACAACTTTTGGTGTAATTGCTATAACACTTATTTATTCATATTATGTAGCTAATTTCAGTAACTATAACATATTTTATGGAAGTTTAACAAATATAGTTGTAATGATGATGTGGATATATTTAATATCATATATAATCGTTATAGGAATAAGTATAAATACTAATAGTTACAATTTAGAAAAAAATGAATAAATAAAAAAAATAAATCAATAATAATTAATGGACATATATTACCAATATGTCCAATATTATGTAGTATGGTATAAATGGTAAGCTAATTTTAGTACTAAAACTAGTTTAACTGTGAACTAAGTAGTATTAATAATATTCTCCTTAACTATTAAAAGCAACTTAAATGTTGCTTTTAATTTGTAAAAACTTAAAAATAATGATATACTTATTTAAGTTTGAGGTGTTAAAATGAAAAAAATTAAAGATAAGATAAAATCATTAAAAAATTTTGATTTTAAAAAATATTATAAAGAAAATAAACTAATGCTTATATTTATTTTAGTATCTTTAATAAATGCTATGCTACTTAGATTTTTAACAATAAAAAACTATTTTGATATACAACCAATATTATGTGATTTAGCGTTTTTAATAATAATAAGTTCATTTAGTCATTTAATAAAACCAAAAAATAGATTTAAGTATTTTTTAACACTTTCAATATTAATTTCAATAATATGTATAATTAATTCTATGTATTATACAAATTACTTATCATATGCATCAGTATCACTTCTTGCAACATCACTTCAAATAGTAGATGTAGCAGATGCAGTATATGAAAATGTAATGGAAATAAAAGATTTTTGTTATATATGGCAAGTAATTGCTATAATATTTGCTTATATTAGTATTAAAAAGAAAGAAAATAACACAATTCAAAATAGAAATAAAAATGGATTTTTTAATACATTGATATTTGGTTTTGTAGTTTTAGGAATATTTGTTATAAGTTTAAGCCCAACAGATATAGGTAGAATAACAAAACAATGGAATAGAGATTATATAGTATCAAAATATGGTATATATACTTATCAATTAAGTGACGCAATATTTAGTGTAACACCTAAAATAACAAGTATGTTTGGATATGATAAAAACTATAAAGAATTTAGAGATTATTACAATGAAAAACAACCATCACAACCAAATAAATATACAAATATATTTGAAGGTAAAAATGTATTAGTAATACATGCTGAAAGTATACAACAATTTACTATGGAAACATCATTTAATGGAGAGGAAGTAACACCTAACTTAAATAAATTAGCAAGTGAAGGAATGTATTTTTCAAACTTCTATGCACAAGAAAGTGTAGGAACAAGTAGTGATAGTGAATTTACATTTAATACATCACTTTTACCTGCAACAAGTGGAACAGTTGCTATAAACTATTGGGATAGAGAATATTTAACAATACAAAAACTTTTAAAACAAAAAGATTATTATACATTTAGTATGCATGCTAATAATTGTACTTTCTGGAATAGAAATTTATTACATCAACAATTTGGATATGATAAATTTTATTGTCATACTAATGATTATAAAATAGATGAAGATGACATAATAGGATTAGGATTATCAGATAAATCATTCTTTGAACAATCTGTTGAAAAAATACAAAAAATTAATGATGAACATAATAATTGGTATGGAACATTAATAATGCTTACAAATCATACACCATTTTCTGGTATAGTAGGGCACACTGATTATGAAGTTGATTATAAATATGAAGACATTGATGAAGAAACAGGAGAAAGAGTTATAAAATCAGCACCTTACTTAGAAGGAACTGTAATGGGTAATTATATAAAATCAGTTCATTATGCAGATGAAGCAATTGGACAACTTATAGAAGATATGGATGAAAATGGTCTTTTAGAAAATACAGTAGTAGTTATATATGGAGATCATGATGCAAAAATAAAAAAATCAGAATATGAAAGATTTTATAATTATGATTATAAAACTGATTCTGTTTTATCACCAGATGAACCAGGATATATAGAAATGGACGATATTGATTATGAATTAAATAGAAAAGTTCCATTAATAATATGGACTAAAAATATGGATAGTAAATATAAAACAGAAGTAACAGAAGTAATGGGAATGTATGATGTTTTACCAACTTTAGGAAATATGCTTAATATTTCAAGTAGTTATAGTTTAGGAACAGATATTTTTAGTACGGAAAATAATGTTGTAGTATTCCCAGATGCAAGTTGGATCACTAATGATATATATTATAATAGCCAAACAAATGAGGCATTTAGTATAAATAGAAAAGAAAATAATATAAATTTTTCACAAAGTTTAGATTATATTGAAAAAATAAATAAAATAGTGGAACAAAAAATTATGGTTTCAAATGCAATAGAAATATACGATTTAATAAAACAAGCATCAATTGATAATTCAGTAAAGGTAAATTAGGAGGAACTATGGATAAGAAAATAAGTGTAAGAAAAATTATAGTTTTATCTATTTATGCATTATTTATTTTACTTATAATTATTGGTGTTGTAAAAATTTTAACAAAAAATAAACCTAAAAATGTACAAGTAGTTGATTCTATAGATAATTATGGTTATACATTAAATGATAATGCAACTTCTTATTATAAACAAACATTTAATGAATTATCAAATTTACTTTCTAATGAATCTATAGATGAAAAATCATATGCACAATTAGTTTCAAAATTATTTATATCTGATTTATATACTTTAGACAATAAATTAAATAAAAATGATATAGGTGGAATTGAATTTGTTTATAAAGATTTTGTAGATGATTTTAGTTCTTATTCTAAATCTACTATTTATAAATATGTAGAAAATAATATGTATAATGATAGAACACAAGATTTACCTGTTGTTACAAATGTTATAATAAATTCAGTTAATAATGATGATTTTAAATATAACGATAAGGTATTTGAAAATTCTTATTATATTGATTTAACATTAGAATATGAAACTGATTTAGGATATCCAACTAATATTAATTTAGTATTAGTTAAAAATAATAATAAAATAGAAGTAGCAAAAATGGAAACCAAATAGGCTTCCATTTTTATTCGTTTTCAATTCCAATAATATCTTCTAATATTTCATTTTGTTTATCTGTATCATTTTCTATATTATTTTGTTTTATTGATGTAACAACTTTAATTGTAATTCCTTTTTTCTTATCCATAAAATCAGTATCTATATTTGCGTAAGGCGTTTGATATGTAATTTGATTTATAAAGTTTGAACTATTACCAACAACTTCTTCAATATTTATTTTGATATTATTGTTATTTGCGTATGTAATTGCTGTATTTTTATCTTTTCCAACAAAATTTGGAAGTAAGTTTAATTTGTTTTTAATAGAGTAGTTTCCTTTTCCAATTACTTTCTCTTCATAAGGAACATTTATATCAAAGTTAAAACTTTTAATTGTTTCATTTTCAATACCTAAATTTAATTTCATAGCTTTTTTAACTTCTTCTAATGAATCTTCATAAGGTATGAAATTGTATAAATTAAGTTTCATTCCAGTATTATATAAATTACTATAATCGAATATATATTGGTCATATCCACTAATATATAGTCTTTGAATATTAAATGCATCTTTTGTTTTAGAAGCATCTACTATTTTTAAAGCAACATCGTAAAATGAAAATATTTGATTAGTTGTCATATTTGTTTCCATATTAGATTGTATTGTATCAAGTATATCATTTACTGTATCTAAACTTCTTACTTCTAAAAGTTTATTCATTAATGCTTTTACTACTAATTGTTGATTTTGACCTCTTATAAAGTCATTTATAGTTTTTCTATGTCTTGATAAAGCAAGTGCTTCTTCACCATTTAATGTTTGTAATCCTTTATCTAAACATATTGGATTATCAAAGTTTCTATTACTATCTTGTTCACAAAATTTTATTGGAACATCTACTTCAATACCACCTAATGAATCAACTAAATTAACAACACCTTTAAAATCTATTTTTACATAGTAATCTATTTTTATATCCATTAAGTTTTCTATAGTTTTTTTCATGCAGTCTTCTCCATACCAAGCAGCATGAGTTATTTTATTTTTTCTTTGCCCTGCAAAACAAGATATTGAAGTATATGTATCTCTTGGTATACTTAATATAGTGGAATTTAAAGTTTTAGGATTAAATGTTATAAGCATTAAAGCATCACCATTTAAAGAAGCTGTTTTTATATCATCAACAGATGAATCAACACCCATTAATAAAATTGTAAATGGTTCTGTAATTTTTTCATTATTAGTTATATCTAGTTTTATTTCTTTATTATAAGTATAAATTGTTTTTGTATTTTCTAAATTTATATCTTCTATATTAGATAACATTATTTTATAATTAGTAGGTAAAAATATATAATCAATTTTATTATTTATCAAATCATTTAATAAAGAAACATAGTCATTATATTCAACTAATTCATTTTCTAATTTTTCTTTTTTTATTATTTCTTTTGGAATAGTATACCCATCAATACTGTTTTCATCATTAAGAATTCCAATCTTCTTATTTTTATCTATTTGTTTAATATCGTTTATTTCATTAGTAGAAAGTGTTACTATACTAGATGAATATGTTGTTACATTTGTACTTATTTTTGATATTTTAGTGTATAAATTATGAACAGTTATTGAAGCAAATACAAGTGCAACTGAATATATAAACATGAATATAAGTAAAATTATATATTTTATTTTTTTATTTTTTATTAGAACATTTATACTCATATTTAATAATATAAACCATATAAAAGCTATTATTGTATTAATTAAAAATCTAATATCATCTGCAATATTATTTAAAAGATTTATTATGTAAAATAGGTAACCCGTTCCAAATGTTAAAAGTAAAAATATTATAAATATTATAATAAACATTATTTTATTTTCAGTAATTAATTTAATTCTTTTTTTCATACTTCCTCCAACTACACATATAATATTATAAACCATATTAATATTTTTAACAAATTATTAATAATTATTTTAAAAATATTGTAATTAAAATTTTTTTTTGATATAATTTTATTTGTGATGGGTCTATAGCCAAGTGGCTAAGGCAAGGGACTGCAACTCCCTGATCGTTGGTTCAAATCCGACTAGGCCCTCCAGTGACGTTTCTGTTCGAACTTTTATAGTTTGAACTTAACATATATAATCAATCCGTTCGGGTTGATTTTTT
>CANQID010000015.1 GCA_947623925.1 uncultured Bacilli bacterium
TACTTTTTTATACTAGATAGATAAGCAGAAAAGAACTTTTTTTTAAAAAAGTGTGACATATGATTGATTTCTCTAGACAATTTTATACGAATAAAAATCAAATTTTATTGACAAAGCACTGGGGGGGGGGGGTATACTGTTTATAGTATATACGATATGAGGTTAAGATTATGAGGAAAATAAAATATTTTGTCTTAGTAATAATATCATTTTTATTAATAAATATAGAAGATGTACATGGATCAGATAGTAACAGTATTGGAGTAAGAGCCGCTGGAGAGGGCTATAATATTTCAGCAGACACTGTTGATACAGATACTTTTCTAATAAGCGGGGTAGATGGAGCAGATAGTTATGGATATAGAATAACATTTGTAGACAAAAATGGAAAAAAATTATCTAATGCCTCTGTTGATGTATATCTTGGTAGTTCTTTTTCTTGGGCAGACAAAAAACAAAAAACAGAATATTATTTTACTACATATAAATATTCTGATTATTCAAAAAAATGGCAATCTATTAGTAATCATTATGTAAGCAATCAAACAGGAGGAACTAATTTAATTGGGGAAGTTAAAATTCTCAATAAACCAGGGAATTGTTATAGTAATAGCGGATGTTTGCAAAAAATAAAATCAGCTTTAAGTTACTATGTAAAAAATTACAATAAAGCGGTTTCAGGAGAACTTGGGTATGATATAGTATATGCTGCTTTTGGTAGCAAGCGTAAATTGAAAGAAAATGAATTTGCAACAGTAGAAAAGATTTATACAATTCGTACATTTTCAGCATCAGAAAGTGGTAAATTGACTCAAATATATGTAGCTAAGGGTTGTGGTGCAGATAGCAATCCACATTTATGTGATGGATATAAAAGTGGAAATTACAAATATTCTGATTATCTAGAACAATTTTATGAAAATAATATGTTGGATATCACTTTATGTGACACAGGAATAAATGGGTTCACGTGTGAGGGTAGTTTTGAAAAAAACAAAGCATCTTTATGTAAATACCTTAGCAATACTCCTAATATTTATGCAAATAATCGATATAATCCTTGCCCTCAAGGCCCGATGTATCTTGAGTCAGGTGTAGTTTATTATACTGGTACAGGAAGTGAAATTGGAATTATTCTTGATTATTTTGGAAGAGAAGACTTTAAACTTGAAAATAACAGTAAAGTGGTAAGAAGCAAAAATGGTTTTCCAACAGGAGAGAAAGGAAGAGCATATGGAGTAAACTCATTAATTTTTGGACCATATAGGAATTTTTCAAACGGTAGTATATCATTATTTGGTGAGCAAGTTGAATTGACTTCTAGTGAAGTTGATAAGGTTGTTAATAGTTGGGGATTTAACAGTGGATTAAAGTCGGCCGGGACTTGCACAGTTAATAGTAACTATAGTTTAGCTTGCCTTTATGATAAAACATATCCTTATAATTTATATTTGATAAATCTTTATGATGATAATATTGAAATAGAAGAATGCGATAAGACTAATTATAATAAAGCTCCTTGGTATAGGGATTGGAATCCAACTGCTAATGCATGCTGCCCTATAAATACAAAATATAACAAAACTACAAAAAAATGTGAAAAAGATACACCACATGTAAAAAAAACATACATATGTTACAATCAGGCTAATGTCTGCTCACAAAATAATGGAATAAATAGTTTACTAAATGGTTATACGACTGGATATGAACAACTAGAAAATGGTGGCCAAACCATTTTAAATGATAATGCTGAATGTATATTGTATAACGGTTTATATTTAGTTAATTCACAAAACTCTATATACTGCAATGAAAGTATAACAACAAATTTTAGTAGTTTTGCAAATGATTTAAAAAATAATAGTAAATCGATAAGAGCAGGTATGCTTGTTCCAATTAAAAATTTTCCATCTGTAACTGTTTTAAGAACGTGCTATGCACCAACAAGTGTTATTAATAAAACTAATTTCGAAACATATGTAAAAGATAAAATAGTAACACCGGCCTTAAATTTTTCAGTTTCTACAAAATATTTTGATAACCAATATAGTTTTACAAGTTCCAAAGGAACTATAACAGCATCAAAACTTTCATCAGGGAAAACTTCATATGATGTAGATTATAATAGGATTGTGGTTTCCGCTACATATAACTTTAGTTATACTTCCTCTTTAAATAAATATGTAAATATAAAAACAGCAGAACCTGGATCAACTAAAATAGATTCTAATCAATATAAAACAGTTTCTTCTAATGTTAATTTTAAAGTTCCAATGGAACCAAAAGAAAAAAAATATAAAATTAGTTTAAGTGGTGCTACAAAAGAAAATAATTTGTTTTTAAGAATATTAGATTCTGATTTTGTTAGCGTAAAATCTCCTAACAATAAATATACATATGATTTATCTAATATAGATGGCCAACTTGAAGCTTGTGGTGGAGAATGTAAAATAACATATAGTAAGTCTGGTACTTGCCCAGCTGGAGTTAAAAATATGAAAGCTTCTTTGGCACAGTATTCTACAGGTAGTGTTACTGAAACAAATAATAGTAAAACAAATACTACATGGAAATGCGTAGAGTATAATTTTTATAGTAGTAGTAGTGATTGCGCTAAGGGGATTAAAAATTCTACTTCAAATGAAAAATCATGTCAAAAAAAATGTACTAGCAATAATAAAATTGATGCACAATGCGTAGGTACTTGCTTGGAAGATTTAGCAAAATCAAAATGTACTGAAAAAGAGCACGTATTCAGCAGTACAAAAAGTGACTGTGAAAAAAATGGACATGAATGGGTTGAAAATAAAACAACAACAACTTCTTGTAATTACACTTGGACATTTAAAACAACAGATTCAAATATATGTACCCAAGCTAAAAATAAACTAACTGGATCAACTTCAAATTTTAATGTTGATAAAAATTCTGATAATTGTAATACAAATCTTGTATTTAATAATAGATCTTCATCTAAATCTGCTAAAGAAGTTTCGTGTGAAGAAGATTTGTCAGTATATGGTGATTTATATGAAAAATTAATATTTAGACCAATTGATTTATCAAATCCATTCCCAGGTAAATCAGGTTCAGGCAGAACTTCAGGAAAAAATTGGAATCAATCAACAATATATACTTTTATTACTTCACGACAAGATGCATATGAAAAAAAACCATTATATTCTTTTACATTGACTTCATCAGAAATAAGTGAAATAAGAAAATATAATGATTCGCATAATTATGACGACTTTACATTAACATGTACAGATGGTTCAACTTGTTATAGTTCTTTTATAAGAAATTATTTAACAGAAAGTAAATCGAATTGCTATAATAATTCAAAATCAGTTGAATCATTTAATTCATGTGCAAATTATTCAAATAGATCTTAATTCATAAATACAATCTCTCATTAACTAATATTAAAAATAATGCCAGAAATGATATAAAAACTGACATTATTTGTTGTCATATTAAACTTAATTTTAATTTATAATTCATAGATTTGATTCAAATTTTTATACAATTTTAATAAATATTTTACACTATAATATTAAAAATAATATTGACAAGTAAGTATTTATAATGTTATTCTATGTGTAGAATATGAGAGATGATTGTATGAAAAAGATATTGATCTATGTTTTTGTCGTGGCTACATCTTTAGTGGTTGGTACTTATGATGTAAAGGCTATTTCTTGTAGTACTGATAATCCTTGTACTGTTCAACGAACTGGTACAGCTGGAGGTGGCTATGCTGAATATACTCCAGGGCAGTTATCAACTTGGGATAGTAATTATAATGGATATAGAATAACATTTGTAAATAAAGATGGTAATAAAAAAGCTAATACCAAGTCGGTAGATTATTATTTTAACAGTTCAAATTATTTTGGTGGAACATATTATAATTCTTACAAATATAGTAATATAAGTAATTTTAGTACACAAAATAGCAATTATAAAGGTTCAATTACGAAAGAACAAAATGTTGCTGGCTGTTATTCAGATTCAGATTGCATGAATTATATATATGAGGAACTTAATAAAAAGGCCAGTGGAGGAACCAGTACGTTTGCTGACTCATTATTATCTTCTACTGGTCTCAAAACTATTCCAGCTAATAAACCATCAGATGGAATTTTTGTTGTCATTGAAAAACTTTATACGATTAATTTTAAAACAGTTGCTACTGAGGAAGAAATAACTTTGTCAGAAGCTTGTTCAGATCAAGTAATGAAAACAAATAAATGGCCATGGATTGATCCGCTTGGTTGGGTTTGTTCTGATGGAATGACATTATCTCATTCAGGTAATGTGGTTATTGCAAAAGTAAAGGGGGAGGCAAGTAATTATTTTACTGGCACAGGAACTGAAATTTCTAGATTACTTTATTATTTAAGTGGTGGAACACGTGTAGAAACAAGTATAAATAACATCCCTGGCACTAATGAAAAGGCACAAAATTTGAATAATTTGGCTTTTGTTTCTTCAAGTGGTTATTCTAGGGGGTCTACACAACTTTTTGGTGAAGCACTCAAAGTATCTACACTTACTGATGTTAAAGCATGGGGATTTACTCCGATAACAATAGCGGTAAATAGTTCAACTTATTCTAAATGTTCAGGGGTTTCTGGACTTAAATGTGTAATTGATAAGTCATATGGATATGCCCTACATTTAATAAACATATATGCAAATTCTACTCCACCTCCATCTGAAAGTTGCAAAACAGAAGCAGATGCAAAGAAGTTAGGTAGAGCTTGGACGGGAAAATATTGTTGTCTTCCAGGACAAAGCTATAATAAATCTACAGATTCATGTTTTTCACATCAAAAATCTTCATCGGATAATTATTATTACACTTGCAATGCAGATATAAGCGTTTGTAAGGATGGCGGATTAAGTAGTACAATAAAAAGTTTTTATGGTGGTGGTGGTACTCACGGCAATAGTACTGTTGGTGTTTCAAATGGTGAATGTATATTTAATAATATGAAATATATGGAAGCAACAAATTTATATTGTTCAGATACAGTAGATACTGATTTTTCTAGTATAATAAATGTATCTTCAGTGAAAAGTGGAAGGTTTATACCAGTAAACGCAAGTAATGCTAAAATTAAAGTCACTAAAAAATGTTACAGCACAAGTTCTAATATAAAAACGTTAGTATTTAATAAATTTAAAAGAACTTATGGACCAGATATTGATATAACTTTCTTAGGACATAAAGTATCTTTAAGTAGTAAATTATATAATTTACCTGATGCTAATGCAGTAAAATTAGAAAATGGTGGAAAGCCTCGTAATACTAATTATGGAAAGCAATATTATGAAGCATCTGTTACATTAACTTATGATTATTCGGCATCTATTTATAACCAATATGTTTATATAAAATCAGCAAAAGGATCTGCAACTTCGAGTTCTACTAATAGTAGTTCTAGAAAAACATTATCATCAAGTGTTAATATAAGCGTTCCTATGAATAAAGCTAGTGGGACATATCCTGTAACCTATAGCTTTGAATCAATTTCATCTACCGCTATTGACCATATTTTTGATGGTACTTTCGATGGTGAAGTGGCATACGCATATCAAAAAAGTTCTTCTTGCTCTGGTACATGTACAGTAACATTTACAGATAATAATATGAGTTCAAAAGATTGTTCAGATAAAAAAACAGAATTTGATAAGGTGTTTAAAGGTGGATACAGTTTAGATGGCAATAAAAAGAGTTGGAGTAATAATACGTGTACTATAACTTATAAATTTAAAACAGGTACTAAGGATGAATGTACAAAATCAAAAGGTTCACAATCAGGTATGACAACATCTTATGTTCAATCAACAGCATGTGATGATTTTGTAATATTCGACAATAAGTCTAATGCTCCAAGTTCAAATTCATTTTCATGTAAGAAAAATATAACAATAACAAATGAAAACTTGTATGAAAAATTAGTATTTAGACCAATTGATTTATCAAATCCATTTCCAGGAAAATCAGGTAGTGGTAGAGATTCAGGTACAAATTGGAGTAAGGATGAAATAAAAAAATATATAACAGATAGACAAAATGTATATAGTAAAAAGCCGTTATATTCTGTTACATTAACTTCATCAGATATAAAAGACATAAGAAAATATAATGATTCACATGGTTATGATGATTTCACATTAAGCTGTAAAGATAGTGGAGCTTCTGCATGTTACAGTTCATTCATAAGAAAATATTTAACAGAAAACAAATCAAATTGTTATAACAAAAATTCACAAACAACTGCATCATTTGATTCGTGTGCAGTAAGATCATAGAAAGATGATGACTAAGATCATTATCTTTTTTTGCCTTTATTAATAACAACATAATTATAAAAAGATTAAATTTTATAAAAACTTTACATAAATTTATAATTACTTATTACAATATTTAATAATTTTTAATAAAAAAACTTTTTTTTAAATTAAAATATGATATACTATAAATGTTATGATAGGATACTATGGAGGATGATAAAATGAGAAAAATTATTTTTGTTGTAATACTTCTATTTTTTCCACTTATAGTAAATGCAGAATGTAGTAAAGAAGAAATAAGCAGATTAAAAAATTTGGCATCCAAAATAGAAACGACATATGACTATGTTGAAAATGATGATGGCGTTACTTTTTCTGTAACTTTTCACAACGTTTATAAAGGATTAAAAATAGTGGATGATATGGGAAAAAATTATTCACCTTCCAATAATGAATTTAGTGATATTACAATTTCTAATATAATTTTTGGTGGTTCTTATTCGATAAATATAGTTTCAAATTCTAATAACTGTTTAAATCAAAATATAACAAAAAAATATTATTCTATACCTTATTATAATTCATACTATAAAGATGAACTTTGTGAAAAAAATAGGGCAAAAACTGTTTGTCAAAAATGGTTAAATACAAATTCATTAACATATGAGCAATTTGTTTCTAATTTTAATGATAAGGAACAAGAACAAACAACTATACAAACACAAACTGTTGAAGAAAATTTTTTGACACAATTATTCGTTAAATATTATTATATATTATTTGGAGCAATAATACTAATATCATTAACAGTAATAATTATAATAAACAGAAAAGATAGATTTAATTTCAATACATAAAATTAGAAAGGGAGTAAAATTATGAAGAAAATTTTAGCCATACTAACTGTTTTTACAATAATGAGTTTAAATATCGCATCAGTAAAAGCAATTGATAGTGGAGTTGCAGGTGGCTCTTCTGCAAATCCAGAGTCAGGTGGTATGCAATCTGGTCAAGGTCTAATTGTAAACTGGGGATATAATCCTATATTAAGAATTACTGCTGTAGATAAAAATGGAAAAAGTATTTCAAACACAGTCGATTTTTATACAAGCAGCAATTTACAAGGAACAATTTATAAAGGTTATAAATTTGGTACAGGAAAGTATAAAAGTCAAAAAGACAACTTTTTTGGATTAACAGATAATGATACATATGAAAATAATGTCATTTTTGATAAAATTCAATATTCATTAGAACATAAAACAGAACAAGAAATAAGAAGTTTTGTAAGGTCTTTAGGATTAACAGATAACCAAATAGATAATAGAATAAAAGATAAAGATTTGTTTTTAGTTATAGAGCCAGTATTTATAATAGAAGATGGAGGAGGAAATTATATTTCTGGTACTTCTTCAGAAATAGTAAGATATTTATGGAAACTAAAAAATAATGGTCAAAGTTTATGGAATCTTCATTATTCAGGTACATTAGAATTAATGGGTAAAGGTCTTAGAATGGTTTCAAATGATATAAAACAAATTACTTCTAATGGATTTTCAAGTAGCGTAATAACTACTCCAGCAAAGGACGATTCAATTACAAGTTGGGATCAAGACACGGCAAATATAATACAATCTTCTTCATCTGGATATGGTATAGTAATGTACTACATGGGAGATTTCATAAAGATAGAAAAATGTGATGCTTCAAATGCATCTAAGTATGGAAAGGTTTGGATTAATGGTAAATGTGAAGATCCTAAATCAACAGATTATTCATATGCTTGTCAAAGTTTAAGCAATATTTGCTACAATAATGAAGAAATAAATATAAATGGACTTGTTTCGGGTATAGATACAAAAAACATGAAAAATGCTACTACTGCTTCATGCGTATATAATAATCCTAAATATCAATTAGATCAGACAAATTCATATTGTGTAGCAAAAATAACTTCTACAACTTCAAATATTTTAAATCCACTTAAAACAGTTACATTAGGTAGGTTTGTTGGTGTAAAATCTAATCCATCAATAACGGTTACTTGGGAGTGCTTTTCTCCATCTGATAGTGAAAGAAAAGATATTATATCATCTTTAGAAAATTACAAAATGCCAAATATAAAATATAGTTATTTAGGTAGCAATTATACATACAAAAATACAACAATACAACGTATGTATGAATCATCTGTTGCATCAGCAAAAACGGATTATAATAGTACATATTACCCACTAACACTTGTATTAAAATATAATTATGCTTATGAATCAAAATATTTAAATAAATGGGTAAATAAAGAAACAGGAAAAGGTAGTGGAAGTACTAATTCAAAAGTTTCAGGTATTCAATATTCACAAAATTCAGCTGATATAAATTTTGAAGTTCCATTAGACACAAAATTTATAGGTAAAAACATAGTTACCACTACATTTGATACAAGTACTTCAATTAATGTTGCAAGTAAGTATTTAAAAAAATATCAAGACAATAATTCGGCGGTTTCTAAAGTAATAAATGGTTCAACAGTAACATTCCATAATGGAGACCAATTTTTAGGTAATAAAAATTATATTTGTTCAACAGAAGTAACAGTTAGAGATAATCCAAATGTACCAACTAATTTAGTTTATAGACCAATTGATTTATCAAACCCATTTCCAGGTTCTTCTGGTGTGGGAAGAAATTCTGGTGCAAACTGGAGCGAAGAGAATGTAAAAAAATATATAACAGATAGACAAGATGTGTATGAGAAAAAACCACTTTATTCAGTAACATTAACACCATCTGTAATAAAACAAATAAGACAATATAATGATAAAAATGATTATGCAGATTTTAATACATTTTTATGTGATGAAAATGGTGAACATTGCTATAGTACATTTTTAAGAAGTGAAAATTTTTCAAATATTGTAGACCAAAGTCGTTCAATGTGCTATAATATAAATAATACGACATCCGAACAATTCGATAAATGCGTTGATTATTCGAATAGAAAGTAGGTGGTAAATAATGAGAGAGTCATTCTGGGGTGTTTTCATAGTAGTTACAGGTGTTGTATTGATTGGTTTAATTTACTTCTTTCAAAATGTTACCAATACAGATGAACATAACTATACTTTGCTAAAAGAAACTACTCAAAATGCAATGATAGATGCATTTGATTTAGCTGAGTATAGAGTAACAGGAAAAATAAAAATAAATAGGGAAAAATTTGTTGAAAATTTCATAAGAAGGTTTGCAGAAAATGCACAATTATCAAATACATATGAAATAAACTTTTATGATATAGTTGAAACACCACCTAAAGTAAGCTTAGAGGTTAAGTCAAAACAAGGAAGTGTCGTTCAAAATCAACAAGTAGAATTTGATATAACAAACAGATTAGATGCAATATTAGAATTAGATAGTTAATAATTAAGTAATAAAAAGGAGAAGAAAAAAATGAATAATTTTACTAGAGGTTTAAAAAAATTTATCAAAAATAAAAATACAATAACAATAATAGGAGTTATATTAATAATAGCTTTATTATACTTTGGTTATACTTATCAAATTAATTCACAAGTAAGACCAACTAGAGTACCAATTGCAGCAACAACTATCCAACCAAGAACAAAAATTACAACAGATATGATTGAATATATAGAGGTACCAGCAGATGCTTTATCAGAAAATGTAATGTTTGATGCAAATGAAATAACTAAATTGTATGCTGATTACAATACAGTAATACCAAAAGGTAGTATGTTTTATACAGATGTTCTTACAACAGCAGAAGAAATGCCTGATTCAGCATTTGTAGATGTAAAAGAAGGGGATATTCCTTATCAATTTGCGGTTGATATGGAAAGTACTTATGGAAATTCAATTTTTCCAGGTAATCAAATAGATTTATACATGAAAGCTACTAATGATAATGGGGAAATAATGGTTGGAAAGTTTTTAGAAAATGTTGAAGTTTTAGCAGTAAAGGATTCAGAAGGAAACCATGTATTTGAAAATACTGAAGAAAATAGAACACCAGCATATATTATATTTGGTGTAAAATACGACGTAAATATTTTACTATTAAAAGCTAAATATTTATCAGAAGTAGAAGTATTCCCAGTACCACATGGAGCTTGGGTAGGAACTGAAGGACAAATTCAAGTAAGTTCAGAAGAATTAAAAAATTATATAAACGAAAAAACAGTTATGTTATCTGATTCACAATTAACAGGAACAGAAAGTAATACAGAGGAAAATAATGGATAATAATATGTTTTCCCAAATTGATTTTGGCCCTATTAATGATTATCTAAATGATGATGATGTTACAGATATATCATATAGTAATGGGGGACAGGTTTGGATTAAAACATTATCTAAAGGAATATTTAGGGTAGAAAGACCAGAAATAAATAATGCATTGATGGAAAAGTTGGCTTTTCAGTGTGCTAACGTAATGGGTAAAGCATTTAATGCTGCCCATCCTTTCCTAGATGCGGAGGGAGCAGAATTACGTTTAAACTTTTTGCATGATTCTATTGCAAAAAATGGAATAGGATGTGTTATCCGTAAGACACCTGCTAAAATCCGTTTGGAAAAAGACAAAATTTTACAAGATAAATATATAACTCTTGAAGTTCATGACTTTTTAGTAAAATGTATAGAAGGTCATGCAAATATAATAGTTTGTGGTGAAACAGGTAGTGGTAAAACTGAATTTGTTAAATATTTAGGCTCTAAAATAAAAGAAAATGAAAAAATTATAACAGTAGAGGATACACTTGAACTTCACCTAGATCGTATTTATCCAACTAGAGACATAGTCGCAATGAAAACAAACAACATTGCTTCGTATACTGATGTTTTAGTTGCTTGCATGAGACAAAATCCTAAGTGGATATTACTATCCGAAGTCAGAAGTGCAGAAGCTGTATTGGCAATACGTAACGCAATTTCATCAGGACACTATATATTATCAACAATACATGCAGATAAAGCAGAATCTATACCTAATCGTATGTATAGTTTGCTTGAAACAAATCAAGATATAGATCAATTTTTGAAGTCTATATATAGATATGTACAATTAGGTGTGTATATAAGAGGTTATCAAGATAAAGAAACAAAAAAATTTGTTCGTGAAATTGCTGGAGTTACAGAATTTTATGTTGATGAAAATAATAATGCAAAATTTAATAATATATATTTAAAAGGTGTAGATGGTAAAGTATCTAAAAAAAATCCAACAAAATATTTACTAGACTATTTGTCTGCACAAGGTGTAATATTAGATGAACATTGTATTTGCCCACCATCACCACTTACAGATGCAAGTGATGGTTCAAATGATGAAAAACAAATAGATTCAAATACAATGACTCAGCAAGGTAGTAATATTGGACTAAATCAACAAATGAATTCTAATCAAATAGGTCAAACAATTCCAACTCAAAAAGTTAATCAAATAAATAGTCAGTCAGTATTAACTCAACCAAATCAAAATTTTCAAAAACAGGTAATGAGTACACAAAATGCAAGTACTCAAAAATTGAATTCTAATTTTCAACCAAATTTACAAAATAGAAATTTAGTTAATGGGGTTTCTGTGCAATCAAATCCAATAAATCAAACTGTAAATCCTCCATTAAAGGCTGAGGAGAAAGTTGAAATCATATTTTAATAGGAGGTAGAAAAAATGGAAAAAATTGTATTTATATTAATAGGAGTAATTATAATATTTATTATAATATATAGAAAAAAATCAGGTGAGAATGTATACAAGTTTGTTGCTAATTCTATAGGTAATGCTTATAATAAATATGCTCCTTATTCTTTTAAAGAAGTTAGAGAAAAAGTAAAAGAATTAGGACAAGAATACACAGTAAAACAGTATACATTACAAATAACAGTTTTTGCTGCAGCATCAGCAATACTTACATATTTATATTTTTATAATATAATTGTTTCTGTAATTTATGCAATACTTTCAATATTAATAGTTCCATATTTAACTTATTTAAGGTGTAAAAGAGTATATAGTGAATTTATATTTGAACAAGTTCAAGTGTATGCAACTAATACGATTATGGAGTTTGCAACAACTCAAAGTTTTGTAAAGGCAATTGAGGGAGTTTACAACTCAGGAGTTTTAGAAGATCCATTTAAAAGTGACGTAAAAGTAATGATAGATATGGCATATGAAAATGGAACAGTTGAACAATCAATAGAGTATTTAAATAATAAGTATGATTATTATGTAATTAAAAATATGCATCAATTGTTTTTACAAATAACAAATGAAGGTTCTAGGGATGCAGGGCAATCGCTTGAAAACATGTCACAAGATATAGATATGCTTGTTGAAGGAGTTTATAGGGATAGAATTGACAGAGCTACATTCCATAGAAAATTTTTACAATTCGGTATAATGCTATATTTAATGGTAATGCTTGTTCAATTTTTGCTTGGGGTTGATTCATACATAAATATGTTAAGTAATATATTGGTTAATTTGTTGTTGCATGCCATAATAATTGTAAATACATTTTTCATTTTAAATGGTGAAAAATATTATAATGAGAATGTAGGTGCTGAGTAATGTTATTTGTAGCTATAGGTGTAATTTTAATAGTAATTTTGCTTGTAAATAGGTTTATTGATAGTAAGAAATTTATAAGTGAAGTTGAGCCATATTTCAAGTTTTTAATGGAAGATGATTATGATTTTTTATTAAGTGTAAAATATGGTCAGGATTATAGTTTAGAAAAAAAATTTAATGAAAGAGTTAGGCTTGCATTAATAGTTCTTGGAATTTTAATAATAGTATTTTTACCAAGAATGAGTTTCTTGTTTGTACTTGTTGCTGTAATACTTGCTTTTTTAGTATTTAAAATGCCATATAGTCAATTAAAGTCATTTTATAAAAGGCATTTATATACTATTGACTTAATGTTACCATATTATTTAAAAAGTTTGGAAATATTAGTTCAACATTATACTGTACCAGTGGCATTAAGAAAAAGTATAGCAACTGCTCCTGATATATTTAAACCAGGACTTGAAAAATTAGTTTCTAAAATAGAAGCAGGTGATTCTAGTGTTGATCCATATATGGAATTTGCAAAAGATTATCCTGTTAGAGATTCAATGAGAATGATGCGTTTATTATATCGTCTAGGATTAGGTTCACAAGAAAATAAGCAAGAACAATTATTAATGTTCTCAAGAACAATTTCGTCACTTCAAAATAAAGCACGTGAAGAGAAATATAAGAATCGTCTAGAAACAATGGAAAAGAAGACAATGACAATGTTAATGTGTACAGGTGGAGGTATAATTGCACTTCTATTGTTCTCATTAATGGGTATGATGAGTATATAAAAAATGTAATGAAAATATTTCATACATTTTTTATTTGCATAATTTTATAAATTTATAATAAATAATATAAAAATAAAAAAGAATTTAAAAATTATTAATTTTACATAAAGAAATACAAATAATACTATTAATTCAAAATAGGATGAAAAATAATTACATCAACTAAATTATTAGATTAATTTATGATTGTATATTAAAAAATTAATAATTTTAATAACTAATATAAATATAAGTATAGATGATATTAATAAAATATTGGAATAAAAAGTATATTTAAGAATTTTATTTCCTTTTTTTATTAAAAACTATATTTTATAACATATTTATGGTATAATATTTAAAGAATAGGGTAAGGCTTAGGTGATATAATGGGAAAAACAAAAATAATTGCAACAATTGGTGAATCTACAAATTCAAAGCAAAAAATAAAAGAACTTATATTAAAAGGCTGCGATGCTGTAAGAATAAATATGAGACAAGCAGATTACTCTTTTTGCGACAATATATTTAAAATAATCGATGAATTAAACAAAGAATTGAATACTACAGTATCAGTAATATTAGATACTAATGGCCCTGATATAAGAGTTGGTAAAGTTAATGAAAACAATGCTTTTCTAAAAGGAGATACAATTGTAAGAATTTATAAAGAGGATGTATTAGGCGATGAAACAAAGTTCTCAGTAAGTTATGATAACTTTGTTAGTGAAGTTAAAATAGGTAATACTATATCTATAAATGATGGGTTAGTTGAATTAATAGTTGAAGAAAAAGAAGAATTATATTTAAAATGTAGAGTAATAAAAGAAGGAACTATAAATTCACAAAGTGATGTACATGTTGTCGGTATTAAATTAGATATACCATTTTTAAGCGAAAAAGATAAACAAGATATACTTTATGCACATAAAAAAAATGCAGATTTTTTGGCTGTTTCATTTGTATCATCATCAGAAGATATTCTTGAAATAAACGATATGTTAATTGAATTAGGAAATGACCATATGGGAATACTTGCAAAAATAGAAAAAGAAAGTGCCATTGAAGAAATAGATGAAATAATAAAAGTAAGTGATGGGGTTATAATAGCAAGAGCTGATTTAGGAGTTGAAGTTCCTATGGAAAGAATCCCTGGACTTCAAAAATCTATTATAAGTAAATGCCATATGGCAGGTAAGATAAGTGTTGTTGCTGCAGAGTTAGTATCAACAATGGAAGAAAATATGAGACCAACAAGAGCAGAAGTGTCAGATATAGCAAACGCAGTACTAGATGGTGTTGATGCTGTAATGCTATCTGGTGAAACAACTATAGGAAAATATCCTATTGAAACGTTAGATATAGTGGAAAAAATAATAGTATCTGCTGAAGAGGGAATAGATTACTTAAGTTTATTAGACAAAGCAGCAAGAACTGAAAAGCAGGATGTTACAGGTGAGATATCATATAGTGTTGCTATGCTTTCTTGTAGACTAAAATGTAAGGTTATAGTTGCGCCAACTATAAGTGGATATACTGCGAAAAAAATAAGCAGATTTAGACCAAGTTGTTCAATACTTGCAATAACTAGTGATGTAAATACTGCTCGTAGTCTTTCACTTAATTTTGGTATAATGCCAATATTAGTAGATGAATTTAAAAATTTAGACTCTATGATTACTAAATCTAAAAAAATTGCTATAGAGAAATTTAATTTAGAAAAAAATGATAAAATAATTATTACAGGAGGATATCCATTTAAAGAAGTAAAACATACAAATTTTGTTAAAATAGAAGAAATATAAAAGGTGATAAAATGTATAAAATAGGGGAACAATTTAAAATAAATAATAATTCTAAACCAAATCCACAAAATGTTATTTCAGGTAATAAATTTAGAATAACTATATTATCAGAAAGGCTTATAAGACTTGAATATAATGAAAATGGTGTTTTTGAAGATAAAAGTACAGAACTTGTAATAAATAGAAATTTTGGTAATGTTCCTTTTAAAAAGATAGTAGTTGATGATAACCTATTTGTTTCAACAAATTATTTTAAATTAGTATATAGATTAAATAAACCTTTTGGTTCTGGAAAATTGTTTTCAGACTCAAATATAAAAGTAGAAGTTTTAGGCATGGATAAAGCATGGTATTATGGAATGCCTGAAGTTAGAAATTATGGCTCACCAAGTACAGAACTTGCATATGATACAGGAAATTCAAAATTAAAAAAAAGTTTGTATTCAGTAGAAGGTTTTGCAACATTAGATGATACTGGTACAAAAGTTTTTGATGATGAGGGAGTATTGGTTCCAAGAGAATCAAGTGGCATAGATTTGTATTTGTTTGTTTATGGAAAAGATTTTATATCATGTTTACAAGATTATTATAAATTAACAGGATATCCAAATTTAATTCCAAGATATGCCCTAGGTAATTGGTGGTATAGAAATTACGGATATGATGATAAGAGTTTAAAGAAATTAATAAATAAATTTTATGATAATGAAATTCCTTTATCAATAGTGTTATTAAATAAAGATTGGCATTTAAATGTTAATGATAAAACAAATTCAGGTTTTACTTTTGATAATAATAAATTTTCTGATTTTAAATCTACAATAAATTATTTGCACTCAATGGGAATACGATTAGGATTAAGCGTAAATCCTATGGATGGATTTTATCCTATTGAAGAAAATTATGATGAATTAAAAAAATATTTACAAGAAGATAAAAATGGTAGAATACCATTTGATGTTTTAAATCCTAGATGTTTGGATGTGTACTTAAAACTATTAATACATAAACTAGATAGTTATGGTATTGATTTTTATTGGATAGATTATTTTGATAAAAATAATATTCAATTGTTAAATGCATTAAAACATTATCAATTTTATGATATGAAAAGAGATTATAGAAGAAGACCTTTCCTCCTTGCTCATAATTCACTTATTGCCGCTCATCGATATCCAATACTTTATTCTGGTAAAACAAAAGTAGGATGGGATACACTTCGTGCTTTATCATTTCATAATGTAAACGCTACTAATATGGGTGTATCATGGTGGAGTCATGATATAGGAGGTTACAGTGAAGGAGTAGAAGATAACGAATTATACATTAGATATGTACAATTAGGAACTTTCAGCCCTATACTTAAATTTGGTGCGGATTCAAGCAAGTATTATAAAAGAGAGCCTTGGCGTTGGAGTATAAAAACATATGAAATAACAAAACAGTATTTACAATTAAGGCATAAATTAATACCATATTTATATAGTGAGGCATATGCCAATTCTAAATTTGGAATACCTTTAATAACACCTTTGTATTATACAGTTCCACAAATGTATGATGACCCATTATATAAAAATGAATATTACTTTGGTAGTCAATTATTTGTTTCCCCAATTACTACATCAAAAGATTATATAATGAGTAGAGTAATACATAAATTTTATATTCCAAATGGAATATGGTATGATTTTGTCTCAGGTAAAAAATTTTTAGGAAATAAAAAATATGTTTCTTTCTTTAAAGATAATGATTACCCTGTTTTTGCTAGACAAGGAGCAATTATACCTCTTGGAACAAATAAAAATATAAATGATACAACACCACCTACAGATATGGAAATACATATATTCCCAGGTAGGTCTAATACTTTTAAATTATATGAAGATGATGGTGTAAGTAACTTATATTTAAAAGATTATTATTTAATGACAATGATAGATTATAATTATATGCCAAATAATTATACTATAATTGTAAAAGCAATAGAGGGTAAAAGTGGTATAATACCTCAAGTAAGAAATTATAAATTTAGATTTAGAAATACTAAACAAGCAGATGATGTTACGATATATTTAAATCAAGAAAAAATAAATTGTAATACATATACAGAAGGGCCTGATTTCATTGTAGAAGTTAAAAATATACCTACAATAGGAAAACAATTAACAGTTAATTGTAAAGGTAAAGATATAGAGGCAGATCCAGTTAGAATAATAAATGAAGATATTGAAGAAATTGTTTCAGATTTACCAATTGAGACTGTAAAAAAAGATAAAATTGATGCAATATTGTTTGGTAAAATGCCTATAAAGAAAAAAAGAATAGCGATTAGAAAATTAGCAAATATAAGAGTAGAAAAAAAATTCATACAATTATTCTTAAAATTGCTTGAATATGTTGAACAAATGTAATATAATATATTTAATTTTGAAAGACATTTATGAAAAGAGTATTAGTAAATTTAAATATTTTTTAGAGAAAAAGTGGTTGGTGAAAACTTTAAATATTAATTTATGAACTTGCTTTTCAAGTTGCTTTAGGCCGTATTTTTGCGTTAAAAAAAGAGTGCATAAAATATTATGAATTAAGGTGGTACCGCGGGAATGCTCGTCCTTAAATTTATAATATTTTTTTTGGAGGTTTTTATGAAATTATTATATTTAGGATTAGGTTGTTTTTTACTTATATACGTGCTGTATTTAATAACAGTTATATTTAATAAGAAAAAAATTAAGAATTTTTATAATACAACACAAGCAAAATATTTTATATATAAATATAAATTAGATACTAATAAACTAAATGCAAGAGGATTTGCAAATGCGATTGCATTATCAAATTCTATTATGATTTCACTCACATTAATTGCAACAGAAATTACAAAAAATTATTATTTAAAAATATTAGTTGGAATAGTTACATTAGTACCATTAATGCTTATTATATATAGTATAATAGGTAATATATACAAGAAGAAAGAAGGAAAGAAAAATGTATGATTTTACACAAATAGAAAAAAAATGGCAAAAATATTGGGAAGATAATAAGACATTTAAAACTGATACTTATGATTTTAGTAAACCAAAATATTATGCACTTGATATGTTTCCATATCCATCAGGAGTAGGTTTACATGCAGGACATCCAGAAGGATATACTGCAACAGACATAGTATCAAGAATGAAAAGAATGCAGGGATATAATGTTTTACATCCAATGGGATTTGATTCATTTGGACTACCTGCTGAGCAATATGCAATAAAAACTGGAAATCATCCTGATGAATTCACTAAAAAAAATATAGAAACATTTAAAAAACAATTAAAAATGTTAGGTTTTTCATATGATTGGGATAGAGAAATTTCTACTTGTGATCCATCATATTATAAATGGACACAATGGATATTTAAAAGATTGTATGAAGATGGACTTGCTAAAAAAGTAGATATGCCAGTTAATTGGTGTGAAGAATTGGGTACTGTTTTGGCAAATGATGAAGTAATTGATGGTAAAAGTGAAAGAGGAGGATACCCTGTTATTCGTAAAAATATGAAGCAATGGGTAATAGATATTCCATCATATGCAGATAGATTACTAGATAATTTAAATGATTTAGATTGGCCAGAATCTACTAAAGAAATACAAAAAAATTGGATAGGTAAGTCAGTAGGAGCACATGTCAATTTCAAAGTAAAAGATAGTGATTTAAGTTTTACTGTTTTCACAACTAGACCAGATACTTTATTTGGATGTACTTATTGTGTTTTAGCACCTGAACATGAACTTGTAGATAAAATAACCACTAGTGAGAAAAAAAATGAAGTAGAAAAATATAAACAAGAATGTATGACTAAATCTGAAATGGAAAGAACAGAATTAAATAAAGATAAAACAGGTGCATTTACAGGAGCATATGCTATAAATCCTGTTAATAATAAAGAAATACCAATTTGGATATCAGATTATGTACTTGCAACTTATGGAACGGGTGCTATAATGGCAGTTCCTGCTCATGATGATAGAGATTTTGAGTTTGCTAAAAAATTTGGTTTAGAAATAATACCTGTTATAGATGGAGAATCTGTTTTAGAACAAGCTTATACTGGTGATGGAATACATATAAATTCTCAATTTTTAAACGGTCTTAATAAACAAGATGCAATCGATAAAATGATTGACTGGTTAGAGAAAAATAATTATGGTTCTAAAAAAATAAATTATAGATTAAGAGATTGGATTTTTGCTCGTCAAAGATATTGGGGAGAACCTATACCTATCGTTACTTTTGAAGATGGCACAACTTCTTCAATTAAAGATAGTGAATTACCACTTGTTTTACCTATATTAGAAGATTATAAAGGTAAAAATGGAAAAGCACCTCTTGAAAATAAAACAGATTGGGTAAATATAGAAGTTGATGGAAAAAAAGCTAAAAGAGAAACTTCAACTATGCCAGGTTCTGCTGGTTCTAGTTGGTATTTTTTAAGATATATTGATCCTAAAAATGATAATGAAATAGCAGATAAAAAACTAATAGAACATTGGATGCCTGTTGATTTATATGTAGGTGGTCCTGAACATGCAGTTGGACATTTACTATATTCTAGAATGTGGAATAATTACTTATATGACAAAGGAATTGTAAGTGTTAAAGAACCGTTTAAAAAATTAGTCCATCAAGGTATGATATTAGGTTCTAATGGAATAAAAATGGGTAAGAGGTATCCTGAATATGTAGTAGACCCTAATGATGTAGTAAGAGATTATGGTGCAGATGCATTAAGGTTATATGAAATGTTTATGGGACCATTACAAGCAGATAAACCTTGGGATAAAAATGGTATTGAAGGTTCAAGAAAGTTTATTGATAGAGTTTATAGAGTAATAGCTGAAGATAATAAAATAAAAGATGTAGAAAATAATAATTTAGTTAAAATATATAATCAAACTGTAAAAAAAGTAACAGAAGATTATGAAACACTTAACTTTAATACTGCAATAAGTGCGATGATGATATTTATAAATGCAGTTTATAAAGAAGATTATTTACCAAGATACATGGCAGAAGGTTTTGTTAAATTATTTAATCCAATATGTCCTCATGTATCAGAAGAAATGTGGAGTATTTTAGGTCATAATAATACTATTTCATATGAACCTTGGCCTGTTTATGATAAAAGTAAAATAAGCGATGAAGAATTTGAATTAGTTGTACAAGTTAATGGAAAAGTTAGAGGAAAAATGACTATAGATATTAATACTAGTGAAGATGAAATGAAATCTTTAGCTGTTAATCTTGATAATGTAAAAAAATATATTGAAGGAAAAGAAATAGTTAAAGTAATAGTTGTGCCTAAAAAACTTGTTAATATTGTAATAAAATAGAATCTTGGATTCTATTTTATTTACTTAATAATTTATTTATGTTAAAATTAAGTTATGAATGATATTGATAATTATAAATATGAAAAAGAATTATGGAATTTAGGTTTAAATAATGTTGCTGGTGTAGACGAAGTAGGTAGAGGCCCCCTTATTGGACCTGTTGTAACTGCTTGTGTTGTTTTACCTCACGATTTTAAATTGGAAGGATTAACTGATTCGAAAAAATTGACTGAAAAAAAAAGAAATGAATTTGCAGAATATATTAAAAAAAATTGTATTGGGTATTCTATTGGAATAGTTGGGCCTAATGAAATAGATGAAATAAATATATATCAAGCAAGTAAGAAAGCAATGATGCTTGCTATTTCTGATTTAGAAAAAAAAATAAAAATAGATCATGTATTAACTGATGCTATGCCACTTGAATTGGATATACCTACAACTTCAATAATAAAAGGAGATTTAAAAAGTGTAACTATTTCGGCTGCAAGTGTTATCGCAAAAGTTACAAGAGATAGTATGATGTATGAACTTGATAAAAAATACCCACAATATGGTTTTGGTAAACATAAAGGTTATCCAACTAAGAAACATATTGAAGCGATAAAAAAATATGGACTCATAGATGATTATAGAAAAACATATGGTCCAGTAAAAGAAATATTAGAAGGTGATGATTGTGATATTTAATCAAAATAATAAAACAAAAATTGTTCCTAAAAAAACTACATTTACTTATTCTAAAAAAACGCCAAAGGAAATAATAGAAGAAAGGGAGATGAAAAAAACAAATATTTTATTTAATGAAATAAATAAGAATAGAAAACCTAATAATTTAATTAATAATAATGTATTCAAAAATAAATTAAAATAATATTTATGTTTATTATAACTATTTAAATAATATTAAATAGTTTTTTTTAATAATTATTTAAAATAAGTTTGTAATTAATATTTATAAAAAATCTTTTTTTTTCTTTTAAATTATTTACCTATTTATAAAAATATGATATTATTAATGTAAAGATAATGTAAAAATAGGAATCATATAGTAGGAGGCTTTTACCATGAAAAAAAATAAGGGATTTACTTTAATAGAAGTTTTAGGAGTTATAGTTGTTATATCTTTAATAGCACTTTTAATAGTACCAAAAGTATCAGATACGATATTTAATTCTAAAGAAACAGCATATAAAACTCAAGTAACTACGATAGAAAATGCGGCAAGAAAATATGGATTACAAAATGATTTATTGTATCCTCGTGAAGGAGAAAAAAGATACATTTCTGTAAAAGATTTAATAGCAACAGGAGAATTAAGCAATCAAGAAATAGTAGACCCAAGAACAGGAAAAGAAATGAATGGATATGTATTAGTAGAATACAGTAATGATTATGATCAATATGAATATACATATGTAGAAGAACTAGAAGGAAATGTAGCAAGTGCAATGGGGCCTACATATGAAGTCGAAAAACCAAATGAATGGACAACAAGTAAAAATGTAACAATAGTATATCCAGAAGGTTATGATTTATATGAATATAAAATTATTTCAGGAAAAGTAAGAATTGGGGACCAAATAATAGATGGTGAAAGTGAATGGATTGCAGCAAATGAAATAAGACAAACAGTAGTATTTTTAACAAATGGAAGTTTGATAGCAAGAGTACAAAATGAAGGCGAATATAAAAACGGAAATACTTTAAATGTTGCATATGTAGATCCGACAGCACCAAGAGCACAATTAGGTTATGACAGTAACACTTTATCAACAAATAAAATAGATTTAGTTGCAACTTGTACTGATAATGAATCAGGAATAACAAAGTACGAATTTAGAAAAGGACAAGAAAATTGGATAGATAACGGTACAAATAATAAATATACATTTGATAAACTAAATGAAAGTACAGAGTATGAATTTAGTGTTAGATGTACAAATGGTTCAGGAATGAATACAGTTGGAAATTTAAGTGGAACAACAAATGTAATGGGACAACCAACATTCTTAGTAAGTAATCCAGGAGTATGGGAAACTAATAAAAATGTAACAGTAATTTATCCAAGTGATTATGAAAGATATGAATTTAGTATAATATCAGGAACAGCAGTAAGAGATGGAGTAGAACTTACACCGGGAACATGGTATATAGCATCTTCTTTAGAAGAAGTAATTAATTTTAGAACAAATGGAGATATAGCAGCAAGAGTATATGATGGAACTAGTTTAAAATATGCTGTAAATCAAGCAGTAACTCATGTTGATCCTACAGTTCCTGAATGTTCTATAGTAATAAGTGGAGGAACATTATATAATAATTGGTATAATAAACAACCAAATATAAAATATAGTACTTCTGTTGCAGGACCTAGTGGACTTAGTTTTGGTACTGCTAAAACAGATAGTCCTGTTTATGATAATACTGTAGATTCAGGAAATATAGGTACAATAAATATAACGAGTGTATCACAAGGAACAAATAATTTCTATGGATTTGTAAAAACAGGAGCAGGAAATACTGCAAAATGTGATAATTCTCTTAAGTTAGATACAGTTAGTCCAGTTGTAGCTTTAACAAATACACAAACTACATATGCTAACAGTGCTAAAATAGTTACAATACCTTTAAAAATAACAGAAGCAACAAGTGGAATTAACACATCTGATTTTGCAGCAAGTGATATAACAGTTAAGGTTGGAAATGAAGTTATAAACCCAACTAAGACATTAGTATATAATTCTGTATCTAATGGAGTATATAATTATACATTAACATTAAGTGGATTAACTGGAAATGGAGCATTAACTTTAGTTATTTCTAATGGTGCAGTAGCAGATAATGCTGGAAATTCAAATGCTGCTGTAACACTTACACCAGGAGTTACAGTTGATAATGCAGCACCATATATAGAAGTAAGTGCGAATGGAACAACTTATAAAAAGTCAGCAGAAGCAACAATAACTTTAAAAGATAATGGAAGTGGATTAACAGCTGGATCTTATGTTGTAAAATATGGTTGGGGAACAAGTGCAGTTGCGTGTGATTCTATGACTGATAATGCAACAATAACAGTAACTGCTGGTCAGACATCAGGAAATACAAAGGTAACAATTTCAAATAAATCAGGAAAAGGTAAAATATATGTATGTAATTCAAATGATATAAAAGATAGAGCTGATAATACATTAAGTGCAAATGTATCAAAATCTGCAGATATGTATTTGGATAATCAAAATCCAACAGCAAGTTCAGATCCAAATGGTGGAAATTATACAATAGAGACAGGTCAAAAAACAGTAAGTGCAACAGCAACATTAACAGCAACAGATGCATTGAGTGGAGTTAAGAGTTCAGAATATGGATGGAGTACAACATCAGCAGAACCTACTTCTTGGACAAGTTATGCAAATGGAAATCAAATAAGTAAAGATTTAACGGTAGGGGATAATTATTTATGGTTTAAAGTAACAGACAATGCTGGGAATGTTTTGAAGTCAAAAACAAATTCATTTAAAGCTTTATATTCAGCAGGAGCAAAGCCAGCAGCAAATACATATTGCTTAAATCCAACATATAGTGGAGGTGCCCAATCAATAACAAAAGCAGCAGGAGATGGCTTTACATTCAGTGGAAATACCCAAACAAATGCAGGAACATATACAGTAACAGCAGCATTAACATCAGGATATAAATGGAGTGATGGGACAACTAGTGATGTAAAATTTAACTGTTCAATAGCAAAAGCAACACCAACAATAACACTTTCAGCAGCAAATGGAACAGTAGTAGCAGGAAAAACATTAGTGTTTACAGCAACAGTAAAATCAGGAAGTGCGGCATCAGCAGCAGGAAAACTTAATATAGCAAGTGGAACAGCTGCAGTAGCAACAGTTTCACCTACAAGCAAAGATTTAACAGCAACGACAGCAGGAGTAGGAAGCGGAAATATAACAGTTACTGCAGTAAAAGATGGAAGTAGTGCGATAACATTAAATTTCGCACCAACAGATACAACAAACTTTAATAGTGCAAAGGCAGTAACATATACAGCAAATGTAACAAAATCTGCAGCAATACCAACAAATAGTTTATGTAAATCAGGTTTAGTGTATACAGGCTCTGCACAGCAATTAACATCAACAACAACTGGAACAGGTTATACGTTAAGTGGATATAGTCAGACAAATGCAGGAACATATACAGTAACAGCAGCATTAGCAGCAGGGTATAGATGGAGTGACAATGCAACAGGAAATAAGACATTTCAATGTTCAATAGCAAAAGCAACACCAACAATAACACTTTCAGCAGCAAATGGAACAGTAGTAGCAGGAAAAACATTAGT
>CANQID010000016.1 GCA_947623925.1 uncultured Bacilli bacterium
AATGCAAGAAAAACTTGCATTTATCTTTATTTTATATATGTTTATGAAAACTTGCATTTTACCTTTTAACTAACTTATTTGGATATATTTCACTAAAAAGTAAATTTTCTAATCAATCAAATAAACAAGACCAAAAATAAGACCCAAAAAATAAAAAGCCTTTAAAATAAAGGCATAATATCTTAATGGCGGAGCAGGAGGGATTTGAACCCTCGCACCAGTTACCCGGTCTACACCCTTAGCAGGGGCGCCTCTTCAGCCTCTTGAGTACTACTCCAAATAAGACAAATACATTTTACTATATTTTAGTCTTTTTAGCAAGTTAATATACAAAAAAAATTAAAAATGTTTATTTTCACTATAAATTTTATAATTTACATAAAATATAACTATAAAATAAAATTCTTTAAAAAAAATTAAAATTTTAAATAAAACCCTTTAAAATAAAGGGTTAAATACAATCTGGTGTTCCCGAGCAGAATCGAACTGCTGACCTAACGCTTAGGAGGCGTTCGCTCTATCCTACTGAGCTACGGAAACACATGAATAAATTATATCATTTATGTTAAATTATTTCAATAAAAAACAGTATTACTTAATACTGTTTAACAAAAATATCATCATTACATTTGTAGCATAAACTAACTTATAGCCAAATTTTCTTGAAAATTCATATATACCAACAATTTTATCTACTATACTTACAACCCATGATTCAGCATATTTAGGTACAGATAAATTTATTGGGAACATATGAGTTCTTATTATATCTTTTTCTTTTTCTGTTATATCAAATTGTTCACTTGCTTTTAAAACTGCTCTTTTAGGATGATTAAATGTTGATAAAAATCTATCTTTTCTATTTCTATCTTCATCACTTAAAAAGAAATCATGAAGTAATCCTCCTGTTGCTACTTGTTTATAATCAAGTTTTAAAATCTTTGATATTTTATATGAATAATATGATACTCTAAGAGAATGATCATATCTAGTTACTCCATGATGTTCTATATTTTTTATTTTCTGAAATTCTTTATTATTTAAAATATAATTTACCAAACATGAATATTCTGTATTATTTTTTATATTTTGCATTTTGTATTCACCTCAGACACTACTACATTATATCACAATAAATACAAAATTATAATGCTTTTTTAACTATTATTAAAAATTTTTATTCAGAAATTGTCAATGTTTGTGAAGTAGGTTGAATTTGAATATATGTATTTCCATCATTAACCTTTATTTCTGTACCATCTAAATATGTGTAAACTGTTTGTGAAGATCTACTATCTTTTTTCCAGTTTATAGGAACTGCATAACCATCTGTAATATAATATCCCTTTCCAGAACCAGTGTTATAAAAATCTTGTCTTCCTTTATCATCACCAGTAATAGTAGAATTATTTACTTTATAAGTAATTATATTTTTTGCAGTATATTGTTTTTTTGTAACTCCATCTGTATGTTCTTTACCATTTACAAATCTTTTATATACTTTAGCCTCACTATCATAAACATAACTTGTTTTTACAGAACTAGAGTATGAAATACTTACATTATTAGCCACTTCAGCATTCTCTTTATTGCTTAAATCTATTTCATCAACACTATAATTTAAAAGTAGATCTTTATCAGTTGTCGTTCTGTAATTTAAATCAGTTGCAGCTTTTTTTAACATTTCCATAGTTGAAAATCCAGTGTGTTCATATGCAACTTTTAATGTTTTATCTCTATAAAAATATTTATTTTCATAAGAAAGACCATTAATATTATTTATTTTTAAACTACTTATATCTTTTTGTGCTTGAGGACTCCATCCCCAGTGAACGTATATTGCATCATTTTCTAAAGCATAATCTAAGAAGTAATGTCTAGAACTTCTAATAGAACCGATTTTAGACGTATCTACATCTTTAAATAATGCCATATATCTTGTCATACCACCTTCAACAATTAATTCATAAACTATATATGCATCTTGAAGTCCTGCATGATTTACCCTTGCACTAGGGTGATTATTAATCATAACTGCATAAGGTCTTGTTTTAGATGATAAATCAACAATTTTTAATTTTTTTTCTTCTTTTTGTGGAACAGTAGTTTCTTTCTCATCAACTTTTGTCTTACTGCCACAACCACATATAAATAAACATATACATAAAACTAAATATACTACTTTTTTAATATTTTTCAATTTAAACACACTCCTATTATAAGTATATCAAAAAATAAATGATATTACTACCATTTATTTAATTTTTCTTTCTATAAAATTTATAATACCTCTAGTGTTATCTAAAAATCTATTATAAACTATAGGATTATTTCGTATTTCCTTTAATATTTTTATATCTTCTCTTGACACTTTTATACGATATTCTGAAATATCTTCCCCTATTAATGTATCTCTACCAAGTAAATAATTTGGTTCTACTTCAAGTATATCTAATAACTGAACAAATGTATCAAGTGATGGAACTCTTTTACCACTCTCGTATCCACAAATGGTAACTTTAGATACACCTATCTTTTGAGCTAAATCATTTTGAGTATAACCTTTGCTTTTTCTTACTTCTTTAAGCCTCATACCCAATAACATTTTGCTACCTCCTACTTCTACTAAATTAATTATAACAATTATTGACATTTATAACTTGAAATTAACTACAAGATAACTTTTTATACTTGAAGTTATAGAATAAATAATATATAATATCTAAATAGAGTTTATAGGAGTTAGTAAAATGGAAAAGCTAAAAAAATTAAGAATTAATAATAATTATACATATAAAAATATAGCAGATATATTAAATGTCAGTAAAACATATTATTGGCAAATTGAAAATGAAAAAAGGCGTTTAACTTATGAACTAGCTTTAAAAATTTCAAATATATTTAATTTAAAACCAGATGATATTTTTTATAATGATTTTACTAGTAAAATTAAATAGTTTTATAAAAAAACAGATTATTCATCTGTTTTTTTGCTAGATAAAAATGTTACTTTTTCTGCTACTACTTCCATAATTTGTCTTTTATTTTCCTCATCAATATCTATACTTCTTGATTGTATTCTTCCTCTTATACCAACTAAATCTCCTTTATGGCAATATTCAACAGTATTTTCTGCTATACCTTTCCAAAGTACACAATTAATAAAATCTGTCTCATATTGACCTTCAGAATTTTTGAAACTTCTTGGTACCGCTAAAACTACAGTTGTAACCTTTTTACCAGTTTCTGTTTCATTTAATTCTGGATTTTTTACTATTCTACCAACCAATACAGTTTGATTTAACATATTTTCCTCCTTTCGATTAACATAATAATCTAATAAAAAAAATAAAGCAAAACACCATTTTTGCTTTATTTATAACCTTTTTTAACAGATTTTAAATTTTTATAAGTACAATTTTAAATTTTACATGCAATATAAATACACAATTTAAATAAATTTATAAAATCATTTACATTCTAAATTATATTGAATATTTTTTATTTCTCTATTTTCTATTTCAAAAGTTATTTTAGAGGAATTACTACAACCTTCTAATTTAGTCATATCATATCCATCTTCATCTGCTGCTTCTATTAACATTTCTTTAGTTATCGAAACACTATCCGCATTTGTCATTATCATATGATTTGTATAATATGTTTTTGCATATCCAAGCATAATATCTGATTGTTTTTCTGTTTTACCACAACCTGCTAACAAAATAATTACTGCCAAAAATAAAATTTTTTTCATTTTTTCCTCCTTAAAAATAATTTTTTAAAAGTGCATTTAACTCTATTGCATATTCCATTGGTAATTCTTCTTTAAATTCATCTATAAATCCCATTATTAATAATTCTTTTGCTTTTTCTTCGTTTATTCCCCTACTCATTAAATAAAATAATTTTTCCTTACTTATTTTAGAAACAGTTGCTTCATGCTCTATATTTGAACTATTGTTTTCTACTTTATTTTTAGGTATAGTATCACTTCTTGATTGTTCATCTAAAATTATTGTGTCACATTTAACTGTACTTTTAGAATTAATTGCTTTTTTACTAATATTTACTGTTCCTCTATATGTTGCTTCTCCACCATTACTTGCAATTGATTTTGAAATTATATTACTTACAGTATTAGGCGCTAAATGAATCATTTTAGAACCAGCATCTTGTATTTGCCCTTTTGTTGCAACTGCAATTGAAATGCAATTACCTTTTGCTCCTCTACCATTTAATATACATGATGGATATTTCATATTTACCTTAGATCCAATATTACCATCTATCCATTCCATTAAACCTTCTTCTTCTACTATTGCTCTTTTTGTAACCAAATTATATACATCATGTGACCAATTTTGTATTGTTGTATATCTACATTTTGCGCCTTTTTTTACATATATTTCAACAACTGCTGCATGTAATGAATCAGATGTATAAGTAGGTGCGGTACAACCTTCCATATAATGCAAACTACTATATTCATCTACAATTATTATTGTTCTTTCGAATTGTCCCATATTTTTTGAATTGATTCTAAAATAACTTTGAAGTGGCCTATCTATAACTGTATGTGGTGGAACATATATAAAAGTTCCTCCACTCCATACTGCTGAATTTAATGCAGTATATTTATTTTCATCATATTTTACTAAATCATTAAAATATTGCTTAAATAATTTAGGATATTTTTTTAATGCTGTATCGGTATCACAAAATATTACTTTTTTTTCTTCAAGTTCATGCAACATATTACTATAGATTCCTTCACTTTCATATTGTGCATGTACACCTGATAAATATTTTTTTTCTGCCTCTGGTAATCCAATTTCATCAAATGTATTTTTAATATCCTTTGGTACATCATTCCAATTATCATGTATTTTATCATCTAATTTTTTATAGTAATTTATTATATCAAAATCTATTTTTAATTCTGGTCCAAATTTTGGATTTGAAAATTCCTGAAATACTTTAAATGCTTTTATTCTAAATTTTGTCATCCAATCAGGTTCATTTTTTATTTTTGATATTTGTTTTACTTTTTCTATATTTAAATTTTGCATTATTACCACCATAGATACATTATACTAAATTATAACAAAAAAAGCACAAAAATATTACTTTTTTATTGCTTTTTCTATTCCCCACCATGATAATAAGGCACATTTTTTCCTATTTGGTTGTTTTGATATATCATTGTATACTGCTGCTTGCTCTAAAATATTTTCATCATATGCTTTTTCTTCAATCATATTATAGTAATTTTGAATTATTTTTTTTGCTGTTTCTATATCTTTACCAATTAATGTATCTGTCATTATTGATGTTGAACTTATACATATAGCGCATGCTTCACCATCAAACTTTATATCTTTTATAATGCCTTTATCTAATTTTACCATTAAGTTTATTTCATCTATACAACTTTCATTATTCATGTTTATTTTTAAATATGTTTCATCTTCTACTAAACCTTTATTTTTTGGATTTTGGTAATGTTCTAACATTATGCTTCTTTTTAAATTTTGATCCATAATATCACATCTTTCTAAATACATCTTATCCACATTTTATATTAGAAATATTTGTATGTCAATAAATTTTTCTACATAAAAAGTTAGCAAATACTGCTAACCTTAAATTCTACTTGTTCTTTCATCTTCAAATTGTTCTGTATAAAAAGATTGTATTCTATCAATTAAAAGTTTATCTCTATCATTAAGTGAAACCTTATCTAGTTTATCTCTATTATAATTTTCTTTATCAAAATATCTAGATTTTGCAAATGATGAAGACAAGCATGAATACAAGTTTTCATATTTATTTAAAAGATATTTTACTGTTTCCATTCCACCACCAGTATTAAGTGATTGATAAATTAAAAAATTTGCCTCATCCATGCTTAAATTAGGATCATCAAATGATTTATTTACAGCAAGTACTGAACTCACACCATTTTGCATATCATAAGATGTTTTTTTTACTAAATTGATTAAAAGTTCTTTTTCTATTACATCAGCATCTAAATTTTCAATATATCCTCTTGCTCCATCATTACTAGTAAATCCTTTAGTATAACCTTCTAATATCAACTTTTTTATTGCGTTTGAAATATGTCCTAAAGTATTATAATCCGCACCTTTTGCCATAGTTTTCAAACAAGCATAATCTAAACATTGTAATTCATAACTTTTTTCCATAAACGCACCTCTAATATAATAATATCATATTTTTCATGAAAATTCCATATTTTTGATTATTTATAAGAAAAAAAGCTATTATCTAGCTTCTACAATCAATTTTATAGCTGTTCTTTCTTCACCTTCAATTACTATGTCAGTAAAGGCTGGTATACATACTAAATTTTTACCACTTGGTGCAACAAAACCTCTTGCAATTGCAATAGCTTTAATTGCTTGATTAAGTGCCCCTGCTCCTATCGCTTGTATTTCTACAGTACCCTTTTCACGAAATACATTAGCTAAAGCTCCTGCAACAGAATTAGGGTTTGATTTAGTTGAAACTTTAAGTGTTTCCATATATATTAATTCCTCTCTTTCTATATTAAAATATATGTAATATAAATTAAATATTTACTAAGATTTTATTACAAATAAAAAAAATGCATTATGCATTTTAATTAATAAATCTTTTTATTATCTGTATTTTTAACATACTGATGTACATTCCCACTTTTTATAAGTTTTCCTTTAAAAAAATCGTAATACCCAGGTACAACATTATTACTGTCAAATTGTACAGGAATATATTGTTCATATTGTAAGTCATAATTTTTGTTATCAACTTCTTCAACAACAGAATTTGAAGTTTCAATATCATAAGCATATGCTTTACTTTCTTCTTCAATTTTATCTTTAGCTAAAACAATACCAGAAATAGCTAAAACTGAAACACCAGTATAAAGTACAATATTAATTATAGTTTTACTTTTCATTTTAATTTTCCCCCTTTTGACAGTTATATAATATCATAAATATATAATTTGTCAAATTATAATAAAAAACTACTAATAAGTAGTTTTAATTATAAATACTGTTTTAAAACCTCAACACTTTTTTCTTGCATAGTTACATATTCGGATATAATACCATTAACTTCCTCATCAAGTTTCTTATTATTTAAAATTTTTCTACCTTCTATAATCCCCATATTTACACCATTTAATAAAAGTTCAGCAATTTTTGAATCACTTTTATCAGTTAGTGTTTTCATTTCTATACCATACCATGTCATTGCTTTATTCATTGCACTTGTTTTATGAGGTTCTCCTTCATTATATTTAGGATATACTTCTTCTACTCTTCTAGCGATTTCTTTATATTGCTCATATTCTGCTTTTAAAACATCTGAAAGTTTTTTATCTTCCACTTTATCTAATACAAAATTTAATGCATCCATTCCCATGTATGCACCTTTATGTATTTCATCTAATGCATTTATATCTTCTTTTTCCATATTTTTCCTCCTAAATTTATAATGGAAAAAATTTAAAAAAATATACAAAAAATTTAAATTATAAAAATTTCATATAAAAAAAGGTTAATCAAATTTGACTAACTTTTCATTGCTTTAAACATTTTCTTCCATAACCCTTTAGAAGAATAATTAAGTATACCAACTTTATATATTCTTAAACCATATTTTATTAAGAAGAAATTTAATATTATTGTAAGTAATATTGAAATAATAACTTCAATTATGCCTATCTGTCCTAGCATCAATAAACATGGAGATAATATAGCGGATATCAAAGGTACAAAAGATAACACTTTTATAAATATTGAACCTTCAAACATACCTGACATTGTAGCTAAATAATATCCTACTAATGAAATTACCATTATAGGTGTTTGTAATTGTTGAAAATCTTCTATATTTGTTGTCATAGAAGCTAAAATACCTGCTAATAAAGAATAAGAGATAAAAGTCAATAACATAAGAACTAATGTTACAGGTATTATATATACAAGTTTAGATATCACCTCTGAACCTATCAAATTACCTATCACATTTGAAATTTCACTACCTATTCCACCAGCAATTGAAGATGCTCCAATTTTATCTCTTATAAAGAATGCAATTAAAGCATAAATAACTAATAAGGCGCCTTGTATAAGCACAAATAAATTACCTGCAATTACTTTAGAAAAGAAATGAGTTTTTGGTGATACATTAGATATTATTATTTCCATTCCTCTTGTTGTTTTTTCATCATTTACTTCAGCACCTATCATTTGTACTAAAAATAAAGTAAGTAAAAAGAAAGGTAAAATAACTATAGGAAATACAGTAGTCATTATTATTGACATATTCTCATCTGTAGAATTCTTTCCTTCTTCTAACCATTGTCTATCAATATCTATTGTTTTATATATATTATTTAGTTCATCTACAGATATAGAAGAATTTTTAATAGCAAGCGCAACTTTAGTATTATTAATTGAATTTGTAATAACTTGACTATCTATTAAATCCATATATTCTCTTGTTATCATAGTAACATCTATTGTATTTTCTTCTGATGGTTTAATATTTAAAATAATACTATTTCTATCTTCATCAGTTTTTAATTTTTCTTTTAAATTATCAACAGTATCATCAGATAAAATAATATTATATGAAGATTCATCATTACCAATTAATGCTTCATTTTGTTCTATTTCATTTTTAAATATTTCATATGAGTTAGCACTATCAACTAAATAAATATTTGTTTTTTCATTAAAATCTCCACCAAAAAATGAAATTATACTATCTATATTTATAAGCGCAATAACAACTATAGCTATTAAAATATTTGCTATTGCAAACCATTTAGATTTTATTTTTCTTTTTAAACTTATGCCCGTTAAAAATCCTAATTTACTTTTCATATGATTCACCTACTTTTGAAATAAATATCTCATTCAATGATGGTTCTTCAACTACAAATTTAGTTATATTTTTATTTTTTATTTTCTTAAACACTGATGCTACTACTGTATCATCTTTTATTTTTAATTCTAATTCATCTGAATGTTCTATTATTTCATTTACACCATCTATATTTTGTAATTCATCTTTTGAAACATCACCTTTTATAAAAATATTTTTCTTTCTATATTTTTCTTTAATATCTTTAATATTACCAGATAAAACATTTTTACCTTTTAAAAGTATTACTATTTTTTTACAAAATAATTCAACGTGTTCCATTCTATGTGATGAAAAAATAATTATACTTCCTTTTTTAGACATTTCTACTATTTCTTGTTTAAATAATTCAACATTAAATGGATCTAATCCCGAAAAAGGTTCATCTAATATTAATAATTTGGGTTCATTTAATATTGCTGTAATAAATTGTATTTTTTGTTGATTTCCTTTTGATAATTCTTTTATTTTTTTATTTTCGTATTCAGATACTCCAAATTTATCAAGATAATATTTCATTTTATCTAAAATTTGTTCTTCTTCCATTCCTTTTAAAGTTCCATAAAACAAACACTGTTCTTTTACTGTAAGTTTAGTAAGTAAACTTCTTTCTTCAGTTAAAAAACCAATTTTATCAGTAACTGAATAATCTATTGGTTTCCCATCTAATGTTATTTTTCCACTAGTTGGATCTAATAAATTTATAATCATTCTAAATGTAGTTGTTTTTCCAGCGCCATTTACACCAAGTAAACCAAATATTTCTCCTTCTTTTACTTCAAAGGATAAATTATCTACAGCCAAAAAATCACCATAATATTTTGTTACATTTTCTAATTTTAACATATTATTTTTTCTTCCTTTCAGATTCACAAAGCCATCTTGCTTCTTCTAATGGAAGTGCACTTGTTTGTTCCAATAAATATAAATCATAGGCTTTTTTAAGTGTATCATAATCTATTTCTTTTTCTTCGTCTGAAAAATAATCTACTACAAAATGATTAAGTCCATTTCTTTCTTCTGAAAATATTTCATTTATTATTTTATTAATTGTTTTTACCTCATCATCTCTAGCCATAGGATTTGATATAAAATCACTATAATAGTTTTGTATTTGCTTTAAAATCGAATATTTTTTTGCATTATCTACTTCTATATTAAATACTGTCATAATTCCTCCTATTTAAAAATTCTTAAAATATCATTATAAGTTATAAATACCATAAGTATCATTAATAGTACCAATCCTACTGTATGTATCGTATTTTCTATTTTAGGATTTACAGGGCTTCCTTTTATTTTTTCTATTATTAAAAACAATATTCTTCCTCCATCAAATGCGGGAAGTGGTAAAAAGTTTATAAATCCTACATTTATACTTATTATTGCCATAAGGTAAACTAAATTTATTAATCCTGCTTGTGCAGATTCTCCAACTAATGTAAATATACCAACAGGTCCAGATAAATTTGTTAAACTTAATTTCCCTGTTATTAAATACCAAATAACATAAACCATATATTGTATTAACTCTATAGTCTTAGTAAATGCATATTTTATTGATGCTAAAATTCCATTTTCTGTATTATTTCTAAGTCCAAATCCGTATTTATATTTTGTTTGTCCATCATTTTCTACAGCATCAGCCTTTAAAGTTATTTTAGTTTCTTTTCCTTCTAAATCTTTATATACTATATCTACATTTTTTCCTGAATTCGCTATAAGTTCTAAATTAAACATTTCTCTATTATTATCTTTATTGTTTATTTTTATTATTTCATACCCATTTCTTAATCCTGCTTTATAAGCACTACTAGATTCATCTATAGATGCAATATATGTTTGTTTTGTAGGTGCACCGTTTACAAGTCCAACTATAAATAGTAAAACTAAGGCAAGTAAAAAATTAAATGCTATTCCAGCTATCATTATTGAAAATCTTTGCAGCCAAGTTTTTGATTGCATTCTTTTTTCTTTAGGTATATTTTCATCTACTTCTACTTCTTCTCCTGCCATTTGAACAAAACCACCAATTGGAAATAATCTAATTGAATACATAGTCTCATCTTTTTTACTTTTCCATTTTATTATTTGTGGTCCCATTCCTATTGAAAATTCATAGACATATACTCCAGATTTTTTAGCAAATATAAAATGACCAAATTCATGAATAAATACAATACCACCGAGTATTAAAATAAAATATATTATTGTCATCATTATTCCTCTTTTCTAAATAATTGAAATAAAAAACATAAATCCTAGTATTATAAATATAATACTATCTAGCCTATCTAATATTCCTCCATGACCTGGCATTATATTTGAAAAATCTTTTTTACCAAAATATCTTTTAATAGCTGAAAAAACTAAATCTCCAAATTGACCCAATACTGATAAAAATGTAGAAATTATCATTAAAATGTATATAGGTAATTCTGGATCTACAAAATTATGATAAAAAAGTACTGATACAAATACACCAATAACTGTTCCTCCAATAGAACCTTCCCAAGTTTTTTTAGGTGATATTTCTTCAATTAATTTATGTTTTCCTATTAACATACCTGTAATATAAGCATATGTATCTGTCATTATAGAAATTAAAAGTAAATATATAAGTAACAATAAACTTTCATTTCTAACAATTATTATAAGTGAGAAAGCAATACTAATAAATACTACTCCTCCTATCATATAAAATGCATCATTAACACTATATATTTTTTTATCATGATATAAAACAGTTGGTATTAAATATAGTATAAATAAACCACATAAAATTCTATAATCTATTGAAAATTGTAACCCTGTTTTTGTTGAATTAAATAAAATCATTAAACTAAGTAATATGTATGAAATAAATTTTATAAAACTTGGAATTTCTTTTTTTTCTCCCTTAATTTTCATAAATTCATATAATCCAATTAATGATAATAAATAAACAGCTAAACTAAATATATGCCCACCTATTATAAGAATTGGAATAAATATTAACATAGCAATTATTGCACTTATTACTCTAGTTTTCATATACCTACCTCACTATAACAATTATATTATAAACATAACTTTTTTACAAGAAAAAAAGGAAATATTTAAGTTCTCCTCTTGTAATAATAAATTTATAATTAAAACAACAACTTTGAAAAATTAAAGACTATTTTACTTACTACACAATACCATCAACATTAATGCTAATTAAATATCAACATATACTTATACATAATGCATCTATTATGAGTAACTAAAGTAGATAAATGAAAAAGTTTTTTATCTATAATTTTATCTATTTAACCATATGTTATTAATCTATCCAATAAGATATTAAAAAAACAATAATCATTTTTCTAAAATAGACATTTGAAAAAAATAAATTTATAAAAAAAATTAATATTAGAATGAATCTATATTAATTTTTACTTTTTTTTCTCCATTTATATAAGCTGATGCTTGTACTATAGTTCTTATTGCTGAAGCTGTTGCTCCATTTCTTCCAATAACCGTTCCCATATCACTTTCATTTACTAATACTTCTATAGTTATAAAATCTTCTTCAACATCAAATTGTCTAACTGAAACACTATCTGGATCTTTTACTAAACTTTTAACTAATGCTTCTGTTAAATCTTCTAAACTCATTATTTACTTTCTTTTTTTGAATTATGTCTATTCGCAAGTATACCTTGTTTTTTTAGAAGATCTCTCACTGTATCAGTAGGTTGAGCACCATTATCTAACCATTTATTAGCTAACTCTTCATTTATTTTTACTTCAGCTGGATTCATAATTGGATTATAAGTTCCTATTTCTTCTATAACTTTTCCATCTCTTGGGCTTCTAGAATCTGCTGCTACAATACGATAAAATGGTTTTTTCTTTGAACCCATTCTTTTAAGTCTTAATTTAACTGCCATATTTCCCTCCATTCATTTGTTTAATATTAACATAAAAAAGCAAAAGTGTCAACATATTTTTGTTGACACTTAATTATATGTAATTTTCATCTACTTTATCTATTTCTTTTTCCATTTCTTCTGTTAATTCATCTTCTAATTCTTCCCATGGTTCTTCATCTTCCTCTATTGATATTTTCATTTTAGTTTCTCCTACTATTTCTACTCCTAACTCTTTTTCTATATCAAATGTTATATTTGAATCATTTATTTCTACTTTAGAACAAGTTGGTTGTTTTAAAGTTCTAACTATTATATCTGTATCACCACTCAAATCTGCTGTTTCTTTAGTATGTACATTAAATAGATCGTTATAATCGATTTTTTTATTTACAACTGTTGTTTTACTATCATTATCATATGAATACCATATGTTTACATCATATGAACCATCTACTCCTATTTTTTCTCCCGTTTTGTATCCTTTAAATTTATGATTGATTACCCAGCAACCTAATACTGTTGTTGGTTTATTATCTACTTGTATTGAATAATTATTTTTAAAATATTTTTTACCTTTTCCAACAACCGCTTTTGTAACTATTTCTTTAAATGATGCCATATTTTCACCCCTCACTTTAATATATGCAAATAAAGGATAAAAGTACAAAAATATTTTTTATAATAAAATATTTTCTAATAACATGTTAAAACATTTTATATGTTGTTCTTCATCTTCAATAATTCTATACAATAGTCTTTTTACATATTTATCATTTATTATACTTATATGATATTTATAATTTTGTATTGCTTGTTCTTCAATTTTTATATCATTTTTAAGCATGTCAATTATATTTGTATTATAATTAACAAAACTACTACTCCAATATGTTAAATTGCAGTTTTTTTCTTTTATTTTAAATACAGGATTTAAACCTAATAATTTTATAGTTTTACCAAGTAGTTCTAAATGTTTCATTTCTACAACTGCGATAGAAGATAAAGTATTTGAAAATTCTTCATTTATATTAAATTTATCAAAATGTTGGTAAATATATTGATTTATAGCAGTTTCTTCACTTACTATTCCAGCATAATCTTCTAATAATAAATTGGCATAACTTATATTTTCTTCTTCAACTTCTATTTTTGGATATGGTTTATTGACTCTACACTCCATATTATCACCTAGTAAATATTATTCTATAAATAAAATTATATTAAAAAAGTAAAAGTTTTCCTTTTACTTTTATCCATAAATACGACTTCTTATATTATTTCTACTTAAAAGATATTGAATTCCTTTTACATCTGGTTGTTTTTTTTCTATATAATATTTATTAGCTAAATCCAATACTTGTTTAATTTCTTTCAAACTAGCATAACCTTTTTCATATGAAGCAATATTATTATTACAATACAAAGTATATCTCATTTCATCAAATGTTGCACCAATTTCTTCTATAGTACAATTTGCTTCATAAACTAAATTATTAAATTCATCTTTTGTTCCAATTGGTTGCCACTCACCATTGCCAATTCTAAGTGCCATCTTTTTTGAATCCATACTTATATATATTTCATGTATTCTATCTAAAGGTGAATCAGTAAATGTTCTTTTGCTTACATAAATTATTTTTCTAAATAACTCAATTTTATTATTGCAAACACATAAATAAGTGTCTACAATATTTTCTTTTTGATCTATATTTGGAATTTGTTTATTAGCTTTTTGTAATGTTTTTAATAATTCATTATATTTTTGTTTCATTTTCTTTTCCCCCTAACAAAACGAAAGTATTGTATCAAAAGTTAAATATAAAGTCAATAATAAAGTTCAAAGTGTTTTTTTTCATCTCCGAGTACAGTTTTTTCACCATGACCTGGATATATAATAATTTGATCATCATATTTTGAAATCATTTGTAAACTTTTTTTCATATCTGTAAAATTTCCACCTTCTAAATCTGTTCTACCTATACTGCTTTTAAATATGAAATCACCTGTAAACATTATTTTTTCTTTTTCAAAATAAATTGTTATTGAATCTTCTTTATGACCTTTAGTATGAATTATAGAAAACTCAAAATCTTTTATACTATATTTACCACTACATTTATAGTCTATTACATTTGTATTAAAATATTTCAATGCTCCTATATGATCAAAATGATAATGAGTTATAATTACTAGAAGAACGTGTTTGTTGTTAATAGCTTTTTTTATTTTTTTATATTCATCTCCAGGATCAATTACAATACAATCATTTTTATTAGAAATAATATAGCAATTAGTTTGTAATTTACCTACAACTACTCTTTTTATTTCCATAAATATTCCCTTCTATAAATTCAAGTAAATTATTATTAATATCATCTTCAAAATCAACGATTATTCTTTTGTTTATTTTTAAGTTTATTTTGTTAAAATCATATTTATTATTATAAATATACATAATATTTTCAAAATCTAATATAGGATATTTTTTATTTAATCTATCAACTAAATAACTATCTTTTATATTATATTTATTATTCAAATTATATTTTGATACCATTGCTTCTTTTCTTGAAGCAATTATTACTTCTATATTTGGTCCTTTATTATATCTATTAATATAATTTTCATATATTTGTTTTATTGTATCCTCATTTAATTCATATGAAAGTGTTACCTTTTTAACACCCATACTATGAAGAAAAGCAACTGAGTATGAATTAGTTACATTAAATGAAAAATCTGTTTCCACATTTTTATATTTATTTAAACTTCCCATTTCTCCAATTAATAATAAATTATCATAGTCTTCATAATCATATTTTACTCTAGGTAATTTTAAAAGTATTCTATCATCTAAATTTAATAATTGTTTATTTTTTGTATATATTTTATCGAATTTATATTGTTTTAATTTATTTAATATATTAATATTTGATACTTCTAAATTTAGTTCTTCTTTTTGTTTTAAATTTGGCAGTTCAATTTCATACTCTTTTTTTACATATTTTATTTCATATAATCTTTTATTATTTAAAAGATTAACTAAGTTTCTTCTTAATTCATTTAATTCTTTGATATTAATAAATATATTATTATCACTTATAATATTTATGTTATCAATATAATAAATAGTATCACCTAATTTACTTAATTGTTGCTTTATTTTTTCTTTTGTAATTGGAGAATTTATAGATTTTTCTACTATATTTCCTATTACTTTCACATTATTTTTATAATCACTATATTGTATTTCTAATGGCACACCTTCTTTAGCAATAACCATGCATCTAATTTTTATTTTTTTATTTATTTTTATTTTTTGCTTTATTTCATTTAATTGTTTATAATCTGTTGTTTTTACTACTATGTCATCTTTTTTTACTTTTTCTTTTACTTTTATACTTACAATATCATCTTTTTTTGCTGCATTTATTCTTTTTTTATTTTTAAACATACTTGTTAAAGTAAAACCTACATCATTTTTACTTATAAATCTAATTCCATCATTTATATTTAGTGAATCAATTAATTTTATAGTTGCATATTCATTATTATAATCTATTACTTTTCCTATAATGATTCCTTGATGATTTGGTTTTTTGTCATTAACTATATTTTCATTTTTTTCATTAAATAAAAATCCTTCAGTAAATTCTCTATTAAATATTTTTTTTAATTCTTTTATATCCGCATCTGTTATATTTATATTACCTGTTGTTATATATGAATCTATTGCTTTTCTATATAATGAAACTACTAAATAAACATATTCTGGTCTTTTCATTCTTCCTTCTAGTTTTATACTGTCTACACCAATATTAATTAGTTTATCAATATAATATAATGTATTTAAGTCTTTCATGCTTAATATATAATCATTTTCATTTATTTTTTTATTATTTGAATATATACTATATGGAAGTCTACAACTTCCGGCACAAACTCCTCTATTTCCGCTTCTTCCTCCTATTAAATAACTCATTAAACATTGTCCAGAATAACTTATACAAAGTGCGCCATGTGCAAATATTTCTAATTCAATATTAGTATTTTTTCTTATTTGTTCTACTTGTTCAATACTTGTTTCACGGGCTAAAACAACTCTTTTTATTTTTAATTTTTCCATTAATTTAACTGATTCTAGATTATGAATATGCATTTGAGTAGATGCATGTATTTCTAAATTTGGATATTTTTTCCTTAAAATATCCATCATTCCTATATCTTGAATTATTATTGCATCAACATTATTAAAATGAAGAAAGTCTACATAATTTAAAAAATCTTCTACTTCATTTTCAAATATAAGTGTATTTACTGTTACATATATTTTTACACCATACAAATGACATAATTTAATTGCTTCTATTATTTGTTCTTCAGTGAAATTTTGCGCAAATGCTCTTGCACCATATCTTTTTCCACTTATATATACTGCATCACACCCTGCATTTATTGCGGCTATTAAACTTTCCATTGACCCTGCAGGCGCAAGCAATTCTGGTTTTTTCATAATATCACCAAATTAATTTTACATTATTTTGTTTTATATTACAAATTAAAAAAGTCATAAATTTCTTTATGACCTATCCTATAAGCATTTTTGGTATTGTTATAACAGTGCGGATGCCAACATTACCGCTATAACCTATTGGTGTTTCATTTTCATTTGTTTTATTATTACATTCTTCTAAATAATTATATACATATTGATTAGTTTGTTCATCAAATTCAATTGCAACACAACCATTCATAGTTGATTTATCTTTTGGATTTTTTAAATCTTCTTCTTTTAATAAACCTTCTTCTTTTAAAGTATCCAAACTTAAATAATAAGTACCGCTATCTGGTAATAAATTTGTATTAGTCGCACTCCAATTACGTGCAATACCCTCTATTCTTTTTATTTGCTCATTATATGCTTTTTCTTGTGAATCACTTATTATATTACCTATTGCAGGAATAGTTATTAATGCAATAAGTCCAAGTATTATTATTACAGCAAGTAACTCAACTAATGTAAAACCTTTCATAGTATCACCTATATTAGATTATACCATTAGTTTAAAGATTTAACAATTAAATATTTAATATAAATATACTAAAACTTAAAATAAAGGCAAAAACTAACCATATTAAATAAGGAATTTGTAAATATGCGGAAATCTTATTAATTTCATAAAACTTTTTAATCATTATTATAACTAAAATAATCATTATAAAAATCCATATTGTTCCTATTAAATATAAATTTAATCCAAAGAAAATTGGTGTCCATAAAAAATTAAATATTAATTGTAAATAATAAATATTTAAAGCATTGTTTTTTTCTAAATCATCTGATCTATAAATCAAAAACGATGATATTCCCATTAATAAATATAATATAGTCCAAACTATAGGAAAAACTATACCTGGTGGAGAAAATGATGGTTTGTTAATAAGTTCAAAATCCATTCTATTATTAAATAATAAACCTATTATAGTTCCTATAATTAGTGGAAATAAAATAAAAAATATACTTTTTAAAATTTGTTTCATAACACTCTCCTTATTAAATAATATAAAAATATTAAAAAAAAAGAACATATTTCTATGCTCTTGAATCATATTTACCATCTTTAGTAGAAACTATGATATTTTCTCCTTCTTCAATAAATAAAGGAACTTTAACCATTAAATCATTTTCCATATAAGCTTCTTTTAATGCATTATTTGTTGTATTTCCTTTAACAGCAGGTTCTGTCTTCGTAACAGTATATTCTATTTTTTCAGGTAACTCGATACCTAACATTTCACCTTCATAAAAAGTTATATTAACATTTATACCTTCTTTTAAGTATTTAGCATCATCACCTAACTGTTGTTTTGAAATTTCTATTTGTTCATAAGTTTCCATATTCATAAAATTATAAACATCACCACTATTATAAAGATATTGCATTCCTTGTTTACTTATAATGGCTTTTTCTAATTTTATACTTGTATTAAATGTTTTTTCTGTAATAGAACCTGTTCTTAAATTTTTAAGTTTAGCTTTTACAAATGCAGCACCTTTACCAGGTTTAACATGTAAAAATTCTATTACTTGATATATATTATCTTCAAATAAAAAAGTTATTCCATTTTTTATATCATTAATATTAAACATGCATACTCCTCCTTATTATTTTCCTTCTTTATGAGGTGTTGTCTTATTACACTTTGGGCAATATTTATTTAATTCCAAACGATCAGTTGTATTTCTTTTATTTTTTTCTGTACGATAGTTTTGTTCTTTACAAACTGTACATGCAAGAGTAATTCTTTCTCTTGCTTCTCCTTTTTTTGCCATAGTTTCCCTCCTTTTTAATACATACCTACCATATTATAACAGATTATTTGTAAATTTCAAAGAATTTTTTTGCAATTGCAGTAGTTATTCTCATATTTACATAATTTCTAGTAGAACTTACTCCATGGTAATTAAAAGTATTAGGAGAAATTACGGTAAATGTTGCTTTTGGATTATCATATGGTGAATACCCTACAAAAGTGTGATTTAAAACCATTGTATCTACAACTCCATCATTATTAGTATCTATTATACTTTGACTTGTCCCAGTTTTCCCAGCAGATTTTTTTATACCTGTCATATATCCAAGTCCTGTACCATCAGATTCCATTACACTTCTGAATCCTAATTTTACTCTATCCAAATATTCATCTGATGTATCAACTTTATTCAATATGTTTGTTTTAAATTCATATGAAAGATTAGTAAGAGGTGTATCAGTAGGTTCATAAACTGCTTTTAATAAATGCGGTTGTAATCTATATCCTCCATTTGCAATAGTATTTATGTACTGCGACATTTGTATAGTAGTATAAGAATCATATTGACCTATAGCAAAATCTAAAAGCAATGAAGCATTATCACTTTTTCCTTTATATCCAACACTTTCAACAGGCAAATCAATTCCTGTTTTTACTCCTAAACCAAAGGAAGCAAAAGTATCACGATATATTTTATATGCATTTAAATCTAAATTTAATGATTTATTATATGAATATTTGCCATGTGCAACTTTTATAGCAGTATGATACTGATATGTGTTAGATGAGTATTTTAAAGCGGTTATATCATTTAAAGTTCCTAAATATTTCCAAGAACATCTTGGTGGTGTTGAAGGTAAAATTAAACAATTATCGCTTCTAACTTCACCTATCTTTAATGCACCTGTATTATATCCTACTATATGTGATGCTCCTTTTACAGCAGATCCCATTACAACAGGACTTGTTGTTACTCCGGGTGTATAATCATATGTTTTATATTCATCATTATCTTTTGTTACTCTTTTACCTGCCATAGCAAGTATTTCCCCTGAATGTGGATCTGAAATCACAACAAAACTTCCGTCATAATACTCAGTATTAGGACCTTGTATTTTTGCTTTTATAATTTGTTCATCCATTATTTTTTCTATTTCTTTTTGAAGTTCTATATCTATAGATAAAACTATATCATGTCCTCTTTTCCCCTCTTCTACCAAAACATAGTTCCCATTTTCTATTTTATATTTATTTTTTTCTCCTTTTAATAAGTCTTCATATTGTAATTCTAAATAACTTATTCCTACTCTATCAGTTAAAGAATAACCTTTTTTTAAATAATAATCTTTTTGTTCATAAGGTATTCCCATTTCTGATGTTGAAACACTTCCTAAAATTGATCTAAACACATTACCATATGGATATTCTCTTTGCCAATCTAATTTAACGCCAACACCAGGCAAACTATTTAAATTTTCAGCAATAATTGCATATTCATTTTCTGTTACATTTTCACTCTTTATATTTTTTTGTGAAAAAGAATAACCATCATTCATTAAATTATAAATGTATGCCGCTTTTTTGTCTAAATCATTATAGTTTATGTTATCAATATTTATTCTTTCTAATTTATAATTTTCTATGTCTGCAGATGTTATTTTTCTTTCTTTTAATAAATTTCTTTCATCTTGTGTTATTAAATCATTTGCAAGATCAAAATTATTTTTTATCCAAAATTTTTTAATCATTAAGTCTGTAGTTTTATAATTTAATTGTAATAAATTAGCAAGTTTATAAGCAACATCAATCTCATCTTTTGTTGTAATTCCACTTGCTTTTTTATAGTATATAACTCTTACTGCCTTATTATCTACTATTATTTTTCCATTTCTATCATATATTCTTCCTCTTGGGGCACTTTCACCATAAATGATATTTGTTGTTAATTTTTCTACTTCTTTTTTGTAATAATCATTATTTAATATTTGTACATTAAATAAACCAATTATTAATATAGTCATTATTATAATTATTATAGCAATCAATATATTATATCTTTTTTCAATTGTTTTTTTCTGATTTCTATTGGAAAAGTTGTTTAATTTTTTTCTTTTGTTTTTATTGGAAAGTTTTTTTAATTTCTTTTTCATAGTTTTTATTTACTTCTTCAAAATTAACTATTGAAAAAAAATTATCTATATATTCTTGTCTATTAAAATAATCAAGATAATATGCATGCTCCCATAAATCAAGAGCCATTATAGGAATTAATCCATATAAATATGGATTTTCTTGATTTGATGTATTTATTATTTCTAAATTATCACCATTTAAAACTAAAAATGTATATCCTGAACCAACTACATATGAAGCTTGCTTTTTAAATTCTTCTAAAAATTGCTCTAAACTACCATATTGCTGTATTACTTTTTCTTTTAGTTTTCCAATTAGTTTATTTTTATTTACACCCATATTATTAAAATACATTTCATGATTTAATATAGCTGATGCATTATATAAAATTTTATCTCTATCCTGTATAGGAAATTTATCTATATTTTTAATTATATCTTCTAAATTTTCTTCATTATTTGGTATTAATTCATTTAATTTATTTACATAATTTGTATATATTCTATAATGTCTTTTCATTGTTTCTTCACTTAAGTACGGTTTTAAATCATCAAAAGAATAATTTAATGGTTTTATTTTATACATAATATCACCTATAATTATAATATTCTTGATTTAAACTTTTATACATATATTATGTTAGGTGATTTTTTATGAAAGAAATAATAATTAAACAATATATCGATAAAATTACTATTGATGATATTTATAATTTTGGTGTTAAAAACAATATTATATTAAATAATAAAGATTTAAATTTAATTTATAATTGTATTAAGAAAAATTGGAAAATTATAATATTTGGTGACATAAATCCAATTTTTAATAATATTAAACCAAATTTAGATGAAGAAACATTTAATAAAATTAAAAATTTATATTTTAAATATAAAGAAAAATATAAGAATTATTTATAGTAATTTCTTATATCTTCTAGTAAATTATTATTAAATTTTCTATTTCTTATCATTTCTATTTCAAATTTATATGGTGGATATATTTTTTCTTTTTCACCATCTTTTTTTGATATATATGGAGTTTCTAGTATCATAGGTATATTTTTTAATCTTTCGTCATATATTATATTTATTAAATTATCAAATCCTATTGTACCAAATCCTATATTTTCGTGCCTATCTTTATGTGCTCCACGATCATTTTTACTATCATTTACGTGTATACATTTAAGATTTTCAAGACCTATTATTTTATCAAATTCATCTATTACAGTTTTTATATCATACCCTGCATCATTAACATGACATGTATCTAAACAAACTTTAACTTTGTCTTTTATTTTTATATTATCTATTAAATATTTTATATCGTTAAAATCATACATTAACTCTGTACCTTTTCCAGCCATTGTTTCTATGCATATAGTAACTTTCATATCATCTTTTACAACCTTATTTAAACACTCTATTATATTTTTAATGCCTTCTTCTTTACCTAAACCAACATGGCTTCCCGGATGGAGAACTAGTTTATTTACTCCAAGTTTTTCTACTCTTTTTATTTCTTCTTTTAAAAAACTTACATTAAAATCTTCGTTTTTAGAATTAGCAGGATTTATTATATATGGAGCATGTACTATAACATTATTTATATCTATATCATTTTCATCCATTAACTTTTTTGCCTTTAATGTTAAACTATCATCTATTGGTATTCTACTAGTATTTTGTGGAGCACCCGTATAAAACATAAAAGTATTTGAATTATAACTTATTGCTTCTTTCACACTTCCTACTAATTGTTCATCCTTTTTAAATGAAACATGTGATCCTATTATCATGAATTTCACTTCCCTATTTCAAAATAAATTTATTTTAATTTTAATATTTCATTAATATCATCTATACTTATATTTGTATATTTTGATATTGTATCATAATCAAGTCCTTCTTTT
>CANQID010000017.1 GCA_947623925.1 uncultured Bacilli bacterium
TCTGTAGATGTTACATCTCCTTTAACATTTACATCTTTTATTGTTTTTGTATTATATCCTGCTAGCCCTCCGACATAGTTTCCTGTTGATTTAATATTTATATCTACTAAATTTAAACCTTGTATTATTCCTGTATTATATCCAAATAGTCCTGCATAATCTGTAGTTGAATTTACATACAAATTTGATATTGTAAATCCATATCCTTCAAATGTTCCTCTAAATGGTTTTTTATCATTTCCTATTGGTTTAAATCCTTCATTTGTTGTTAATTCTTCTAATTTATTTGAATTGTTATATGAATTTGAATCTTTAAAATCTATATCTGATAACAATAGTACTTCTTTATTACTAAAATCTTTTCCTTCATTTACCAATTCTGATAAACATACTAAATCTTCAACTTTTTTTATTTTAAATACTTCACTACTATTATATAGTGATTCATCTTTACATACTTCATTTATTATTGTTCCTGCGGGTTCTTTAAATGAATTGCAATAATCATTATTTTTATCATGTTCTGCTTTTCCATTCTCATACAGAATTGAATAATTATTTACACACAATTCTGCATATGATACATTATTTTTTGATATTTCTACCAATCTTCCTGTTGGTCCTTGACCATTCAAATTTACTTTTATTGGATTAATATCTATATTTATACTTTGTTTTTCTATATAATTATCTTGATCTTTACTAAGATCACTTGCTAACTTATAATTTACTGCTCTTATATATCCCCTTGCAGAATTGACTGCTACTTCTATTCTTATTCTTTCCATTACTAATAGTATAATTGGTGTTGTAATTAACGCTATTATTGCAAGTATTACTATTACTGCTAGTAACTCTACTAATGTAAATCCTTTTCTCACTTACAACTCTCCTATTCTAAATATATAATACATGTACTTCATAACTTTTGTCAAGAATTGTATGAAATAATTTGGAAAAAGTACTATATTTAAATATCTTTTTTACAGATTTATATAAAATTTAAAAAAGCATTGATAAAATTGTCAATGTTTTTTATTTTTTATATGTAATTCTTCTTCAAGATATGAACGATATTCTTTCATATCTTTAGGTGACATAGTTTCATCATAATAATCAAATGAATGCAATAAATCATTCAATTCTTCTTCATATGAATCATAATTTGGAACAAAATCATCTTCACATTTATTAGTTTCAAGATTAGTTGGAGTTGGTTTATCGGGTTTCCTTGTTTTTTCTAACTTTGATTTTGAAAGCATTTGTTTATTTTTATACGAAGTAAGTATTTTCTCAAGAGGTTCAAAATTATACATCTTACACATTTCAAATATTTTTCTAATCGTTGAATAAAACTTATCACTTTCTCTTACTTTCTTTTTCCATACTGCCATTTCATGATCATAAGCTTTAACTGAATAATCTTTATTAAATTTAATTATTTTACTATGAAATTCACTTAAAACTATACAATCTAATTCATTATTTGGGGTATACCTATTAATATAACTATATCTTGCATATTCTTCCATTAATTTTTTATTTTTAATTATTTCATAAAATGCTTTAATTGAATACTTGTATAATACTCTTTTCCTTTTATATATTGGCCCTCTGCTTTTACTTTGATCTATATAATAAATTACTATGTCTCCTGTTTCTTTTCTTTTGTTTTTTTCTTCCATCATCTTTATGTAAGCATTATTTTTTTCACAAAAATCTGATATTTCCTTTTTAAAACGTTTTCTAATATCCAATGAACTATCAAATTTTGAAGTAAAAGAGTCCAACTGTTCTAAAGTTCCTTCCTTTAAAACTATAGAATTTTTACATTCCTTATCAAAAGCAAATACTAAATAATAAGTTTCCATACTACCACCTTAATTATAATATAACTTATGTCACTAATAATATAACAAGTTATCTAAAAAAAATCAATAAAAAAGTGATTATTTTGTATAATCACAATTTGAACATTTAATTTTATCTTTTTTAATAGTTAGCATACTATTACAATCTGGACATAATTCTCCTGTTGGTTTATCCCAATATGCAGTATTGCACTTTGGATAGTTGTTACATCCATAAAATATTTTACCCCTTTTACTTCTTTTTTCTATTATTTTTCCATCACAATTAGGACAATTACATATTTCTGTTTCTTCTTTTTTTTCATTTTTTATATATTTACAATTAGGGAAATTACTACATGCAACAAATTTGCCATAACGCCCACTTCTAATAACTAATGGACTTCCGCAGTTAGGACAATCTTCACCTGTTTTTTCCGCTTCTTTTTTAGGTAATTTATCAAAAGCCTCTTGTACTGATGGTTCAAATTCATCATAAAAATCTTTTAATATTTCATACCATACAGCATTACCATCTGCTATTTTATCTAAATCATCTTCCATTTTAGCTGTATATTTAACATTTATTAAATGACTAAAGCATTCTTGTAATTTATCAGTAATTTCAAAACCAATTTCGGTAGGTTCAAATTTTTTATCTACCATATTTACATATCCCCTAGATTTAATTGTATCAATAGTTTTTGCATATGTACTAGGTCTACCTATACCTAATTCTTCCATTTCTTTTATTAATTTTGCTTCGGTATATCTACTAGGTGGTTCTGTAAAATGTTGTTTCTTTTCTATATTATTTGAAACTACAACATTTGATTTAAATTTATCAAAATCAGGAAGTTCAATATCTTTTGTATCTTCATATTCACTATAAACTTTTAAATATCCATCAAAAGTAATAATTTGACCTGTTGCTTTAAATTGATAATTATTATTATCTAAAATAACTGTTGTATTTAAAGTCTTTGCATCATTCATTAAACTAGCAAGTGCTCGAAAATAAATCATTTTATATAATTTATATTCATCATTTGTTAAATATGGTTTTACTGAAAGTGGTGTTCTTTTTATACTTGTAGGTCTAATAGCCTCATGTGCATCTTGAACATTTTCTGTTTTATTACTCTTTTTAACATAACCAATATATTCTTTTCCATAATTTGTCTCTATATATGAAAATGTACTTTTAACAAATTCATCTGAAAGTCTTACTGAATCTGTACGCATATATGAAATAAGTCCAACAGTTTCATCGCCTAAATCTATTCCTTCATATAACTTTTGCGCAACACTCATTGTTTTTTTCGCACTCATAGAAAGTTTATTTGAAGCATCTTGTTGTAAAGTACTAGTTGTATATGGAAATTTTGATTTTTTATTTTTAGATTTTTTATCAACATTTTCTATAGTAAATGCATTTGATAGTTTATTTAATATATTATTTGCTTCTAACTCTGTTTTAATTTCAATGTCTTTATGATCATAGTTAAAAAGGGAAGCAGTAAAATTATTAAAATCCGCACTTATGGTATAATATTCTTCTTTATTAAATGCTTGTATTTCTCTTTCTCTATCAACTATAAGTTTAAGTGCGACACTTTGTACACGACCTGCACTACTACCATCTGTTTTTCTTTGAATTAATTTACTTAATCTAAATCCAATTATTCTATCTAATATTCTTCTTGTTTCTTGACTATTAACTAAATTATTATCTATTTTTCTTGGATGTTTTAATGATTCTATAATAGCAGGTTTTGTTATTTCATTAAAAACAATTCTATCATAATCACTATCTTTAAGATTTAAAACATCATATAAATGCCAACTTATTGCTTCTCCCTCACGGTCAGGGTCAGTTGCAAGAAATACATGATCAGATTTTTTAACTTCTTTTTTTAAACTATCTATATCCTTTTTTTTACCTTTTATTGTTACATAATCAGGTTTAAAATTATTTTCGATGTCTACTCCAAAACCATATTTGCCCTTTGTAGATAAATCTCTTACATGTCCTTTACTTGACAAAACCGTATAATCTTTTCCTAAATACTTTTCTATTGTTTTTGATTTGCTTGGTGATTCGACTATTACTAAATTCTTGCTCATATTTTTGTCCTTTCATCAAATTAATTTATACACTACTTAATATAAATTGTCAAGATTTTTTTATTTTACTTTACCACACATACTACCCCATGAGTCTACATGTTCATCATTTTTATATATTCTAAGTATCTCACAATTATTAGGACACTTATTACATTCATTTGCTTTTGTTATAAATTTAATATCTTCTACATTTAAGTCATATTGCTTTTGACTACTTTCTTTTTTAGATAATATAGCGATCCCTATAGCGCCCATTAAATGTCCATTTTCATCTACTATTACATCTTCATTAAGTATTTCCCTAAAGTATTTAAGTACTCCTTTGTTTTTACTTACTCCACCTTGAAAAATTATAGGCCCTCTTATTTTTTTACCTTTACCTACATTATTTAAATAATTTAATACAATACTTTTACATAATCCTGCGATTATATCTTGTTTACTATAACCTACTTGTGCTTTATGTATTAAATCAGATTCTGCAAACACCGTACATCTAGCTGCTATTTTAGCGGGATTTTTAGAAGTAAGAGCAATTTCTCCAAAATCTTCTATTGGAATCGACAATCTTTTAGCTTGGCTTGATAAAAAAGAACCTGTTCCTGCTGCACATAAAGTATTCATCGCATAATCTACTATTATTCCATTTCTTAATATTATTATTTTAGAATCTTGACCACCTATTTCTAAAATAGTTTTAACATCTGGGTGAAATGCAAGTGTACCTACTGCATGAGCAGTTATTTCATTTTTTACAACATTTGCGTTCAACATTATACCTATTAATTTTCTCGCACTTCCTGTTGTTCCTATTCCGTGTATTTTATATTCTTCAGGTAACTGTTGTTTTAATATTTCTACTAATTTTTTTACTGATTGTACTGGATTACCTTCAGTCCATATATAAGAAGAAGCAATTATGTTATTTTCTTCATCAATAATAACTCCTTTTGTAGATATTGAACCAATATCAATTCCTAGGTAACATTTCATTATTTTTCCTCATTTCTATCATTTCATAAAATGCTTCTAATCTTGTTTTAATTCCAACTTCACTAGTATTAGAATCAAAACTAAAAAATATAACAGGAACATCATATTTAGAGCATATTTTTTCAATTATGTGCATACAACCTATTTCTGGTGTGCAGAATGATGATTTAATATGTATTATTCCATCATATTTTTTTTCACATAATTCTTTTGCTCGCGCCACATTGTCATGTGCATCTGCTCCCATTCTGTATTTAATATATTCTTTTGTATTCTTTAAATATTTTTTAACCTTTTTTGTTTTTTCAAATAATAAATAATGTGCATTTGTGAAACGAGTTATTTCAATACCGAATTTTGCAAGTTCTCTTTCTAAAAAATAATTAGAAAATGGTTCCATAACTGTATATAATTCACCTATAATTCCTACTTTTAATACTTCTTTTTTATTTACTTTTATTGATTTTATTTTTTTTCTATATTTTTTATATGTACGATAAAGTGATATATAATTTCTTGTTTTACTAAATTCTTTAAGCATTTCATCATTTGTTTTTTCAAATTCATTTTCATTAACTTCAAAACCTATATTTTTTCTTATATAATCATCTATTTTATCCATATACTTTATCATTTTTGTAGTTATAAAAAGATAATATAAAGCTTTTATAGGATTAAATTTTTTATCTATTTTTTTTAACTCTCTATATATTTTTTTTACATCTGCTTTACCACCTGTAATAAAGTTGATGTATAAAAAATCATATCCTAAATCTTTTAATATTTGTTCTTGTAATTCACTATAGTAACCATATCTACATCCCCCACCTAATTGAAATATAACATTTGCTCCTTTTTCTAGTCCTTCAATCATTGTTCCAAGTGTATATTTAAAAGGAGAGCAAACGAAATCAGGACTATATTTACTACCAAGTTCTATCGTTTTAGATGTTATTTTAGGACTTTTCATTACTTTTGCATTTAATGCATGAGAAAAAAAGTAACTAGCTGGAATATAATAATTTCCCATATGAGGAAAACAAATCGTTTTAGTATTCAAATATATCAACGAAACTTTCTATTCTTGTTTCCATACCAGCTATTCCTCCTAAATCATCTAATATCAAATTCAAATATGGTTTATTTATCTTTCTTAATACAAGTTCATTTACAAGTGAATCAAGACCACAAGGAAATGTACTTAAAAAAATTATGCCATCAACTTTATCAATATATTTTAAACTTGAAATATTTTGTTTACTATATCTCCAATATAAATTTTTAGAATATTTCAAAACTGTTTGTTTAGTACTTTGATAATCAAATCTATCTGAATATATTACTTCACAATTTAATTTTTCTAAATAATTTATTATTGGAGTCCCTATTAATGAATCATATAAATTATATGAATGTCCTATTAAAAGAACTTTTGTCTTTTTAGATGATAATTTATTCATATTATCTATTACTATTTTCTTTTTATCTTTTCCTTCCATAGTACAAGCATACTCATATGCTTTTTTTATTTTAGTTTTTGTTCTTTTTAATATTTTTGATAGTTTTAACAAACCATCAAGTTCTGTTTCATGATGTTCTAAATCTATATTATAATCTAATATTTTTATATCAAATATATTATTAATAATATCATAAATCGCTAGAAAATTAGTGCAAGTTTGTTCCTTATATCCATAATTATCAATTCTAGGTATTAATATATAATCACATTTATCTTTCAAATAATCTACATGTCCAATATAACTTTTAAGTGATAAACACATTTCATCTGTTGAAAGTTTAATACCATTATCTAATATTTTTCTATTTGTTTTAGGGCTAATAATAGTGTTTATATTTAAGTAATCAAAAAAATATTTCCATTTTTTATTAAAATAATAATAAAACATACTTCTAGGTATTCCAATAGTCATATTATCACCTAAATAAATATATTAAAATTTTAAATATTTATGTATATTAAAAACTTTGATGTAAAAAATAAAATTGAGGTGATTTTAAGTGCAGAAAATAAAATGTTCAGTTTTTGAATGTAAATATTGTGATTGTGATAAACAAAAATGTGAATTAGATGAAATAAAAATTTGTAATTGCAAATGTGAGGAATGTAAACAAAAAGAAGAAACAATGTGTAATAGTTATAAAAGCAGACATTAAAAATACTTTCCTGTTATGAATAACTTGACTTATAGTAATTAATATGTTAATATACATACTTGCGAGGGGGAAAGTTATGAATTATTTAGAAGAAAAAAAAGAAATATTAAAAAGAACATATTCATTATTTGAAAATTTAGAAATCTTTAACCATGAATCATTAGAAATCATTACTAAAATATATAAACTTTTAAATAATGAACAATTGAGTAAAAATGAAATGGAAGATTTGATAGAAACTGTTAAAAATAACGATCTTTCTAAACTTTATAGATTATCTGCTTGTCTTATGTATGTTGAAAATCCTAATGACAAAGATATAACATCTAATTTAATAGAAAATATTATGCTTAATAGTTCAAATGGTAAATCTAAATAAAGTATTTATTGCTTCTATAATATTATTTATATTACGACTGCTCTTAATTTATTTTAAAGTAGTCGTTTTATATATTTGTTATTTTTATTTAAATATGATATAATGTAATAATTTATTGGAGGTGTAATATGTATATAAAAGAACTTACAAATAATGAATTTGAACAATTTACAAATTCTTATCCACTTAATTCTTTATTTCAAACAAAAGAATATGCTTTTGTCATGAATCATCAAGGCTATGATAGTAAATTTATAGGATTAATAAATAATAATAAAATAATTGCTGCAACGTTAATTATAATTGAAAAGCATCATGGATATAGTTATGCATATGCTCCAAGAGGTTTTTTAATAAATTATAATGATGAAAATTTATACAATATTTTTAACGATGAAATTAAAAAATTTTTAGGGGATCAAGGAATAGTAGCTGTAAAATTAAGCCCAATAATAGTTAAAAACATATACGATTCAAATAAAAATAGTTATTACATAAATACTAATTACTCAAATATATATAATTATATAAAGAAACTAGATTATCATCACTACGGATATAACAATTTTTTTGAGGCCCAACGACCAAGATTTGAAGCAGTTATTAATTTAGACATTGGACCTCAAAAACTATTTAATAATATTGATAAAAGTTTTAGAACTAAAATAAGAACGGCTAAAAAAAATGGAATATATGTAAGAAAAGGAAATATTGAAGATGTAAACATACTTTATAATCAAGTTAAAGATAAATATCCAAGAAATTTAAAATATTTAACAGATATGTACGAAATTTTTGGAAAAGAAGGTAAATCTGATTTATATATAGCTAGACTAGATACTAAAAAATATTTAATTAATAGTCAAAATAAATATGAAAATACTTATCATATTTCACAAAATATAAATTATAAATTATCAGAGCAAAAAAATAGTTTTAATTTAATTAACAATAAATTAGATATTGATAATAAACTAGAAAATTATAAATTAAAATTAGTAAATGCAACTAAAATGATTGAACAATATCCAGATGGTATAGATTTAGCATCCATTCTTGTCATTAAAAATAAAGAACAAGTACATATGATAATAGATGGTTATGATATAAACTATAGGTATTTAAATGCTAAACATTTACTTCTTTGGGAACTTATAAAAAAATATTCTGAAGAAGGATATAAAATATTTAATTTAGGTGGTGTAAGCAACATATTAATCGACGATAACAAATATGTTGGTCTTAATGATTTTAAAACTAACTTTGGTGCTTACTTTGTAGAATATATGGGTGATTTAGAAGTTATAACAAATAACAAACTATATATCATTCATAATAATCCAATTAAAAGATTAATGAAAAAGAAATCAGCTTAATAGGAATTTTATTCCTATTTTTTATATACATTGTAAATTATATAATCATTATCATCTAAATGTATTTGTTTTTTATTTAAATATTTTTTTATATAATCAATAATGTTCTTATTAAATTTTTCTATTATTATTTTAAATATAATAAATTTATTTTCTTCAATATCATAACAAATTAAATAAATTTTATAACTATCCCCTATTACTATTTTAATTTCATCTATAGTTTTATAATATCTTTTACTTATTTTTTTTATAAATGTCTCAATATTTTTAATATATATATTCATCTTATCAACTCCTATAATGAATATATCATAAAAAAATTAAAAAGCCTTTTTTCATAAAAAAATATCAGATTTTTCTGATATTTTATATTCTGTTAAATTATCTAAATCCAAAATTTTAGTAATCAAAGTATGTATTTAGATAATTTTCAATACTTTCTTGTCTTTTATTTTCTTGTTGTCGTGGATAAAAATATAAGGCAAAAACTGCATAAATAATTAAACTCACACCTATAATGATTGATAGGATTGACATTAGTTTGTTCTTCCTTTTATCTTGAATATCATTTATAATACCACAAATTCCAATAATCAAAGCAAATATCGCAAAAATATATATTATAATACTAGTATAGAATAAATTTATGAAAAATCCAATTAGTCCAATTATACAACCAACTATGGAACATGTATTATATTTACTAGAAGAATTATCAACTTGATAATTCTTTGTTTTATTGCCACAATGTTCACAAAATTTATCTTGTTCATTTAATTTATTTCCGCAATATGTACAAAATTTTGACATAATACAACTCCTTCTAGACCCTATACTAGCAATCATTATTAGTATATCATAATTTATCAAAAAAAGATACTACTTCTTAGTATCTCTTAATGTTTAATTTTTAATTATTTAATTACCTCAGTAACGTTTCCAGCACCAACTGTTCTACCACCTTCACGAATTGAGAACTTAGTTCCATTTTCGATAGCGATAGGAGCAATTAATTCAACAGTGATTTCAACATTATCTCCAGGCATAACCATTTCAGTTCCTTCTGGTAATTCAATAACTCCTGTTACATCAGTAGTTCTGAAATAGAATTGTGGACGATAGTTACTGAAGAATGGAGTATGACGTCCACCTTCTTCTTTACTAAGTACATAAACTTGTGCTTTGAACTTAGTATGTGGTGTAACTGTACCTGGTTTAGCAAGTACTTGACCTCTTTCTACATCTTCACGGTTAATTCCACGAAGTAGAACACCAGCATTGTCTCCTGCTTCTGCATAATCTAATTGTTTACGGAACATTTCAATTCCTGTAACAACTGATTTTTTAGTTTCTTTAATACCAACGATTTCAACTTCATCATTTAATTTAAGTTGTCCACGTTCAACACGTCCTGTAACAACTGTTCCACGTCCTGTAATAGTAAATACATCCTCAATTGGCATTAAGAAAGGTTTATCAGTATCACGAACTGGAGTTTCAATCCATTCATCAACAGCATCCATTAACTCTAAAATTTTAGCCTCATATTCAGCGTCTCCTTCAAGAGCTTTAAGAGCTGATCCACGAATTATTGGAGTATTATCTCCATCATAATCATATTCGTTTAATAAATCTCTTATTTCCATTTCTACTAAATCTAATAATTCAGCATCATCAACCATATCGCATTTATTCATGAATACTACCATACGAGGTACTCCAACTTGACGAGCAAGTAAGATGTGTTCACGAGTTTGTGCCATAGGTCCATCTGTTGCAGCAATAACTAATATTGCTCCATCCATTTGTGCTGCTCCTGTAATCATATTTTTTACATAGTCAGCATGTCCTGGGCAATCAACGTGTGCATAGTGTCTCTTATCAGTTTGATATTCAACGTGTGCAGTGTTGATAGTGATTCCACGTTCTCTTTCTTCTGGTGCTTTATCGATATTTGCATAATCAACAAAGTCAGCATATCCTTTTTTAGATAGAACATTAGTAATAGCAGCTGTTAAAGTTGTCTTACCATGGTCTACGTGTCCAATTGTACCAATATTAACATGTGGTTTTGAACGATCAAATTTTTGTTTTGCCATTTTAAATTTCCTCCTTATATTTATTTACATTATATATTTTATATTACTTATTTAAAAATATCAAGTATTTTTAAGCAAAAACATTTTTTTATAGTATAAAGAATTGATATACTCTTTAATTTAACTAATTACCACCATTTTTCTTTATAATTTCATCAGCAATATTTCTTGGTACTTCTTCATAGTGATCAAATGTCATTGTGTAATTTCCACGTCCTTGTGTATTAGAACGTAAACTTGTTACATAACCAAACATTTCTGAAAGTGGTACCATTGCATCTATTGCAAGAACATTTCCTCTTGATTCTTGGCCAAGTGGACGTCCTCTTCTGGCAGTAATATCACCCATTACATTTCCAAGATATTCATCTGGAACTACTACTTGTACTTTCATAATAGGTTCTAATAAAATTGGTTTACATTTATTTTTTGCTTCCTTTAAAGCCATTGAAGCAGCAATCTTAAATGCCATTTCAGATGAATCGACATCATGATATGAACCATCAAATAATGTTGCCTTAACATCTACCATTGGGAATCCTGCCAAAATTCCTGCTTGCATAGCTTCTTGAAGCCCTTTATCAGTTACAGGTATATATTCACGAGGAACAACACCACCTACTATTGCATCAACAAATTCATAACCCTTATCTGGATTTGGTTCAAACCTAACCCATACATGTCCATATTGTCCACGTCCACCAGATTGTTTTATATATTTACCTTCACACTCACCTGTTTGAGTTATAGTCTCACGATATGAAACTTGTGGTTGTCCAATATTAGCCTCTACACCAAATTCTCTTTTCATACGATCAACAATTATATCAAGATGAAGTTCTCCCATTCCAGCTATAATAGTTTGACCTGTTTCATGATTTGTTGAAGCTCTAAATGTTGGATCTTCTTCTGCTAATTTTTGTAATGCTATAGCCATTTTATCTTGATCTGCTTTTGATTTTGGTTCTACAGTAAGTTCAATAACAGGATCAGGGAATTCCATAGATTCCAAAATACATGCATTTTTCTCATCACATAAAGTATCACCTGTAGTAGTAGACTTAAATCCTACTGCTGCAGCAATATCTCCTGTATATACTTCTGAAATTTCAGTACGATTATTTGCATGCATTAAAAGTATACGTCCTAGTCTTTCTTTTACATTTCTAGTTGCATTTAATACATAAGAACCACCTGTAACATGTCCAGAATAAACACGGAAGAATGTTAATTTACCTACAAATGGATCTGTCATTACTTTAAATGCTAATGCACTGAAAGGTTCAGAATCAGAAGCATGTCTTTCAACAGGTTCCCCATTTAAATCAACACCTTTTATTGCAGGAACATCATTTGGAGCAGGTAAGAAATCTACAACTGCATCTAGTAATAATTTTATTCCTGTATTTCCTAAAGCAGTTCCACATAAAACTGGGAAAAATTTTACATCAAGTGTTCCCTTACGTATTGCACGTTTTAATAAATCAACTGAAATATCCTCACCTTCAAGATATTTATTCATTAATTCATCATCAAATTCTGCAACTGCTTCTATTAATTCATTACGTTTTTCTAACATGAAATCTTTATATTCTTCAGGTATTTCTATTTCTTTAGCATTTTCTTCTTGTTTTCTATCATACTCGTAAGCTTTCATATTAATTAAGTCTACGATTGTTTTAAATTCTTCTTCTGCACCTATTGGCCATTCAATTGGAGCATAATTTACACCTAAACGATCTTTAATTGTTTTTAGGCAATATTCAAAATCTGCTCCCATTTTATCCATTTTGTTACAGAAAATCATACGTGGTACTTTAAATTCATCTGCTTGGCGCCATACAGTTTCTGTTTGTGGTTCAACACCTGCTTGAGTATCTAGAAGCGCTACTGCACCATCTAATACACGAAGTGACCTTGAAACTTCAACAGTAAAGTCTACGTGCCCAGGTGTATCAATTATATTTAACCTATGTCCTTTCCAAAAGGCTGTTGTAGCAGCTGAAGTAATAGTGATTCCACGTTCTTGTTCTTGTTCCATCCAGTCCATTTGTGAAGCACCATCATGAGTTTCACCAATTTTATGGATTTTATGTGTATGGAATAATATACGCTCAGTACAAGTTGTTTTTCCTGCATCTATATGCGCCATAATTCCAAAGTTACGTGTATTTTCTATACTATATTCACGAGCCATAAATAAATTCCTTTCTTAAATTACCAACGATAATGTGCAAATGCTTTATTAGCTTCTGCCATACGATGTGTATCTTCACGTTTTTTAACAGAACCACCAGTACCCTCTGATGCATCAATAAGTTCATTAGCTAAGTTTTCAGCCATTGAATGACCTCCTCTTAAACGAGCATATTGAATAATCCAACGAAGTCCTAATGCTTGACTTCTATCTGCACGTACTTCAATTGGAACTTGATAGTTTGCACCACCAACACGACGAGATTTAACCTCTAAAGCTGGTTTTACATTTTCCATTGCTTGTTCGAAAACTTCCATTGGTTCTTTTCCTGTCTTTTCTTTTACAATGTCAAATGCATTATATAAAATAGTTTGAGCTTTTCCTTTTTTACCATCAATCATCATATTATTGATTAATTTAGTTACTAATTTTGAATTGTAAATAGGATCTGCTAAAACATCTCTTTTAGTTGCACGTCTTTTACGCATATTAATCCTCCTCTCACTAAAATTTTAATTAATTATTAATTATTTTTGTTTTGGTTTTTTAGTACCGTATTTAGAACGACCTTGACGACGTTTTTCAATTCCAGCAGTATCTAATGTTCCACGAATTATATGATAACGAACACCGATTAAGTCTTTAACACGTCCTCCACGAATCATTACAACACTATGCTCTTGTAAATTATGTCCTTCTCCTGGAATATAAGCGGTTACTTCCATTCCATTAGATAATCTAACACGTGCATATTTACGAAGTGCTGAGTTTGGTTTCTTTGGTGCCATTGTTCCTACACGAGTACAAACACCACGTTTTTGTGGAGAATTTAAGTTTGTTCTTTTTTTCTCTTTACTGTTATATCCAATTCCTAAAACAGGTGATTTACTCTTTCTAACTTTATCTTTTCTGTTTTTTCTAACTAATTGATTAATAGTTGGCATATTATCCTCCTTTCTTTACACATACCCAGGTGTATCATTTTAATGTTTAATTAAAGATTTACAAGCGTAAATCCAAAATTAAATACATTAGTAATATACCATTTTAGTATATGTTTGTCAATACAAATTTTTGAATATTTTTTTCTTTTAAAATAAGTTAATATTTTCTATTTTGTCATTAAATTTATAAAGCATTGCTGGTCTACCATTTGTGTTTTCATTTATATTACCAGTTTCTTCTACTATACCTGCCCTAATAAATTTTTTTCTAAAGTTTCTTCTATCAAATTTTTGATTTAATAACTGTTCATACATATTTTGAAGTTCTGATATTGAAAATGAAGATGGTAATATATATTTTGCACTTTCTAATTTTATTAAAATATCTTTAAGAAATAACTTTGTTTCATTTACTACTTTATCATATTGATATCCTATTTTTGGTAAATTATTTATAGGAAACCATGAATACTCTATATCTTTATTGATCATTTCATTAAACTGTTTTATATCTATAACTCCCAAATATGAAAGAACTACTGTATTTTCATGAGTCTTTGTACTTACCTTATTCAAAAAACAAGATTGTTTTATATATATACTATCCAACTTTAAATCAAAGTAAATTATATTTTCTAAAACTTTTTTAATATCATCATCTTTTTTTACAGTAGCACTAGGTAAAACCCAATGTCCTTTATATGGATCATCCTGTTTTTTTATAAGCATTACTTTTATTACACCTTTTTCTAATGTAAATAAATTTAAATCTATTTCCACATAATTTAGATTTTCATTATCAATATTTTCATGTTGTTCTTCTTTTAAAGTGTTTTTTATAATACCAAATTTTTCTTCTCTTTTTATTTCTTCTATCAATTCATCAAATTCATCTTTTTGTTTTGGTTTATCTTTTGGTATTTCTCTAAAATCTTCAAACATTTAACTCACCTTACCGTATTTTGTACACATACATTCTATTATAATTAACAATTTTTGTCAAATTATAGCAAAAAAAACATATAATGTTTTTTTCTATAAAACAAATATTAAATATTAAAATAAACTCCACATTATGTGGAGTTTATAGTGTGAATAATTGATATTCACATTATTATATTTAACAATATTTTAATTTTTATACATTTTTTACTACTTCATTTTTTCCTAAGTATTCTTTTGAGATATTTATTAATCTTTCAAATTCGTCTATTACCTCGTCAATATTATTATTTAGAAAATCAGTATCTTCTAATTTTAATCTTTTCTCAAAATTATAAAGCAATGCATATAATTTTTCAAATCCTAAATATCTAACATCTGTTTTAAGTGTTCTAATTAAACCATAACAACTTTTAAAATCAGATTTTTCTTTACATATTTTAATTACTTTTAATTTTTTTGAAGCATCTTCCATAAAATCTTCTAATGCATTATCAAATGTACTCATTTGGTTCAATAAACTTTCTGACAATTCTATATTAACACCATTATCTATAAGATATTGTTTATTTTTATAATTTGTCTTTTCTTCATCTTCTTCTACAATATCTTCTATTTCTTTTTCTTCTTCAAGTATTTCTTCTTCAATTGTTTCTTCTGTTTGGTTTTTAATATCATCTTCATCAAGCTTATTTAACTTGCTATCTTCATTTAACTTATCTAAGTTACTTTCTTCTTCATCAAATTCAGAATGACTTTCAGATTTTTCTTTTATTTTTTCATCATTGTCAATTTCACTTAATATATCTTCGGAAACTGATTTTATTTTTGTACTTGGTGAGAATAGTACAGTATCTTCCATACTTTCAATTTTATCTGTTAAATATGTTTCAAGTATTCTATTTAATTCAAATTTATCGATTGGTTTTGATAAATAATCTTTAAAACCTGCTTTAATATATTTTTCTTTAGTTCCAGATGATACATTAGCAGTTAATACAATTACTGGAACATTAAAATCTTCTATTTCGTTTAATTTTTTTAATGTTTCTACTCCACTTATTTTTGGCATCATATCATCCATTAAAATCAAATCATATTTTTCTCCATTTTTAATTTCATCTAAACATTTAAAACCGCTTTCTACATTTACAGTTTCTATTTTAAGCGATTTTAATAAACGAGTAATAACTTTTAGGTTTACTTTATTATCATCAACTATAAGTATTCTTTTTGAAGAATAATCATATACCTTTGGTTTTATGCTTTCTTCTAACTTTGTTATTTCAGTTATTAAAGGAACACTTTTTATTTTTATTTGTTGTTTCAAATTTATAGTAAATTTAGAATATTGTCCATATTTACTTTCAACTGATATTTTTCCACCCATCATTTCAACTAAACTTTTTGAAATTGCAAGTCCTAAACCCGTTCCTTGTGATAATACATTTTTATCTTCTTCTAATCTTTCAAATTTGTTAAACAATTTATCTATTTGTTCTTCTTTTATACCAATTCCTGTATCTTCTACTGAAATTGTTAAATCACATATATCTTTTTCATTTGAACATCTTACTTTAAATATAATTTCTCCACTTTCAGTATATTTGATTGCATTTGTAAGTAAGTTTATAATTATTTGTTTTAATTTTATAATATCTCCAAGTAAAACATATGGAATGTCTTGATCAAAATCCATTTTTAATTCTACATTTTTTCTATCAATTGTAGGATTTAATCTTTTAACTATTTTTTCAAAAACTTCAACTGGCTTATATTCAGATTCAACTATTTCAAGCTTATTAGCTTTTATTTTAGAAATATATAGTATTTTATTCATTGTCTCAAGTAAACTTTGACTTGCTACTATAATATCATCAGCAGCAACTTTGCAATTATCTATATCATTTTCTAACTTTATACATTCACTAAATCCTACTATGTTATTCAAAGATGTTCTTATTTCATGACTTATATTTGACAAAAAACGATTTTTTGTTTCATCTAGATTTTCATTTTTATGTGAACTAAGTTTTTTTAATTTATTTTTCATTAAAAAAATTACTACTAATAATCCTACTATTAAAACTGCACAAATTACTAAAGCAAAAATATACATAACAATACCTACTTTCTTTTTAAAAGTATAGCATAAATAAATATTTTTATCAACCAAAAACTAATCAAAAAAATGAATCAAATATTCTATAATAAATTGTTAAAAATAAAAGTAAAAAAAATAATATGATTATTTCATATTACTTTTAAAAATTTTACATTTTAAATTCAAACTCAAAGTCTAATATTCTTATTGTATCTCCTTCTTGTACACCTAGTTCTTTTAATTTATCATCAACACCCATTTTTCTCAACTTATTTGAAAATCTAAGAACTGATTCATCTGTTGAAAACTTAGTCATTTTAAGCAATTTCTCTACTTGTTCTCCTTTTATTACCCATACTTTATTATCACGAACTATCGTAAAAGGCTGTTCTTCTTTAAATTTATATAAAACATGACTTTCAAACTTTTCTTCCTCATATAAAGGTTCTTTTTTTATAGTGTCTAACATATCTGCTAATTTGTTTATTATTTTATCTATTCCATTACCATTTATAGCCGACATTTCAAAAACTTCTACATCTGTTTTTTTCTTAAATTGTTCTAAATTTTTTGAAGCATTTGGCATATCCATTTTATTAGCTATTACAATTTGAGGTTTTAAAATTATTTTTTCACTATAATTTTTTAATTCATTATTTATAGTAACATAATCTTCATATGGATTTCTTCCTTCTAAGCCACTCATGTCTATTATATGAGCAATTACGCGTGTTCTTTCAATATGCTTTAAAAACTGATCTCCAAGTCCTTCACCCTTTGAAGCCCCTTCTATTAATCCTGGCAAATCTGCTACTACAAACGAACGATTATTACTTGCTTTTACTACACCTAAGTTAGGTTTTAATGTTGTAAAATGATAATCTGCTATTTTAGGTTTAGCAGCAGATATTTTAGATATAAATGTAGATTTCCCAACACTTGGCATACCTACTAATCCTACATCTGCAAGAAGTTTTAATTCGACTTTTACCCTTTTTATTTCTCCAGGTTCACCTTTTTCTGCAAAATTTGGAGCAGGATTTGATTTTGTAGCAAACGCTATATTACCTCTTCCGCCACGACCTCCTTTTGCAATTACTGCTTCTTCGTTATTTTTTGTTAAATCTGCAATGATTAATCCTGTATCTAAATCTGTTATAACCGTTCCTTGTGGCACTTTTATTATTATATTAGAGGCTGATGCACCATGCATTCCTTTACCAAGACCATTTTCTCCTTTATCACCACGTATTAATTTTTTATATCTTAAATCAAGTAATGTATTTAAACCTTCATCTACTTTAAAAATGATATCTGCACCTTTTCCACCATTTCCTCCAAAAGGTCCACCCATTTCTATAAATTTTTCTCTTCTAAAAGCCATGCATCCATCTCCGCCATTACCAGCTTGTAAATCTACTATAACTTCATCAATAAACATAAGTATCACTCACCTTATTTGTATTATACAATATTTATCTAGTAAATAAAAGTATAAATATTTACAAAAAAGAATGGCTATTGCCATTCTCCACTATATACATAATATTTTCCATCACTTTGTTTTTTAAATGTAAATTTATATGTTTGTAATTTATTTTGTTTCGCTAAATCAACTACTGTAGAATCAACTTTATTTTTAGAACCTGACCAGATTGCGTTTGTTGTATCTAATGTACCATCTCCATTTTCATCAAAGTTTATTTCATCACCTTCATAATTATAAGGGAATAATGCAACGTTACCCTCATCCATATATTGGAAAGAATGTGCTGCTTGAAGATATACATTTATTTCATCATTTGTTTTTTCTACTTTTGAAATTACAGTATAAAAATTAGTATCACCTGCAACCTCTCCACCACATCCAGTAGTACCATAATATCCTTTATCTTTTGAACTATAATCAGAAGGTATTCCACATGGACTATCTTTAAATTTTATACTATTTACATTTTGATATGAATCTTGTGTTCCAAATACTTTTTCGTATAGTTTTTTCATAGAATCTTCTGATATAAAAGTTGTATTATCACTGTCATTAAATGAGTAATTTGATAAATAAGCTACTATAGCCATTTTATCGTTTCTATTCATTTTTTCAATATTAAAGTTTTCTAATTTATTTGAAATTATATTCCACCAACCAATTTTATTATTTATATTATTAGACGAAAATGTTAAATCTTGTAACAAAGCCTTCTCTGAATCTGAAATAATATAAGGTAACATTACTGTGCCTTTATCGTCAGAAGAAATGCTATTATTTACATTATAAATTTCCTTATCTGTTAATGTCAATGATGGTACACTATTTGACTCTTTATTTTCATTATTATTTTCACTTTGATTATTGTTTTCACTCGTATTTGGTTGGTTATTTACATCATCTTTTTTAATTACTTTATCATATACTATAAAGCCTATCAAACCTATTAATAACACAACTAATAGTGTTATTAATACTACCTTTACTGTATACCCGCTCTTGCTTGTTCCATTATTTAAATTGTTATTTTCTTCATTCATTTTAATTCACTCCTTATTCATTATAATTGTATTATACCCACTAATATTTGTCAATATTAGGTATTAATTGTTTTACAATTTCAATGTCAAATTACTTAGCAAAAAAAAAGAATGACTATTGCCATTCTCCACTATATACATAATATTTTCCATCACTTTGTTTTTTAAATGTAAATTTATATGTTTGTAATTTATTTTGTTTTGCTAAATCAACTACAGCTTTTTGTAAATTTTCTGAAGAACCTTTCCATAATGATTTACTAAAATCAGTATCAAATTCGTTATTAATAAAATTATTATCATCGTTTTCTCCAGCATATATACCATCATATTCAGATGAATTTAAAATATAGAATACGTCTACATAAACATCTATTTCATCATTTAATTTTTCAACTTTTTTTATTATAGTTCCTCTTGAAAATCCTGTATCACCATCACTGCCAAGTCCCCAATATTTATTAGTTTTTTCATCATATTTAGAAGGAATAGATGGATAATCTGAATTTATAGTTCCATTTTTATAATCATCAATTGTTCCATACAATTTTTTATACATCTCACTTACAGTATCAGCATTTACATATACACTATATACCTCTCCATTTGAATCTTTATAACATTTATCTATATCTTCACCCATGTAACAAGCTTCATCAACTTCTGCTGCACCACCATCATAAAGTAATTTTAATACATATTCCATCTTTTTATCTCTAGACATCTTTAAAACATCAAAATTTTCAATAGGATCTACAAATCCTCTTGATGTATTTATATAATTATATGGGAAAAGTAAATCTTTTAATATAATTTTTTCATTATTTGAAATTAAATAATAATATGATTGTGAAACCCTTGTATCGTCCACTATACCATTATTAGCTTTCAATAAATCTAAATCAGAAAAATTAATATTATTATTTTCTTTATCATTATTTGTTTGATTAGTATTCTCTTCAGTATTTGTCTTATTATTTACATCATCTTTTTTAATTACTTTATCATATACTATAAAGCCTATCAAACCTATTAATAACACAACTAATAGTGTTATTAATACTACCTTTACTGTATATCCACTATTGTTTGTCCCATTATTTAGATTGTTATTTTCTTCATTCATTTTAATTCACTCCTTATTTCTAAATATTTATAATTATAATGTTAATTTTGTAACATAGTATAACTACTTGGATCATTTGATATTTTTGAAAACAAATATGTATTTATTGCAAGTTCACTATTTTTATAACTCATATTAATTTTTAAATTTTTTAAATCTTTCATACTAGTATTAACATTTAATATACTAATATCCTCGCCTAATGTATCACCTGATACTACACTAAAATTATATAAATTAACATTATCATTATCTAACGAATAATTACCTTTATAGACATATCCATAAGAATATGAAGTAGAATTATCTTCAAACATAAAAGTATTATCATCATAAAATGCAATATAATCATTAACTAGCATTGTCCCATAAGTTACATTTTCAGAACTGCTAACATCAGTTGATATAGGATATTCTTGTTCTATTTCATTTGACTTATAAACACCTACTATAGAATTGTTTGCCTTTGGAGTCGCATCTTTTTTAATAACTTTATCATATACTATAAATCCTATTAAACCTATTAATACTACAACTAGTAGTGTTATTAATACTACTTTTACTGTATTTCCACTATTGTTTATCCCATTATTTTCTTCATTCATTTTAATTCACTCCTTATTTATCATAATTATATTATACCCCCCCCCCTAATATTTGTCAATATTAGGTATTAATTGCTTTACAGATTTTATGTTTGTGCTGGTAAACTTAAAGTAGACAACTAGAGAGGGTATGTAGACAATTGATTATTTTATTTATACAATTATTTTGT
>CANQID010000018.1 GCA_947623925.1 uncultured Bacilli bacterium
TAAATAATTTAACATAAAAAAATAAGATATAAATATTAAATTATTTACATCTTAAAGTATACTTGTAATTTGTACTATTTTATAAATATCTGATTTATTATATTATTCATTAATTACATATTCTAACTAAACATTCTCCGGTTCTTCACATGATATTTCTACTGCAATATGACTAAACAACTTTTTTTAATCAAAGAGAACAATAAAGTTTTCTTCCTTTTTTTCTTGATTTATAAATTATATAATTAGAAAAAGTTTGAGTTATTTATTCAAGTTCAAAAGCACCAGTATATAACTCATAATATTTTCCTTTTTCTTTTATCAAATCTTCGTGATTTCCACGTTCAATGATTCTTCCATTTTCTAATACCATAATTGCTTGAGCATTACGAATAGTTGATAAACGATGAGCAATGACAAATACAGTTCGTCCTTCCATTAATTTATCCATTCCATCTTGAACATCTTTTTCCGTACGTGTATCGATACTAGAAGTTGCTTCATCTAAAATCATAACAGGTGGATTACTTACTGCACATCTTGCTATTGATAGTAATTGACGTTGCCCTTGAGATAAATTATCTCCATTATCTGTAATGATTGTATTATAACCGTTTGGTAATTTTTCAATAAATTTATCTGCATTTGCAAGTTTTGCTGCTTCAATACATTCTTCATCACTAGCATTTGCTCTTCCGTATCGTAAATTTTCCATAATGGTTCCAGTAAATAAATTAACATCTTGTAACACCATACCAAGTGATTTTCTTAAATCATTCTTGTTGATATCTTTAATATTAATGCCATCGTAAAGAATGGTACCTTCTTCAATATCATAGAATCGATTAATTAAATTAGCAATGGTTGTTTTTCCTGCTCCAGTTGCCCCAACAAAAGCAATTTTTTGACCAGGTTTTGCATATAAACTAATATCATCTAATACTTTTTTACCTTTTACATAAGAAAAATCAACTGAATCAAATTGAATATCTCCTTTTAATTCTACTAATTCATTACTTTTTGGATTTTTCCATGCCCAAATACCAGTATAAGTATCTGATTCTTTTAATGTTCCATCTTCTTTACGTAAAGCATTTACTAAAGTGATTTTTCCATCATTTTTTTCACTTTCTTCATCAATTAATTCAAAAATTCTATTAGCACCTGCCAATGCTAAAGCAATCGAATTATATTGCTGTGATAATTGATTAATATGCATTGTAAATCCTCTTGTTAATAGTAGAAAAGATGCAATTGCTCCAACAGATAATGTTGTTGTTTTGACCGCAAGAAATCCACCTAAAATAGCAATTGCTACATACACTAAATATCCTATATTACCCATGATTGGCATAATGATATTAGCATATATATTAGCATTTTTTGTATTTTCATATAATTCTTCATTTAATTCGTCAAATTTTTTCTTTGATTCTTCTTCATGAGTAAATACTTGAATTACTTTTTGACCATCTATCATTTCCTCTATATAAGCATTTACTTTTGCTACTGTCTTTTGTCTTGCAATGAAGTAGGTTGCTGATTTTTTACCAATATATCTTGCTACAACTAGCATAATACTAACACCAAAAACAATCATCATAGTTAAATCTACATTTAATATTAACATAGAAATAAAAGCAGCTAAGATTAATACTCCATTAGATACACAGTTTGGAATGCTTTGAGAAATCATTTCTCTTAAAGCATCTGTATCATTAATATAATAACTCATAATATCACCATGGTTATTATCATCAAAATAACGAATTGGTAATGTTTCCATGTGTTCAAACATATCATCACGAATTTGTTTTAATACACCTTGACTTACATTTACTGTCAATCTTGAATATAACCATGTTGTAAAAATACCAATGGCATAAACAAACGCCATAAACCCAATTGCTTGAAATAAGGAAGTATAGATATGATTTTCTTCTCCAATTAATGGAGTAATATAGTCATCAATTAATGTTTGTAAAAATAATTGACCATATACATGACAAATAGAACTAATAATAATCGCTAAAATAATAATTACTAATTGTTTTTTAAATCTTGCAGTAATATATTTTAATAAACGTAAAAGAGTGTGTTTTTTGCCTTTTTTATTCATCAGAATCACTTCCTTTTACTTGAGAGTAATAAACTTCTTGATAAATTTTGTTATGCTTTAATAAGTTTTTTGGAGTATCAAAATCTGAAATTTCTCCATTATCTAAAACAATAACACGATCACAATCTTCTACACTAGAAATTCTTTGGGCAATAATTATTTTTGTTACCTCTGGAATATATTCACGAAATGATTTACGAATCATTGCATCTGTTTTTGTATCTACTGCACTTGTTGAATCATCCAAAATAATAATTTTTGGACTTTTCAATAATGCCCTTGCAATACATAGTCTTTGCTTTTGACCACCGCTAACATTGGTTCCACCTTGATCAATATAAGTATCATACCCATCTTTTAATTTTGAAATAAATTCATTACAACAAGAAATTTCACACACCTGTTTTATCTCTTCTAATGTTGCATCCTTTTTTCCCCATTGTAAGTTTTCTTTTATCGTTCCACTAAATAATACATTTTTTTGAAGAACAACTGCAACGGAATCACGAAGAACATTGATATCATAATCTCGAACATCTTTTCCTGCCACTTTAATACTTCCAGAAGTTACATCATAAAGCCTTGGAATTAAATTAACTAATGTACTTTTACTAGATCCAATTCCACCAATGATACCAATCATTTCTCCAGACTTAATCGTTAAATTAATATCTTTTAATACAGGTTTATCTTTTACATAAGAAAAACTCATACGATTAAACTCTATTTCACCATTTTCTACTTCTTTAATAGGCTTTTTTATATTTTGAATTGTTGGATTTTCCTTTAATACTTCCATGATACGTTTCATAGATGGAATTGAAATAATACATGTTACATAAACCATAGATAACATCATTAAGCTATTTAAAATTTGTGCTGCATAAGTAATAACTCCAGTTAATTCCCCAGTACTAAGTGCGCCTTCTACAACAAATCTAGAACCTAAATAAGAAATAAGAATAATAGAAGAATAAATACATAAACGCATGATAGGAGTATTGAGTGCTACTAACTTTTCTGCTTTCATAAAATATTGATAAATTTTATTAGAAATTCCTTTAAACTTTGAAATTTCTGTATCTTCTTGTACATAAGATTTTACAACACGAATTCCTCTTACATTTTCTTGTACTCTATTATTTAAATCATCATAAGTATGAAAAACACTCTCAAATAATGGATGTGCTTTATTTGCAATATAAAATAATAAAAATCCCAAAATAGGTGCAACAATTAAAAATATAAGAGCTAATTTTGCATGAATGGCAAATACCATAAGTAAAGAAAATAAAAACATCATTGGAGCACGAATTGCAATTCGAATTAACATTTGATAAGTCATTTGTACATTATTTACATCTGTAGTAAGGCGAGTAACCAAACTAGAAGAAGAAAATTTTTCAATATTTTCAAAAGAATATTCTTGTATTTTATAGTACATATCATGTCTTAAGTTTTTTGCAAATCCAGAAGAGGAAATGGCAGCAAATTTTCCAGAAAACCATCCAAATAGTAAAGAAAAAAGCGTAACTAAAACTAAAATTCCACCAATTAAAAATACAACATTAAGATTTTTTTGATTAATTCCATCATCAATAATTTTAGTCATTAAAATTGGAATTAAAACATCTAATATCACTTCTAATGAAATAAAAACAACTGTTAAAATACTTACTAATTTATATTCACGAACAGATTTTAGTATCCTTTTTATCATAAAAATCTCCTTTTAAAAAATATCTACTTACCTTAATTATTATATCATGAAAAAAGTAAATCTCATACAGAGTTTACTCATACAAATTGTAATTATATCATATATTTTTTAATTTTTTATTAGATTTTATTATCATATATATATAGACATAGTTGTATTTATTAAACACACAACAAATCCCATTATGCTAGTCGTTATAATTTTAAATTCACTATCATTTGTTCCAAATTGAGATACCATAGCAACTTCCAAAGAAATCATGGAAATCATAGCAACCGTTAAGTTGATACATTTACTTGACGCTAAAAGTGGACTATGATTTTTTCTATATTTGATTACATTTATTACAGCGCTTATTATTAAATAAAAATCATACATAGCAACTATGTAAATTATAAATCCCGCATAAGTTATTTCTTGATTTTGTTTAACGATTAAAACAATCATTCCTGATAATATTAAATTTAAAAATAAAAGTATGATACCTGTTAATTTTAGTTTTTTATACTCTTCTTTTAAATTTTTACCAACTTCATTTTTAATGTCTTTCACAATAGATAATTTCATTAAGCATAGTATTAAATAATAAATTGCAAAAGTAATAAACCACCACGACATATAATAAATACCTGTGCCTAATTTAAAAATGCCATACACAAAATGAAGTAAAGTAGCAAATGCTAGACTAAATTTTGTTATTAAAATTTCGTGTTCTTTATACAACTCATAAGGTTTAGATTTCTTTATAGCATGATTACTAAATTCACATATTTTATAAAACCAAATACAAAATATAATTAAAGCATAGGTAGATAAAAGATAACTTACATAAGCAGAGGTGTATATTCTAAATGACAACTAAAAACATAAATAAGCAATCCAAAAGCAAAATTAAATAGAATAAATCCAATTATTTTATTAGGAAAAAATAATTTATTTAATATCTTTTTCATAACGCACCTCTAACTATATATAATTATATCATTAAAACAAAAAGGAAGAATATTCTTCCAAATAAATAACTAATCTTTGTTACTTTTTAAATAAGAATATATTGGGTAGTTAAATACACAAATAAGTAAACCAACAATACCTGTTACGATACCAATTAGTAAATTAGTTTTTGATGGATTTCCAACCATAACCTTACTCATACCAAATCCCATTACTAAAGCACCAACTATTCCTACAAACCAAGTAAATACAATGCCCCAATTTATTAGTGTATGTTCCTTTTTAGGATGATTTTTGCGATATACAGGAATAATACAAAGTAGAATAATAAATCCTAAAACTGTTACTACAACACCTGATGCAAATAAATCCCACTCTGGTATTAAACACATCGTCAAACCTATTGCAAATACTAAACCACCAATAGTTCCTAAAATAATTTCTAATAAAGTTTCTTTTTTCATTTTCATACCTCCATATAACTTTATTTATTTAATTTTTATTTTATTTCATCTTGTATTTCTTCGGTTGTTTTAGAATATTTATGTTGTTCTTGTTGTCGCATTTTTTGTTCTTTTTGTAATCTTGCTTTTGCTTCTTCTATTGTTTCACCATCTTTTTTTAAGAAAGTATCAACAAATTTATCTTCAACTTTCTTATATCCTCCAACAACGGTGTCTTCAATTTTTTTGTAACCCCTAAGGGCAGCATCTTCAATTTTCTTATTAGCATCTATGATTTTAGACATATAATCACTTCCTTTCAATAAATAGACACTTGTCTTTTTTTTATAATTTTAGTATAATCTTTTTGGAAAGGAAATACAATCAACAATTTATATAAATTCGTCCAATTAAAAGGAGTAAATATATGAATACACCAAATAATAAAAGAAGAAAAGAAACAAGAGATAAAATAAGTAAAGTGTTTATAACCTTATTACAAACAAAAGAAATAACTGAAATATCTGTTACTGACATTTGTAAACTTGCTAAAATAAATCGTTCTACTTTTTATATTAATTATCTTGATATTTACGATTTAGCCAATCACATAGGACAAGAATTAGAGCAAGATGTTTTGTCCTTATATCAAGAAGAAAGAGAAACAAATCATAATTCAAACAATTTTTTAAAACTATTCAGGCATATAAAAGATAATCAAATATTTTATAAAACTTATTTTAAGTTAAAAATGGATCAAAATTTTATTATTAAAGATTATGATTATCATTTATCGAAAAGATTATATGATGATAAATACATAGATTATCACATGGAGTTTTTTAAAGCAGGGCTTAATGCAATTATCAAAAAATGGCTTGATAATGGATGTAAAGAATCACCAGAAGAAATAGAGTATATATTAAAAAGTGAATATAAAAATAAAAATAATATCAAAAATTAACTTGATATTATTTTTTATAAACTAATTTTTCACCATACAAATTGTAATTTTTATTACTAGTCTTGATTTTTAAAAGGTTGTTTTAATTTATTCATTATTTCATTACTAACAATCTTTTTACAAATATTATATATTTCTGTTGCTTTATCTAAACTTATATTTAATTTAATTACTAATTCACTTATTATTTTATCTTTATTCTTTTTACTTATAAAAAAGTTTTTTTCTAATATATCATTAACTGATATAGCTTTACTTTCATTTAAATCAGTTTGTTTACAAAGTTCATTTAAAAATTCTTTTTTATTCATTGTTATCACCATACATTTGACCCTTTGCTTCAAGTCCTAACAATCTTCCATATTCAAATATATACGATAAACTAAATAAGAATAATATTTCTACTAAATCATAAGTTTCAAATTCTACATTTAAATCAGAATTTAATAGCAATTCAAACATACCTCCACCAATATTACTCATTAAAATAATTATAATCATTTTCCAAGCAATCTTCTTTATTAAACTAACATTTTCTAAAGTAAATGGTGTTTCTCCTTTATTAATATTATCAAATAAAGTTTCTAAATGCTTAAATATTATAGATGTCAAAATAATTATTACTAAAAGACTGGCAAAACCTGTTTCAACATAACCAATTATTTTCGCTTTACTATTATTTTCAAATATAGATATTACTTTAGTATTTAAAAATTCTTTATCAGCATCTGCTAAAACAAACCCTCCAACTTTTAAGACCACTTTATCTTTTTCTTCTAAAAAACTGATATTATGATTTGGTAGATTTAAAGTTAAATTATTATCTTTTATAACAACTTTATCAATTAAATAAGGTAAAGCGATTAAAACTAAACAAATAAAAGGAATAGCAATATAACAGAAAATTCTTCCTATTTTAGATGTTACAGAAATGATTTTACTTAAAACCTTCATTTTCTTTTGTTCTTCTTTTTTTAAGCTTACAACTTTAATTTTAACCTCATCTCCAAGTGAATCAATATCGATGATACTATCATTTACTAAATCATTGATTTTACAATGAAAAATTTTACATAATTCTAATAAATTATTCATTGTTGGATAAGCATCCCCTGTTTCCCATTTACTTACAGATTGCCTAGATACATGTACTTTTTCGGCTAAATCTTCCTGTGATAGTTTTTTCAAAATTCTTATTTTTTTTAAATTATCTCCAAATTTCATTTAGAGTACCTCCTTTTCAAAATACATTATATATGTGAAATTAATTTTAAACTATCAACTTTTAGTTGCATTTAGATTTTTATATCAATTTACTTGATAATCTTATTCATATAAATTACTATTTATCTCACTAATTATTGTAACATTAAAATTTAATATTTTAATTCAGAATGTAGAAAAATTCCTAGATTTTTTTTGTTAAAATTTATAAAGCTTTGATTTATTTTGGTAAAGATGTTTTCTATTAATGATAATGTATTTGCTTCTTTCGTACATTATCATTTTTTATTACTATATTTTTAATATTTTGTACAGCACAAATCAGTCATGTATTATGTTGATTTTTCAAAATCCCTTTATATATAACATATCTATTGTTTTGAATCTGCAAAACTTCTTTCATATGTTCTTTATACATTTGAAGTTTTCCTTCTAGGGTTCTTATCATAAAAAAGTTCCTCCCAAGTTAAAAAATATATTTTCATTATAAATTCTTTTTCTAACTTTTTGAGCCATTTCATATCATAATGGTGCAAATAACGTAGTAATCTACAACTTTTCTCACAAATTAGAAATTTATAATTTTATATCAATTTCTAATAACATTTTACCAAAAATATAAAAAGCAGCAAAAATTTTGCTACTTTTATAAAATTATTTTCTTTTGTCACCTAATGTTCTTTTTAACATTTTACCTTTTTCTTTGTCTGTATCTTCTAATATAGTTTCTTCTTCCTTAAATCCAAATGAAAAAATTCTTTCAATATTCTTTTTTAATGTTTTTAAATCGCTTAATGAATAGTTATCAATATTATTTATATTAAATGGTTCCTTATTTTCACTCTTTTGTAATTCTATTTGTTTAATAGCCTTTTTACTAACGCTCAATTTCATGTTTTCAATTTTTTCAATACCTTCATTTAATTCTTCTTTATGATTTAAAAAATAATTTAACTTTTCAATATCCCGTTTTTTTATTGCATTTATTATTATTTTTGTTGGATAATAAATTGCTCCTTCAACAAGAATAGCAAGTATTATACCATAAAACCAACCACCATGATTTAAAAAATTCATAATAGCGATTGGTAAAACAAATGGTTGAGTTATAGACAAAATTATATCCATTGTCTTAAGTGACTTTAGTTGTGCATTTCTAGCTTGCATTTCCATCCTAGATATTATTATATTTTCATTTTCCCTTGAATATGGTATAGTGTATAATTCTCCACTTGCTAGTTTAGCAATGATTTTTCCATTTTCTATTTTATAAGATAATATAAATGTTTTAGAATCATAAATATTTAATGAATAATCTTTCATTATAATTTTCTCCTCTCAAAAAGTTAATTTTTATTATAATAATTAATCTATTAAAAGTAAAGCCATATGCCTTATATTCTAGGATAATCTTGTATATTTTTCAAACAAAAGTTACAAAGTTACGACAATCCAACAACAAGAATTTTTTATTCCGCTGCATAGCTTTTTTATTTAATGTTTTGTCATTGACAAAATAATTAACCCCCTAGGTATTTTGACAACATATCAAAATAACCTAAGGGGTAATTTTTATATCAATATTTGAAAAAGTTCGAATAGAAACGTCACTGGTGCCCTAAAGGAAGGAGTGCAACAACTTTTATAACAAAATTTAATAATTTTAATTTATTACTTTTTCAATACCTTTTCTAAGAATATTTTATTCTCAAAAGTTCCTCTTTTCGTCCCTTTTTCTTGTGCTATAGCAATAACTTCTTCTAATGTTGCATTTTCTAATCTAGCTAAATATTTTATTATTTCTAACATATCGGCTAATTCTTCTATTCTATCTTTACCAGTTGCATTTAAAACTTCTTGATATTCTTCATTTAATTTTTTTTCTAATTCAACTTTATATTCTTCATCTGTTAGAACTCTAGTAATTGGGTCCTCCCCATTTGATTTAATTATTTCAGGTATTTTATCTCTTACCAATTTGTTATATATTTGTTCCATAGTTTATCTCTTTTTTTTATATTGATATTGTCAATATGCAAGTATGTTTTCTAAATCGACATAAATTTAGTGCAAAAACGTTGAACAAAGAACGCTTGTTTGGTATAATTTTATTAGGAACATTTAATAGTTGGGTGCTACCTCTAGCTTTATAGACTGGAGGTGATGCTTGGTGAATAAGAAAGATTTTTTAATTCTATCTTTGATCGTTGTCATCCTTTTACATATAGCATTACTTTTCGTAATTCTAAATTAAAAGTGCACCTAACTCAAACAGTTTGAATTAGGTGCTACACAATTATTGGGGTAACACTCAACACTGCAATATTGAATGTTCCTTTTTTATTTTATGCAAATTTCTTTGACAAATACATCATAACATAAAAAAGAACTTTTTGCAAGTTCTCTATTTTTACTCGAAAAGTCCGAGTTTCATATCAATCTGGTGCGAGAGATGAGACTTGAACTCACACGGTATTGCTACCAATGGTGTTTGAGACCATCGCGTCTACCATTCCGCCACTCTCGCATTAAATATAATTATAAACTAATTATATCACACTTTAATAAATTTTAAATAAAAAAATTAAAAAGAATCTAGTTTTCTTTATATCTAGATTCAAATAAATTACTTTCATCATCATTCTCATCATCAGAAAAAGAAATTTCCGGCAAATCATCAATAGAAGCTAAACCAAAATAATCTAAAAAATAATCGGTTGTTCCATATAATATTGGTTTCCCTGGCAAATCACTTCGTCCCTTTTCTTCAATAAGACCTTTCATAAGCAATTTTCTTATAATATAAGAAGTATTTACTCCTCTTATTTCATCAACAGCTACTCTAGTTATAGGACAATTATATGCAATAATGGCTAAAGTTTCAAGTGCTGATTGACTTAATACTTCATCATCTTCAATAACTGCTAATTTTTTTATATATTCATCACATGCTTTTTTAGTAACTAATTTAAAATTATTACCTAAAACATCAATTCTAAAACCTCTATCTTGATTATCATAATCATTATCTAACTCTAAAATTAATTCTTTTGATTTTTCTTCATCAAGTTCCAATATATTCATTATTTGTTCTAAAGAAAGTCCTTCTTCACCTACTACAAATAATAAACTTTCCAAAATAGCTTTCTTACTCATTATGTACCTTCTCACTTATAAATATTTTATCAAAATTGGAATTTTGCTTAATATCAATCTCTTGCTTTCTAGTTAAATCAAGAATAGATAAAAATGTTACAACTAAATATTCTTTTGAAAAAAAATCAAAAAGTTCTAAAAATTCAACATTTTTTTTAATTTTAATAATATTCCTTATTTCATTACTTCTTTTTGAAACACTATATTCTTTTGATGTTATTTTAGTATTAAGTGGTTTACTTTTAGAACATTCTTCTAAAAATTTGTTTAATGCTTCCATTAAATCATTTAATGTTATATCATCAGATAATTTAGTTTCAAAATCAACTCCATAATTTCTTAAATCACTTGGTTCTTTAGTATGTATTTTTTTACGAGATTCTTCTAACTTTTTAAAAGTAGAAGTCATCTCTTTATACTGTTTATAATCTAAGAGTTTTGTAATCAATCTTTCTCTTGGATCTTCTTCAAAATCTGATTCTAATTTTTCAGGTTTTGGAAGTAATATAGATGATTTGATTTCGATAAGTTCTGCTGCCATTACTATATATCCACTTGCAATATCTAAATTCAAATTTTCCATTGCATTAATATAATCCAAATATTGATTAGTTATTTGTACAATACTTATATCACAAATATCAATATTCGATTCTTTAATTAAATGAAGAAGTAAATCTAGAGGTCCTTCAAAATTATCAATTGTAACTTTATACTCCATATCACCACATCCAAGTAACATAATTATACCATAAATTATCTTGTTTTATAAGATAGAAGTTTATAAAATTCATATACTTTATTTACTACATTAAAATCATCATTAATTTTAGTTAAAAGTTTATCCTTAATCTTATCTATATTTTCTTCTTTTATATCAAAACAATCATAGTATAAATATTTTAATTTATCAGGAGTAGTCTTATTTATATTTTTTAATATATAATTTATTTTTTCTTTTTCATTTCTAGTTCTAAAATCAACTTTATTAATAGATAATTTTTGATATTTAATATCTGTTTCTTCTACCTCATTAATAACTTCCAATACTTCTTCACTTTCATCAATTAATAAATCACTTTTGTATATCATTTTACCATTTTCATCTAAATAAACTGCAATAACATCATCAATACTACCAATTAAAAAGCAATATTTAATTATTTTCTTATTTCTTCCTTTAAATATTTCTGTTTTATTATATATATTTTTTAAAAAAAGTGGATCTATTTTTAAAGTGCAATTTTTAAAATCATATAATTGAGTTTTTTTTACTCTAAATAAAGGTATTTTTCTTATATGAAGTATTTCATCATTTAAATTCCATTCATAAAACTCTAAAAAATTTGTATTAAAATTAAGTAAAATATCATATATATAATTCATTTTTCTTCCTCCTTTTAACATTAGGAATATATATTGATAAAATTAAAATTAAAAAACCTATTAATGCTAGCATACATTCAAATCTGCTAGTTATAAATTTAACATATTCTAAAAAATTATACCCAATAGTAATCAAATTCAAATAACTTATAATATAAATATTTCCAATTATCATAAATCCAAAACCAATTAAAAAAAGAGTAAATCTTAAAACCACATTACCACCTTAATTCATTTTATGTTAAATATCTAAAATAATATTTATAAATTTTAAAAAGTAGTGTATACTTAAATAGGTGATAGTATGAACTTTATTGATTTAATAAAATATGTAATTTTAGGTGCAATTCAAGGTTTTACAGAACCTATTCCTGTATCATCTAGCGGACATTTATTAATATTTGAAAATTTAATAGGCGGAAATAATTTAAATGTTGATTTTGGTTTACTTGCAACATTAACTAACTTTGGAAGTTTAATTGCGATTGCTATTTTGTTTAGAAAAGATATTATAAAATTATTTAAAAGTTTTTTTGGGTATTTATCTACTAAAAAACAAGAATATTATGATAATTATAAATATTGTTGGTTAATTGTAATTGGTACAATCCCAGCAGCAATAATGGGAATAATTGTAACAAAATTAGGATTATTTGATGCACTTGAAAAAAATGTTAAATTTGTAGGTGTTACTTTACTTATTACAGCCTTATTCTTATTCTTAATTAGAAAATTAAAAGGAAAAAAAGATTCAGATGAAATAACATATAAAGATGCTTTAGTTGTTGGATTATTTCAAACTGTTGCTTTACTTCCTGGAATAAGTAGAAGTGGCGCAACTATTGTTGGTGGAATGACTAGAAAGTTTAAAAGAGAAACTGCATTTAATTTTTCATTTATACTTTATATTCCAATCTCACTTGCAACTACAATACTTGGAATTAGTGACTTAATAAATAGTAATTTAAGTTTAAATATGTGGATTTATTATATAAGTGCAACTATTATTGCAGGAATAATTACTTATTTCGCAACTATTTGGTTTAAAAATATTGTTAAAAACGGAAAACTTATATATTTTGTAATTTACTGTTTAATTATTGGAAGTTTAGTTTTACTATTTTTATAAAAAATGAATAAAAAAAAGCATTATAAACACTATAATAATGGTGATAAAAATGCTTTTATTTTTATGTTTAAAAATTTTTTTTGTAAGGATTGTTGATGTTTCATTAGGTACAGTAAGAACAATATTTACAGTAAAAGGTAGGGATTTGATAGCAAGTTTAATAGGAATAGTTGAAGTAACTGTTTGGTTTTTAGTAGTAAAAGAAGCATTAAATACAGATGAAAATAGTTTTTGGATAGTTATTTCTTATGCTTGTGGTTTTGCAACCGGTACATATATTGGTGGCGTTATATCGAGAAAATTCATACAATCAAACCTTGCAGTACAAGTAATTACTACAAATATTAATTTAGTTGATATTTTAAGAGATAACGGTTTTGGTGTATCTGTACTTGATATAAAAGGAAAAAAAGATGAAAAAAAATATATGTTATATATTTCTATAACAAATAAAAGTTATAATGCTTTAGAAAAATTAATAAAATCATTAGATGAAAAAGCATTTATAGTTGTAAATGAAATTAAAAATATTGAAAATGGTTTTCTTAAAAGATAACTTTTAAATTAAGATTAATTATTATATAATATAATTGGTGGTTTTATGAAAAATTTTACAGTAAAAGATGAAGCATTTATATGTGAAAACTGTGGTAAAAAAGTAGAAAAACTTAATTATACATCAAGAGATCATTGTAATAATTGCTTATACTCAAAACATGTTGATATTATGCCGGGGGATAGAAATAATAATTGTAAAGGTTTACTTAAACCAATTGGAATTGAAAAATTTAAAAATACATATAAAATTATATATAGATGTGAAAAATGCAATCAAATTCATAAAAACATAATGGCTAACGATGACAATATGAATACTATTATATATTTATCAAATGTAGAAAATTAAAAAAGTGCTAATACGATGTAAAGACATTTAGTAAACATCAATTAAGCACTTTTTTTAAAACAATCTAGTTATATATGGGAGAGCAATTATAAATGCTGCCAATACAACAAATACTATAATTATAAAACCTAAACCTGATTTTTGATTATCATTATCTGAAGTTGTTTCTGAATATTGTTGTTCAGATTGAACAAATTGTTGTGAAAAATTATCTACAGGTTGTGGGTCTAAAATATTATTTTGATTATTAATTTCAGGAACTCCTAAATTAGAACTTGCAATTTGCTGAGAATTTATATCATTCATAGGAATATTATTTTGTTGTGGAATAGGTTGGCTATTAATAATACTCTGATTATTAATTTGAGTATTCAAATCATTTGCAACAGGTTGAGTCACCGTATTTGGTTGTGAATTTTGTGGCTGAACATTTGCAAAAGGTGCCATCATTTGTGACTGTATATCATTTGCAGTTTGCATATTAGGTTGCATACTAGGATTAGGTACAGTATTTTGTATATTATTATTTGTTCCTTGTGCAAAATTTATTGTTTCTATTCCTCCATTATTCATTGTTCCATTATTTTCACCATTCATTTTATATCCTCCTTTATACCCTCTCATATCATAACTTATATTATATCAGAAAAATAAAAAAAAGAAAAGACTTATAAAGTTTTTAGTATAATTAATGTAAATTTTTACATTTATATATACATAAACGTTATATTTTATTTAAAAACTCTTGCTCTTCCCATATAGTTATATTTAACTGTTTTGCTTTATCATATTTGCTTCCAGGATTTGCTCCTACTATTACAACATCTGTTTTTTTACTTACTGAACTAGTAACAATTCCACCATTTTGTTCTATAAGTTCTGATGCTTTTTCTCTTGTTATATTTTCAAGTGTTCCTGTTAATACAAATGTCTTATTTATAAAGTTTTCATTATTATTTATTTCTTCTATTTTAGAATTCATATTTAATCCTAATTTTTTTAATTGTTCTATTTGATTTAAATTTTTTTCATCACTAAAGTAATCTATTAAACTTTTAGCAATTATATCTCCTATATCTTCTATTTCTATTAATTGTTCATAAGTTGCTTTAATTAATAAATCAATATTAGAAAAATGTTGAGATAATATTTTAGCAGTCTTTTTACCAACATGTCGTATTCCAAGTCCAAAAAGTAATCTATCTAATGAATTCTTTTTTGTGTTTTCAATACTATCTAGTAAATTAGTTATACTCTTCTCTCCAAAACCTTCAAGTTGCATAAGTTCAATTTTATAATTTTCTAGTTTATAAAAATCAGAGTATTTACTTAAATATCCCATGTTATAGAAATCTTCTATTATTTGTTCTCCCATACCATCTATATTCATAGCATCTCTTGAGGCAAAATGTATTAATTTTTCTATACTTCTAGCATCACATTTTTCATTTAAACAGTAATAAAATGCATCTTTTTTAGTTAGTGGCATTTTACATATTGGACAATTAGTATCCATTACAAATTTTTGCTCTTTTCCTGTTCTTCTTTCTATAATTGCTTCTTCTACTCTAGGTATAACATCTCCTGCTTTTATTATTGAAACAACATCACCTATTCTAATGTCTTTTGAATATATATAATCTTCATTGTGTAATGTTGCCTTAGATACAATTGACCCCATAACCCTAACTGGTTCAAGTATTGCATTTGGTGTTACCTGACCTGTTCTTCCAACTGAAAGTTTAATGTCTTTTAATTTTGTTAAAACTTTTTCTGCTGGAAATTTATATGCAGTTGCCCATCTTGGTGTTCTTGAAGTAAAACCTAATTTTTCTTGCATTGAAAGGTCATTTAATTTTATAACTATTCCATCTATTTCATATGGTAAACTACTTCTTTTAGAAGTCCATTTTTCTATATATTGTAATAACTCACTTATATTTTTAACAATTTCTATATTAGGATTAACATTAAATCCTAATTTTTTCATGAACATAAGTGCTTCGTAATGTGTATTTATTCCATACTTTTTAGCATCAGGTAAATGATATATAAATGTTTCCAAATTTCTACTTGCCGCTATTTTAGAATCAAGTTGTCTAACACTTCCTGCTGCTGCATTTCTTGGATTTGCAAATATTGGTTTATTTTCTGCTTTTCTATTTTCATTTAATGCTTCAAATACTTCTTTACTCATGTATATTTCACCACGAACTTCTATATCGATATCTTCAGGTAAAGTAAGTGGTACATTTTTAATTGTTTTTACATTATGAGTTATATCCTCTCCTGTAACTCCATCTCCTCTAGTTGCAGCTCTTACAAATTTTCCTTTTTCATATATTAATGAAACAGATAGTCCATCTATTTTTAATTCACAAACATAGTTTGGATTTTTAACTTCTTTTTTTATTCTATCATCAAACGCAATAATTTCACTTTCATTAAAAACATTCCCTAAACTTAACATTGGAATTTCATGTGTAACTTTTTTAAATTCACTTACAACTTCATTTCCAACTCTAGATGTAGGAGAATCGCTTCTTTTTAATTCTGGATGCATTTGTTCTATTTGTGTTAATTCTTGCATATAACGGTCATATTCTTGGTCGGTTAAAGTTGGATTATCAAGTACATAATATTCATAATTTGCTTTATTTAAAATTTCTATTATTTCATCCATTCTCTGTTTCATATTATCACCAATATTATTATAACACACTGCAATATATTTATAGAAAAATAAAAGAATAAAAATTTAATTTCTATTCTTTATTCACAAGTTATATCATTTTTAAGAACTACATGTGTTGGATCATTAGTATTAACATCATATATTTTACCACTATTTAAATTAACATTATTTGTATAATAAATATAACCTGTTGAAGTATTATGTAAGCTTTCATCAGTGGAACTTACATCAGCTGAACATACATTTATAGTTCCTTCTGCATTATTTAAAATTGCATATTTACTAGAAGAAATTTTAGAATTTAAAATATTTATTATTCCTGTCCAATTATTATTAACTCCTTGATTCCCACCATATATAGTAGCCCCATCAATATTTATAGTTCCAGATTGATTTCTAATTCCACCATTTGTAGTACTTTCTGTATAAATACAAATTCCACTTGTTGTATCATTTGATTCTGATGTACACGCATTTGCTTGTTTTCCACTAATATTTATTATACCTAAATTAGAATTGTTTACTGCAGGATTCCAAGTAGTTGCAAGTGAAGTTATATATATAGGTTCATCTGTTTGTTTAATATTTACTGTTCCTGTTGTCGCATTATTTATTGCACTACTAGTTTCACCTATAAAAGTTCCTGAATATATATTTAATGTTCCTGTCGAGTTAAAATAAATAGCGTATACTTTACCCTTTATATTAGATGAATATATATTTCCACTTCCTGAACTTGTATTAAATGATATGCCATTACTAATAGTACCAACTACTTCACTATTATATATATTAAGTTCTGTTGTAGGTTTGTCATTCCAACCAATTCCATATGGGCCTTCTACATAACAATTTGTAATCTTTAACTTACCTCCATTAAGTATAGTACTAGTTGCTTGCCTATTTGATGAACTTATTAATTTAACATTTTCTAAATCAGCAGTAGCATTTTCATAATTGACTAAGACAGTACCTGAAACATTAAAACTTGATTCATCAGCACTACTATTTTTTAATGTTAGTAATCCATAATTCCCAATAGTATTCTCATTTATTGTCTTCCCATTTAAATCTATTACTACATCTTTCCCTTCAGGAATAGTCAAAGTATTTCCTAAATTAATATCACTTAATAATAATATGTTATTTTTTGTACTATCTATATTATTTATTGTTTCTTCTAGATTATTACTAAAATTGCATTCTGAATTTCCTAATATGTTTTCTACTTTTATTTTTCCATCTTCTTCTTTTAACGTTACCCCATTATTACATACTATATTTGTTCCTTCTTCTTTTTCTATACTTGTATTTGTACTATTTCCTATATATACTTTCTTTACTTGTTCATTATTTTTCTTTATTATTAATGTTTTATTATTTGTATCTTTACAATAAT
>CANQID010000019.1 GCA_947623925.1 uncultured Bacilli bacterium
AAATGCAAGAAAAACTTGCATTTATCTTTATTTTATATATGTTTATGAAAACTTGCATTTTACCTTTTAACTAACTTAGTAAATAAAAAGCTACTAAAAGTAGCCTTAATTTATTTTTATAATTTCATTTAATTCCTTATTTTCTATAATTGTTACATTTATTTTTGAACCTATTTCCAAAAATGGCAAAATAGAAGGTGCCACAGAAATAGAAACTCTATATCTATTGTTATCACTATCTAAAAAATAATAATATGTATTTCCATCTATTAATGCTTGATTTATTTTATTTATCACTATATCTTTTGTTTTATTTTCAGTTCCAATTACTACACTACCTGAATAGTTTTTTATTGCTTTATCTATTCCTTCACTAGCATCAGTTACAACTACTTTTTGGTAATCAACAACATCTACTAATGCGTACATTTTTACTAAACCTGCATTATCTTTTAATGATAACAAATAAGTAGGCTTGTTATTTACATTTATAAGTAATGGGAAAGTTGCCTCATAATTCATTTGTTGTACTTGCCCTTTTGCACTTTCCATAGCGGAAAATTCTTCAGCACCAGAAACTGAATAAAATACAGTTTCTTTTGTTCTTAAATTGCTTAATACAAAACCTATATTAGATTCATCATTTGCAACAGAAGTAATTCCAGTATATAAATATACGTCATCATTCATAACTGTGTAATTATATCCTTCTGTTGTATTTACAACTCCTTTTTGTCCAAAAATTGAATTTATGAATCCGTTTTTATACGTTCCCCAATCATCTAATTGTTCTACTATTAAATCAGGAGAATAAACATGATCTACCCAAGTTGGAACTTCTGATACAGAATACTTTTTACTTTTACCTGTTACAGGATCAAGTATAACAACACCATTTACTTCTTCTCTTAAACCTACTGATGTGTATTTAAGTGTTGGAACTACCCAATATGGATTACCATCATTATCTAATTCAAAATTTGCATCACCAAATATTTCAGTTGGATATGTAAACCTAAGTTTACGATATAAGTTTTGATTTAGAATTGCTGAAGGCATATATTTCATACCTTTTTCTAATCTAACTAATTCAGTTTTACCTGTTACTGAATTAACTTTAATATAACCGGGTGTTCCTGTTTTATAGTTAGTTATATATTTTATTATGCTTGCATATTCAAGTGGTGTTACTCTAGTAATTTCATCATTATAATTTATTTGGGTATATAAAGAAGATACTGTAAATTGTGAAACTAAATCTGGCATTTGTCCCATAACCCTATCTCCTAGTTTTGAACTTGATGCTTTATCTAAAAGAGGTAATTTAGAAGTATCTACAAGTTTTATATCTTCTTCAAATACTCCTGTTTCGTCTACGGTTATTCTGTTATAATATGATTTTGATGAAAATATAGGTGAATTTATAAAATTAACAAAAAAGATCGCTAAAAAAATTACTATGAAACCATACCAAATATATTTAAATTTATCATTTTGTTTTGGTTTTTTAGAAACAAGTACATTATTTTCAACTTTTAAATTAGAACATGCTGCAACTAAAGTATAAAATCCTACTACTATAACTAAATAAAACCAAAATGAAAATGATGATAGATTTAATGGTGGTAACATAAAGTAATATAATATAAAAGCAAATAAAATTGTTATTAAAATTGTTATAAAATATTTAATAGGTTTCTTTTCTTCATATTCAATTATTTTTTTTCTCATAGTTTATTCCTCCGAATCTTCTATCTCTTTTGTTATATTCAATTATTGCTTTGTCAAATTCTTCTTCATTAAAATCAGGAAAATATGTATCTGTAAAATAAAATTCAGAATAAGCAAGTTGCCATAACATGAAATTACTTATTCTATTTTCACCACTTGTTCTAATTAATAAATCAATTGGATCTAATTTTTGATATAAATATTTTGAATATATTTCTTCATCTAATGAATTTATATCTAATTTTTTATCAACAACATCATTTACTATTTTTTTAGTTGCATCTATTATTTCTGATCGTCCACCATAATTTATACATATATTTAATATTCCATTTGTATTGTTTTTAGTATTTTCTTCTAAACTATTCATAGCCTTAATTACGTTACTAGGAAGAGGTTTATTTCTGATACCTGAAAAAACTACTTTAATATTTTTTTCATTGAAATATGAAGACTCTTCAGTAAATTTTTTTATAAATAAATTCATTAAAAAGCCAACTTCTTCTTTGCTTCTTTTAAAGTTTTCAGTTGAAAATGCAAATACACTTAGTTGTTTTACACCCATATTTAATATATAAGGGCTCACTTTTTTTAACATATTAAATCCAGCTAAATGACCTTCACTTCTAGATAATCCTCTTTTAGTTGCCCATCTTCCATTTCCATCTAATATTATTCCTACATGATTTGGTATATTTAAACTACTCATACTAACTCCTTTATAAATATTGTAAATTTATTATACCATTTAAATATATTTAATACTAGTAATATATACTTTTTTTATATTTATGATGAAAAAAGTTATAAGAAAAATTTAACTTTTAGTTGCGCTCCTTAATCTTCTTATAACTTTTTTTTCTATTCTTGAAATATATGATTGACTTATACCTAATAATGTTGCGACATCTTTTTGTGTCATTTCTTCATTGTTATATAATCCATATCTTAAAATCATTATCTTCTTTTCTCTGTTACTTAATTTATTTATTTCTCTATAAAAAATTTTTTTATCATTTTCAGATTCTATTTCTTTAGTAACTATATCATTATCTGTTCCTAAAATATCTTCTAAATGAAGTTCATTTCCCTCAGCATCATAACTTAGACTATCTTCAAAGCTTACTTCTCCTCTTCTTTTTTTATTTTTTCTTAAAAACATTAATATTTCATTATCTATACATCTTGATGCATATGTTGCAAGTTTTATGTTTTTTCCTAATTGATATGTATTTACACCTTTGATTAATCCTATTGTTCCAATACTTACTAAATCTTCCAAATCTAATCCTGTATTTTCATATTTTTTAGCTAAAAAAACAACCAATCTTAAGTTATGTTCAATTAAAATATTTCTTGCAGTTTTATCACCATTCATAGACATTTCAACATATTTTATTTCATCTTCTTTCGAAAGCGGTTCAGGAAGTTTATCCGCACTTCCTACAAAAAATATACTTTGTTCTCTTATAAACCCTAAAATATAATTTAATATTTTTTTTATCATCTTATTTCCTCCAATAGTTCTGAATTTAAAATACAATCAACACCATTTATATTAATATTATTCTTACTTATACCAAATATTACATTATTTAAAATACCTAACCCTTTTATTTCTATTTTTTTTACTTTAAATATTTTCATAATGTCTTTGCCTGCTACTGTATTTATAGGTACTAGAGACGGTGGGGGTAATTTACAATTTTGTATTATTTTTTCGTTTATTATTATTATTGGTTTATTTGTATATGGACTTTTTAGTTTGTTACCTGTATCTAAAAATGCAGTGCAAGTTAATTTTTTTTCTTGTAAATATATATCTATTTCATAATATGAATTATAATTTGTTTTTAAAGTTTTTATTTGTTTTACATAAATAAAAATTATTACTGGTGAAAAAACAATCAAAAATATAATATTTATACTTAAACCATTATTATAAAAAATAAGGCCATTATTTTTATATGAAAATTGATTATTAATAAAATACATAAAGCCACCTAAAACAATACTATTTATATATAAAAATATAAAATTTTTTAAAAAATATTTGAAATTTCTATATCCATATGAAATAACTATCATCAAAATACTTATAAATAATTTAAATATAAATAACTGCATAGAACTTATATTTATAAATAAAAGTAAAATACTTAAACTTCCTATAAATGCACCCATTAATAATCTATATATTTGTACTTTTCTCTTTAATATTATCGCAACAGAAAGAAGTAATAAAAAATCTAATCCAAAATTTATAAACAAAATTAAGTCTACATATATTTTCATATATTTCACCAAATTAATTATAAAAAAAACGACTATACTATTCTGTCGTTTTTTCTATTTTATCATCTTTTTTTTCTGATTCTTTTTGAAATAATGCATTATCCTTTAACTCTACTGTAAGAACAATGTCATTAGTTATTAAATCTCCTGCTTTTATACTTTGACTTGTAACATATCCATATCCATTTATTTCATATTTTAAATTCAAAAGTTTAGTAAGTTCTTCAACTTCTTTTTTTGACCAACCAGATATAGATGGCATTGCAATATCATTTGAGTTAGTAAGTAATATGACTCTTTCGTTTTCTACTACTTTTTCATTAGAAGATGGATATTGATTTACTATCCTATTACCATTTCCAAGTAATATGACATTCAAATTTTTATCTTTTAAGTCTTTTACAACATCATTTGTATTTTTATTTATATAATTACTTAATGTATATTCATTTAATGTATCTTTAGTTACATCTTCACCATTTATATTATAATATTTTGTAATATTTCTTATTACTTCTTTTGTCGCAACATAAGTAACGGCTGATTTCCCCCAAGTTGGTTTTTTTGCAGCAACATATATTATTAATTGTGGATCATCTTTAGGATACATTCCAGCAAATGAATATATATATTTATTAACATAAGATCCATTTTCATATATTTCTGCTGTTCCTGTTTTTCCTATTATGTCATATCCATCCATCCTAAATGCTATTCCTGTTGTTCCAACATTCTTTCCATTTACAACATTATACATAAGTTCTTTCATTTTATTAACAGTGGATTCTTTTACAAGTTGTTCACTTTCTTGTTTTTTTCCTTCATATGTTACTTTTCCTGTATTTGGATCTACTATTTTTTCTATAATATATGGCTTTAGCATTTTACCATTATTCGAAATTATTGTTAATGCTTGTAAATGTTGAATTGGAGTAGTCAAAATACCTTGACCAAATGCTGCTGAAAAAACTTCTACTTCATAGTTAAAATTTATTTTTCCTGGAACTTCTCTACTTAATTCAATTCCTGTTTTTTGTCCAAATCCATATTTCGTATAACAATTTTTTAATTCTTGTTTTGTAATTATATTTCTTTTAATTAAATATGAAGCTGCAACATTACTTGAATATTCAAATCCTAAATCAAAAGTAACTGTTCCCCAACCAACTCTATTCCAATCATATATTGTATCTTTACCTGATTTAATTGTTCCAGATAAATATGTTTCATCTCCATTATATCTTCCATTATCAATTGCGCACATATATGAATATATTTTCATAGTAGAACCAGGTTCAAATGCATATGTTACTAATGGATTTTCATAATTTGTTATATTTAATGTATTAGGATTATATGATGGACTTGTAGCACTTCCTAATATCTTTCCTGTTTTTGCATCCATAACAGTCATTACCATCCACTCCGATGGATAAGTTTCAGTTGCTGCTTTTACAGCGTCTTCTAAAAACCTTTGCACTCCTGAATCTATAGTTAAATATATATTACTTCCATTTTCAGCTTCTATTCTCTCTTCAGGTGTATCTGGAATTTTGTAACCGTAATTATTTCTTTGATATTTTAATGAGCCATCGACGCCTTTTAATATATCATTATATTTAGACTCTATACCAAGTTCTCCAACTATTTCACCTTCATCATTCTTTTTAGCATACCCTACTACATAGGATGCAAAATCACCATTCGGATAATATCTCTTTTGATCTTCAATAAATCCAATCCCTGGTAATTCTAAATCAGCTATTTCTTGTTTCTTTACTTCTGTTATTCCTCTACCACCTGGGCCTAATTCTACTTGATATACATCTCTTGATAATAATTCTTTTAATTTTTCTTCTGTCATGTTTAATATAGGAGATAATTTAGATGCAGTATATTCTATATCTACAACATGTTGAGGATTATCTGGATTTGTTGTTCTTGATTTTGAAAGATATGCAATAACAGTGTAGGAAGTAACATTTATAGCCAAAGGATTACCAGAAGAATCAAATATACTTCCACGGTATGCTCTTAAAGTAGTAGATACAGTATTTCTGCTAGTTGCAAAATTTTTCATATTAATTCCATAAACTGTTGGGAAAAGTGAAATATAACCAAATTGAAGTATAATAATGCAAAATAAAACAAGAAAAATAATAAACATTTTAATAGGAAATTTCCATGTTTTTTTATTGTTTCTTGGTTTCATTTTTACACCTCGTTTATTCATCTACAACTAATATATTATCATTATTATAAGCCAATCCCATTTCTTTTACAACATCTTTTACATAGTCAAATGATGTTAATTCATTTACTTGCATTGTTAATGATTCATTTGTTTTTTCTTGTGAAGTAATTTTTGCTCTTACTTTTTCTGTATCGATGCTTAAATTTCCTAGTGTTGCTCCACAAAATATTTTAAGCACAAATGTAAATAAAAAAGCTAAAACAGATACACTATAAAGTAATTTTTCTCCCCTTGTTATCTTTACCTTTCTTGCTTTCTTTTCCATATTTATCTTACCCTTTCTATTACTCTTAACCTTGCACTTCTTGATCTTTTATTATTTTCTATTTCTTCATTAGTTGGAACAATGCTTGCAATTACTTTAAATTTTGGTTTTAATTCATCTGGTATTATTGGAAGTTTGTCAAGTGTTTTATCAACTTTACTTACTTCATTAAATATTTGCTTACAAATTCTATCTTCTAAGGAATGGAACGTTATAACACATATTCTTCCACCTATTTTAATTAAATCTAAAGAATCTCTTAAACTTTTTTCAAACACATTAAGTTCATCATTTACTTCTATTCTTATGGCTTGAAAAATCTTCCTCGCTGGATGTTTTTCTCTTTTATATTTTTCTGGAACAGAAGATTTTATTATTTCTACTAGTTCTAAAGTTGTTTCTATTTTTTTTATCTTTCTTGTTTTTACTATATTTTTAGCTATAGAAGCCGAATATTTTTCTTCACCATATTTATAAAAAATTTGTACTAATTTTTCATAATCATATTCATTTATAACTTCGTATGCACTTAATTTTTGATTTTGGTTCATCCTCATATCAAGTTTTGCATCATTATGAAAACTAAAGCCTCTTTCTTCTTCATCAAGTTGTGGACTTGAAACACCTAAATCGTATAAAATTGAACTTACTTCCTTTATATTTCTTTTATTTAACTCTGATTTTATATTTACGAAATTACTATTTATTATTTCAAAATTATTAGAAATATTTTTAAGTTTTTCAAATGATTTTTCTATTGCTTCCTTATCTTGATCAAAGGCGAATAAAAACCCCTTTTTTATTCTTTTAAGTATGTTACTACTATGTCCCGCATAACCTAATGTACAATCAACAACTATATCATTTTCTTGTAAATTTAAATATTTAAGGCATTCTTCAAGCAAAACACTTATATGCATATATACCTCCTAAATACATAAATTAGATGCAAACAAATTATCTGCTATATCTGATAAATTGTCTTCATTTTCTTGGATAAATGTTTCCCAACGTTCTTTACTCCAAATTTCTATTCTTTCATTTACACCAATTATTACACAGTCTTTTTTTAAATCGGCATAATCTATTAGTGGTTGATTTATGTTTACTCTACCTTGTTTATCAAGTTCACATGTAGCAGCACCTGATAAAAAAAATCTCATAAAATTTCTTGCGTCTTTAGTGTTTGGTAATTCTTTATATTTTTTTACTATTGTTACCCATTCTTCTTTAGGATAAATAAATAGGCATCCATCAAGTCCACGAGTTAGTATAAAATTTTCACCTAAATCATATCTTAATTTTGAAGGTATTGTTATTCTTCCTTTTTCATCTATAGAATAATGAAATTCACCCATGAACATAAAAAACACCCCACTTTTTGACACTATCATCCACTTACAACCACTATTTTACTCTAATATTTCCATTTTGTAAATACTTTTAACAAAATTTTACACAAAAAAAAGAGGGTTCCCTCTTTTAGAAAATAACTGCTCCTAATATAATAGCAAGTAGGATATATAATACTATTAATATTATATAGTTAATATTATTATTTTTAGGAGTGCTATTGCATGAATTTTGACATGACATAATTTCTCAACCTCCTATTTTTGATATTATCTATTAAATATATGCTCCAAGTATGATGATTAAAAGAATAAATAAAACTAAAACTATTGCAGCTCCGCTTACTCCTGTATTACACATATATCTCATCCTCCTTTTCGTCTTTCTAAATTATTTTATGGAAAATAATAATATATGTGATTACTTAAGTTTAAATTATTGATTTTTTCTGTATTTTTTGTTATTATTTAAATTGTATGATTAATACATGCTTAAAAGGAGGAATTTATGAAGAAAAAAGCATTAACTATTACAATTTGTGGTTTACTAATTTTAACTGGATGTGCTAAATCACCTAAATTATCTGATGGTAAAGAGGTTGTTGCTTCTCTTAATGGAAAGGATATTACAGCTGAAGAATTATATGATTCAATGGTAGATCAATATGGAACAAGTGCACTTGTTTCAATAATTAATGACTACATAATAAGTCAAGAAATAAAAGATGATGCTGAATACAAAGAACAAGCAGATATACAATTACAACAATATAAAGTAAGTTACAGTTCAGAATGGGAAGATTTCTTGGAATATTACGGATATAATACAGAGGAAGAACTAAAAAATGATTTATTAACTCAAATAAAATCTGAAGCAGTTGCTAAAAAATATATTAAAGAAAGTATCACAGAAGATGATTTAAAATCATATTATGATGAAAATATTTCAACTGAATTAACCGTTAAACATATTTTAATTAAATCTACAGCTACTGAAGATTCTACTGATGAAGAAAAAACTGCTGCTGAAGAAGAAGCATATAATAAAGCAGCTGAATTAATTAAAAAACTTGATGAAGGAGCAGACTTTGAAACACTTGCCAAAGAAAATTCTGAAGATACTGGTTCTGCTGAAAATGGTGGATTAATTACAGGTGTAAATAAAGCAGGATATGATTCTAGTTTCTACAATGCTGCTTTAGCTTTAAAAGATGGTGAATATACTAAAGAACCTGTTAAAAGTCAATTTGGTTATCATATAATATATACTGTAAACCGTACTGAAGCTGAATCTTATGAAACATTAAAAGATAGTTTATATGACAAAGTTATAGATCAAAAAATTGCTGAAGATTCTTATTTAACTTATAAAACTTGGGATGAAGTAAGAAAAAAATATAATTTAAATATAATAGATACTTCTATTAAAAATTCATATGAATCAACAATGAACAATGTTAATAATCAATAAAAAAGGCAGTAGATTTTAATCTACTGTTTTTGTATACTCAATTATTTCTTCATTACTAAATCCTTTTTGATATAATTTCATTCTTATTTTTGAATATAATTCTTCTCCCTCATATTTTTTATTTAATTTTGAATATAATTTTTTATACTCTTTTTCTATTATATTATCGTTTTTAATTGTATTATCTTCTAGTATTGATTTTATCATTGATAATTCATACCCTTTATTTAGTAAATCTGATATTATTTTTTGATTTAACATATATGAAGAATATTTAGTATTTGCCTTTATTTTTTTTATTATTAGTTTTTTACATTTTTCATAAACAATATTGTAATCTATTTTTGATATACTTTCTTCTATTATACTTTCATCTATATCATATTTTAATAAATCTTGTTTTATTTTAATCGGCCCATCTGTACTTAAATATATTTTATCTGATATATATGCTTTTGCATAATTTTCATCATTTATTAAATTAATTTCTTTTAATTTTTCTATTATTTCGCATTTATAATTACTTCCTATTTTATCTATGTAATTACTTATTTCCTTTTCACTTCTAATTTTTTTATCTATATATTTTAATACTTTGTTATAACATTCATAATAAAGTGTTTCATTGTTCATATTATTTAGCATTTCAGTATTTATTTCTTTTTTGAATAACAAGTTATTATTTAATATTACATCATCATATGTATTTATTACTTCATTATTATCTAACATTATTTTGTATTTATTGTTTTTTAATTTTTGTATTTTTTCTATCTTCAATCAAATCACCATGTTAATTATACACTATTGAACATATGTTTGTCAATGCTTTTATTGTTATTATATCAACACGATAAGATATATTATTATTTTTTATAATCTATAAATAATTAAAATTATTTATTATGTAATTATTTGAATAACTATAATTCAATTTATATTATATTAAATATTTTTATTTAAAAAAAATATAACTTGCATATTAGTTTATAATTATCATAATTATGTTAAATTTTTTTATCTTGTCATTTAGTGATAACAATAATCTTATAAATTTTAAATTTAATAAAAATATTACTCAATAATAATCAACAAATATAACTGATATGTCTAGAAGATATATATATGATATTGAAAATGATATTAGAAATAATCATTTAATTATTTCAGTACTAGACAGAATATCAGAAGCATTAAATATAGATATTTAACAGTTTTTAAAAAACAAAAAAGAACATTTAATTTTGTTCTTCTTCTATATGTATTAATCCTTTTGAAACTTCTTCAAGTGCTCTACCTATATTTTTTTTAGAGACATAATCTCTTTCTTTCATTTGTAAATGATTAGTTTCCTCTATTTCTTTTGCTCTTTTAGAAACTACATTAACGAGTAAATATTTTGAGCCAACCTCATTCAATAATTTATCTATTGAAGGATATATCATATTATCACACTCCCTATTTTGATAATATAATATATTTATTTAAACTTCAAGTAATTCGTCTTAATTTTACATTTATTGACAAATGATTTCTTTTATTAATTTCGTTTCTATTTTTTTACTGCCTATTTCAAAACAATTTAATATTTCTTTTATAGACATATCCTTATCTTCTAAATATATTTTTAATAATTCTTCATCCTTTTTAACATAGTCACCTATCTTTTTATTTAAAACAATTCCTACTTTGTAATTTATTTTATCTTCCTTATTTACTCTGCCACCACCTATTAATTTAACAATTTCTCCAAGTTTTGAAGTATTAATTTTAGTAATGTAACCTTCTTTTATACTTTTTATTGAAAATACTTTTCTAGCTACTTCTATATTATCAATATTTCCACCTTGTGCTTTTACAAAAGATAAAAATTTTTCATAAGCCAAATTGTTTTTTAAATTATATATTACTTCTTTTTTTGCTTCTTCAAGTTCTATATTTTTTGCCATACTTACCATGTGTGAAGCTAGTGATATAACTAGTTCTCTTACATCTTTTGGCCCTTTATTTTTAAGAACTTCTATACTTTCTATAACTTCTAATGAATTCCCTATTGCATTTCCTAGTGGTTGATTCATATCACTTACTATACAAACGACTTCTTTATCGTTATCTTTTCCTATTTCTATCATTAAACTAGCAAGTTCTTTAGCATCTTTTATATTTTTTATTAATGCACCATTTCCTACTTTTAAATCAATCACTATTTTATCTGCACCACTTGCTAATTTCTTACTCATAATACTTGATGCAATAAGTGGTATTGATTCTACTGTTGCTGTCACATCTCTTAATGCATATATTTTTTTATCTGCTGGAACTAAGTTTCCCATTTGACCTACTACAGCTATTTTTATATCGTTTACTTGTTTTATAAAATCATCTAAAGTCATTTCAGTTTTTACTCCAATAGATTCTAATTTATCTATAGTTCCACCTGTATATCCAAGTCCTCTACCACTCATCTTAGCAACCGATACACCACAAGAAGCAACTAATGATGCAAGAATCAATGTAGTTTTATCTCCTACTCCCCCAGTTGAATGTTTATCGACAACTACACCATCTATACTTGATAAATCTATTTTATCGCCACTATCAAGCATTATTTTTGTTAAGTCAAATGTTTCTCTTTTACTCATATTATTTATTACAATTGCCATTAATAAAGCACTCATCTGGTAATCTTTTACTTCACCATTTAAATAGCCATCTACTGCGTATTTTATTTCTTCAGTAGTAAGTTCTAATCCATTTTTTTTATTTTCTATTATTTTTATTATATCCATATTATCACCTTTCTTATTTTATCAAATTGCTTATATTAAATCTATATTATTTTTGAGAGTATTTATATTTTAGTTTTAAATATATATCATCCATTTCTTCATGTGATAATTTTTGTTCATCATTAATTAATATATCAAGTATTTTTTGTTGTAATTCATCTATTTTTATAATGCTAATATTGGAACTATCATGTATAAATACTTCATTTTTACAATTATATCCTAAAACAATTAAAGAATAAAATATATCATCATCTTTGTTAAGTAATCGTTTTAAGCAATCTACATGGTATTTATTTTGAATAATTGGATTAGTATTTAAGTTATATTTTTCTTTATTTAAGATTGTATACCATTCACCATTTGAATTTGATTTTACTATACCATTGAAATTTTTATTTTCTATAACAAATATTCTTTTTGAAGTTATAAGTATATTATCTATTTGAGTTGTTTTATTATTTTCTGCTGGGATTACCAAATCACGAATAACATGCTTATATATATCTATATTTTTGTTTAATATTGACTCTGTCAAACTTTCACCTAATAAACCTCTAAATTCTTTTTCATCCATTTTAATTACTCCTCTATAGTAAATATATCAAATCTTTTAATATAAATCTACAATTTTAATTTCTATAATGTAAAGTAAAAAATTTTTGTACTTAATAATATACATGCAAACGACTAATTTGTTATTTAACTTCATATTTAATCTTTATATTTTATTAACTTATTTTAAACTTTTACAAATAAAAAGGAAATATAGTATTTATAAGTAATATTATTATTGGAGGTGAAAACATGGACTCAATCAGTGGAGAAGAAAATGAGTTTACTTTTGTACAATATTTAAATGGTAAAAAAATATCAATGTTAAATCCAATGTTTAAAGATTTAATTGATGAATTATTTCCATTGGAAAACGAAGATTCTATAATAAAATGTTGGAAAAATCATCTTAAACAAAAAAGTGATATTTTTATTAAAATAAATAATAAAATTAAAGGTATAAGTATTAAAAAAGGAAGTAGAAATTCTGTTCATGTTGAAAGAATTTCTGATTTCATACATTTTTTAATTGAAAATAATGTTAAAAAGGACACTATTATAGAATATTTAAAATATCACTATGCTGATGGCAGTACAAATGGTAAAGGTTTAAAACGATTGTCTGCTAGTGAATATAAAAAAGAAAATCAAAAAAAGATCGATGAAATTAACAAAGAATTTAATAATGAAAAAATTATAAAAGCCGCAATTGATAGATTTATAATTAAAGGTAATAATTCTGATTACTATATTGACGCTATTATATATGGTGAGGCAGACAATTTTGTATGGATAACAACAAATGATATAGTAAATATAATATTATCAAAAAAAGATGTTTATTCAACACCAGTACACTTTGGGTCTATAACTTGTCAGCCAAAAAATAGGTGTTTAAATTATAATTCTTTATATGAAAAAGACCGTTTCTGTGTTCAAATGAAATGGTATAGTCTTTTTGATGATATTATAGAAAATATGAATAATAAAGTTATGAATAATGCTGAAAAATATAATTGTTAAAATATTACCTATTTAAGAGTAATTTTTTAAATTTCAAGTTTCCCTTAAAATTAAATTTATACTTCCAAACTGACTACGCGAAACTAAATAATATGAAAAAAACTCAGTATAAACTGAGTAATCTACATATATTACGATTCAACTCCTTCTATAGTGATATGATAAATATCAATTATCAATAACAATATATCATAAAATTTCTTCTTTTTGAATACTTTTTTAAATTTTATTTAAAAACCAATTTAGTGAGTTGCTAGTTATTTTAGCAATTTCTATTAAAAATAAAGTTGGAACACAAGTCTTTCCAGATTCATAAGCACTTATAACTGAATGAGTGGTATTCAGTTTAGATGCTAATTTTTCTTGTGTATAATTAATTGATTTTCTTGCTTTTTTAATTCTTTTACCCAATTCAATTCTATCAATATCATTTTTCTTAAAATCTATATGCTTTTTATCGGATAAGTCAACTAAATAATCTATATTTATATTATATTCATTTGCTATCTTATTTAAATAATATAATGGAATTGTATTTTTATTTATTTCCCATAATGAGTATGCTGCTCTAGTGCATCCTAAAACTTTTGATATATCCGCTTGAGTTATTTCTAATTCATCTCTTAAATATTTAATCTTTTCGGTATTCATAGATATCACCTGAAAAAATTATTTCACTTTTGCTTTTTATCTCGACAAAATGCTATTCAATACGACAAAAATATGGTATACTTATAATTGGAAAGGAGAGTTAATGAAGAAATTAAATATTTGTAAAAGTGTTATACTTGTTTCATGTTTTATTGCGTTATTTGGCTTATTTTTACCTTATGAAAAATCTATTGGGAAATATAGACAAAGTTTAAAAGAAAACCCTACAAGAATGAATATTGAAGAAGTTAATTTTAGAAATAAAGATGTTATTGATATTTCAATAATGGAAAACTTTAAAGTTTATTCATATGCAATGAATAATAGTTCAGGGAATGATTGGATGCAAGGCGAGGCAATCATCAATGTGATTATTACTATTTCATTAATATTATCTATTGTTTTAATTATTTTATTCACATTATTGAACAAATCAGTTTTAACAATAATTTTTTCAATTATAATGGGAATTAGTTCACTATTAATGAACTATGATATAGTAGATCGTGGCGTTATTCCTTCATCAAATTATACTTATGGAATTACTTATTATCTATATATTTTACTAGCAATAATAATGTTAGTTTGTTCAATAATAAACATTATTAATAATAAAAAAAAAAGAGAATATCATTAATTAAAAAGGAGTATAGTTGTATGGAAAAGAAAGAAATCGAAGAAAAAGTTAATTTAAAAAACAATAATTTAATTTTAAAAATAGTAATTGGTATATGTGTAATTTTAGTTATTGTAATTATATGTTTAATTGTTTTTATGAACAAAGGAAATACAAACAACAATAATGGTATTTCCCAAACTAATAATAGTTCAAGCAATACAAATAACAATAACGAAAATTCCCAAACTAATAATAATTCAAGCAATACAAATAACAATAGCGAAAATTCCCAAACTAATAATAATTCAAGCAATACAAATAACAATTCTACAATTCAAGGAAAGACAATAGAAGAATTAAAAACCAATTCAAAGTCTGATATTGAAAAATTAACGAATGAACTTGAAAATGAATGGAAAACTTTATCAGAAGAAATATCAACTTTTGATAGTTATAAAACCAACAAAGAAAAAATATCAAATTATTATGATAAAATCGTTAAAAATAGCGAAATTTTTTCAATTAGAATTCGTGAATATGCTTTAAAATATGCTGAAATCATAGTTAATTCTGATAAATCTTTTAATGATAAATATGATGAACTAGAAGATATGTATGACGATATATATGAAGGTGTCTCTGAGGATTTATATGATGATATTTATGAAGGATTATTAGAAGATATGTATGATTATTACTATGATGGAATATTAGATGACGCTTATGATAATGTTCCTTATGACGATTATTCAGATATGAGAGATGCTGAATACAAAAATTATTCTAATGCTCGTTCTGATGTTTATAAAGCATATTCTAAAGTTCGTTCTGATGTATATCAATTTTATTCAAAATTAAGAAGTAAAATATATTCTAAAGATTTAGATAGAGCTAAAGAAGCAATACAAGATTTTAGTAAAGACATAGATAAATTAAAAAACAAGTAAACAAAAATTCTCATTTTAAAAATAAAGATGATTACATACCAGTTTCGTAATCTTCTTTTTCTTTGCCTATATAATTTTCTTTATTTCAAATATAATTATTTTTAATTGATTCTATAGTTTTATTACTAAATATTTTATGAGTATATAAATCTTTTTAAAAATTCCAATGATCTTCACACTTTTTTATACTTAAAACATTTTATCTTTTATAAATTTAACTAATCTATCAAAGAATTTTTCAAAGAACTCAATAGTGCTTTGTAGTTTAGAATTTTTCTCTTTAAGATCATCAATTTCATCTTCTCGTTTATATACTTTTTTTAATTCAGTTTCAACATCATTTAAGGCAATAGATAGTTTTGCATTTTCTTATACTATTTATTAGTTAAATCTACTTGCTGAAGAAATTCATCAATTTTATCTTTATCATCTTTGTTTAGAACATATTTATCTTTATTAGTAAAAATAGTTTTTAAATTATTAACTATATCTTTTATCTCATTAGAATTATTATCTAGCACTAGTAATTTTTTATTGGTTATTTCTAGTCATTGTTTAAATTTACTTCCTATTTCTAACTATTGTGTAATAATCTTAATCATTAAAAACACCATCCGTTCTTTTAAGGATGACTTTTTTAATAGAACTTCCAAACTGACTACGCAAAACTAAATAATATGAAAAAAACTCAGTATAAACTGAGTAATCTACATATGGAGCGAGTGTCGTAGTTATCTACAACTCATTTCCAATAACGAAAGAATTTATATAATCTTCCGTTGCTAATAATAATATAACA
>CANQID010000020.1 GCA_947623925.1 uncultured Bacilli bacterium
ATTTAGAAAAAAAATTAACTCAATTATCTTGAATTAATTTTATATCTTTTTTGTTTCACATCATTTACAAATGTACAAATTTAAAGAAAGTTAGTATTTTTCTTTATATTTTGCAATTAAATTATAAACAAAATAACAAGCAAAAGCTTGTTATATACATGCACTAGAATAAATTCTAATAATATTTCCTACTAATCTACCTCCTTCAAAAATAATATTTCCTATCATTTGAAGTAATGGTATAGTAAATGGCAGTGTTATTAAACCCAAAATTATGAGTATTATTTTTTTATTTTTAGTTATAACGGACATATACTCTTGCCAATTATTCTTCTTACTGCCGTTCCTAAACTTTTACCTAAATCAAATATAGAACTTATACCCTTTATAATAGATGTTATAAATGCTCCTGAAATTGTAGTAGCACCCCCATCTATATTTAATAATTCTTGTTTGTTTAAATTTTTCATTTTACCTCCTTAATTACATTTTAGTGGTCTTATATAGCCATCTATTACACCTATTAAAAATACAATTCCTGCACCTATTAATAGTCCTGTTCCAAGTGTAATTCCACCACCATTTACTTCCATCAATTCTTGTTTATTTAAATTTTTCATTACATCATTCCTTTCTTAAAAAAATTTATTGTTTCTTTTAATAATGTTGTTTTTTCTAACTCAATGCTTATTTCTAATATATTGTTATTTATTTTATAATTATCATCTAATGTTATATTTAATATTATCTCATAGTAGTTTTTATTATCAGATATTATGTAGTCTTTACTAATAGATTTTATACTAAATTCATATTCTTTATTTTTTATTAACAATTTGTTTTTTAATTTATCTAATTTATCTGGAGTAATTAAAACAGTAAGTGTATTATCTTTTACTATTCCTAATGTATTTTCATATTTTTTAAATTTTATAAATGTTCCAAATATAATTATAAATAAAGTAAATAATGTTAGTATAGTAATCCAAGATATTATTTTTTTAGGTACTTTTCTATAAAGTATAATACTAGAATTATTGAATATATCTATATTATCCATTTTTATACACATCCTTAACTACTTGTCCATTTTTAAATTCTATCACTCTATCATAAAGATCAATATTATCTGTTCTATGAGAAATAATTATTATCATCTTATCTTTATGTAAATCAAATATTTTTTTAAGTATCTTTCTTTCTAAATTTATATCCATTTGACTTAAACCTTCATCGATTATTAATATTTTGAAGTTTTTTAAAAGTGCTCTTGCGAGAATAATTCTTTGTCTTTGTCCTCCTGATAAATTATAACCATTTTCTTCTATTAACATATTTAAACCAAGATCATTTAAAAATTCATCTATATAACATATTTTTGAAATTTCAATTATTTTTTCATCTTCTATTTTATTATCTATTTTTAAATTATTAAACACACTATCTGTATATAAAATTTCATTTTGCGATATATAAGATATATTATTTTTGATTGCTTCTTCTTTATAATTGTTAATATCATTTCCATCAATTATAATTTTATTTTTACTAACTTCATAATATTTCATTAAAAGTTTAAATAATGTACTTTTTCCTGTACCGCTTTTACCTAAAATAAGTATTTTTTCATTATTTAATTTTAAATTTATATTTTTCAATATATAATTTTTATCATCATATGAGTAGTTTAAATTATTAAATATTATACTTTTACCCTTTATATTATTCAAAAATCCTATTTGTTTCTTTTTTTCAGTAAATAATTCTAAAATTCTTTTTAGTGAATTTTTTGCTTCTTTAATTTCTGAATTTAAATCAATAATTGTTTTTACAGGTTCTAAAAAATAATTTAATAAATTTACAAATACTAATAAACTTCCTACTGACATTTCATTTGAGATTACCATACACGAACCTAAAAAAATTATAATTAAATATCCTATGTTATTTATAAGTTCTTTTAGTATATATATAATATTATTTATATTGTCAAATTTAAATATATTATTTAGTAAACTTACATATTTGTATTCAAAAATATTACATATTTTTTCTTCATTACTTATACTTTTTACTGTTTCAAAGCCGTTTATTGATTCAATCATATTTGTCATAGTTTCTGACTTTTTTATTTGTATATCATTTATATTGTTACTAATTATATTTTTAAAAATAAATGTTAATAAAAAATAACAAAATAATAATATTATTGAAACTAAAAACAATTTAACATTAATAAAACAAAATATTATAAGAGTTAATAAAGCAAGGGGTAAATCTATAATGGATAAAGATACTTTAGATATTACATTTCTTACATTTGACAAATCATTCATTCTTGAAATTATGTCTCCTGTTGTCCTAGAATGATAATAATTATAAGGAAGTGAAATTATTTTCTTAAATGTTTCTAATGTAAGTATTAAATCAATCTTTTGGTTTAAATAAATTAATATCTTGTTTCTAAAGAAATCACTTAATATTTTAAATAAGCTTATAAAAATAAAGAAAATAAATATTAAAAATAATTGATTATTATAGTTTATACCATCTAAAATATACTTTATATAAAATGAACTTATTATAGAAAATATAGTTATAAATATTGATAATATTGCAATGTTTAGTAAAAAGGATTTGTGTATTTTTATTGTCTCTATTATAAAGTTTACAAAAGATATATTTTTAGTAAATGGGAGTTTTTTTATAGGATAAAGAATTATTAATATACCATCAAATATTTTTTCAAAATCTTGAAAACTAACTTTTTTTATTTTTTGCATTGGATCTGCTATAAGTAATTGTTTTTTGTTAAAATCAATATTATATATTACTACAAAATGTTTGAATTTTTTATCTATAATAACATGTGCGATACAAGGTAATACTATATTTTCTTTGTTTATATTTGATAATTTTGTTTTGATTCCTTTAGAAAAAAATCCTATTTGTTTACAAGCATCAACTATATGAAATGCAGTTGTACCATTTTTGTTTGTTTTAGTAAGTTGTCTTATTTTTTCTATTGGTAAATTACCTTTATAATAATTTATTATCATGCTTATACAAGCACAGCCACAATCTTTAATTGTTTCTTGTTTTGTAAATGGATATTTTTTAATATTTTTTCACCTCCTATAATTAAAATATCTTGTTTTTAGATTATTTCCTTTTTAAATAAAAAAAATAATTATTTTTTTAGAATAACTATTTTTTTATTTCCATATTTTTTATCTTTATATATTTTTAAATTTGTTTTTTCTATATTAATTATTTCATTTTCATATTCACATATTATTAAACCATTTTCGTTTAATAAATCATTTTCTAATATTTTTTTTATTGATGGATTTATTAGTTTTAATTTATAGGGTGGATCTAAAAAAATTATATCAAATTTTATTTTATTTTTACTAAAATAATCTAGTGAATTTATGAAATCATTTTTAATTATAATTGCATTTTCTATTCCATCTAAATTTTTATTTAAAATATTTATAACTTTAATATTATTATCAACAAAATAGCACTTTCCCGCTCCACAACTTAATGCTTCTATTCCAAGAGAACCAGAACCCGCAAATAAATCTAGACAAATGCATTCTTTTAAATATTCTTGTATCATTCCAAATAAAGATTCTTTTATTCTATCCATAGTTGGTCTTGTTCCATCTATATCAAATCCATTTATTTTTTTACCTTTATATTTTCCGCTTATAATTCTCACACTATCACCAATTAAATTTTATCATAATTATTTTAATGATGATAGTACATTTTGAATCATTTCAATAGTTTTTAAAGTGTTTCCAACTCTATCTGCAAATTTAAGGCGATAATTATGTTTTACTTCTTCTTCAAATGTTTTAAACATCTCTGGTGATCTATTAAGTATTTTATACCAATATGAGTTTTCTCTTATATATTTTTGGTAATTTGGATTATTCCTAATTTTAAATTGTATGTCTAGTATCATTAATCTTCAAAATGTTTATACATTGGTCTTGGTTTATATTCTTCTTTTTTTGTTTCTTTTGATCCAAAATCACCTAGTACACTTAAAACTCTTTGAACACTTTGTACACCATTTTGTATTGAATCCAAATCAAGTGTTTTTAACCAAGATAAAAATCCAGCGGTAGCAGAAGTTGCTTCAACTGCATCTACTACCTCTTCTTTTTTTATATAATCTTTCCATGCTTTTTCATCTTCTCCATATAAATCATATATTTCAAAATATTTTTGCCATGACATTTCCCCAGTTTTAATATGTTTAATCAAAGATGGATTTTTTTTAACAAATTCTTTGAATTCATCTTTTTTGTTCATGTAAATCACCTATATTAATATATGTTTTTTTAGTTAAATGTTTAACCTTATAATAAAAACAATTGATTTATTTAAACCAATTGCTTAACATTATTTTAATCTAGTATAACTTATATTTATTCCATCTATATCATAGTTTATTATATACATACCATTTTTACTATTATTTTACAAATTTATAGAAAAACTTTTTTATGAAAGTTTTTGTAAATCTTCTTTTTTGTTCCTTAATGAAAGTATTTTATTTAATTTTTCATCTCTTCCATAACCTAAAAATGAAATTTTATTATTTATTTCATATAAAAATTCTAGTTCATTATTTGTAAGTTCAACTTTTTTCATACATTTTTCATATATATTATTTAATAATTTAATATCATTTAATGATTTAATATACTCATCTTTATTTGGAAACTCTTTTATTTTTTCCTCTAATATTTCTTCCATTCCACTTTCTATATGTTGATCTAAACTTATTCCTCTAATTTCACATATTTGATTGTTCTCTGTTCTAATAACAAGTCTTGGAGAATTAAATTGTTTATTTTTATCTTCTGTATAATAAATATATATATCTCCTTTTTCTAAATATTCTTCTACTATATCAATACCAACTGATAAACACCAATCTGTTCCTTTTCCAAAGATACTATCATATAAAACTTTTGAATCACTCCCCATTTCATATTTTTTCCATATTCCTAATTTACTATTGTTACTATCTTGGTATAAAAAATCCAACTTTCTTAATATATAAGGATATATTTTAGAAAAACTACCATTTTTTAATAATTCACTTAATCTTTCATCTTCTAACTTTTCATTATTTAAAAACTTAGTTAATTCGTCATATAATATTTGTATTACATCACTATTTATCGATATAAAAGGTTTTATTGTTTTATCTGTTCTTTTCGAATAAACACCTTTACCTTTATATACACCTAATTTAACTATTATTTGAAACACATAATATTTAAACCAAGTTGGATAATGGGAAGTTTTTTCACTAACAAAATAATCAATAATATTATCCAATGATTTTTTTTGTTTATTTATTATATCAACTATATCATTTTCTTTTAAATTTTCATCCATTTTAATTATATTTTCTCTTGTTATAACATATTTATCATGATAAAATTGTTTAATCAAACTTAACTTATTTTTTTTCAAGGCTCTTGTTGTTACTATTTCTAATCTATTTATATATTTTTCTACTTTTTTATTTTTATCATCACTTTTTGTAGATATATGCATAACTTCTTTTGAAAACTGTAAATTAGGATAATGATTATTTAAAAATATTATTCCTTTATTCATACAATCCTCCAATGTTTTTAAGTATTATAATAAATAATTATGATTTAATCAAGAAAAAAGAAATAAAATTAATTATTTCTTAATCCAATCCATTTATTTTAAAATCATCTAAAAAATCATCTATTGTCATTATTTTTTCATCTATTTTTTCTAGTTTTACTTCTTTTTCTTCAGGTGTATCTTCTTCTGTTTTAATATTTAAACTTTCAATAATATTAACTTCTTTAAATATTTTATCTATTTTTATTTTAGATATCGTAGAACCTGTTGAGTACCTATCCATTATTGGTAACTCTGTATTTTTAATAACATTAAAATCATTTCCAATTTTCATTACTAAGTTTGCTTTATGACTTAATATAAATGAATTTAATATATAATACGGATTTGTTTTAACATCTCTTACAACTTGTATACCTTTTCTTGCTCTAGACATTTTTTCAAATTCAGAAATTCTAATTCTTTTTCCAGTATTTTTTTCTGTAATTATTGATATATATTCATCATTGTCATCAAATAATGAAAAACTTACAACTTCGTCATTTTTTAAACTTATACCTTTAACTCCAGCGCCTTTTATTCCAATTGGTGTTATTTCATTCAAATCAAATCTTAATCCAAATCCATTTTTTGTAACAATAAATATTTGGTTTTTATTACTATAACTTATATCTATTAATTTATCTTTTTCTTTAAGTTTTATTGCAGTTAAAGCTTTGTTATATCTTTGTACTTTAAATTCATCTAATTTAGTTCTTTTAATCATTCCATCTTTTGTTACAAAAGTTATATATACATCATCATCAAAATTATATACTGGCATACTTGAAATTATATTCTCTTCTGGGTTTATTTTTACAATATTACTTACATGTTTTCCAAGTTCTTTCCATTTTAAATCTGGTATTTCATGTACAGGTATGTATAAATAATTTCCTAAATCTGTAAATAAAATTAAAGTATCCAAAGTATTCATTTTGAATAAGCCTATTAAATAATCACCATCTTTTAATGCAGTATCACCATCTGCTTGATTATAACTTCTATTAGATACTCTTTTAATATATCCTTCTTTTGTTACTGCAACAACAACATCCTCTTTAGAAATCATCTTAACTGTATCTATTTTTATTTCAGTTATTTCATCTTTTATTTGTGTTTTTCTAGGTACAGCATATTCTTTTTTAATGTTTTTTAATTCTTCCTTCATAACAGTTTTAAGTCTATTTTCATCTTGTAATATTTCATTTAAATTTTTTATAATAAGTAATAATTTTTTATTTTCTTCAGTTAAATCTAAAACATCTATATTAGTTAATCTATAAAGTTGTAAATCTAATATTGCCTTAGCTTGTTCTTCTGTAAATTTAAACTTATTTATCAAGTTTATACAAGCATCTTGCTTATTTTTACTTGCTCTAATAGTCGCAATAACATCATCTAATATAGACAATGCTTTTATCAATCCTTCAACTATATGAAGTCTTTTATTTGCAACTTCTAAATCAAACTGTGTTCTTTTTAAAATAACTTCTTTTTGATGTTTAATATAAGCATCTATTATTTCAACAATTCCTAATGTCATTGGTCTTCTATTTACTATTGCAACCATATTATAACTATATGAAATCATTAACTCTGTATTTTTATATAAATAATTTAATATTAAATCAGCATCAGCATCTTTTTTTAAATCTATAGCAATCTGTAAGCCATCTCTATCTGTTTCATCTCTTACTTCAGCAATTCCTTCTATTTTTTTATCAATTCTTATTTCATCTATTTTTTTAACTAAAAGTGCTTTATTTACTTCAAAAGGTATTTCTGAAATTATTATTTGTTGCTTACCTTTTGTTTTTATTATTTCTAATTTTGATTTAACTATTACTTTTCCTCTACCTGTTGTAAATGCTTCTCTTATACCATCTTTTCCTTCTACTATTGCACCTGTTGGAAAATCAGGACCTTTTACTATATCTAAAATAGTATCACTATGACAATTGGGAGAGTCTATTCTTTTTATTGTAGCATCAATTATTTCTCCTAAATTATGTGGTGGTATATTGGTTGCATATCCAGCACTTATTCCTGTTGCACCATTTACAAGTAAGTTTGGAAATTTAGCAGGTAATACAGTAGGTTCTAATAAAGTGTCATCATAATTTGGAGCCCAAGATACAGTATTTTTATCAATATCTTTTAAAAGTTCATTGCTTATCTTAGATAAACGTGCTTCTGTATAACGCATTGCAGCAGGTCCATCACCATCCATTGAACCATTATTACCATGCATATCTATAGCTATCGTATTTTGTTTCCACCACTGGCTCATTCTAACCATTGCTTCATATATACTAGAATCTCCATGTGGATGATATTGTCCCATTACATTTCCAACTGTTTTTGCTGATTTTTTATATGGCTTATCATATGTATTTTTATCTCTATACATTGCATATAAAATTCTTCTTTGAACAGGTTTTAAACCATCTCTTACATCTGGAAGAGCACGATCTTGTATTATTGTTTTTGAATACCTACCAAATCTTTCTCCCATTATTTCTTCTAAAGAATAATCGTATATTTTTTTTATTACATCTTGCATAAATTATCACACCTTAATTATCTTTGTTTTGGTTTTTCTACTTCGTAATCTGGAATCTTTTTTATTTCTTTTGGTTGTTGAATTAATCTACTGTATGTTCTAAAAATTTCTTCTATATTTACATCTTTGTATTCTTCATATTTTTTTAAATATTCATAAATGTATCTTATAATGTAATGCATTATTTCATATTTTTCAGATGCCTTTGCTTGATTTTTCATACACTTTTCAAAAAATTCATTTAACTTATCTGTTGCTTTTTGATTTGTTGCATTTATATCCATTAAATATGTAGCCAACATATCCTGTACATCTAAATTTTTATCTTCAATTATTTCTTTATATAAATCAATACTATACTTACTTGCCCAACTTATTTTTTTACTCATTATTATTTCTTGTTCTTTAGTCATTTTTTACCTCCTAAATTTTGAATTATTAATACTTTTAATGATTTAATAACAATAATTATATCTTGTTTAAAAGTTATATTTTTAGTATATTCTTCATCATACTTTAATCTTTTATTGTGGCTTACAGCTCTTCTTCCATGTGATATCGCTAATGAAACTACACCAGGTCGTACTGTATAAAATATTTCATTTGGATAACTAGATAACTTCTCACCTGTCATAAAAGGTCTTGGTCCAACAAAGGACATATCACCTTTTAAAATATTTACAAGTTGTGGTATTTCATTTAAACCAAGGCTACGAATAATTCTAGTTATTTTTGTCGTTCTTTCTTCATAAGTCCCTTCTATATCTTTCATAGTTGAGAATTTGTATATCCAAAAAGTTTTTTTATAAAGTCCATCTCTTTTTTGTTTATAAAAAATATGTTTTGTAGAAATAAGACATAAAATTCCTACTATTATACTAATTGGTAATAAAATAATTAGAAATATTATGGAAAATATAATATCTAATAATCTTTTTATATATTTTTTATACATAGTTCTCCTTATGCTTCTATTTTATAATTATCTTCTAGTGAAAATTCTACATTTTCTTCTATCCATTGTTTTCTAGGTTCTACTTTATCTCCCATTAAAACACTTACTCTTTTTTCTGCTAAAGAAACATCATTGATATTTACTTTTATTAAACTTCTTGTTTCTGGATTCATTGTAGTTTCCCATAATTGATCATAGTTCATTTCTCCTAGACCTTTATATCGTTGTGTTTCTAGTTTTACTTTACTATTTTCAAGTATTTCTTTTCTTTCTTCGTCACTCCATGCATAATATACAGTTTTTCCATTAAATAGTTTATAAAGTGGTGGCATCGCTATATAAAGTTTTCCAGCCTCTATTAATGGTTTCATATATCTATAGAAAAATGTTAGCAATAAAATTTGAATATGCGCACCATCATCATCTGCATCGGTCATTATTATAACTTTATCATAATTTGAATCTTTTACTTCAAAATCACTACCAACTCCGGCTCCTATAGTATGAACTATTGTATTTATTTCTTCATTTTTAAATATGTCTTCAAGTTTTACTTTTTCTGTATTAAGTACTTTACCTCTAAGTGGCAATATTGCTTGATATTTCCTATCTCTTCCTTGTTTTGCAGAACCACCTGCTGAATCTCCCTCGACTAAAAATAATTCATTTTTATCTGGATTTTTAGTTTGGGCAGGTGTTAATTTATCACTTAAAGATCTTTCTTTTTTATTTTTATCTTTTCCATTTCTTGCTTCATCTCTTGCTTTTCTTGCTGCCTCTCTTACTGCTTTACTTTTTACCATTTTTTCTAATATTAATGTAGCAATTGATTTGTTTTCTTCAAGGAAATATTGAAGTTTTTCTCCAACTATTTTATCTACTACTGTTCTTGCAGTAGGTGTACCTAATTTAGCTTTTGTTTGACCTTCAAATTGAAGTAAATTTTCTGGTATTTGTAAACTTATTATTGCAGTCAAACCTTCTCTTGTATCACTACCTTCTAAGTTTTTATCTTTTGATTTTAAATATCCATTCGCTTTAGCATAGTCGTTAAATACTCTAGTAAGAGCAGTCTTAAACCCTACTTCATGACTACCACCATCGTTTGTTTTTACATTATTTACAAATGAGACTATATTTTCAGAATATGTATCCGTATATTGAAATGCAACTTCTACATTTATTCCATCTTTTGTTCCATCAAATGATACTACATTGTGCAACTGCTTTTTATCATCATCTAAATATTCTACAAAAGATTTTAGTCCATTTTCATAATGAAATGTTTCACTTTTGTTATCTTCTATATCTTCTACTATAACAGTTAAACCTTTAATTAAAAATGCACATTCCTGCATCCTTTCACATATTGTTGTAAATGAAAATGTAGTCGATGAAAATATACTATCATCTGGCATAAATTTAACTTTAGTTCCTGTTTTTGAAGTCTTACCTAATTGTTGCAATGGTTTATCTAATTTACCACCATCTTTAAAACTTATAAAGTGTTCATAACCATCTCTTTTTATTGTAACTTCCATCCATTTAGAAAGTGCATTTACAACGCTTGCTCCTACTCCATGTAATCCACCTGATACTTTATATCCGCCACTTTCGAACTTGCCGCCTGCATGTAATATTGTATATATTACTTCAGGAGTAGACATTCCTGTTGAATGTTTACCAACGGGTACTCCTCTTCCTTCATCTTCAACACTTATACTTTTATCTGGATACAAAACTATTTTTATTTTCTTACCATATCCATTTATAACTTCATCTATACTATTATCGACAATTTCCCATACTAAATGGTGAAGTCCTCTTTTATCTGTTGATCCAATATACATACCAGGTCTTTTTCTTACTGCTTCTAATCCCTCAAGTACTTTTATTGAACTCTCATCATATTTTGCCATATTATCACCTTTATAATTATACCATAAAAGATATTTTTTTCAAATATTTTATAAAAAAAGCCTTATTTTATAAGACTTAATTAATTTTTAATTTTCTCTTTTAATTTAGATTGATGTTCATTATATATTTGTATATAAAATTTTTTCCACATTTCAAGTACATGTTCTTTTGAATAAAACTCACTTATTTCCTTTGAATATTTGCTGTAATCTTTATATATTTTTTCATCATCTTTTAATAATTTTATTTGTTTTACAAAATCTGTATTTTTAGTTCCTTTTAAATACTTTCCAAATAATATGTCTTTATATAGATCTAAATCTCTTAATAGTAATGGCTTTTCTGAATTAACTGCTTCTAATATAGACATTGGAAATAATTCATTATATGATGGCATAAAAAGTACATCTGACATATTATACATATCATTCATTTTATCTCTTGGTATTATTCCTAAAAATTGTACATTTTTAGGAGGATTATCGTATATTTTTTTAAGTTCATCATATCCATCTGTTATTTTTCCAAATGAAAATCCACCACACCACACAAATTTAATTTGTGGTAATTTTTTAGCAACTTCTATAAAATCCATTACACCTTTTCTTGTTTGAACTTGTCCTACTCCTAAAACTACAAAATCATCTTCTTTTAGATTATAATTTGCTCTTATTTTATTTCTTTTTTGTTTACTTATTTTATAAAATGACTCCTTTGATACATAATTTGGTATATATGTTACTTTTTTCTTATCGATTTTATTTTTTTCAAGTTCATCTATAAATATTGGATTTACAACTACTAAATAATCTGCTTTATTATAAAAACTAACTACATATTTTTTAAATACTGAAAATGCTGGTTTTGGAAGTTTTATACTTCCATCTAATGTTGTTGGTAAAAAATGCACATATGCAACACTAACACCTTTTGTTTTTGACATAGCAATATAATTACCTAAGTCTACTGTATGACAATGTATTATATCAGCATCATCTTTAGCATTTATTTTTACATCAAATAAATCATTTGCTTCTTTTATTAAAGATACTTGTTCTAAATATGCACTTCCAACTCCTTGTCCATCTACTTTATCTGCTGAAGATAACATATTTATTGTTATTTTTTTCATACATTCACTTCCTACAATAATTATATCATAAGCTTGTCAAATTACAATACTAACAAGTATAACATCTTCTCCTATTTTTTCAATTTGTTCCCATCTTATTTTTATTTCTCCTTTTGATGTAAATCTCGATAATATAAATTTACTTTTTTCAACTATTAAACTATTCATTTTACCATCATTTGTTATTTCTACATCTATTATATTTCCTATTTTTGTACCATCTTTTATATTTACAACATCTTTATCTTGTAAATCGGATAAACGCATAAAACCACCTATTTAATTTTATGAATATTTTAACTTATAATTCTTTTTATATTATTAAGTCCATTTTTTTCTAATCTTGATATTTGTGCCTGACTTATACCTATTTCTTCTGCTAATTCCATTTGTGTTTTACCCATTACATATCGTTCTAATATAATGTATTTTTCTTTATCTTTTAATTTATTTATTGCTTCTTTTAATGCGATTTTTATATCTAAATTATACATATCATCTTTTTTATCTTCTAGTTGATCTTCTAAATATATAGTATCTCCACCATCATTATATATTGCTTCTGCCATACTTACTGTTTCTTTTATAGAATCAAGTGCATTTGCAACTTCATATTCTGTGTATCCTAAAGATGATGCAATCATTGAAATACTTGGTTCTTTTCCAAGTTGGTTTGTAAGTTCTTCTTTTTTCTTTAATGATTTATACGCAATATCTTTTATACTTCTAGCAATTCTAACACTACTATTATCTCTTAAATATCTTTTTACTTCTCCAATAATCATCGGTACTGCATATGTTGAAAATTTTACTTCATGTGATAAATCAAAATTATCTATTGCTTTTATAAGTCCAATGCAACCTATTTGAAATAAATCGTCCATATTATCTGTTCTATTATTATATTTTCTAAGTATTGATAAGACTAATTTTAAATTACCATTTACTAATTCTTCTTTAGCGTTTAAATCTCCACTTTGATATTTTTTAAATAATTCTACCATTTCTTCATTTGTTAAAACTTTAATATTCGCAGTATTCACGTTCGCAATTTCTACTTTGTGACGTGACATAAAAAATCTCCTTTCATATCGATTTTGATACGAAAAGAGATTTATTATTCATAATTATTTAGTTTCTTCAGAAGTTTTTAATAATTTAAGTTGTTTATCAAATTCATCATTTTCTTCATGCATATATTCAATATATGCTTCTGCAATTATTTTTAAATCATCAGAATATTTATCAACCAACTCATTTATACTAACACCATCTTTTATATATTGCTTTATTTGTTCTTTTGTTATCATCTATTACCTCTCCTTTTATTATTTTCTAAATATTCATTTATCCTATCAAATTCTTCTTGTTCATTTTCTAAATATAAATCTATTTTTAATTCACTTATATCAGGTCGATCACACATTTTTTCAAGTAATTTATTATCACAATTACTCTTTTTTACTCCAACACCTTTTATATTATAATAGTTTTCAAATATATGTTGTACACATATTCTAACTTGGTCATCTTTAAGTTCAAAATAATCTGAAAAAGCACTTGCTGAACTTAAATGTCTTATTTGAGAATTTGAAAGTTTATTTAGTGAAAAATTGTTTAATAAGTATAAAACTTTTTGTAAATATTCTTTAGGAACATCTTTTAAATCTTTTTCGAAAAAAGTTCCATCACTTCTTTTTATAAATAATAAATGATTTTTGTTTATTGATGAATCAACTATTTGTTGTTCTTTTTCTTCTTTTAAATTAGTATTATCTAAAATTTGTTTTTCCATATATGTTTTAATATTACAATATATATCTAACAAATTATTATATTCTTTTAAAATTTCAATTTTTGTTTCTTTGTCAAAATAAAATTCTTTTTCTTGTATTAAACTAATTATACCCAATAGTTTATCTTGAATTACATTCATTATAATATGATAAAATGCTCTATACTCATTTATACTATATACATCTTTATTAAATTCCAATACTTTAAAATCAAATTCATGATTTCCAATATTATAATAAGCTTGTAATGAGTTAATTATACCTTTGGCCTTTAAAATAATACTATTTTCCTTTATTTTATCTATACGTATTTTTGGATAATATTCAAATCCTAAATTTAACATTTCAATTATTGTATTATCAAATTTTAATTTTGAATTATTAAGTATTACTTTTTTTATAGCAAAATTACTTTTATTTATACTTTCTAGTATGTATATTATTTCTTTTTGATCTATGTTTTTTACATTTAAAAAATCGTAAATATATTCTAATTCTTTATCTTGTATTAATTGATTGTATTTTAAAATATCTAGTAAATGTTTAATCATTTTAATTTTATCAAAACCGTTTTTACTTTCTTCTTCCATTTGTTTTATTTCATCTAATATTATTTCATTTTCTAAAGAACATTCTTCAAGTTTCTTTTTTATTTCCAATAAATTATCTACTCTATCTTGATATTCTTCTAATTCATCAATTTCATTTTTATACATTTTCAACCAGCAAATATTTTTTAAAAACTCTTCTGAATACATACTGTTTTTTCCAAAAACAGTATCCAAACAAAGTAAAATAGAAAACTCTTTATTAATTAATGATTGTATATCAATACCATTTCCATAAGTTAAAATTACATTATTTAAAATTTCAACATTTAATTTAAAACCTTCTTTATTATATTTTTTCCAATTTAAATCTTTTAATTCTTGTTCTAATAATAATTTTAATTTTAAAATATTTTTATCCATGTTACCCCTTCTTTTTGAGTCTATATACTACCATAATCATACTTTAATGTCAAATTAGTAAATAAAAAGTTTTACTTCAAGAGGTAAAAGCAAGTTTTATTATTATTTTTTTTCAACTTGCATTTATTCTTTTAATGGTATTTAAT
>CANQID010000021.1 GCA_947623925.1 uncultured Bacilli bacterium
TAACAAAAAAGAAGTAAGAATAATAACTTACTTCCTATCATGGAAAGTTCCATTTACACAGAATTCCTTACACACTCTGTTTTCATTTTTTCTAAAAATGGTATTTTAAAAAAAGATGAAAAAAAGACAAAAAATAAGCAAAAAAACAGGTATTAAAAATTTAACATTAAAAATACCTGTTTTTCCTTTTTTTATAATACTTTATTCAAAATTTACTTCACACTAGAAATTCTAGAGCCATTTTTTCATACAAACACAAAGTTGCTTTCATGATCTAAAATATTATAATTATCTTCTTCATAATATTTTTGTACTAAACAAATTTCATTTTGTTGTAACGATTTTTGAACATCTATAATCCTTTGATTAGAAGAACCTCTAAATACTAAATCAAGATTCCTTTCAGCAAGAACAAATTTGCCATCTATTAATACATCAATACAATTTAGAAAATCTAATATTTCTTTCTTAGTTTTTGAAAGAATAATTAGTTGTTCAAAAGTATATCCTGTATAACACCAAATATTAAGTCCTAAAGATTTTGCAAACAAAGCAATTTCTGCACATTCTTTAGGTTGGCACATAGGATCTCCACCTGAAAATGTTATGCCATCTTGATTTTTCAAATTCAAAATTTTGTTTTTAACTTCTTCTACATCTATAAGTGCTCCATCATTAAAATCATGTGTATCTGGGTTATGGCATCCCTTACAATTATGTGGACATCCTTGAGTCCAAATAACTGTCCTAACACCTTCACCATCTACAATACTATCCTGTTGTAAATCAGCAGCTAACCTTATTTTCATACTAAACAGCTTCTTTTTCTTTTTTTATTACTTCTCTTATTCCAGTATGTTTAACACGGTCTCTTTCTTCTGCTCTTTTTCCATTGTTAAATCTTTTAACATCTCCTGCTAAATAACCTGTTACTCTCCTGATTCTTTCGAATCCTACTCCTTCTCCTACTATTTTTTCCATATAATATCCTTCCCTTCTATTAATATTTATCTACAACAATTATTATAATTTTGTACCTTTTCTAATGGTACACTTTCAAATTCTTTTCTACCGCAGCCTGGACATGTTTCTCCTATTACACCAACATATCCACAAACAGGGTCTCTATCTACAGGATGATTTATAGCTCCATAACCAATTCCTGATTCTTTCATAAGTCTTATAACACTTTCAAATGCTTCCAAATTTGTAGCGGTATTTCCATCAAATTCTATATAAGATATATGTCCACCATTTGTTAAGTAATGGTAAGGTGCTTCTAATTTAATTTTATCAGAAATACTTATATTATAATAAACTGGTATATGGAATGAATTTGTATAATATTCTCTATCTGTTATTCCTTTTATTCTTCCATATATAGCCTTATCTATTCCAACAAATCTTCCAGATAATCCTTCTGCTGGTGTTGCAATCAATGTAAAATTTAAATTATATTTTCTTGCATATTCATCAGTTTTATTTCTCATGAAACTTATTATTTCTAGTCCTAATTCTTGTGCTTCTTCACTTTCACCATGATGTACACCAATAAGTGCTTTTAATGTTTCTGCAAGTCCAATGAATCCTATTGTTAAACTTCCGTGTTTCAATACTTTTCTTAATCTATCAGTTGGCTTTAATTTTTCACCGTCTGTCCATACTCCTTGTTCAAGCAAAAATGGAAAATTATAACATCTTTTATTACATTGAATTTCAAATCTTTCTAGTAATTGATCTCTTACTAAATCCATAACTTCTTCTAATTCTTTATAAAAGCCTTCCATATCAGCTTTTTCTCGTTCTTTTAAACATATACCATGTTTAATACCTATTCTAGGTAAATTAATAGATGTAAATGATAAATTACCTCTTCCACCTGTTGTTTGATTATTTGGATCAGTTACATCACTCATTACTCTGGTACGACATCCCATATAACCAACTTCTGTTTTGAAATCCCCTTCTTTATAAAATGGCAAGTTATGTGGTGCATCTAAAAATGAGAAATTAGGGAATAGTCTTTTGGCTGAAACTTTCATAGCTAATTTAAACATATCATAGTTTTTATCTTCTTTGTTGTAATTAACTCCTTCTTTTACTTTGAATATAGAAACAGGGAATATTGGAGTTTCACCTTTTCCTAATCCTTGTTCTGTTGCAAGTAAGAAGTTTTTAATTACCATTCTTCCTTCAGAACTTGTGTCTGTTCCAAAGTTTATTGAAGAAAATGGAACTTGTGCTCCTGCTCTTGAATGCATTGTATTTAAGTTATGTACAAATGCTTCCATTGCTTGATATGTTATTCTATCTGTTTTTTGAAGTGCTTTTTCATAACTTTTTCTAAATAATCTTTCTACTGCTTTAGATTCTTTATAATAATTTTTAAATATTTCTATATCTATATCTACTGAATCTAACTTATCTATATCTTTCATTAATTTATCAATATTTACAAAACTAAGTAAATCACTATAATCAAGTAAATCATATACATGTTGTTTAAATTGTTTTTTAAATGTTTTTAAAACTCCTGGTGCCATATAGTAATCAAATGCTGGTATTGATTGTCCACCATGTTGATCATTTTGATTTGATTGAATTGCTATTGCAGCAAGTGCACTATATGACATAATATCGTTAGGACTTCTTAGATGACCATGTCCAGTTGAAAAACCATTTTTAAATAACTTGTCTAATTCAATTTGCATACAAGTTGTTGTTCCCATTGGTAAGAAATCCATATCATGAATATGTATTGTACCATTATCATGTGCTTCTGCAAATTTATGTTTCATTAAATATGATTTAGCAAATTCTTTTGAAATTGTACTACCATATTGAAGCATAGTACCCATTGCAGTATCACCATCGACATTTGCATTTTCTCTTTTTGCGTCTTCTTCTTTTGCTGATTTTAATCCTAATCCTTCGATTGATTTTAAAAATTTATGTGTTTTCTTTTCATCAAAGAAAAGTTTTCTTGAATTAGCTCTCCTTTCACGATATTCTGAAAATGATTTATATACTTCTTCATATCCTTTATTTTGAAGTTCATCTTCTATCATATCCTGAATTGTTTCTATTTTTATTTTTTCTAAATCTTTATATTCTTTTTCTATTCTATTAATAACTGCTTGATAAACTTTTTGAATATCTTTTTCTGTGTACTTTTTTTCATCTAATGCTGATTCTTCATCAACTGCTATACTATCAAAACCTTTTTTTATAGCTAAAGCTATTTTTGAACCATCAAAATCAACTTTTTTTCCATCCCTTTTTACTACTTTTATATTAAGTACTTTTTCATCTACATTTGTCATCTAACTTCCTCCTACCTTATACAACTTAATTGTATAAAAAAAATATACCAATGTCAATAAAAAAAATGCATTTTTTCTGAACATTTGTTTGTGAACTTTTGTTAGCCCTTATTTTTAAAGAAAAAAGTGAAAAAAATATTTTTTAAAATTTTACATTTCCTTGATTTTTTTGTTTTTTTCATTTTTTTATTTTTTTAATTTTCTTGATTTTACCTTATTTATCAACAAATTTCAAGTTTTTACATTTTTTATTTTTTCGATTTTTTTGATTTTTTTAAAAATTTAAAATTCATATTTTTAATTTTTTTGAATAAAATTTAAAAAGGTGATAATATGTTTTTTGGAAAAAAATACATTGTTTTATGGAGCATTCTCAATATAACAAAAATAAAGAAATAAAATACATAGATTATCAAATAATAACATCTGTTGTAAGCATAATTGTAATCATTATTTCAATAGTACTTCTATATAATGAACAAATATATTTGGAAAATAAAAAATATGTAATATCACCAAAAAAAGCTAGAAATTTAACTATATTTAATAGAGTACTAGCTTTAATTACTGTTTTAATATTTTTGTATGTAAATTATAGACTATATTTTATTTCAAAAGAAGAAAATGAAAATTTAAAACCATATAAATTACAAATTAGTGCATCAGTTTTAACAGTTATTGCAAGCATAATTGTTCTTTATGTTGCGACTACTTCTACGACTGAAACTGTGCCTGATGTTGAAAATCCTATTATATAATTAAAATTCTATTTAAAAATAGAATTTTAATATTTAATCAATTAAATCTTTAGAGAAATTCAAATACAATATATATATTATAATCTAATATCATTTAATATTTATCATTCTCATCATCATATATACACTATTTATACAGCCTTCCTTTATTCCTATTGGAATCCCACAGTCATTTACATCTTCACTTGCAAACATAGAATTACATTTTCTACCTAAATCTGTTGGATTAAAATATACTATTTTTTTATATATTTGTTCTATTATAGTTTCACATATACCCTTTTCTGTTTTAACCGCTTTATCACTTTCCATGCTTGCTTTATATTCATTTATTGATAAACAATTCTATTTTACTATCTTCATATGCTAAATATTCATTTTGCAGGTATTACTTCTTTCTACTTTATATATTATATCCCTTGAATTTTTTCAAGTATGTCATAGACATAATATACAAAATTTAACAAAGTTGTAAATTTATAATTTTATATTACACAAAAAAGGAGATTACTCTCCTTTTAAAATATCTATTGCTCTTCTCATTTCCAAATCATATTTTATCATTTCAGTTCCACCAAATTGTTTTAAAAATTCTTCTTTTTTCATTTGGTATTTACTTGCAAGTTCTTCTGCTTCTTTATCTACATCTTCGTCTGTTACATTTATATTTTCTTCCACTACTATTTCTTCTAACATAAGTCTAAACTTAACTCTTTTAGTTGCTTCTTCTTTCATTTGATCTCTTAAAGCTTGTTCATCTGAATTTGTAAATTTGTAAAATTGTTCTAATGATAATCCTTGCATTTGAAGATTCTGCTCATACTGTTTAATCATTCCATCTTGTTCATCTCTAATCATTGCATCTGGTATTGAAACTTCAACAGTTTTAGCAGCTTCTTCTATTAGTTGATCTATATATTTATTTTCAGCATCTGCCTCTTTACGAACTGTAATATTTTCTTTAATTTGTTTTTCTAAAGTTTCTTTTGAATTAATTCCTTCCATTCCTAAATCTTCAAAAAAATCTTCATTTAATTCTGGTATTTTTATTTCTTTTACTTCATTTACTTTTACTTTAAATGTTGCTTCTTTTCCTTTTAAATCTTCACTATGGTATTCTTCAGGGAAAGTTACTTTAATTTCTCTTTCTTCCCCTGCTTTCATTCCAATTAGTTGTTCTTCAAATCCTGGAATAAAACTTCCTGAACCTATTGTTAAAGGATAATTTTCACCTTTTCCACCTTCAAATGCAACACCATCTTTAAATCCTTCAAAATCAATTATAGCAATATCTCCATTTTCAACTTTTCCTTCTTTTACAACATTTTCTGCATAATGACTTCTTAAGTGTTCTATTTCATGATCTATTTCTTCTTTTTTTACAGATACTTTATCTTTTTTAACATTTAAACCTTTATACTTACCTAATTTAACAGTTGGCTTTAAAGTTAATTTAAAATTAAACTCAACACCATCATTTGAAATTGATTTTAATTCAACCTCAGGTTGCGCAACTATTTGTAAATCTTTATTTTCTTCAATCATTTCCATATATGCTTGATCTAAACATATTTCAGCAGCATCAAAATTTAATGCTTCTTCCCCATATTTTTTTATTATTTTATCTTTAGGTGCCTTCCCAGGTCTAAAACCATCTATTTTAACTTTACCACTTATTTTCTTATATGCTTTTTCTTTAGCCTCTTCCCAAACTTTTCCTTCTATTTTCTTTGATATTTCTTTTACATTATCCATAATATTTCCTCCAATACTTATATAGTATACAATATTTATCTTTTTTTTTCAACAAAAAAATAAAGATTAAATAAAAGTGTATACATATCTTATAATCTATTAATCTTTATTGTTTTAAAATATTATTTCAATTTAATTAGGTATATAACTATCATAACTAATTGGATTTGCAAATAATTTAGTTAAGGATAAAACGAATTTATTTTCTTGTAATTTTTTTAATATTTCTTCTAGTTCTGTATTACTAATTTCATTAATTTTAATAGAATTACCAGTGTTTATATTATCTAATGTTGCATCTGTAGATATTTCATATATAGTTTTTGCACTAATATCAAATATTTCTTCATTTGAAACATTCAATTTCATACTTAAATCTAATTGTTTTTTATCATCACCTGTATAATTAATGCTGCCACTTAGTTTTACATTAGATGTTGCATCTGTTAAATCAAAATCTATATTTGTTTTTTCTTCACTATATAACGAATTTATTTTAGCTTTTAATGTTAATGCATTAATTTCAGTTTCATATTTATCTTTACTTACTTCTTTTTTATTTATAGAAATCATATTTAATCCATTTATACTAAATCTAATTTGTTCAACTTCTTTATAATTAGAAAATAATATTTTATATGAACCATTTTCATTTTTAATAGAAATATCATAACAAATGATATCATTTAAAAATCCTTTTGTATATACATTAAGAGTTAAAACATCAGTTGAAAATTCATCTACATATAAATTATCTAACATCTCATTTAATTTTTCCTTTGAAACATTTAAATTTGATGATAATAAATCAATTAATTTATCATCTTTTTTCATTTCTAATACTACTTTTTTCATTATTCTTTGTGCTTCTTTAGCATCTATTCTATAAGAAATTTTATTTACTTCTAAATCTTCACCTTGTATACTTAAATTATCTTTATTTTGTTCAAATTTAGAATTATCTAAAGATTTCAAGAAAATATCTTTAATTGTTTTTGTAATATAATTTAAATTTTCTTTTGAAATATCACTAGACTCTGAAGCAGCATTAAATGGTTGTAAAATATATTTATCATATATATCAACAAATTTTAAATACATTGAATTTTCCCTTTTATATGCATCTAAATTAAGTTTTCCTTCATTATTTGAAATAGAAGTATTTAAATCAAAATCGAGTGTTTTATTATCTATTACTTCATTCATATTTATTTCAACTTCATTTAAAAAATCAAAAAGTGATTTAACTGATGAATCAAAATATAATTCATTGCCATTTAACTTAAAGGTTGTACTAGTTTTAATTGATACTGTTTTATCTTTATATTTATTTTCTTTTTCATCGTCAAACATATCATTAACCTTACTACTTATATTAGAATAAACTTCATTTATACCCTTAAAAAATAAATTTTTAGGTGAAAAAACGATGAATTTTAAAATAAGTAATCCAATCAATATAACTACTAAAACTGTTATAGCAATTATAAAAGGTATTTTATTAATTTTTTTCTTAGTTTTTTCTTTTATAATTTCTTGTTTATTTAAATCTTTTTGTAATTTTTCATCATTAGATTGTTCGTTAGTTTTTGTTGTAATTTCTTGATCTATAGAGTTTGTTTCTTGTGTAATTTTATTCTCTACTTTACTACCACAATTTGTACAAAATTTTTCTTTTGATTTTAGTTCTTTCCCACAATTCGTGCAAAACATTTTATTCACTCCTTTTATAAAATAATTTTTTATTTTTCAATAATTCCATCCATACTCCATGTTTTTACATCGGTTATTTTTACTTCTACTATTTTTCCTATGTTACTTTTAGGTGATTTTACATTTACAAGTTTCATTGTATCTGTATATCCCATAAGCATATCCTCATTTTTTTCTGATATTCCCTCTAATAAAACTTTTACTTTTTTATTTAAATATTTTTTATTGTTTTCAAGTGCATATTTATTTATTAATTCATTCAACTGATACAATCTTTTATTTTTTTCTTCTAACGTTATATCATCTTTCATTTTTGCTGCTGGTGTTCCTTCTCTAGGCGAAAATATGAAAGTAAAAGCTGAATCAAATTTACAAGTATTAACTACATCTAAAGTTTCTAAAAAATCTTGTTCTGTTTCATTTGGAAAGCCAACTATTATATCTGTAGTTATTGATACATTTGGTATTTCTTTTTTTAATTTATCAAAAAGTTTTAAATAAGATTCTTTTGTATATCTTCTACCCATAAGTTTTAATATATTATTTGAACCCGATTGTAATGGTAAATGTATATAAGGCATTATATTTACATTGTTTTTTATAACATCTATCATTTCATTAGTAAAATCCCATGGATGACTTGTAACAAATCTTATTCTTTCTATTCCTGTGTTTGCAACATCTTGTAATAAATTTGACATATTATAATTGATATCTAAATCTTTTCCATAAGCATTTACATTTTGACCTAACAATGTTACTTCTTTATATCCATTTTTTACAAGCTCTTTTACTTCTTCTATTATAAATTGTGGTAATCTACTTCTTTGTTTACCTCTAGTATATGGAACTATACAATAAGTACAAAACTTATCACATCCATACATTATATTTACCCAAGCTTTATATTTAGAATCTCTTTTTACAGGTATATTTTCTACAATATCACCTTCTATACTTAAAACATCTACTTCTAATTTTTTATTTAAAATAGTTTTTTCAAGTATATTTGGTAATTCATGTATATTATGTGTTCCAAATACTATATCTAACCAATCATATTTATCTAATATTTCTTTTATTACTATTTCTTCTTGTGCCATGCATCCACATAGACCAACTATAATGTTAGGCTTTGTTTCTTTTAAATGTTTTATTCTTCCTAAATAACCAAATACTTTATTATGAGCATTTTCTCTTATTGCACAAGTATTAAGAAGTATTAAATCCGCATCTTCCATATTATCTGTATATTCAAAACTCATATCTTCTAAAATAGCTTTTATATTTTCACTATCATGTTCATTCATTTGACAGCCATAAGTTTTTATAAAATATTTTTTATTAAGTCCTATTTCCTTTAAGTTTTCTTTTATAATGTAATCATTTGTTTTTATTAATACTTCTTTTTTTGTTCTACTTCGTGCTTTTTCTAAACTTGGCAATAACATTTTTATCACTTCTTTTCCATATTGATTATTATAATCCATTATTAAGATAAATTTAATATAATTTTTATACATTATATTAAATTTATCAATATAATTAACTTCAATTTAATAAATTATTTTTTAAACTTCTTGAACAACTATTAAAATCATAGGTTTACATTCAGTTTGTTCATAAAAATATTTTCCAACCTGATCTCTTATTTCCATTTTAATTTTATTAAAATCAACATAATTTGGTTTTGTATTATTTTCTATTATTTCTTTTGATATACTTGTTGCTTCTTTAATTAAATCTATATTTTCTTTAACATATATAAACCCACGAGTAAGTATTTCTGGCCCTGCTAAAGTTTTTTTAGTTATTTTATCTAAAGTAACTGTTACTATAACAATTCCATTTTCACTTAATGACTCACGATCCTTTAATACAAGTTCACCTACATCACCTGCTGTTTTTCCATCTATTAAAATATCGTCTACTTTTACTTTTTCTAAAGTTTCTATCAATTTTCCATCTACAAATGTAGCAACTTCACCATTAAGTTTCAAAATAATGTTTTCTTCATTCATACCTACTTTGAGTGCAACTTCTTTATTTGCAACTTGATGTCTATATTCACCGTTTACAGGGAAATAATATTTAGGATTCATCAAATCTAACATCAACATTAAATCTTCACTAGAAGCATGATTAGATAAATATTTTTTTTCTGGTAATGTTACAACATTACTTCCTATTTTTGATATATCATCAAAAACTTTAGTTGCGCTCTTTTCCATACCATCATATACAGGTGATGCAAATATTATAGTGTCTTTTTCATCAATTTTAATAAATTTATCATAGCCTTTTATTATTCTTTTAATATTTGAAAATGGCTTTTCTCTTTCATCTGAAATAATTACAACTGCTCTTGGATCATATCCATTAAAAATGCTTTTAATTCTATTCTTGTCAAAATTAATGTATCCCATATCAATAGCACGTAATATTATAGTTTCTATCCTCTTTCCCATTATAACAACATTTCTATTTGTTGTAGATATTTCATTTAATATTTGGTCTATTCTATAAATTTGAGAAGGAGAAATATTTATAAGTACTCTACCTGAATTATTATTTATAGTTTCTCTAATTATTGAATTAATTCTATGATTCGGAGAAGTATAACCTTTTTTATCTGCATAACCTGATTCACTTAATAAACATAATACACCTTGTTTACCAACATAAGCAAGTTTACCTATATCAGTTTTAAAAGATCCAAGCATTGAAGCATCGAATAAAAAATTTCCTGTATAAAATATAATACCATCTTTTGTATATAACGCATACCCAACAGTATCAGGAATAGAATGTGTTAAACTTATTGGGAATATACTATTCTCACCAAAATTTATTTTTTTATGTGGTTGTATTTCAATTAAATTTTTGCATTTTATATTATCTTCTGATAATTGATCTTTTATTATTTGTAAAGCAAACGGAGTGGCATAAACTTTTAAATCTTTTATATCTAATAATATATCTGATAGTGCTCCCATTTGACTATCATGTCCATGTGTAATAAAAAGACCTTTTATTCTTTTTCTATTTTCTTTTAAATAATCATAATTAGGTATTATATAATCAACGCCAAGCATTTTATCATCTGCATATTTTAACCCAGCATCAAATATAAATATATCTTCATCTACCTCTACAACATACATATTTTTACCCATTTCATTTAATCCACCTAGGGCAAATACTTTTATTTTACTCATTTTATTTTACCTAATCAATTTTATAGAAATACATAATAATTCTAAAATTGATTAACTCCTTCCTATTTAACATCTTTAATAAAATTCATTTTATTATTTACCAATATTTTTTAAACTAATTTAAAAAATAAAACCGCAAATTTCAAATTTTTGTTAATATATTAACATAATCATTAATTTTTAATTAAATTAAAAAAAGCCTAATTAATTATATCATAAAATAATTAATTAAAGCAATTTTTTGTATTACAAATAAAATTTAAACAATAAATTTTTGATCTATTTATATACAATTAATTTTATTTATAAAAATATTACATACAAAAAATGGATTATTGTAATATCCATTTTTTATTATACAGTTAAATTATTTACAAGTATATCCTTGGTCTTCCATGGCTTTAGCATATTCGTCACTAGATGTATTTTTGAAATCAACACCGTCAAGTCCCATACTATCTAATGTATCTTCATCCAATTTAGATAATTCCATTTCAAGTTTTAAAGATACAGAATCTTTACCTTTTGATGTTGAAACTTTAACACCTGATTGATTTTCATACATAGCTTTAGCTGTATCTAAAGATGTATATGCTTGATCAACTTGATCTTCATCAACTTTAATTGCTGTTTCCATAGAAATCTTTGTTGCTTCTTTTCCATTGAAACTTGTAACAACAGTTATACTTTGTGAATCATCTCCAGTTGTACAAGTTACATTTTTAGTTCCACAACCAGTTAAAGAAAATACGCACACTAAGGCTATTATTAAACTAGATACCTTCTTCATATTTACTCCTTTCATATTCAATATGATACCATAAAAATGTAAAAGTAACAAGACTATTTTTTGTCTATTATAAATATTGAATAATTATCAAAGTCCATATTTTTTAAAACACTTTTTGCGTCTTTTATGTTTAATGATTTTATTATACTATAATCTTCTGTTATTACTTTACCATATTTTATTATGTCATTAACTATTTTATGATTTAAACTAAATATATTGTCACTCATAAAAACTTGTGAACTTATTATAGTTTTTTTCTTTCTTTCCAATTCCTCTTCTGTTAATGTTAAATTTTTTATTTCATTTTTTATTAACTCGATTATTTTTTCATAATCATCTGATTCAAAAAATATTGTATATAATGCATGTGTTTTATTATCTATATTTGATATTTCTAAATCAGAACTTGTTATTTTTTGCTGCTTTAACTGTTCATTGAATAACGAAGTATAACCAAAATTACAATCAAATATTATTGACAAATATAATATTTTTTCCTTCAATGTTATATTAGGAAAAAGAGAAAGATTAAATTTAAAACTTAATGTACATTTAGGTAAATTAACATTCATATTTAAAATTTCTTTTTGCTTTTCTACTTCATCTGGTTCATCATATTTTTTTAATTTTATAACTCCAAAATTATCAAATTTTTTATTTTTTTGATTTTGTTCTATTATTTTCAAAACATTATCTGGATCTACATTACCTGTAACTACTACAAACATATTACCCGGGTTATAAAATGTGTTATAGCATTTATATAAAATTTCTTTTGTTATCTCATTTATACTATCCACAGTACCTATTACTGATTTTCTAATAGGATCTTCTTTAAATGAATTAAATAAAGTTCCTTCATATAATCTACTATATGGATCATCTTCATACATTTTTATTTCTTGTTCTATTATACCTTTTTCCTTTTCTACATTTTCATCAGTAAAATATGGTGATTGAACGTAATCAAGCAAATAATTTAAATTTTCTTCAAAAAAATCTGGACCTGAAAATAAATACGTAGTTCTAAATGCTGATGTATTTGCGTTTGCATCCGCACCTCTTTCTGAAAAAAATGTAAAAGGATCCGCTCCTTTTTCTTGTTCAAACATTTTATGTTCTAAAAAATGAGCAACACCATCTGGTACTTTAATCATCTCATAACTATCGTTTGGTACAAATTCGCTTTGTATAGATCCATATTTAGTTGAAAATGTGGCATATATATTATTACAGTTGTTTTTAGGTATAATATATACTTCAAGACCATTATTTAATTTTTTAGAATATAGTGATAAATCTAAGTTTTCTAAATATGTTTTATTCATTATTATCACCTTCTATATCCCCTTCTAATAAATATATTGTATCTAAATGTATTTTTTTTGATATTGAAACTACCATATCTTTATTAACTTTATCTATATTTTTTATTCTATCTTCTATTAAATCATAATCTAAATATTCATGAGATATATATGTACCCATTATAGAATTAGGATTGTCTCCTGTACTTTCAAAACTACTTATATATGTTGATTTTGCAGCCAAAATATCTTCTTCATCATATAAACCTTTTTCCATGTTCTTTAATTCTTTTTTTATCAATGATACACACTTTTTAAATGCTTCTTTATTTATACCAGCTTTTATTTTAAAAATATTAAACACAGGTAAATATGAACTATTTATAGAATAACATAATGAATTTTTTTCTCTTACTTCTTTAAACAACTTTGAATTTGGTCCACCACCAAGTATAAATGAATAAACTCTCATTACATACTCACTTTCAAACTTTGTTAAATCTTCTACTTTAAAATTGATTATTAATTTACTTTGTTCAAAAGGCTTTTTCTCTCGAACAGTTTTTACTCTTTTTCTAAATTTATTATAACTTAATATATGTGTTTCACTAGGTTTTTTTATTGTTTTTATCTTAAATTTTTTTGTAAATTCTTGCTTTATTTCTTCATTATCTATATCGCCAATTACAAAAATATCTATTAAATCACTTTTTAACATAGATAAATAGCAATCATATAAATTTTTTTCATCTATTTTATCAATGTCTTCTAAATAACCTGATGCATTAAATGAAAGACTTGATGTCTTATCCATTTCTTCATCTGCCCTTATACTGCTATAATATGATGGGTCCTCTATTTGTCTTTCTAACTGCTCTTTTAAGGCTAATACTGCTAAATTAAATGATTCTTTATCAAATTTTTTTTGTTCTATATTTGGATTTAAAAGTATTTGTAATATGAAATCAATGCAATTTTTTAATTGGTTCTCTTCCGTATATTTATTATTTAAAAATGTAGAATATAAACTAAATATTAAATAATTACCTGATATATAAGATGAAGAATCTATTGATAAAGTATATAATTCTTCTGTTTTTATTTCAAGTAGTCTTTTACTTTTATACTCCATACTTGACTCTAAAAGAACTCTAGATAATAAGGAACGTTTTGTTAATTCATTCTTTTTAACTTTTCTTTTAAAATTTATTCTAATACTTACTGTTTTAAATTTATCTGTATTTATTAAATGTAAATTGTATGAACCCAAATCTATTTTTTTATATTCCATAAGTCACCTCTTTCGTTAGTATGTCTATTTTTACTTATTTTATAATATTAATGATGTTTCTAAAGCAAGTTTTATCATATCTGTAAATTTTTTTTCTCTTTCTTCACTTGTTGCTTCTTCTTTTGTTATAAAACTATTTGAGATTGTTAAAATGCATGCTGCCTTTTTATTTAAAACTTCTGCATTATGGAAAAGCGCAAAAGATTCCATTTCAACTGCAATACAACCATATTTTTTATATAATTCAACATAATTTTCTTTTTCCTTATAGAATACATCTGTTGAATATATATTTCCTATTGTTAAATGCATATTTAATTTTTCTGCTGTTTGTGTTATATATAAATTAAGAGAATTTGATGCTTCTATTATATTTTTATTGCTATTATTTTGTACTTTAGCAAATGTAGAATCTGAATAACTTGCATGTGTTAAAAGTACATCATACACATTTAAATCAGGACTATAAGATCCTGCTGTACCTACTCTAATTATATTTTTTACATCATAAAATTTATATAATTCATATGAATATATACCAATGCTTCCCATTCCCATGCCTGATGCCATAATAGTTACTCTTTTATTTTTATAATTTCCTGTATATGCATATATATTTCTAACACTACTAACTAATTCATAATCGTTTAAAAATGTTTCAGCAATAAATTTTGCTCTTAAAGAATCTCCAGGCATTATTACTGTTTCTGCTATTTTATCTTTTTCTGCTCCTATATGTGCAGTCATAATATCACTCTCCTATATTTATTATACCATACAAGTTATATTTATCATTTTTTATATAATTTAAAAGTGTAAACTTATTTACTTAAATAAAAAGTTAGTTAAAAGGTAAAATGCAAGTTTTCATAAACATATATAAAATAAAGATAAATGCAAGTTTTTCTTGCATTT
>CANQID010000022.1 GCA_947623925.1 uncultured Bacilli bacterium
GTAAATCCTTTTCTCATTTACTTCCTTCTTTCTACTTTATTTATATAATATCACACTTATCTTAACTTTTGTCAAGTGAGCGTGGCATATTAATAAAAATTGATATAAAAAAGCCTCTAAAAAATTGAAGCTTTTATATAGTTCTATTCAAGTATTGCTTTTATCCTTCTTACACCTGCACTACTAGATTCCTCTTTTTTAATCTTAAAATGTCCAAGTTCACTTGTATTACTTACATGTGGGCCACCACATAATTCCTTTGATACATCTCCTATAGTATAAACAGTTACTATATCAGGATATTTCTCAATAAACATACATTCTGCGCCTGACTTAATTGCATCTTGTTTATTCATTTCAACTTTTGTAACAGGCAAAGCCATTTCTATATATTTATTTACTAAATCTTCTGTTTGTTTTATTTGGTCATCAGTCATTTTAGAATCATGAGAAAAATCAAAACGCATTCTTTCATCAGTTATATTACTTCCTTTTTGGTGTACATGAGAGCCTAAAACTTGTTTTAGCGCAGCATTAAGTAAATGTGTTGCAGTATGATATTTTATATTCATATCACTAGTACTTGATAATCCACCTTTAAATTTTGCAGTAGAACCAGCTCTAGATAATTCTTGATGATGTTTAAATTTTTCCTTAAATCCTTCTACGTCTACATCTATATTTAATTCATTTGCAAGTTCAACAGTTAGTTCTATTGGAAATCCATATGTATCATATAATTTAAATGCTAAATCTTTATTTAAAACTTTATCTTTTAAATCTTTAGTAATTTTTTCAAATTCTTTTAATCCTTTTTCTAAAGTTCGATTGAATTTTATTTTTTCATTTTTTAATACTTCTAATACTACATCTTTATTTTCAATTAGTTCACTATAATAATCTTTATATTGATTAATTACTTCTAATGCAATTTGTTCTTCCCAATTACTATTAATATCAATATTTAACTTTTTAGCGTGTCTTATTGCCCTTCTTATAAGTCTTCTTAAAATATAACCTTGATCAGTATTAGATGGCTTAATTGATGAAGGATCTGCAGAAATGAAAACAGAAGTTCTTATATGATCAGCAATTATTCTTATACTTTCCTCATTTCCTTCATAATTTACTTTAGCTATATCGCATATTTTAGAAATAATATTTTTCCAAATGCTTGTTTTATAATTGTCATCTACACCTTCCAAAACAGCCGCTACTCTTTCAAGTCCCATTCCCGTATCTACATTTTTTTTAGGAAGTTCTGTTACATTACCTTTTTCATCTTTATAAAATTCCATAAAAACATTATTCCAAATTTCTACCCATCTTTCATCATTAGGGTCAAATTTGCTTGGTACTTCATCATTACTTCTAAAATAAAATATTTCAGTATCTCCACCACATGGACCTGTATCACCAGCTATCCAAAAATTATCTTCTTTTCCTAAAAAAGCAATTTTATTTTTATCAATTCCTAAACTTTTCCACATATCAGCAGAAACAATATCTCTTGGTATATCCTTATCACCTTCAAAAACTGTTACTGCAATTTTTTCAACAGGTATTTTTAAAACATTTGTTAAAAAATCAAAACTATACATTATACTTTCTTTCTTAAAATAATCTCCTAATGACCAGTTACCTAACATTTCAAAAAAAGTATGATGTGTTTTATCTCCGACTGAATCTAAATCATTCGTTCTTATACATTTTTGATAATCACAAAGTCTTGTTCCATATGGATGTGGTTGCCCCATTAAATATGGTATTAATGGTTGCATACCTGCTGTATTAAACAATACGGAAGGGTCATTTTCTGGTACAACAGGGCTGCTTGGTATTTGTTTATGACCTTTACTTACAAAATAATTTATGTATAAATCTCTAATATTCATTTTCTACATCCTCTACTATGTTATTTACTTTTATTTGTAAATCATCTAAAGTTTTATCATTTACTATATAATAATCATACTCTTTATAGTCATCTAAATCTATTTCAGTTACATGTTGTTGTTGTTCTATAGTAAGTCCATTTTCAAAATTTGGTCTAACTACTCTAACAGCAAAAACATTTTTAAATTTTTGTCTAGGCTCTATTACTTCTGATTTTAATCTTGCATCTGAAATAATTAATACATCAAAAAAGTATGAATATACTTCTATATCTTCTAACATCCTTTTTACAAAAAACATTTCATCTATTTGATTTCTAATAACAGTTGTTCCTAATTGTTGTAATAATTCTCTTGGCTTTGTTTCATCTTTTCCATCCCAATTACTTATCTTTTTTGCATATTCTTTTATATAAGAACCATATGAAAGTATTAAAACTTTTTTACCTTTTTCTTCATATTTTTCTTTTAAAAACAAAGCAGTACTATCTTTTCCGTGTCTAGCCTTACCACACATTATAAATATTTTTGGGTTCTTTTTTTCTATTTCCATACAATCTCCTTAATTAAATTTTAAAATATCATATTTATTATCAAAAAACATTATTATAGCTTTTAAAGATGCAATTATAGGGGTTGAAACAATCATTCCTAATATTCCCCAGAAATGCGCAAATATTAAAAGTCCAAGCATTATTGTAACAGGATGAAGTTTCGTTGTTTTGCTCATTATAAGTGCCTGTAAAAAATTTCCTTCTACAAATTGAATTACTACTATTACAAGTAAAACTAATATTCCTGTAGGAATTCCTTGTGAAAAAGCCACTATTACAGCAGGTGCCCCACCAATATAAGGTCCTGCAAAAGGTATAACATTCGTAAGACCACAGAAAAGTCCAAATAATAATGGTGCTTTTAAACCTACAATAGCAAATCCAATAGATGTTATTATAAATACAAATAAAGCATCAAGCAGTGCGCCTACAACAAAATTTCTAAGTGAATTATTTACATCATTAGCAAGTAATCTTGTATCTTCTCTCATATTACGAGGTAATAAAGTAACGATTGTATCTGTTGCACTATCAAAACTTAATAATAAATAAAATCCTATTACTAACCCTATTACTATTGTTCCAATTCCAGAAAATAATGATTTTACTATATTAACAGTAAGTGTTGGTAAATCAGATGTTAAGCCTGTTCCAACTTCACCTAATTTATTAAATATTTCTGTTCTCATACTTTCAACATCTATTGGAGCAATATTTGATACAGTATTTAATATACTGTCAATCCATCCTTTTAATGTATCTATAATTGCAGGTAAACTTGTTTTTACAAATTCATTAACCTGTTCTGTCAAAATAGGAATTATTGATCCTACTATTATTACTATTAATCCTAGAAATACAACGTATACTGCTGTTGTTCCAATTGCTCTTCTTATACCTTTCTTTTGTAGTTTTTTTACTAGTGGATCAAACAGCCACGCAATAACTATTCCTATGAAAAGTGGAGCAACTATTATAAGTATTGACTTAATTATATAAAATATTTTTGTTTCTTTAGCTAAAACTATTAAAGCATATACACCTAATATAATTATAAAAATGTAGAGTAATTTTAATATTTTATCTGATAATGATAAAACTTCATTTAACTTTTTTTTATCAATCTCACATTCTTCTTTATTATTTTTTTTTCTGATTAGCATAACAATCACCTTAATTATTATAACACATTTATTAATATATTTACATTAAATTTGATAAATGTTATAATTCATTAGGAGGATTTTTTATGATTAAAAATATAATTGGCGGAATTATGATTGGAGCAGCAAATATAATTCCCGGTGTTAGTGGAGGTACTATTATAGTTCTTCTTGGAATTTTTGATAAAACTATGAGTTCTATTTCTAATTTATTTAAATTAAAAATTAGTTTTAAAGAAAGATTGGAATCTTTAAAATTTTTACTTACTCTTATGATTGGTGTTGGTATTGGTCTTGTTGTATTTGCAAAAATACTTACTTTCTTGTTTGAAAAATTTCCAAATCAAACATTACTATGTTTTAGTGGATTAATATTATTTAGTCTACCATCTTTAAAAAAACAAGAAATGAAAGATAAAAAAATATCAATAGTAAGTTTTATTCTAGGTATGGTTTTAATTTTAGCGCTTACTTTATTATCACCAAGTGATAACAATTTAACTATGACATTCGAAGAAATTGTTTCAAAGAACATGAATTTTATGTACATTATAACATTAATATTATTAGGAATGATATCGGGTGGCGCAATGATATTTCCTGGAATATCAGGCTCTATGATTTTATTAATCTTAGGATGGTATCATTTATTTAAAGGTTATGTTGCAAATGTTACTAGTTTTGATCCAAAAATAATTATAGGATTATTATTTATCGCTGTAGGTGTTGGTATTGGTATTATTATAAGTGCTAAATTAACAACATATTTACTAAAAAAACATAGAATAGGCACTATGAGTTTTATATTTGGATTAATTTTAATGAGTTCTATTACTATAATTCCACTAAAAGGTTATGATTTAATTACTTTAATTACATCAATAATTACATTTATATTAGGTGCTGCATTTGTTACTATACTAGAAAAAAAGAAAACTTCTTAATAAAAATACACTTTAAAAGTGTATTTTTAAATTGCAATAAGTGTTATTTCTGTTGGATATATTGGTGATGCTGTAAACCTTAAATAAAACTTATAATTTGGACAAAGTTCATATATCATTTTAGGTATTTTCCATAAATCTTCATTATTATGATAAACAGATATTAAAAGTTTTGGATGATCATTTATAATATGGTTTTTTGCGCCTTCTATTGCTTTTTGTTCAAATCCTTCTATATCTGCTTTTATTAAAGTAATTTCTTCTTTTATATCAATATCTAAAGTTGTCATAGTAATATCTCCACTTTCATTTTTCTCAAGTGTATTTGCTGAAGGATGTTCATTAGTTACAAGTTTTAATTTTTCTAGTTTATTTCCAATTCCTTTTTGTCTAAATTCTATATTTTTATAATTTTTTAAATTTTCTTTTAATATATCAAAATTAGAAGGTGTTATTTCATAACAATATATTTTTTTATAACTTTCTTCACCATAATTTTTTATATATGAAATAATAGTATCACCTACATATGCTCCTAAATCTACTATGACTTCATCTTTACATTTTAATAAATCTAAATCAAAATAATCATCAAATAAATATTCTTTTGATTTTGATGTTGATACAAAATCATAACTATACCAATTATTTAAAATTGAATATAATAAACCTTTTGACCTATAGTCACTTAAATGATTATATAACCAATTAAAATCTTCTATATGATTAAATAATGCTTTTTGTTTTAATTCTATTTCTTCATAATTATTATTTTCTATATCTAATTTTCCCCAATATAAAAACTGATTAAAAAAATTCATGCAACTTATTTTTGTTTCATCAGGTATTTTATCAAAATTTTTTCTTATTCTATAGTACAATTCTTTTTCATTTAAAGATTTTATTTCACTTACTAACCTTTTAAAGTTTTTATCTATAATATTCATTAAATCACCTATTTAATTATATAAAAAAAATAACTTATTATAACTCATAGTATTTGTTTTTTACATACATAAAAAAAGTTATAAAAATTTATAACCTTTTAATTATTATACTGTCATTAATTCTTGTTCTTTTTCTTTCAATTTGTCATCTACTATTTTATTATATTTGTTTATTAATTTTTGTACTTCTTCTTCTAAATCTTTTTGTTCATCTTCTGTCATTTCAGATTTCTTAATATCATTATTAGAATCTTGTCTAATATTTCTTAAATTAATCTTGCAATCTTCTGATATTGTTTTTGCTTGTTTAACATAATCTCTTCTAGTATCTTCTGTAAGCGCAGGTATATTTAATATTATAACATCACCATTATTGTTTGGAGTAAGACCTATGTTAGCATCATATATTCCTTTTTCTATTGCATTTAATGAGCCTTTATCAAATGGTTTAATCATTAATTGTCTTGCTTCTGGTACTGAAATAGTTGCCAACTGTTTTAAAGGTGTTAAAGCACCATAATAATTTACTAAAACTGCATCAAGAATTGCAGGATTTGCCCTACCTGCTCTAATATTAAGTAATCTTTTTTCCATTGTTTCTATTGCATTTTGCATGTTCATTTCTGTTTCTAATAATATATCATCCATAATTTCATCCTCTCAATAATAGTATACAAATATGAGTTTAAAATGTCAATTATTTTATTAAAATCTTAGATTTATATTCCTCTAATGTAATATCATTTTCATATATATTTTTTGCGACTTCATATCCAACATATCTTAAATGCCATGGTTCAAATTTATATCCTGTTATTTCCTCCTTATTTTTTGGATATCTTATTATAAAACCATATTTATAGGCTACATCTTTTACTATTTTATATTCTATGTCTAGTTCATTTAAACTCGATTTAATTTTATCATCTTCTATATATACTTTTTCATAATCAAAGCATAATCCTGTTTGATGTTCACTTGCTCCTGGTAGAGCTGCTATTTTTAAAGTTTGTTCTAATCCTTTTTTACTTATAAATTTATTAAAAAGTTTTTCTTGATATTCATAACTTCTATATCCACTTGATATATCAATTTTATATCCTAATTTTTCAACATATTTTTTAAGTTCCAACCATTTATCAGCAACTATTTTATTTAAATAAATTTTTCTATCCACTTCAACAGAGCCAGGTATTATTGTTTTTATTTCTACTAAATCAATAGGAACAAATTTTTTAGATAACCTATTTTCTTTATTAACTATCATTAATAAATCCATACTTCCTCCTAATATACTTACTATAAATATATTATATAACAATTTAAAATATTAAAAAAGAACTTTAAAATAAGTTCTATATATATTTATTTATTTTTTTTAATTCTTCATCATCGTCAAGTTCTGTTTTTGACAATTGCTCAAATAATTTTTTCTGATCACGAGTAAGTTTATTTGGAATAATAACTTTCATTATAACATACATATCACCTTTTTTAGATGAATGCACATCTTCTATTCCTTTTCCTTTTAATCGATACTTATCATTAGTTTGTGTTCCTGGATTAATTGTAAGTTTAACAGTTCCATATAAAGTTGGAACTTCCTTTTTACACCCTAAAACTGCATCTGATATAGAAATTGGATATTCTAAATAAATATCTATATCGTCTCTTTTATATATTGGATGTTCTTTAACAGTAAATTCCAAATATAAATCTCCATTAGGTCCACCATTTACTCCAGCTTCACCTTTACCTGAAAGTCTCAATTGATTACCTGTATCAACTCCTGCAGGTATTTTTACTTCTAAATCTTTATTTTTTCTTACTTTTCCTGTTCCTCTACAAGTATTACAAGTTCTTTCATATGTTCTACCTGTTCCACCACATTCAGAACAAGTAGTCCTTGTCATAAAAGCACCAAATAAAGATCTTTGTTCTGTAGTAACTGTTCCTGTTCCATTACAGTTTGAACACTTCTTTTCACCATGCCCACCTTTACCATTACAGTCACTACAATCTTCATTTACAGTAACATTTACAGTTTTTTTACATCCAAACACAGCTTCTTCAAATGTAAGATTTACATCTACTACACTATCCCTACCTTTTCGTGCTCGATTTGATGACCTTCCACCGAAATTAAATCCACCAAATCCTCCTCCAAATATATCACTAAATATATCTGAAAAATCAAAATCTGAAAAGTCGAATCCAGCACCTCCAGAACCACTTGAAAATGCTGCATGACCAAATTGGTCATATTGTTTTCTTTTACTTGCATCTGACAAAACTGCATAAGCCTCTTGTGCTTCTTTGAATTTTTCTTCAGCACCTGGTTCTTTGCAAACATCTGGATGATATTTTTTAGCTATCTTTCTAAAAGCACTTTTTATTTCATCTTCAGTAGCTGTTTTAGGAACTCCTAAAACTTCATAATAGTCCCTTTTATTCATAATTTCACCTCTTACTTCTCTAATAATTGTTCAAATTGTTGTAATATTGAATCAAACATTTTAATAGCTGATTGTACTACTACACTATCAGTCATATCTATACCCATTACTTTTAATTCCTCTAAAGGAGGCATAGAACCACCTAAAGTTAAAAATTTAAGATAATTTTCTTTCATGTTGTTTGTATTTTTTAATATATTATCTACTATATAACATGCAGCACTTAATCCTGTTGCATATTTATATACATAAAAATTATAGTAAAAATGTGGTATTCTTTCCCATTCATATTTAATATAGTCATCTATTATAACTCCATCACCAAAATATTTTTTATTTAAATTATAATAGAAATCACTTAAAACTTCGTGTGTCAAAACTTCGTTATTTTCATGTTTCTTATACATTTCTCTTTCAAATTCTGCAAACATTGTTTGTCTATATATAGTAGATTTAAACAAATCAAGTAAATTGTTTAAAATAACTAATTTTTCATTTTTATCTTCTGTTTTATTAAGTAAATGAAATGCAAGAAGTAACTCATTTACTGTAGATGCAACTTCTGCAACAAATATTTTATACCCACTGTTTTGAAATGAATTATTTTTCTTTGAATAATAACTATGCATTGAATGACCTAATTCATGGGCTAAAGTGGAAACATCATTTAATGTACCTTCAAAATTTAAAAGCAAATATGGATTTGTATCATATGAACCACTAGAATATGCTCCACTTCTTTTACCTTTACTATTATATACATCTATCCATTTTTCTTTAAATGCTTTTTCTAAATCTTTTGAATATTCATCACCTAAAATACTTAAAGCATCTTTAACAATATCAACTGCTTGTTCAAAAGAATATTCTTTAGTACTTTCATCAACTACAGGTACATAAGTATCATATAAATGTAATTCTTCAAGATTTAATGCTTTCTTTTTAATATCATAATATTTATAAATATAATTAAGATTATTTGAAACTGTTTTAATTAAATTATCATATACTTCTACATTTATTTCATCTGCAAATAATGATGCCTCTAAGGCAGATGAAAAGTTATATATTTTAGCAAGTGAAGAATTTGCTTCTACATCTCCAACATAAGAAGATGCAATAGTATTTTTAAATTTCTCATAAGTTTTATACATCAAATCAAAAGCATCTTTTCTAACTTTTCTGTCTTTTGATTTTATATATTTAGAATAATTACTACTTGTAAGTTCTACTGACTCATTATTTTCATCTACTATTTTTCCAAAAGTCATATCAGAATCAGTTAAATTTTCATATGTGTTTGAAGAACTTGATAGTGCCTTACTTAATCTTGAAATTAAAATTTCCTCATTTTCACTTAAAGTATGATTTTTATATCTAAATAAATCTTTTAAAACAACTTCATATTCTTTTAATTTAGGTTGTTCATTATAAAATTTTAAAATTACATCATAATCATATTTTAATAAACTTGGTTTTATAAAAGATGTTGCCTCATCAAATTCTTTAAATAAATTTTTAACTTTTCCAACCATTTCTTGTGCTTCTGTATTAGTTGTATCAGTATCAAGTGATAAATGTGCATACATATATAATTTATCTAACATTCTAGCAGTTTCATATTCTTGTTTTAAACATTCATACAAATTATTCGCACTTTCCATTAAATTAGTATGATTTTTTATTTTTTTTATTTCTTCTAAACATTTTACTAAATCTTTTTCAAATAAATCTTTACTACTATAAATTTTTGATATATCCCATTTATACTCATCACTTATTTCACTACGAAGTTTTTGATTCATTTTTTTCCTCCCATATTAGAGAAGTTCTAGATTAACTAGAACTTCATTTTATTTTTCTTCGAATTCTGCTTCTTTTACATCTTTGTCATCTTTTGAGTCGTTTGATTCATTTTTTGATTGTTCTTCTTGTGCTTTTTTAGCTGCTTCTTCATATACTTTAGTTGCAAAAGCCATAGCTGTTTCACTTAATTTTTCTTTTTTAGTTTTTATATCTTCTAAATCTTCTTTTTCTAATGCTTCTTTTAATTCTTTTATTTCTTCTTCTGCTTTTTCTTTATCTTTAGAATCTATTTTATCTCCTAAATCTTTAATTGAACGCTCTGTTGTAAATATTAATTGTTCTGCTTCATTTTTCAAATCTGCTTCTTCTTTTCTCTTAGCATCTGCTTCTTTATTTGCTTCTGCTTCTTTTACCATTTTATCTATTTCATCATCAGATAATCCTGTTGAAGAAGTGATTGTAATTGATTGTTCTTTATTTGTTCCTAAATCTTTTGCTTTAACATTAACTATACCATTTGCATCTATATCAAATGATACTTCAATTTGTGGAACTCCTCTTGGTGCTGCTGGAATATTAGTTAATTGGAATCTTCCTAAAGTTTTATTATCTGATGCCATACTTCTTTCACCTTGAAGTACATGTATATCAACTGCAGGTTGGTTATCTTCAGCAGTTGAGAATACTTGTGATTTACTTGTTGGTATTGTTGTATTTCTTGGTATTAATACTGTCATTACTCCACCAAGTGTTTCAATTCCAAGTGATAATGGTGTCACATCTAGTAATACTATATCGTTTACTTCACCTTGAAGTACTCCACCTTGTATTGCAGCTCCCATAGCAACTACTTCATCTGGGTTTACTCCTTTTGATGGTTCTTTTCCAAGTTCATCTTTAATTAATTCTTGAACTCTTGGAATACGAGTTGAACCACCTACTAATAATACTTTATCAATATCGTTTTTAGATAATTTAGCATCTTTTAACGCTTTACGAACAGGCTCTAAAGTTGAATCAATTAAATCGCGTGTTAATTCTTCGAATTTTGCTCTTGTTATATCCATTTCAAAATTAACAGGTGTTCCATCAACTTGTGCGATAAATGGTAATGATACTTGAGTAGTAGTCATGCTACTTAAATCTTTTTTAGCTTGTTCTGCTGCTTCTTTTATTCTTTGCATTGCCATTTTATCATTAGATAAATCTACTTTTTCTTGTTTGTCAATTGATTCTACTATATAATCAACTAATTTATTATCGAAGTCATCTCCACCTAAATGATTATTTCCACTAGTTGATAATACTTCAAATACTCCATCTCCAAGTTCTAGTATAGAAACATCAAATGTTCCTCCACCTAAATCGTAAACTAATATTTTTTCATTTTTATCTTGTTTATCAAGTCCATAAGCTAATGCTGCTGCTGTTGGTTCGTTTATAATTCTTTTTACTTCAAGTCCTGCAATTTTTCCTGCATTTTTTGTTGCTTGTCTTTGTGCATCATTGAAGTAAGCTGGTACTGTTATAACTGCTTCTTTTACATCTTCTCCTAAATAACTTTCTGCTGTTTTCTTCAAATCTCCAAGTATCATTGCACTTACTTCTTCTGGAGAATATTTTTTTCCGTTTGCTGAAACTTTTTCACTTGTTCCCATCAATCTTTTAATTGATGAAATTGTTTCTGGATTGATTACTGCTTGATGTTTTGCTTTTGATCCAACAAGCATTTTTCCATCTTTGAATGCAACTACAGATGGAGTTGTTCTTCCACCTTCAGCGTTTGCAATTACCTTTGGTTCTCCTCCTTCATATACACATACACAACTATTAGTTGTTCCTAAATCTATACCTATTATTTTTCCCATATTTTTTCACCTTTCCTTTATTCACTAACTTTGACCATAGCTGGTCTTATAACTCTATCTTTATATAGATATCCTTTTTGTAATACATCAAGTACCATACCTGGCTCTATACCTTCTCTTGCCTCAGTCATGACTGCTTGATGATAAGTTGGATCAAATGGTTTATTATTTCCATCGATTGCTTTTACTTCGAATTTTTCTAAAGTAGCAATTAATTTGCAATAAATCATTTTAAATCCTGATAAAAATTTTGAAACTTCATCTTCTAAGTTGTCATCATCCATATTTATTGCTCTTTCAAAATTATCTACTATTTGTAATACTTCTTTTATCAAGTCTTCATTAGAATACTTAAGCATTCTGCTTACTTCTTCTTCTTTTCTTTTTCTATAATTTATATTTTCTGCTTTTTCTCTAAGTAATTTATCTTCTAACTCACTTATTTTATTATAAGCATCATTTAATTTATCTAATCGTTTATCTTTAATTTTTTTATGTTTTTCTTCTTTTTTTCCACTTTCATGTTTCTGTTCTACTTTATTAACTTCTTGGTTATTTACCTCTTGTTGATTTACTTCTTGTTCTTTATTTTCTGTTTTTGTATTTTCTTCCATAACAACCTCCTATTCTAAATTTTGCTTTATATAATCAAGTAATGTTACAACATGGTCATATTCCATTCTTTTTGGACCTATTAAAGCAATAGTTCCTTCTTCCCCATTATTGTTGTATTTTGTTTTAATTACTGTTAAATCTTCGTCTATGTCATTTTCACTACCTATGTATATATTTATACCATTTCCTTCTTCTTTAATACTATTTATTATTTCTTTATCATCAAATTTATTTATTATTTCTCTTATTTTTTCAGTATTATCGAATTCAGGTTGCATAAGTATATTTTTTCTACCATTCATTTGTACATTACTAGCAGATGCAAAATCTGAAAATGCATTGTAGAAAGCATTATATAAAACTTCATGTTGTTTAACATAATTTGCAATTATAGGTTTTACTTCATATTCAAGTGTTGTACTTACTTCACTTATAGGTGTTCCAATAACAAGTTTGTTTATTAGATCAACTGTTTGTTTTATTTCATTAAGTTCTACATTTTCACTAAGCATTATGTTTTTATGTTGAACATGTCCTTTATCTGTAATAACAATTGCAACTAATTCTCTTTCTGTTATAGGTACAACTTCTACTTTAGTAAGTCTATTATCTTGTGAAGATGGTCCAAGTACTACTGTTGTATAATTTGTAATTTCTGAAATTATTTCCATACTTTTACTTATTGCATCAGTCAAAACTAATGACTTATTTTGAAACACTTGTTGAAGTTTTAAAACATCTTCTCCTGTTAATTCTTTTGGTTTCATAATATTATCAACATAATACCTATAACCTTTTTCACTTGGAATTCTACCTGATGAAATATGTGTTTTTTCAATTAGTCCTATTTCTTCTAGCAAAGCCATTTCATTTCTTATTGTTGCACTTGAACAATTTAGTGCTTTACATAACGAATTAGAACTTATTGGTCTAGCTGTTTTTATGTAATCCTCTACTATTAATTTAAGAAGTTCTGTCTGTCTTTCATTTAACATATAATCACCTCTTATTAGCACTCCTATTTGTCGAATGCTATCTACAGTATACTATTATATGTTAGCATTGTCAAGATATGAGTGCTAAAAAATAAAAATTTTTTTTATTTAAAATTAAAAGTACGAAAAATCGTACTTTTTTAAAACATTTTAATCGCATTTTAATTCACTATTACTTTTAATATATTCTTCTCCTGACTTAATTGTAGGAACTAGCTTATTATTAGACCAAGTTATATTAGATGGATTATAGTTAATTGTGCCAACTGCAGATAAATCATAATCAGCATTTTTAATTGTAACACTACATACATTGATAACACAGCCATCAAAATTATTAGAAATAGCTGGAACAGACTCACCATTTATAGTCATTTCAGCATTTTTAATGTTTATGGTTGAAGCACCATTACAAGAGATTACAGATAGTCCATTTGATGTATACATCCCACCATTAATATCAATTAAACCTGTAAAATCACCATCATTAACAACATTTTCTCTTAATGATGTTTCATAAGTTCCGCCATTTACAATTATATGTCCACTTTTTTGTCCTCTAACATTAACACCTTCTCCAAGAGCGGTAGCATCATTAATTGTCAATGTATTACACACAGAACATACTAAATTTTGCCAAGGGGTCTTACCTGAAGAAGCAGTTTTAACTTTATACGTTCCACCATTTATAACACCATTTGATGTACTTGCTACCCATACAGCAATACCATGAGTACTTTCTACATAAACTCCATCTTTATATTCTTCATCTTCAAAAACAGTTTCCTTTACAGGAGATATTTCTAAATTACTTCCATTTACAACATAAATAGGCGTACAATACCACTGATCACAGGTTGCAGTACCTTTTATATAACCATTTTTTATTACTAATTTAGATTGAGTTCCAGTACTAGATATTACTTTTGTATTATTTCCAATTGTATTTATTATTCCACCACCCGTTGTATCATCAATTGTTAAATAACCTTTACTAGAAATTGTATCTTTTTCTGAACTAACAGTTTTTCCATTTAAATCTATTACTACTTCTTTTCCTTCAGAAATAGTCAAAGTATTTTCTAAGTTAATATCATTTAATAATAATATGTTATTTTTTGTATTATCTATATTATTTATTG
>CANQID010000023.1 GCA_947623925.1 uncultured Bacilli bacterium
AAATGAAACATACAATATTTACCAGAAAAAATATTTATCCCTTTTTCTAAAATGTCCTTGACAAGGGGTACAGTTTATTTTACAAAGTTTACTTCAAAATGATATTGAAAAAGAATATCCTAATTTTATTCCAATGTTAAGAGAATCATCATTAGACTTTGAAGATAAATTAATTTCAAAAAAAATAGATGGTGTAAAATATAACTTATTCGCAGATGAAAAATATACAGATAAAAATTATTACAATAAATATCCAACAATTTATCATTTAAGAAAATATCTAGTTGAATCTACTGAAAAAGAGGATATAAGATTAGTTTATCTAGCTTTGCATCATATAATAAAATATAGAGGAAACTTCTTGTATGAAGGAGATTTAGCTGAAAATACTTCGGAAATAAGAGAAAGAATTGGTATGGTAATAAATTTTTTAAATGAAAATGGAGTTTCACTAAATTGTAATGTAACTAATATAATGGAAATTTTAAAAAGAAAAAACTTATCTAAAAGTAATAAAAAAGAAGAGCTTATTAATCAATTTTCATATGAAAGTGATAGCAAACAATTATTGACTAATATAATAAATTCTATTCTAGGATATTCATTTGATATAACTAAGATATTTGATATAGAAATAGATAAAGCAAAGTTATCTTTCTCAAGTGAAATAGAAAATGAAGAAGAAATAAAAAATATTTTACAAGAAGATCAATTATATATTTATGATAGTTTGAATGTAATATATAGCTGGTATATATTACAAGATATACTAAGTGGAGAAGATTTTATTTCTGATGCATTTATAAAAAAATATGATAAATATAATGAGGATTTAAAAAAATTAAAAATCATTTATAAAAAATATTTTCCAAATGAATATAAAGATATGTTTAGAAAAATTGGAACAGACAACTATGTAGCATACAATGGAAAGACTAACGGAAAAGTATGTAAAAAATGCAAACCAGAAGAGTTTTTTAATACTCTAAAGAAAAAAATAGAAAAACTTCCTGATGAATGTCAAGAAAAGCAAGGCATACTTGATGAAATAAGAGACGATAATTTTTTACGTAAAATAAATGTTACAGATAATGGAGCTATTCCGAATCAATTACATAAAAGAGAATTGGGAATAATACTAACAAATCAATCTAAATATTATTCTACTATAAAAGATAATAAAGAGAATATATTAAAACTTTTTTCATTTAGAATTCCATATTATGTTGGACCTCTTAGTAAAAAAGCAGGAAAATGGTCATGGATTATCAGAAAATCAGAAGATAAAATAAGACCATGGAATTTTGAAAATGTAGTTGATGAAGATGCAACTGCAGAGGAATTCATAAAGAGAATGACAAATAAATGTACATATATTTTAAATGAAGATGTTATGCCAAAATCATCTTTGATATATTCAGAGTATTGTGTGTTAAATGAACTAAATAATATTAGAGTAAATAATAAGCATTTAGCAAAAGATACAAAGAGAAAAATAATAAATAAGCTATTCAAGAAAAACAAAAAGGTAACTGTTTATAAACTTAAAGAATACTTAAAAACAGAAAATCTACCTTATGAATCTATAACTGGATTGTCTGATGGAATTAACTTTAATTCAAATTTAGCTTCTTATATAGATATGGTCAAAATATTAGGGAAAGTCGACGAAAGTAACTATGAACAATGTGAAAATTTGATATACTGGATTACAATTTTTGAAGAAAAGAAAATTTTAAGAAGGAAAATAAAAAAATCTTATCCTAATCTTACTGATGAACAAATAAATCAATTATGTAAGTTAAGATATACAGGTTGGTCAAGGTTATCTAAAAAATTATTAATTGGATTAAAGTCAAATGATAATGAAACAATTATGGATAAGTTATATAATACACCATTAAACTTTATGCAAATAATAAATGAAAAAGACTTTGGCTTTGATAAAAAATTAGAAGAACTTATGCCTAAATCAGATAGTAATAAAATAAAATATTCTGATGTAGATGAAATACCAACATCACCAGCAAACAAAAGAGCTATATGGCAATCTTTATGTGTTGTAAATGAGATAGTAAAAATAATGGGAAATAGTCCTAAAAATATTTATATTGAATTTGCAAGAAATGAAGATGAAAAAGTTATGAAAGACAACAGGATAAAACAATTATTAAGAAAATACGAAGCTATAGAAAACCAATTAAAAGAATTAAAATTCTATGATCCAAAAGTATATAAAGAATTAAAGAAACAGCAAAATGACAAAACTTTAAATGAAAAAATGTATTTATACTATATACAAAATGGTAAGTGTTTATATAGTGGACAACCTCTTGATATAGATAATTTGAATTTATATGAGGTTGATCATATTATTCCTCAATCATATAAAAAAGATGATAGTATTGATAATAAAGCATTAGTTATAAAATCCGAAAATCAAAGAAAAAAAGATAATTTATTGTTATCTGAAGAAATTATAAATGGTAGATATGAATGGTGGAAAAGCTTGTTAGATAGTGGTTTAATATCACAATCAAAATTTTATAGACTAACAAAAAGAAAAATGTTTGAAACAGATGAGGAGATGGAAAAATTTGTACAAAGGCAACTTGTTGAAACAAGACAAATTACAAAGTATGTAACCAATATACTTGTAAATAAATATTCATCTACTGATATATTTGCAATTAGAGCTGAACTTACTCATGGGTTTAGAACTCAATATAAAATTTATAAGAATAGAGATGTAAATAATTTTCACCATGCACATGATGCATATATTTTATCTGTAATCGGAAATATTATAGATAAACATTGGAAAAGAACAGCGGATTTTAAATATAGTGAATATGTAAAAAATTACTTTAAAGATAAAAAAAATAAAGAAGAAAAATTTGGAATGATGATGGGATTTATAAATAAATATGTTGATATAGATAAAGTAAAAAAGACAATCAATTATAAAGATTGCTATATTAGTAGAATGCTAACAGAAGGAACCGGAGAATTCTATAATCAAACATTATATAGTCCAAAAGATAAACCAGTAATTTTGCTAAAGGAAAACAAGTCAGCTAATAAATACGGAGGATATTCTAATGAAAATATGGCATATTTCGTAATATATTCATATGTAAACAAGAATAATATTAAAGAATATGTAATGACGGGAATACCAATTAAAATTTCTTATGATATAAAAAACAATAAAGAAAATGTTGAAAACTATATAATAAAAAAGGAATTAAAAAATATAGAATATAGTGATTTTAAAATAATAAAGAATCATATTCTAAAAAATCAACAATATTTAGATGAAAATAATGAGCCAATGAGATTATGCAGTCATAAAGAAATAAGAACAGATAAAGAATTAATCGTAAATCAAGATATGAACGAATTAATATATTTTGTTTATCAAGATGAAAATAAGCTTATAGATGAACAAAAAGAAAAATTAGAAAGTGGTTATATAAGGTTATTCAACTACTTATTAGAAAAACTAGAAAAAGAATATAAAGTTTTTTCAAACATTCATAAAAAGATATTAAATAATTATAAGAAATTTGAAGAATTAAATAATAATGATAAAAAATCAGCTATAAAAGGTTTGATAAACTTAATGGAAACTGGACAAGGAAACTTAAAAGCTATAGGATTAAGTGATAGAGAAGGAAGAATGAGTGGAAAAACATTTAAAACAGAAAAACTTCTTAAAATGACATTTGTAGACAAGTCTGTTACAGGTATGTATGAAAGAAGGTATAAATTGAATGGGTTGTTTTGAATTAAGTCATTATAGATAGTAATGAAACAACGAAGTATTGGTTTGTAAAAAAATGGAGTTTTAGAATTATGTCATTTTAGATAATAGTAAAACGTCAAGGAGCAGAGTATTAGTGCATCCTAGGTTTTAAAATTATGTTATTTTAGATAGTAATAAAACAAAACAATATACTGTTTTTTGTGCCGAACAGTTTTAGAATCATGTTATTTTAGATAGTAATAAAACAAAGGCTTTTAGTAAATTTTCTTCGGCTCTGTTTTATAATTATGTTATGTTAGATAGTAGTAAAACCAAAACTGTTTTAATTGAAATAAGTGATGAGTTTTAGAATTATGTTACTCTAGATAGTAATAAAGCTTTTTCAGTTATTTATATGAAATTAGGAAAGTTTTAAAGTTATGCTATTTTAGATAGTAACAAAACAGCTTTGTTTAGTTGTTTCTTAAATGGTAAGTTTTGGAATTATGCTGCTTTAGATAGTAATAAAACATTATTATTTCTATCTAAAGCCAGTTTGAAGTTTTAGAAATATGTTATTTTAGATAGTAATAAAACTGTATCTTTAGGTTGATAATCAAAACAAGTTTTTTAGGATTATGTCATTTTAGATAGTATTAAAACCCTTATGAAGTTGTTGGTTATGTGTGGATAGTTTTAGAATTATGTCTTGACTTTAAATAGTTATGAAAAGATAATAGATGCAATGGAAAGTAAAAGGTTGCTTTAGAATTATATTATTTTAGATAGTAATGAAACCTTTTAGGAATGAAAGAACAGCCTCTTTTAGTTTTAGAATTATGTTATTTTAGATGTTAATAAAACTGCTACAAATTTAATATGTTTTTTAGTATGTGTGATCTTGCACTTATTGCAACCTACAAGTAATCGAATTTTTGTATAAAGAATAAATTAGTTTCTGTATCTACGATTTAACTATTTAGTTTATTTTTTAATTAGACATATGAATATATTAACATTTTTTGCATAAACTATTGATTATTAATCTAATTTAAAGTATAATTAAGTTAATAAATATTTATTAAAAGAAGTTAATTGAGGGCCTCGAGGTTCACAGTTGACTTCTTTTTATATTTTAAAAACACTTTTTACTATCTTAATTATTATATATTCTTACTTTCTTCATATTTTTTTTAAATTTCTGTCTCACATCGTTGACACTTATATAAAGTAAATTATAAAATTTTGTTTAATATGTTGACTTTTTTTTCATATAATAGTATAATAAAAAAAGTTAATAAATATCGCGGGGTGGAGCAGTTGGCAGCTCGTCGGGCTCATAATCCAAAGCTCATACGTTTTACAAAAATGCTCTCATTGCCCACCAATACTGCGAGATATTGATTTACCAATATTTTGAACATTTTTTTATAAATCCTTTTAAGGTTATCTAAACTTAATAAAAATTATTAAAAATTATTTCGTAAAGGGACATTAAAGGGATAAATAAAAATACAATATTTTTATACACAGCGGGATGGAGCAGTTGGCAGCTCGTTGGGCTCATAACCCAAAGGTCGAAGGTTCGAGTCCTTCTCCCGCAACCATTTCAAAAAATTTGCGTTTAGGCTATGTCCCTTTAAAACGCTTGTAATATAGGTCCTGCTTGAATTTGCAGGATTTATTTTTTGTTTATGTCCCTTAAAAGACTTTGAAATGTACTATTTTCAAAGAAAAAAGGAGATGAGAATTTTGATACAATTTATTATTGGTTTATTTGTTGGAGCTATTATTAGCTTCTTTTTATTTTGCTGCGTATTAGTTGGAAAACAATCAGAAGAAAAAGATATTTAATTGGAGGTGTAAAATTGGATGAAGAAAAGTTTGTTAATTATTATTCGGTAATTCCTGCTACAGTTAGATATGATAAAAGACTTAAATCTGCAGAAAAACTACTTTATGGAGAAATAACTGCTTTATCTAATTGCTATGGCTATTGTTTTGCTACTAACAAATACTTTGCAGATTTGTATAATGTTACACCTCATACAGTATCCCAATGGTTATCTCACTTAAATAAGTTATATTACATTAAAATAGATTTAATAAAATCTGAAAATAATGAAATTAAAGAAAGACAAATTTATATTTTAGATAACCCCTATGTACAAAAAAATACATACCCTATTGATAAAAAAGTACAGGATAATAATATAAATAATAATATAGATGATTTATATAATTCTATAATAAATAAAGATGAAAAAATTTGTGAAGATTTTTATAAGCATATAGAAAGACTGGAATTAGTTTATTCAATAGATATGTTAAAAATAATGAGTGATAAAAATAAAGAAACTATTAAGAATATTGTCTTTACTATCTTTAAGATATATAACAGTAGCTTTAGAAATATCATTAGTAAATTTAATAGAGCTACAATTATAAAAATATATAAAGAGTGCGAAAATCATCCAAGACTAGACATTATAAGTTATTACAGAAAAGCACTCATCAATAATTATATAGATACTTCTTAGAAAGGAATTATTTTATGGAATATTTACAAAATATAATATCAAAGTCAATGTTTTATTGCTTTGTAATAAGTTTAATTATAATAACTGTTTTGTTAATATTATCTCTTGTTTTGTTAATAATTAGTTGTTTAATTAAATCTCAAGTATTAAAAAGTAAATTTATGAAAGTAGTGCCTGTTGAGATAGCATTACTTTTTATTATTTTAATTATACCAATAATTGTGCTAAAGATAAAAAATATAATGTAATTTTATAAGGAGGAAATCGTTTATGAAAGTTAATAAGAAATTTAAAAATTTATTTATAAAAACTACATCAGCAATTACTTTACTCTTAATTAAATGTGGTAAAGTTTTTGCTTCTGGAATAGGAACCGCTGAAGTAGAACAAGCAACAAACAATATAAAAAGAGTTATTAGTTCCATCGCAATGCCCCTGGGAGGAATACTAATTTTTGCAACTATTGTAATTGCAGCTATAAAAATGATAGTAAATGCAAATAATCCTCAAAAGAGATCCGAAAGTATTTCAAGTCTAGCTTGGATTTGTGGTGGTGCTGTAATACTTGGTTTAAGTTTAATAATAACAGGAATTGTTATAAACATTTCTACTAACAATACTGGAAACTTGATAGGTGGGTGATTAAATGAGAACATTTAAGATACCTTTTGATGTAAAAAGAGAAGAAAAAATATTTGGAGGTTTTCTTTCTTTAAGACAAGTTATATATTTAGTTTTCGTTGGACTAAGTATAGGAATTTTATTTTTACCTATACCATATTTTTTAAAGATACCTATTGCAATGTCATTTATTCTATTATTCTTATCTTGTGCATTTTTAAGAATAAATGAACAGAACTTTGATAGGTTCTTTTTTTATGCCTTAAAATACTTATCTAGAAAAAGAAGATATATTTACGAAAGGAGTGATAATTCATGATATTGATGATTATTTTCTTAATATTAAGTGTAATTGTAGTTATTGCGACTGCTATTTATCTAAAAAGAAAGAATAAGCAAACTTCTATTAAAAATGTATCAGCTCAAAAAGAAAATAAAAAGAAAAAATCTAAACAGTTAAAAGATTTATTTGATATTAAGGTAAAAGATTCAATAATATGTTCTAATAATAGATATTCCTGTATTTTAAGAATTGGAAGTATTGATTATCATATGTTATCTGAAAACGAACAAGAGGTAATAGAAAATATCTTAATGCAGACTGCAGTTTCATTTGATGGATATATACAGTTTTTTTCTACTACTGAAAACATTGATACATCTGAAATTATTGATAAAATTCAAAAAACTAAACCTCTTAACTATCAAATAAAAATATATAAAGATAATCTAATTTCATATTTATCTAATCTTATGAATAGTAGAAACATATCTATTCTTAAAAATTACATAGTTATATCTTACACAGGTTTATATAAAGATGCTATGCAAGAACTTGATAGAAGAATATTGAACTTAAAATCAAATCTCCTTAAAGTAAAAGTACAATGTGATTTACTAACTGATAATGATATTTATAATTTACTTTATAGAGAACTTAATAAAAATTCAAATATAAGTAAAATAAACTTTAACGAGAAAGGAGATGATTTAATTGTCAAGAAAAAAGAAAAATCAAAAAGAAGAAATTGATATATTTGCAAATGTTCCATCAATTATTGATAAGGTTCTTCCAGATTGTTTAGAAGAAAAAAGAGATTATCTTTATTTAGGTTATAACAAATATTGTAGATGTTTTGTAATGACAATTTATCCTGAAATGAGTTGGATAGGTTGGTTACAAGATTTATACTATATAGGAAATGTTAATATATCTATAAAAGTAGAATCTTCTTCAAATGCAACTGTTATAAATCAACTTACAAGAAAATTAGTACAAGCACAATCTCAATATACTACTTACGCAAAGCAAGGTAATATTGCTCATACTCCAGAACTAGAAAAGCAGATTTCTGATTTAGAAGATTTAAGAACTCTAATTCAAACTAATCAAGATAAATTATTTTTTGTTACAATTTTTATTTCTATTACTTGCGAAGACTTACAGACATTAAATGAAAAAAGTAAAATATTAGAAGCCGAAATAAATAAGAAAACTGCTATGATTCGTACTCTTTCATTTAGACAAATTGAAGGACTTAAAAATATCTTACCTTTAGGAGAAATTGCAATACCTAACTATGAAAGAAATATGCTTTCTCGGTGGTGTATCAACTTTGATACCTATTGCTAATCCTAATCTATCTCATAATTCAGGTGTATTTTTAGGAAGAAACTATTTTACTAATGCTCCAGTGTATCTTGATATTTTTTGTGGTCCACCTACCTTACCTAACCCTCATATCTTTATTTGTGGTACAAGTGGAGCTGGTAAGAGTGTTGCACTTAAACTTTTAAGTGAACGAAATATTGTAACTAATGGAAGTTCTACATTTTTTATTGACGTTGAAGGAGAATATTCTAAACTTGTCAAGAAACTTGGTGGAAGAATTATAAAAATCAGACAAGGAGAAAGTTCGGGAATAAATCCTTTTGAGATAGAACCTGAAATAAAAGGAAATAAACAGTTTGTAAATATTTTAGATAAGGTTGCAGACATAAGAGCTTTACTATCAACAATTTGTCATAATCATATGGGAAGAACTTTAAATGCAACTGAAATAACAGAAATTGAGTTAATTGTAAATGAATTGTATGCTGAAAAAGGCATTACAACTGATGCTAATTCACTTTTTGAGAAAAAAGGTGGAAAACTAGACAATGGCAAGTATGTTATAGGTAAAATACCAAAGAAAATGCCTACTTTATCAGAGTTTCAAGAAAAGCTAAAAAATAGAGATAAATGTAGTGAACTTGCTGAACTTTTAATTCCGTTCTTAAAAGGTAATTCACTTGGTATTTTTGATTGTGAAAGTACAATCTTCTCTAATGATGATATAGTATCATTTGATATGAGTGAGATAAAAGATGAATTTACTAAACTTTATTCTTCTTTTGTAATTTTAAGCTGGGTTTGGCAAAAGTTTGTACTTAAAAATAAAGATAAGAAAAAGTTAATAGTTTGTGATGAGGCTTGGCTATTCTTAAAATATAAAGAATCTGCTGATTTCTTGGCAAATGTGGCTAGGCGTGGAAGAAAATATAATTCTACACTTTTAATAGCAAGTCAATTTATAGATGAATTCCTAAACTCCGAAGAAGGCAAAACAATAATAAATATTTGCTCTACGAGATTTTTATTTAAGCAAAGTAGTGGAAATGTTGATGAAATACAACAATTTTTTGATTTGTCAGATGGTGCAAAAGAACTTCTTACAAGTGCATCTCCTGGCGAGTGCATTATGAGCTTAAATAATAATATAACCGCAATAAGTTTTGAAGTTGCACCTTACGAAAAAGAATTTGTGTTTACTTAAACTGGAGGTGATTTAATTGAAAAAAATATGTAAGAGTTTTGTAATTGTTATTACAATTCTTTTTTTAATTTGTCCGTGTTGTTTTGCTGAAACTGATTTTAAGAAACAAATAAAATCAGAAGATGGATCAACTTTTGAAAAGATAATTGCAAGTATGATAGGTGGAATTGCTCAAACAGTATTCGATTTTGCTACCTCTGATACAGCAAACGTTGGCTTTAAGGATTATGATGAACTTATATTTAATCAGGCAAATACGGATGATACCCTATCCCCTTTTTCGCAAGAAATTTGGGATAAAATAATGACATGGTATAAAATTATCGGTGTTGTTTCTGAAATATTGATATTGATTGCAACAATTTTACTGGCATATAAAATAATCACTTGTAACAGTAATACTGCAAAGAAAAATGAAGCAAAAGATAATATAATGAGATTAATTACTGGTGCTTTAATTATAGCTTTCTTTCCTATGTTTATAAGATTTCTATTATTTATCAATAATAGTCTAGTAAAACTACTTGTAAAAAGTGCAAATAGTGGTATCGATGGTTTATTAGGTGAATCAATGATTACTTCTATAAAAACAGGAAATGCAATAACTACTGCAATAGTAATATCTATGTTTATATATCTATTCTTAAAATTAAATATTAAGTTTATAATAAGACAATTTACATTGATAGTATTTTCAATATTTACACCAATATCAGTTTCTTTATGGATAATAAACAAAAATTCAACTGCTATTTCAATTTGGATAGGTCAGATACTCATAAATGTATTTATGCAGTTTATATACTGCTTTTTATTTTTGATTTATTTAACATTTTTACCTAGTGGAGCAGGTTGGGCAGTATCTTTAATTTGGGCTATGATGATATTACCTTTGGCAGAAACACTTCAAAATTCATTACAAAACTTAACTTCAAGAATTGCTGGAATTGATAATGAACAAATGTCAGGCAGAGCTTTAGGTCTTGGTGCAGCAGTTGGTTATAGTTTTGGTGCAATTAAAGAACAATTTAAGTCCCCAAATGACAATATAAATACTAATTCTTTTACACAAGGAAATAATAATAGTTTTGTAAATAGAGTAAAAAGTTTTATAAACCCACAATCTAATACAACTTATGAAAATAATTATAAAGATACTGACGGTCCAATAAAGAACATTGAATATAAAAATAATGGTATCAAAAGATTAAGGAATGATTCTCCTAACAAGGATAGTTATAGCAAAATTTCTAAAGTTGTATCCACAGGCGGAAAGTTAGTAGGTGGCTATGTTTCTTTAGGTAGAAATATGGTCGAAGGAGATTTTAGTTCTGAAAAGGCTAATAAAACAAAATATAAGAAAAATGTTAATACTCTACAAAATACAAGTTATATAAACATCTTAAAAGATAATGAACAACAGAAAAATGAAGGTGATAAAAATGAACCTAAAAAGTAAAGCAACAAAAAATATAAAAATTAAAATAAAAAAAGCGATTTGGCATTTAGTAAAACCTTTCTTGCCATTTATTTTACTAATAGTTGCAATCATTTTACTTGTTTCTTATTTTTTAGATGGAATATTTATTCAAGCTGTACAATCTGATAGTTCTAATCTTGAGCAAGAAGAATTGAATTTAAAAAATATGTGTATTGAAAAGGCAGAAGAATTAAATACTTGCAACAATTTTCTTGATAATATTGAAACAGATAAACTTTTAGATTTAGATGATAGAGAAAATTCAAAATTACTTCAATGGTCTCATTTATATACTATTGTTACACTTTCTAATTTAGAAAGCGAAAAAGAATATACAAAAAATTTAGTAGATAATATAGGAAATAACTTTATATCTACATTTAAGTATCAAACAATAAAGATAAAAACAGAAAAATTTCAAGATGAAAATTGGGTTGAAACTGAAAGTAAAGATGCTTATGTTTTAGTTGAAAGTAATAGTATTTATGGTCATTATACTTATTCTTATAAAGATACTACTAATTATTTAGATAATGGGAATACCAAAATCACAACAAAAGAATTTGTAGAGGAAAAGCTAGAGGGCGATAAATACAGTATGCTTAAAAGCTACTTAAAGGACAATCTAAAAATAGAAGATGAAGATATGGATACATATATAGATTTAGTTATAAATTCTTCAACTGGTTATTATGATGAATCTGATTTTCAAGGTAATAACAATTTCGTAGGTATAGGTATGTTTATATGGCCTATTCCTAATTATACAACTATAACGTCTAACTATGGATATAGAGTTCATCCTATAACAGGACAGTATAAATTGCACACTGGAGTTGATGTCGGAGCTCCTATTGGTGCAGATTTTGTGGCTATGGCAGATGGAACAGTTTCAACTGCATCATATGTGTCTGGATATGGAAATACAGTTATTATAAATCACGGAAATGGTATAAGCACTCTTTATGCTCATGGTTCACAACTATTAGTAAAGACAAATCAATATGTTACAAAAGGAACACCTGTATTAAAAGTAGGTTCTACAGGTAATTCAACAGGTCCTCATGCTCATTTTGAAGTACGAATAAATAATAAATGTGTTAATCCGTTAGACTATTTTGAATATTTTGAAGGGAGTAAATAAATTATGATTTTAATTTTTACAGGAAACGAAGAATTAAATAAAGAACTTTCAAAAACAATAAATGATAGTAGAATTGTGTATTATCCTGACTATGTATTAGAAGAAAAACAGGCTCAAATTCTCATAACAGCAGTTCAAGATAATATGTTTAATTTCAAAGATTTTTTATTGAAAGTAAGAAATAAAAATATTAGAGTAATCTTAATTCTTGAAGATGAAAAGCAAAAAGAATTGAATATTGCTCTTAAATTAGGAATATATGATTTAGTATTTGATCCATTTGAGATAAAAGACATCACTCAAAAAATAGAAAAAGCTACACAGTTTTCTGAAATTTCAAAATACATTTACCCAATTTTAGAAGAAAACTAGATGTATGGCTTTATTTTTTTGCAAAGGAGGTGGTTAGAAATTTCTTAAACTTTTAGGAAAGGAGGATTTAATTTTGAATAGCAAGTTAAAGAAGGTCATTATAATTTTATCTATATTACTAATAATTGTTGCTATATTATTTATATCATTTCTTATTTATAGAAATATAAGATTAAATAATAACATTAAAAATATTGAAGATACCTATTCTACTGATAATATACAAAATAGAATAGATGAATACATAGATAGCAATAGTCAAGAAATTTTAGATTTAACTGAAAAAATTGATGGCAACAATATAGTTGGTGTTTTAGTAATAGATAAAATAAATTTTAAAGGTCTAGTTGCTGAAGGAACTGATTTACCTACACTAAAAAATTATGTAGGACATTTTAGTTCAAGTCCTTTTTATAATGGAAATGTTTGTTTTGCAGCTCATAATACCAATAACTTTTGGACTAGACTAAAAGAACTAACTAATGGAGATACAATAGAATATATTAGTTTCTTAGGCACAAGAAAATACGAAGTCTTTAATGTTCAGCAAATTGAAGAAACTGATTTTAGTTTACTTTCAAATACTGATAATAACATTGTAACATTAATAACTTGTGTAAAAAATAATAAACCAAAGAGACTTTGCGTTCAAGCAAAAGAAGTTTATTAAAAATTTTTTTCTTTTCAGCATTGCTTTTTTTGAAAAAAAGGTTCATACTTGTTTATTAAAAAGGAGCGTGATTGAATATGAAGAAAAAAATAATATTATTTTTAGTATTATTAGTTATTTTATTGTTGATTTTTATTATAGTTCAATGTGTTCTAATATTAGGTAATAATAAGGATATAAGTAAAAAAGAAACTTTATCTAATACAAATTTAGTTGAAACAGATAATGAATATGAGTTATTAGAAAATGTAATTCCTGAAGATAATGAAGTTGTAGAAAATACTGTACCTCAAGAAAATATAGTATTAAATGAACCAACTGTAAGTACCTATACAGAACCTAAAGTAGAAGAAAAAGAAGTTCAAGAAACTACTCCAAAAGAAACAGTAAAACCTGCTAATACTAATAATAGTCCAAAAACAGAAGAAAAGCCAGTAGAAAAAGAAACTAAAGAAGAAACTCAAACTAAAGAAATTGAGGTGCCATTAAATGATGAAAGACATTATTTCTTAGAAGGACAATGGTATCAAGAGAGCGATTGGTTTGAGGCAGACTTTGATTTTTAAAAAATTGG
>CANQID010000024.1 GCA_947623925.1 uncultured Bacilli bacterium
TCTATTTTCGTGATTTTTGTCGTGATATAATATTTGTATGAAAAAAGTATTGACAAAACTTAGATAGTCAATTTATAAGAGCAAACTCTATATGGGATTTGCTTTTTCTTTGATATAATTATTATGAAAGTTTTATTGTTATAATATATATTTTTAATGTTTCTTTAACCTTTGTATTTTATATTTTAATTGTTAAAAAGAAAGGAAGAAAGGACAATGCAGAGAAAAATCAAAAATATTATATCTATTGTTATTATTTTGTTGCTATGTGGAAGTATTGTTTTTACTGGATATTTAAGTACCAAATCATCTAATACTAATAATAGTAATAATATACCAAATATGAGTCAAAATGGAAACCAACCACCAGAAATACCTAATGGTAATAGTGAGGGAGAGCCACCAGAAAAACCTGATGGTGAAATGAATAATATTCAAGGAAATAATAATTCAAATATGGAAGAACCGCCAGAAAAACCTGACGGGGATAACAATATGGAAACTCCACCAGAGATTCCAAGTAATAATGGTGGTATGGAACAAATGGGAGAACAACAAGATAATAATGCCGACAATAATTATATTTATTTAATTCTATTTGGAATAGAAAGTTTAACTTTATCAATTATTGTAATTTATCTATTTATGTCAGGATTTAATAGAAAGTCTTTTAAGGAAACATTTGTTAATTCTGATAAAATATTAATTTATATTCTAGGAGTAATTATTTTAACAAGTGGACTTACTTGTACTGAAAATTTAGTTGCTAACAAGTTTAAAGATAATACAACTATTAATAATAATTCTAATCAAGGCATGGAAACAGGACAAAATACAAACATATCTTATTCTTCTGTGAAAGAAATTAATAAATCAACAACTGAAACGAGTGGCGAATATGAAAGTACAAAAAAGGACGAAAATGCTATTTTAGTTAGTGGAGGTATTGATGTAACTCTATCAAATATTAAAGTAGATAAAAGTGGTGATTCAGATGGTGGTGATAACACAAGTTTTTATGGGACTAATTCAGGAATTATTGCAAAAGATGGGGCTAATTTAACTTTAAAAAATATAATAGTAAATACAAATGCTACTGGGGCAAATGGTGTATTTAGTTATGGCGGAAGTGCAACAACAAATAATACAAATAGTGATGGTACGCAAGTAACAATTAGTGATTCTAACATAACAACAACAAAAGATAATTCAGGTGGAATTATGACAACAGGTGGAGGGACTATGATTGCTAAAAATCTTACTATCAATACTGCTGGTGTATCAAGTGCAGCCATTAGATCTGATCGTGGAGGAGGAACAGTAAGTGTTGATGGTGGAACATATAAGACAACTGGTGCTGGTTCCCCAACAATTTATTCGACCGCTGATATAACAGTTAAAAACGCATCTTTAATTGCTACTGCATCAGAAGGTGTGGTAATTGAAGGAAATAATAAAATAACTCTTGAAAATGTAACTTTAACTGATACTAATAATAAATTAAATGGACAATCTACAACTTATAAAAATATTTTTCTATATCAATCTATGAGTGGAGATGCCTCAACAGGTTTATCAGAGTTTAGTGCTACTGATTCAACAATAACTACTAATAAAGGTGATACTTTCTATATTACTAATACAAGTTCAAGAATTACTTTAAATAATAATAAGTTTATAAATAATGATTCTACTGGTAACTTTTTAAGAGCAAAAAAAGATTCTTGGGGAAATAATGGTTCAAATGGTGGTATAGTTGAACTATTAATGGAAAATCAAGAAGTAAACGGAAATATTGTTATAGATTCTATTTCCACTCTTGATATGACTATGAATATAAACTCTTATTATGAAGGAACAATAAATGGAGAGAATACTGCTAAAGAGATAAAATTAAAATTAGATAAAACATCTAAAATCAAATTAACAGGCGATAGTTACATAACTTCGCTTAATAATGATGATAGTAGTAATAGTAATATTGATTTTAATGGATATAAATTATATGTAAATGGTGAGTCTATAAATTAAAAAAGGAAGGTGGTAAGATTGAGAATTTTAGTTGTTGAAGATGAGGAAAGTATAGCAGATGTTATAGCAACCAAATTACGAGCTGAAAAGTATGAAGTTGATACCAGTTTTGATGGTGAAGATGGATTATATAATGCTATCTCAAATATATATGATTTAATCATTCTTGATATAATGTTACCTAAAATGAATGGTTTAGAAATATTAAAAGAGATAAAAGAAAATGATATAAGTGCTAAAGTTATCATGCTTACTGCCAAATCTGAACTAGATGATAAATTAAAGGGATTTAATACTGGAGCAGATGATTATGTAACAAAACCTTTTCATATTGAAGAGTTAATTGCTCGAGTAAATGTCCAGTTAAGAAATAATGGAAATCATAAAATTAAAGATATATTAGAATATAGTGATTTATCATTAAATATTAGAACATCTACTTTAACTTGTTTAATTACAAATGAGTCAATAAATATTCCTTATCGAGAATTCTTACTACTTGAATATTTTATGAATAATAAAGAACAAATTATATCAAAAGAACAAATTTATGATAAAGTTTGGGGAATTGATACTGATTATGAATCCAATAACTTAGAAGCATACTTATCTTTTTTAAGAAAGAAAATAAAAATTATTGGATCAAAAGTAAATATTAAAGCTGTTCGTAATTTAGGTTATAAAATGGAGGAATAAAGAGATATGGAAAATTTAAAGAAGAAAACATTTTTTACAATTTTTATTATAATCTCCTTATTTGCTGTATTTTTTGCTACTTTCTTTAATGTTCAAACATATCATAGAGAATATGAGGGAATATTAAATAATTTAACAAGAATGCGAAATTTAACTAGTCCAAGACCTGAACCAATTGAAAAAGAAATGAAACCGATAGATGATGATCTTCGCAATAGAAAAGTTATGGATTATGAAGTTTATACTTTTATCTTAAATGAAAATAATGATATTGTTGATAAAATAAGTCATAGCGATAATGCTATTAGTGATGAAATTACAACTAAAGCAAAAAATATTATTTCTAATAATAAAACGAGTGATGTAAAAATTGGATGTTTATATTGGAGTAAATATGCTTATAACTATGAAGAAGGTAATTCCTTAACGATTGTAAATACTGCTAATACTAGAAATATGTTACTAAATAGCTTATTAATCTCTTTATTATTAGTTGGAATTGGGGAATTAGTTATTTATTTCATTTCTAAAAAGATAACAGAATGGATTACGAAACCAGTTCTTGAAAGTTTTGATAGAGAGAAAGAATTTGTGGCTAATGCCTCTCATGAACTTAAAACTCCTCTTGCAGTTATGATGGCAAGTATTGATTGTTTAGATGTAAATAAGAAAAATGAAAAATGGATTAACAATTTAAAAAGTGAGTCTGATAGAATGAGTAATTTGATTACAAGATTACTTGATTTATCAAAAACTGAATATCTAAAAAGTGAAAATTTTAGTAAAAATGATATTTCTATGATTATAGAAAAAGGAGCATTAACATTCGAAAGTTTAGCATACGAAAAAAATATAACTATAGAAACGAATATTGCTGAAAAATTAAATTTCTCTTGTCATAAAGAAAGCATGGATGAATTAGTATCTATTTTAATTGATAATGCTATTAGTCATGGAAAAGAAAATAGTAAAATTTGGGTGAACCTTACTAGTGATAAATCTGAAATAAAATTAGAAGTAATCAATAAAGGTGATCCTCTACCAAGTGATGAATGTGAAAAAATATTTGAAAGATTTTATCGAAATGATAAAAGTCATAATCGTAAAAGTGGAAGATATGGTCTAGGACTTGCCATAGCCAAAAATATTGTAAAAGCCCATAATGGTAATATTAAAGCTTATTCAAAAGATGGATATACTACTTTTGAAGTTAAATTTAAAATAAATTAACATTAACGAAAAAAGTTAATGTTTTTTAATGTTTCTTTAATATTTACATAATAAAATGATATTGTTTTTGAAGGAGGAATATTATGTTTATATTAAAAAACGCATGGATTTCAATTAAAAGAAATAAGGGAAGGAACATTTTAATAGGAATTATTATTTTAATTATTGCTTGTGCTTGTACCATAACACTTGCAATCAAAAATACAGCAGTAGATTTAATAGATTCTTATAAAAATGCTTATGACAAAGAAGTAACAATTAGTTTTGATAGAACTAATATGATGAAAGATTTTGATTCTTCAGGTGCTGAAGGAAGAGAAAATGCAAGAGAAAAGTTTGATAATATTGCAAGTTATACTATTAGCGATATTGAGTCTTTTGCTGATAGTGAGTATATTAAAAGTTACTATTATACTTATGGTATTGGACTTAATGGAAATAATATTGAAAAAGCCGAAATTGAGTCAAGTAATAATATGCCAAATGGATTTGGACATGGTAAAGAAAACAATATTTCATCTACTGATTTTACTTTAACAGGTTATAGTTCATTAGATGCTATGAGTGAATTTATAAATGGTACCTATACAATGAATGAAATAACTGATAATGCTTGGGATATTGCCTTTGATGGTAACTATGTATTTATTAATCAAGAACTTGCTGATTATAATGATCTAAATTTAAATGATAAAATAAAACTAGAAGATGAAGATGGAAATACTTATGAATTTGAAATAATTGGTATTTTTAAAGAAAACGAAGAGGGAAGTACTGATGTAATGTCAATGTTTTCAAATTCAGCAAATACACTTGTAACGAATGCTAGTGCTGTTACAAAAATTACTACAAGTAATGAAAATTTACAATCAACAATTAATCCAACTTTTATTATAGATTCTTATGATGATGTAGAAAAATTACAAGATGAATTTTATGAAAAAGGTTTAGATGAAAACTTTGTTTTACAAACTAACGAAGAAGTAGCGTTAAGTGCAGTTTCGAGTATTGAAAATATTAATTCTTTTGCTACAACATTTTTAAGTTTAACTCTTATTATTGGTGGAATTGTATTATTTGTAATTAATATGATAAATATTCGTGAAAGGAAATATGAAATAGGGGTTTTAAGAACTATTGGTATTAGTAAGTTTAAATTAACTATGCAATTTGTATCAGAACTTGTTATTGTTTCTGTTGTTGCTCTTATACTTGGTGCAGGAATTGGTGCTCTAAGTTCTAAAGCGATAAGTAATTCTTTACTAGAAAGTGAAATAAATAGTAGTAATGAAAGAACTGAAGAAATAGGTAAAAACTTTGTTGGATCTAATATGAATGGTGGAATGCAAGATCGTGGAAATAGAGGCGAAATGCGAGGTAAAGGTGTGCCAGTTGTAGAAGCTTATGATTCTATTGATGCAGTAGTAGATATTAAAGTTTTACTAGAATTACTTGGCATTGGACTAACACTCGTCTTAGTAAGTTCAATTGCTTCAATGGTTAGTATTCAAAGATTTTCACCACTTACAATATTGAAAGAGAGGTCTTAATAATGGCAAATAAGAAAAAAAATAACTATGTTTCAAAAGATAAAATTGAAAATAACTTTGTTCATAAAAAACAAGTAGTTAAAAATAATGAAGAAAAAGAAATAAAAGATAAAAAGGAGATTAAAGAAAAAAATACTTCTCCAAAAAATATTATTTTAAGCATTAAAAATGCAAGTTACAGGTATAGTGATGCTGAAGAAGATGATTATGCTTTAAGAAATGTTAGTTTTGATTTTGAAAGTGGTAAAATATATGCTATAAGGGGTAGAAGTGGTACAGGAAAAACGACATTATTATCTTTAATAAGTGGACTTGAAAGATGTACGGAAGGTGAAATTTTATTCGATGGTAAAAGTCTAAAAGATATGAATCTAGATAAATATCGTAATAGTGATATAGGTATTGTATTTCAAAGTTATAACTTATTGCCTTTTATGACGGCTAGTGAAAATATAATTCTTTCTATGGATGCTAATGGTTTAAAAATCAAAAACAAAAAAGAAAAAGCCATAGAACTAATGAAAAAGGTTGGATTAAAAGAAATTTATACTAATCGTAAAGTACTAAGATTATCAGGTGGAGAGCAACAAAGAGTTGCCATCGCAAGAAGTTTATCATATAACCCTAAAATGATAATTGCTGATGAGCCAACTGGAAATCTTGATAAACAAACAGAAACTGAAATTTTAGATATATTTAAAAAGTTAGCTCATGAAGAAAATAAATGTGTCATTATTGTAACTCATTCACAAAATGTATGTGATACAGTTGATGTAATATATGATTTGAAAAAAGTTAAATAAGTAAGTAAAATCAAGATAAAATGCACCTATTGTAGTATAAATGGGTGCATTTCAATATGCCTTATTTTTTCCTTTTTTGTATCAATTTTTTGAATGTTTTAGAATATTCATGGCAAATTTATATATGAAATTGATATTTATTAGCAGTATGTTTATAGATATAAGTGTTTAAAGTAGGTCTTTGTATTGAAACTTTATGATAAGAAATTTAAACTTTGAGTAAAAATATAAAAACGACTTTTCAAAAAGTCGTTTTTATGTTATTATGAACTAAATTATAAGTTAATCTGGGAGTTGATTTTAGTACAGAATATAAGATATTAATATAGCTAGTAGGTAGATATAAAATTACTTGTTTAGAAGTTATCAAGAATAAAGTGATTAAAAACAATATAGATTTAGTTTTGTTAGAAGTTAATGATTTTATATTTCTATTTTGAATGATGGTAATAGTAAAAAAAATATATAACTTTGATAATTACATCAAAGTTAAGCCTATGCTTATATACTTTGTTGTTATTTATTATATTTAAATTTAAGTTATAAAGGATGTGATACTGTGGTGAAAAATAATAATTATATTGCTACTATTATTAGAGATAGTGATAGTAGTTTAACAAATAAAATTAATAGAAAGGTAATTTTTAAAGTTAATGATAAAATCTATATAAAAAAAATAAAAGAAAAAAGAAATAAGGTACGATCTGAAAAATATGTTGAATCAGAAAGTGTTAATATAATTTGTAATGACTTAAATAAAGATTATGTCATTATTGATTCAGATAATATGGGATATTACAACAAATATTTATTAATTTTAATTGTTATAGGAGCATTTACTAGTATATCACTGCCAATGTTGATGTATGCTAAAACGGAAAATTTTAATATCAAATATATTATATGCTGTTTTATTATTTTTGGTTTGATGTTGATTTTTTATTTATTTTATATATACTATCTACAACCTAAAAAGAGATATAAAAAATATACTGCAGTTACTGAAGGTCAGATAATTGATTATAGAAGGACAGAATATTCTCATAGGTCAGATGATGTTTTTCACTGTGACTATAATATAATGTATAAATTTAAAGATTCTAGTGGGAATATCATTTATTCTACTGTAAACAGATATCAAGCAGAATTATTATATAAAGATTATCCTATAGGTAAAAAGGTTATGGTAAGATACAATCCTTTAAAAAGTTGTGAATCTTGTTTAGAGGACGAATACAATAGCATATTTGGAACGGAAAAATTTGTAAAAAATGGAATTGTAAAAATAATGACAATAGGAACTGTAACTAATATAATTACTAAATGTATTGATGAAGATGTTGATGCTGATTTAAAAGAATATTTTTTGTCAGATTTTATTGAATGTGAATACACTATTTGCGATACTAAATATAGAGTATACAGCCCATTTTCAGTTATACATAATATGTTTAAAGTAGGTGATTCAATTAGAATTTTTTATGATGGTAATAATAATAGTGTTTTTTTGTGTGATATTAAAAATAAATATAATATAACAGACAAAATTTAATATTATAAAAACGATCTATAAATAAGAAAATTAATTTTTAGTTTATTAATTCTGTATGTTTGTTTTTATTCAATCATATAAAGTTTCAGAGATTATTAAAAAAGAAATTTTTTAAATATTAAATAATTAGAACATCAAAATAATTATTTAAAAAATGTTAAATTAAAATTAATTTATCAATAAAATTTTTTTAAATATAATGAGTAAATATAAAAAATGCACAATGTTGTGCATTTTTATTTTTGTTTTAGTGAATAATAAAAATGTTAAGTTAATTATAATTCCTTCCTATTTATATTATCAGATGTTAAAACAATGTCATTACTTATAAACTTAACTTCAAATCCACAACATTTTGAAATTGTTTCAACAGTTTTATAATTAGGTTCAAATTTAGAATTTTCATATTGAGAAATTGTATTTTGTGGGATACCAGTTAGAATAGCTAATTCATTTTGTGTTAATCCTTTGATTTTTCTCATAGTTTTAAGTATTTTACCTATCATATAATCACCAACAAAAATATTATCTCATTTAAAGATATAAAATTCTTGAAATATCTTATTAGCAGATATATAATATAATTAGATATTTTATAATTCTTTTCTATCAATATTATCAGATGTTAAAATACAATCTTTATTTTTGAATTCAATTTCAAATCCACAAGCTTTAGATATTTTTAATATCATTTCATACGTAGGTTGTATTTTGCCAGTTTCATATTGGGATAAAGTGTTTTGTGGAACACTTATTGCATTTGATAATTGGACTTGAGTCATTCCATTTATTTTTCTCATAGTTTTTAAAATTTTTCCTATCATAGTAATCACCCTATAATTAAATTATCTCAAGCCTAGATAGAAGATTGTCAGATTATCTACAATTAAGATTATTAATGCTTATTTCAAATACAAAAGGAGGAACAATGAAAGAATATTTAGAAGATTGTTTGATAAACTATATTTTAAAAAATTATGATAGATATAAAAAAGAAGGATTTATTATATGGTTACATGATGATTACTTTAGAATAAAATATAATCACAAAATATATAAAGTTAGTATAATAAAAGAAGATAAGAAATTATATTGGAAATTAAAACCTTATAATAAATCATATTTTACAACTGAGGTAAAAGAATATAGTTCATTTGAAAATGTTATATTTGCTATAAAAGAAAACGATAAAATTTTTTGATTTTATCGTTTTATTAAACAATTAAAATTATTGATTTTTTTCATACCTCATATAAGATAGTAGAAAGATTAAAAAATCTTTCTTAGAAGGAAGTTGATAAAATGCAAATATGGGTTGGTTTAGTATGTACTGTTGTCGGTATAATAATAAGTTCTGCTACTTTTTACATTAATCAAAAAACAAGAGTAAAAAATGACATAACTTCAAATGCTGAAAGAAATATAAGATTAGAAGTAAAAATAGATAATATCTATAATAACTTAAATCAAATAATGGTAGAACAAAAAGAAATGTCAAATGTATTAAATAAGTTAAATGAAAAAGTTGCATTACTTGAACAATTTATGAATGAACTAGAAAAAAGAATAAACAGATTAGAAAGTGCAAGTGATATGAAAAATGGTTAATATAACTACAACTTTATATATGATATTATTACTAGGAATCACAGTTTTAATAAATACAATTTTAGGAGTACTTATTGCTTCTTCAAATAAAGAATTTAATATTAAAAAATTATTATATGGAATATTAAAATCAGTTATAGTAGCAATTTGCTTATTTCTATTTACTCTTACATTGGAATTACTTCCTTTAGTCTTATCTAAAGTAAATATACAAATACCAGATGGAATACCTGAAGTAATAGAAATCGTTGTTACATGTTTAACTGCTTATAAAAAATATGCTTTAGACTGTTTTGAAAAATTTAAACTTATTTTAAATGGTACAATATAAAATAAAAATTATTGTAAGTATAATAAAAAATAAATAACTGTAAAAAATATTAAAGGTGATTATAGTGAAAATAAGACTAGGTTATGTGGCACTTTCAAAAACATTGGATATAACATCATCTAAAACAATTACATATACTAACTATTTAAAAGAAAAAAATATAGAAAAAATATATGAAATAATAAATGAAAATTTAGAAAATTTATATAATATTTTAAACTATAATTTAAAAAATAATATACATTTTTATAGAATGAGTTCTAAATTAATACCACTTGTAAATTTAGATGGAATAGATTTTGATTACATAAATAAATATAAAGATAAATATAAAAAAATATCTAAAATAATAAATGAAAATAATATGAGAGTAGATTTTCATCCGGATCAGTTTACTGTTTTAAATAGCACAAAAAAAGAAGTAGTAGAAAATACAATTAAAATATTAGAACATCACTATAAATTATTAGAAGCAATGAATATTAAAAATAAAATAATAGTTTTACATTTAGGTAGTAGCGTCTTTGGAAAAGAAAATTCAATAAAAAGATTTATAAACAATTTTAATAAATTACCAAAACATATTAAAAATTGTATAGCGCTTGAAAATGATGACAAAATATATAATATTGAAGATATAATTAATGTATCAAAACAATTAGATATACCAATCGTGTTAGATATACATCACCATAACTGTAATAATATAAAATCTATACAATATTACCTTGATGATGTCATTAAATCTTGGAAATATGAAAATCCCAAAATTCATTTTTCCACCCCCAAAAATAAAACTAAAAAAGACTTTAGAAGTCATAATGAATATATAAATGTTGATGATTTTATAGATTTTATAAATATACTAAAAAAATATGATAAAGATATAGATATAATGCTAGAAGCAAAAGGAAAAGATGAAGCATTATTTAGATTAGTTAGATTGTTAAAATATAAAACTAATTTTAAATTTATTGACGAAACTACATTTATAGTTTAATACATATAATATATTGGTGATTAGATGTTTATAGCGCACCGAGGAAATGGAAAACATAAATTTTTAGAAAATACTAAGGATGCTATTATTAATGTTTTAAATGAAGATGTTGATGGAGTAGAATTTGATATTAGAATGACTAAGGATAAAAAATTTGTAATACATCATGACCCAATAGTAAAAGGATTAATAATAAAATTTACTAAATTAAAAGATTTAAAAAAAATATATTTAAAAGATAATATAAAAATATCTACATTACAAGAAGTTTTAAATAAATTAAAAACTGATAAAAAAATATTAATAGAAATAAAATCCGAATTAGATGACTATGATTTGATTACAAAAAATTTATATAACATATTAAAAAAACATAAATTGAACATATATTTATGCAGTTTTAATAAAAAAGTAGTTGATAGTTTAATTTCAAAATTCGATAAAGTAGGGTTAATAGTAGGATATTATATAAATAAAGACGATTTAATAAATAGTTATAATTACAATATAATACATTATGATTATAGGAATAAAATAGATAAAACTAAAGAAACTTTTATATTCACAATAAATGATAAAGATAAATTAAAAAATATAAATTATAAATCAAATATAATTACAGATAAGTACTATTTAATCAAATAGTACTTTTTCTATTATTACTGTTGAATTTTCATCTATTTGTTTAACTATTTTTCTTACTTTATTTTTATTTTTTCTTTTTGTTAAAATTACTATTTTATCAGTCTCTTTGAGTTCTATTATTTTATAATTGTTTGTAATTAAAATATTTTTAATTTTATCTTTTAATTTTGAATTTATAACACATGTAATCATAATGTTTCCCATGGCTATTTTTTGTTCTATTAAACTTCCAATATAAGAACCAATGGAAGAACCTAATATAAAAGCAATTACTTTAAAATAATCTTTATTTATATCTATTATTACAATACTTGTAGTTACAATCCAAACAATAGATATAAATACTTGCAGTATAGCGCCCATTATTTTTCTTCCGTTAGCAACTACTATTACTCTAAGCGTACCTAAAGCACTTTCTATGACCTTTGATAAGAATATAAAAAAATATATCATATACTAACTCCTGTATAGTAATGTTTTAAAATTTGTATATAGTTATATCCTAACTTTGCCATTTCATTTGCGCCATATTGACTCATTCCAATACCATGCCCATATCCGTGAGTTGTAATAATTACATCATTATCATTTATATTTATACTAAAATCAGTAGAACGCAGTTTTAAAAGTTTTCTAAATTCTATCCCAGTATATATTTTATTATTAATTATTATATTTCTAACTCTTCCTGATTTATTATGATTTATTTCATATGTAATTGGTTCTTGTATATCTAATTTTAATAAATTACAAAATTCTTCTATAGAAAGATATATTTTGTTTTCAAAAGTTTTAACTTTTTTATCAAGACTACTATCTACACTTTTTAAATAAGGAATATTATATCCAAGTATATTTATACTATCTTCTGTTTTACCATTACTTATTAGATGAAATAAGGGATTTATATATTTATTGTTATATATTATTACTTTTCCTTTTGTACTATTAACAGCTTGCTTTATTTTTTCATAGTATTTATTGAAATTTTTTCCCCAGTTTGATCTTAATTGTGAGATGTCTTTATAATTTTGATATGAAGTAGTGTCTTTTAATTTTTTATTTTCTTGAATATTTTTGAGTGCATATGTTCTAGATATAACTGCTTGTGCTTTAAGTGCATCAATGTTAAATGATGCAGGTATTTGTGCTCCTACTAAGCCTATTATGTAATCTTCTAGTTTTATTTTTAAAATATTTCCATTTTTTCTATATAATGTAACTATTATTTCATTATTTTGATTCAAAGTTTTTATATTTTGTTTTACACTTGTCTTTTTATTTACACTATTTTTTTGTTTATTTCCGAAAATATTACCTTTTTCTTTAATATTACTATTTTCTATATTTATTTCATAGTCTATTAAATTATTATTATTAAAATCATGGATTATAATTTTTGTAATATAATTGTATGATGACATTTGCCCTAAATTTTCTATTTCAATTGGATTTATAAATATTGTAACAATTATTATTCCTGATGAAACAATAAGAATTTTTTTACCTTTAAAATTTATATTTTTTATAAATTTTTTAATTGTTAAAAATAAATTACTATTTTTAAAGTCGTGATTAAAATCAATATATAAAAATAAAATATCTTCATTATTTTGATTTATTATTTTATATCCATTTATCATAGAAATCACCAATTTTATTATTTGTAAAAATGTGAAAAAAATACAGTTTTTATATACACCTAAATTGACAAAAAAAAGTAAATATAATATACTTTGATATGGTAAGAATATGCATTTATGATAGGTAGGTGATATTATGAAGTATGATGATAATTATAATCCGGTAGATGAAATGTTCGGAAATAGTAATGGAAGAAACTTAAACAATATAAATCCAAGTAATAACATGAATAATATAAATAATATTAATCAATCTATAAATAATATAAATACAGATTCTAGTTTAGTAGATAATA
>CANQID010000025.1 GCA_947623925.1 uncultured Bacilli bacterium
GTTGATACTCTTGCATAAAAACATACTCTTAAATTTAATTCTTGTAATGGAACACCTTTCATAATATTATTCCTAACTGTATATAAGTCCATAATCACACCTCCTAAGTTAATATTTTATAATTATCTATATTCTTTATATATTTATCATCAATTTTACTTTTTTCTAATTCTATTTTATTTAATAGTTTATTAATACAAAAACTATACATTCCATCATCAATAGTATTTCTTTGTTTTAAATATTCAAGTAATTTAATACTTGTTTCTATTTCAATTATTTTAGATGGAATCTTGTTTATATTTTCCATATACTTTGTCCTTTCTTTTAAGTTTATTTTTATAAAAACTAAAAAAGAACTTAAGGTATTAAGTTCTACAAAAAATTTGAAAACTTAAACACCTCAAAGGACAAAATTAGACTAAATCATCATTTGAAATAAATTAAGTTTTCAAATAACAATTTAGTTTTTAATTATTAATATTTTATAATTCTTCTAGCTATTTCATAACCATCCACATTATCAGGTAATAATTCATCATGTTCTAATATCAAGAATAATTCTGCAAGTACATCTTTCTTTTCCTCAAATGATAGTCTTTCAAACACTGGTATCAATTTTCTATATTCTTTTGGATAAAGTCGATAAAGATTATATTTATAATTCCAATACTCTTTAATCTCAATTACTAAATAACAATAATCAATACTACTCGGATTAAATATTTCTATATTTATACCATCATCAAGTAAATTAGGATTAACCTCATTCAAACTATTAATTTGATTTTTATCCCATAAATCAAAAATATAATTAATAAATTTTAGTTTATTCTCTTTATCAAGTTCATTTATTTTTAAAACTAGTCCTTTTACTTCATTACTTTTATTTTTTAAATACATATTAAACACACTCCTTCATCTTCAATTTAAGCCATTTTAAGAGACTTTATTTTTTATACTAATAACTGATTAAGATTAATATTAAAGTCTCTTATTTCTTAAATTAAGTATCAATAAATTAAAATTTAGTTTTAATATTTATCGCTTAAAAAAATGAATTTGGCAAGAGTTTTTTTATAGAAAATAATAATTTTTTTGGTTTTATCTATTTTATCTTTGTTTTACTTTATTAATCTTTTAGTTATTAATACTATCTAATTATCCATATATGGTTGTTCAGTGTGTACTTTTTGGGTATATTGTTTTTCATAAACAATATAGTTATATAAAAACTTACCATCTTTAGAATGACCTTTTTCAATAATTAAATATCTATTTTCTTCTAATTCTTTTAATGCATTAGTAATAGCTAATCTACTTTCTTTACATAAAAGTCTTAAACCATTAATATTAAAATTCCATGCATCAGGTAAAGATAACATTAAAGTTAATAATCCTTTTGCTTTCAAAGATATATTTTTATCTTCTAAATAAGTGGTGTCAATCTTTGTATAATTAGTAAGTTTTTCTGTTCTTATTACCATAATATTTTCCCTCCTACCATTTTAAATTCATAATCTTTTTCATATCTTTCTACATAAGATCTATATCCTAGTTCTAATAAATAGATAAACATTTTGTTCATACTAAAATTATTTTTAATTGCTAAAAGTTGTATCCTAGTTTTTAAATTGTTATCTATTCTTAATGTAGTTCTTTTAGTGCATCTCATAAAAAATTTCCTCCATTCTTTAAAATTATGAGTAGCCACTTTTACTATTTTTAAGCTATTTTTTAAGTTAAAAATACTGCATATTTTTAATGGGCATAAGGAGAACGACACCATAATCTTATATTTACCTTATAAAATAAAGTAAATATAGTGGTGTCATTACTATTTTTGCACTTGCAAAAATGACTACTTTTATAGTAGCAAGTAGCTACTCAACTATTAATTACCTTTTAATTACAACAAAAAAAGTGGCTACTCTTTTTAATAAAAGTGACCACTCATAGCTAATCCATTAAAAATATGCGCTTCCACTAATTTTTAATTCATACAACACCTTCTTTCAAAATAAAAAGAGAAGAACGTATAGTTCCTCTCCACATAATTTTTTCATATCATACACTATTATAACTATTGATAAACACAAGTCAAGCTCATTTCATGTCCAATTTATGTCATTCTTTACTCAATTTTTCATCGCAATGTAATAATATTGGTAAACCACACGACATTACTTGTAATGCACCAACTCTCATTAGCATAAAATCTTTAGGATCCTTGATAATATCATTAGCAAATGTATATTTATAATTTTCTTCTATAAACCTTTTTGCCATATCTTCATGTAATCTTGCATAAGATTTTGTTAATTGACTACCATCTGGTAATATATATCCCTTCGGAATATATAGTGAACGATCATATTTATCATTTTTATATTTGTCTTCTAATTGTTCCATATTAGCCCCCTTAAAGATTAATTTATATTTATATTTATATTTATATTTCTATACTATCAAATATATTTTCTTCTATATCATAAATAGTAAATTTTCTATTTTCATACATCATATATGTAGGATTATTGTTTTCTTTAGGTATAGATATTGAACCAACATTGATATATACCATATCTTTTTCTTTTTTTATATAAGGTATGTGTTCATGACCATATACCAATATACCTTTTCTGTTAAATTTTCTATTCTTTTCTAAATTATATTCATTACCATGAGTTAAATAAATATCTAGCCCATCTACACATATTAAAGCTAAATTATTACAAATTGGAAAATCACTTGCTTTAATATCAACGTCTGAATCACAATTACCTTTTAAACAAATAATTTTATCTGAATATTTAGTTAATGTATCTTTAACATTCATACTATTAACTTCATACTTTTGATTATACGTAGGACCGGCATAATATAAATCACCAAGAACTACTAATTTATCTATTCCTTCTTTTTCAATAATTTTTTCTATTTTTTTTAAATTAATATTAATACCATGTATATCTGATATAAATAATATCTTCATATTTATCTCTCCTTATAATCTAAATTATATACTCCCCTATTACTTAATACTAAGATTTTTTTTGAATTTTCTTCATATTCTATTTTTAACCTATCTAAATATTCTCTAATTAATCTATAATACATTTTTTCTTTATCAACACCATTTATTAATGATAAATTTTTAAGTATATATTCTTCATATTCTAAAATATCCAATATAATATTTTGATTTTTATGATCAGTTAATTCATATTCATAAACTTTCTTTTGGATCAGTTAATATTGATATATCACCTTTTTTAGGTATACTATCAATCTCATATAACGATGTAGTTGCTGTCTTTTTACCTTCTAAAACAAGATTAACTAATATAGATGCATCGATTCCAAATGTCCAACTTTCAAGTTTATTATACACGTGTCTTACCCCACCAATCAGGTATTAATTCTTCTAGTTTTACTATTTCTTTAGTATCAATATTTTTTAGGATTTCAATATCCTTGCTATTTTTAGAAAGTTGCATCATATATTCTCTACAAGCACCACAAGGTGAACCAACATTACCTTTAGAATCAACGCATGCTAGTTTTATAATCTCATTTTCACCATTTGTAATCATATTAGCAATAGCATTTCGCTCTCCACACATACCAAGTGTTGATGCAGTATCAATACATACTCCAGTATAAATATTATGATTTTTTGTAAGTATTGCTGCACCAACTCCTCCAGCACTAATCATTCCTGAAACTTCTCTTGGATTTCTTACATTTTTAGCCTTTTCATATAATTCTTCCCAAACAGTGTTTTCACTATATAAATATTCTATATGAATAGCGTATACACCATTTTTATTAATAGCTTCTTGATATCCATCTAATTTACTTACATTTATAATTGCTTCTTCTTTATCATTAGTAGATGATGTCGTATATCTTGTTCCTTCTAGAGTAAATAATTCTTCTAAAGAATTATAATGATTTACTTCTTTAACTTTGACATAAAATACACCTAAATCATTACTAGTAAATTCTATAATATCATTTTGTTTTAACTTGCTATAATCATGCTCACTATTTTCTTTATTTGCTCTTATTTCTACTCTTTTTGTATTATTTTTGATAGCTAGAGCTGCTCTATCATTAATATTTAATTTCATTATCATTTTAATATCCTCCTTACAAAAAAATTCTGCATAATGCAGAATTAATTTTATAATCTAAAAGAATATTCCTAAAAGTTTAACAAATTAGGAGTAGTGATTAATTCTGCATTATTAATAATTTGTAAATTTTTCATCTTAATCACACTCCTTTCTTTGAATAATTTACAATTATAATATATCATACTTTAATCATTTTGTAAATTACATTTACTTTTTTCCTTTAACGATTAAAATTATTTGAAAATATATTTTAAGTAAAATTGTAAAAAAATCATTTTTATTTTTTAGGAAAAACTAATTAATATTCCTAAAAAATGTAAATTTGTTATATTTATGTTACTTTTCTAATTATTATTTTGATATTTTAATTTTAAAAGTAACATTTTATATTTCTACAAAACAATTATACATAAATTCAACATCATACTTTTTCATATATTTACTAGTTATTCCCCTAGTAACTATAAGGGTATCATTTATTAGACAGTAAGGTGTATAGGAGTTACACTTACACCCTGACCAAATGCAGTTGTCGCTAATTCAACAGGACCTACTTTATCTAAACTAAATAGTATTCCACTACTTTCTCCATTTAAATCGACACCTGTTTTTTTACCAAATCCAAATTTATCTATATATGAGAATAATTTTTCTTTACCTAGTTTTAATCCTAAATTTACAAATCCTGGGTTACATGAATTTTCAACAACTTGTAAATATGTTTGAGCACCATGTCCTCCATGTTTCCAACAATGTATTGTTGCGCCTTCTACTGTTATCGCACCACCATCAAAAAATGTATCTTTTTCTAAATCTACTATTCCCTCTTCTAATGAAGATGCAAGTGTTATTATTTTAAAAGTTGAACCCGGTTCATATGTTGCCCAAATAGGCAAGTTTCTATTTATTTCTTCTACTGTATAATTTTGATAATTACTAGGAGAAAAGTCTGGTTTTGAGGCAATCGCTAAAATCTCACCTGTTTTTGGATTCATCGCTATTCCAAGTGCTTGATCAGGATTATATTTTAATACAGCATTATTTAATTCTCTTTCTAAAGAAGACTGTATTTCATAATTTATTGTAAGAGTTAAATTTATACCATCTTGTGGCTGTTCATATATTTCACTTAAATTTAATCTATTCCCTTTAGCGTCACTAAAATATTTTATTGCTCCATAACTTCCTGTTAAGTAGTCATCGTAAAGTAGTTCAAGCCCACTTAAACCTTGATTATCTATTCCTACAAATCCAATAGTATGTGACAATAATGTATCATATGGATAATATCTTTTTGATTCTTTTATTAAATATATACCTGGTAATTTTAATTCATTTATTTTATCTGCTATTTCATAGCTTAATCTTCTTCCTTCTGGATGTACTCTTTCAATTGATGTTTTTTTACTTACATGTGAATACATTTCATCATATGAAACATTTAATATTTCAGATAATTTTCTCGCTGTTTCTTCTTTATTTTGTACTTGATTAGGTATTATTACTAATGATACTGTAGTTATGTTATCAGCTAAAACTACACCATTTGTATCGTATATAATACCTCTATTTGCTTCTATTGGTAGATTTCTACTCCATAAATCTGATGCATAATTTGAAAGTTTATTATAATCTATTACTTGTATATAAAATACTTTAGCAATTATTAGAATAAATAGGAAAATTATTATTATTAAAACTATTTTTATTCTTGAATGTATATTTTTAAAAAACATAGTATTCACCCTAGTGTAACATATGAATTTTTAATAAAAAAAAGAACATTTTATAAGTTATTATCAATGTTACTTTTAAAATATTAAAAATTTTTTAAAAAAAGCAAAATTCGTACAAAATGTACGAAATTATAACAAAAATATGTACATTTTGTACGAAAAATGTTAAAATGATTACAGAGGTGAAAATCTATGTATAGAAAAATAGAAGAAGAATTAAAAAAATGGAAAAATGATTATAAAATGCCACTTATGTTAGTTGGCGCAAGACAAACAGGTAAAACTTATATATTAGAAGAATTTTGCAAAAATAATTTTGAAAATTATATTTATATTAATTTAGATAAAGAAGAAAATATAAGTGAAATTTTTGAAGAAACTATTGACCCAGATACAATAATTGAAAAAATAGAAATAATTAAAAATGTAAATATCAATATAGAAAATACTATAATCTTTTTAGACGAAATACAAGTAAGTGAAAGAGCTATAACATCTTTAAAATATTTCTGTGAAAGCAATAAACCTTATAAAATAGTTTGCGCAGGTTCTCTTTTAGGAGTTAAAATTAATAGATTTAAATCATCTTTTCCTGTTGGTAAAGTAATAATTAAATATTTATATCCAATGGATTTTGAAGAATATCTACTTGCTTTAGGAGAAACAAAATTAATTAATGAAATAAAAACACATTATGAAACTAATGAAGCATTAATGAATCCTATTCATGAAAAAGCACTCGATTTATATAAAAAATATTTAGTATTAGGTGGAATGCCTGCTATAATTAATAACTTTATATCTAACCAATCCAATATTTCTCATGTTAATTTTGAACTTCAAGAACAAATAATAACATCCTATTTAGCTGATATGAATAAATACACTGAAAATAGCGAAGGAATTAAAAATAGTCAAATATACAATTCTATACCAAAAGAACTTGCAAGAGTTAATAATGCATTCAAATATAGTATAGTAGATAAAGATGCAAGAAAGATTAGATATGAAAGTAGTTTAGATTGGTTACTTGCTAGTAATATGATATTAAGGTGTAACCTAACAGAAAAAAATGAATCACCACTTAAAGCATTCGTTAATTCTGACAAATTTAAATTATATTTGAGTGATGTAGGTTTACTTAGATCATTATCTAATTTAGACTATAGTGAAATTATTTTAGATAAAAATGAAATATTTAAAGGTGTTTTAACTGAAAACTATATAGCTTGTGAATTATATCCTAAATCAAAAGAATTATATTATTATAATTTTGATAAATATGAAATAGACTTCTTAATAAAAATAAATGGTGATATTATACCAATAGAAGTAAAAAGTGGAAGAAGAACTAATAGTAAAAGTTTAAATGAATATATTAAAAAATATAATCCTAAGTATAGTATTAGGATATCTACTAAAAATTTTGGATTTGAAAATAATATAAAATCAGTACCATTATATGCAGTATTTTGTATTAATAAATAATATAATTATTGTAATCTTATTTATCAACAATCTGAAAGTTTTGCAAGTGTATTTGCAAAACTTTTTATTTTGAGTTTTTTTGCAAACTATCCTAATTTATCACCATTACTAACTTTTATATCAGGAGTTATTAGTACTACTCCATTTTCACTATAAGTACCTAAAACTAATACTTCTGAAATAAAATTTGATATTTGTTTTGGTGGGAAATTAACAACTGCTAAAATCTGTTTACCTATCAAATCTTTTTCTTTGTACAACTTAGTTATTTGAGCTGATGAAGTTTTAATACCAATTTCTCCGAAATCTATTTTTAATTTATATGCAGGTTTTATTGCTTCTTCAAACATTTGTGCATCTATTATCGTACCTACTCTAATATCTAATTTAACAAAATCATCAAATGTTATCATTTTTTACCTCCATTTTAATATATTTGTCTTTATAAATTAATCCTGAAAGCATACCCATAATTATAAAATAAATAGGCGCAACCAAAATACTACTAATATTTAAAAATGCTTGAACAGCGTAACCTATAAAACTCATAAGTAATACCCAAACTAATTTATTTTTACTCTTAATTCCATCAATAAATAAATTAAATAACAGTGATAAATAAGTAATTAAAGTAAATATACCTTCTGTTACTAATATTTGTAAATATTCATTATGTGCTTTATCACAATATGAACCAACATCTTGTTTATTATATACATATCCAAAATTATCAATTCCAGAACCTAACCAAAAATATTTAGGAACTATTTTCATAGTGTTTTCCCAAATTGTAAACCTACCAGAACCATAATTTTCAATTGTTACTTCATCACTATCATTTCCACTAGAATTAGAAAACAATGACAATGTATTTAAAATATCTCCTTTTATTGTATAACCTTTTTCTATCTTATCATTAAATACTTTACTTACATAAAATTCTGTTACATTACTAACTAGTATAAATGTAACAAAAAATAAACTTAAAATTATGTATACTTTTTTTAAATCAATATTTTTCTTATGTAAAAATATTATTATAAATATTAATAAAAATATTAATGTAAAAAAAGGACCTGTTGATTGTGCGAAAATAAGATTTATATAAAATATTACACTTAAAATTAAATATTTTTTTGAATTATATATTAAATAATACATTATTGAAATACCTAATAACAAAATACAATAACTACCTAACATATTAGGATTACCTGTAAATCCACTAGCCATATAATTTATATTTTCTAATGAAAATGTTTCAACATATTCTCCCCTTACAAAGACTTGTAAAAAACTATATATAAATTGAAATATACCTACTATAAAAAGTACATTTATAATTTTTTTTATTTCTTTTTCTTTTAAACTTCTACTATTTAAAAATAATAAATAATAACTTAATAAAGAAAGTAATCCTTCATTTCTTAAATATGCTCCATATATTGATGTTTTTACATCTACTGCATTTATTGTTACTATTATTCCAAGTATTATTAATATATATATAAAAATATCGTATTTAGTTATTTTAATATTTTTCTTTATCAAATTATATACATATATAAATATTCCTATTGGAATAAACAAATATAATATTTCATAAAAATATAAAAATCCATTTAATATTTTAAAAGAAGAAAATATAAGTTTTAAAAAATATACTAAAGGAGCATATATAATTAAAAAGCATATAGAAATAAAATTTATTTTTTGAATTACTTTTTCCATTTATATAACTCCCTACTATTTTTATATTTATAATTTATATTATATATAAAATAATATCTTTTGTAAAGAAAATTATAAATTAAAAAAAGTAGATCATCTACTTTTTCTATTATTGTAAAACATATTATTCATATAACATTTTTAACAATTAAAGGTGTGTAAATCATACCTTTAATTTATTCTGAATATACAGTTGCCCCTGTATGTTTTTCCCACCAATTGATTCCTTTGTTATAAAAATCAATGATATCTTCGTCAGTAAGAACTTTGTCTTTTTCTGCTAAAAATTCTTTTGGTTCTTTTATGTTAGTTGAATTTATATTTTCAAAAGTAACATTAAATGTATTATCTGAACTTTTTTGACTTGTTTTTATGCTCTTTATATATTGTTCATCATCATCTAGTTCAACTTCTACTTCTACTGTATCATTTAAAGCCCATTCAGCAGAACTATATTTTGAGTTTGAAAGATAATTCTTTTTTACCCAATCATTATATTTATCTCTATTTAAAGTTACTATATAAGTATGTGCTTTTCCATCAGCTAATTTTACCTTATCTATAGCATTGATGTAAGTTTCTCCCATAACATCAGTTAGCATTGTAACTTCCTGAATAGCACGACCTACTTGAATTGGATGAATATATTCCCAATCATTGATATATACTTTTCCTTCTTCATGTTTAGTTTGTTTTCTTGTTACTACACTAGCTTTAGAATCTTCTTTTCCAACATACTTTAAAGAGAATGTATATTCTTCTACATTATCTTTATCAGATATTAAATGAGTTAAACCTAAGTCAATATTAAATTTATAAGTAAAAGCTTCAGTATAACCATTTATATGATTATCTTTTGTTACTGTAAAACTTTTAGAATTTAATGTGTTTTGCGCTGCTACATTAATTTTTTCTTCTAAAGTTTCTACACCACTATAATCAATTGTATATGTTTCAGCTTCATATTCAGTGTCATCACCATCAACGTCTACAGTAATTTCATATACTTTTTCATTTGCTCCTTTTATATTAGAAGATTTAATTGCTTCTAATTCTAATTTCATAGTATTTACAGTGCTTACTGTTGCAATTCCATTTTCAGTACCTGATTTATAAGTATATGTTTTTGTAACATTGTTAGGATCTGTAACTTTTATAGTAGATCTATTATCTTCAAAATACTCTGATGTTAAAGTTACAGGTATAATATACTTTCCATCATCATTTTGAGTTTCTAATGTACCTGAAAGCTTGTTACCTATTACTTTTAAACCATTAGATTGTTTAAGATTAAGAGCTGATTTAGGTTTTTCTTTATATGTTGCAACAACTTTATTTGTAATATGTGATTGTAAAACTTCTTGTACTTTAGCATTGTCATCTGTAATATCTTTTCCTGTACCCTCAACATGAAGTTTTTCAAATACCTTATCTTTATTTTCCTTGTTTACTTCATATCCTAGACTTGAGAAATCAACATTATCGTCATAATTATAAACTTTAAAGAAAGTTATACCACCATCTGTTTGTTGTCTGTCAATTACTGTCATAAAATAAATTTGTGAATTATTGTTATTTACATAGTAGAAAGAACCATAATATGACTCTTTAATAGAATCAACATGTTTTGAATCATCAGATTCTACTATATAATATTTATCATTTCTAGTCATATTATTTGATGATATAGTTACTTTTGCACCTGGATGAATATTTCCTGAAGCCCCCTTATCTTCATCTTCTCCATGTAAATCTTTAATTGGATATGAATAACTTGTAACTAATGCTATTGTAGGAGTACTATATTTTTCATCAGTATTTGTTATATTGTTTGCAGTTAATACACCATCTACTACTATAGCAGCATGCATATCATCATTGTCCCCACTTGTCGATTCCTCTATAGTTCCTGAAACATCTACATTATTAGCAGTAACAGTTGCACCTTTTTCTATTTTTAATTCGCCATATTTCCCACCAGTAATTTTTAAATTTTCAAATTTAACATTTCCAGATTGTATATCAATAGCATATTCTGGTCTACCATTTACTGTTATTGTTTTTTGAGCATTAGCAATTGAACTTATACCTGTTGCAGTTTCAATTGGTTCAATGATAACATCTCTATTTATTGTTATAGTTGCATCTTCAGTTACATCACTATCAATATATATCTTACTATAATTTTTACTTAATGCATCACTAATTTTTTGAGCACCTAAATTATCAGTTGCATCTACAACAACAAAGTCAGAATTAAATTTAAATGTATATGTTTTATTACTTATAGAATCTCCTTTTGAATCAACTAATTCAACAGTTTTATCTGAAGTTCCAATTGTTATAGTAAATGATTGATCTTTATATTCTAATTGATCTAAAGTTGCTGTTTCTTCTTTGTAATTTAACTTTTCATTAAATAAACTTTTTGCGTCTGTTATTATTTGATTTTTTAATTCTTCTTTACTTGTTGTTTCTAATGGTAAAGTAAATGTTTTTTCACCACCATTAAAACCTAAAGTAATATCTTTTATTTCACCTTTTTCAAGTACATAAGCAATAGTTCCCGGAATAGATGTTTTAGATAATTCATTTAATGGCAAATTAACTTCTTTTAAATCTATTTCGATTTCATTTTTATTACTTTCATTTTGTTTTATATCAAACTTGCTATCAAAATTTTGTGAATAAGTAGTATTAGTACTATCTAAATCTTTTACAACATCTTCAACAAACTTATCTACATTTAATTTGTAGTGAGCAATTAAAGTTGTATTTTCTGCTACCTCATTAATACTTTCAATTTTTTTACCAGCATCATTATACCATCCAGTAAAAGTACGATAATCTTTTTCTTCATCACTAATAACTGGAGTTGGTAATTCAGTAGCTGACATATTTGTAATATCAGCAGGATTTGTTAATGGACCGGCATCAAAAGAAATAGTTACTTCCTTTATAAAGTTTATTATATAACTTTTCTTTTCTCCTTCTTTTAAGATTGCAACTTGTGGCTCAAGAATTGGCTCTACTGTCAAAGTCTTTCCATCTATATCATCCAAAGTGGCATTCTTATATTCTGTTCCATCTAATATAGTGGTCAATAATCTCTCTTTTTCACTTTCTATACTCTCTGCAGTAGCAGATTTTAAATTAAATGTAAAATCAGGCTCCTTACCATATTTAACGGTAAATCCATTAATTCCTTTTTGTTCTGTTAATGCTATAAGCATTTCATCAATTATACCTGTTCCCCTTATTTCTGATATTTTAGTACTTGAATCTAAAATATCAACTGTAACTATATTATTTTCTTTTGATAACTTAAATTTTTTATTTAATTCTGTTTTATCTTGATAATTATTTATTGCTTCATCTATATATTTTTCAAATACTACTTCTTTTGCACCTGTAAATTTAAATATATACTTTTCTGGATTTGTTGTTTCCTTTACAGCATAACTTTTTAAATTAATTGCTGCTGTAAATTCTTTATCTATTAAATCTGATAATGTCAATTCGTCATATTTCTTTCCAAATATTGCTTGTGAATTGGCTTCTAACCATTCATTAGGATCTAATTCACTTAATTTATCTTTATCTAATGTAAGTGTTACTTCTGTATCACCTGATGTATAAACAAAATCTATTGATTGTACATCAGCATTACTAAATACCTCAACTAATGTTTGAAGCACTCCTGAG
>CANQID010000026.1 GCA_947623925.1 uncultured Bacilli bacterium
AAAAGCCTTATTTTATAAGACTTTAGACAATTATTAAATTGTTACGAACTGATATTTAGATTTCCCCCTGAAGGAGCCGAAAGGCTCCATTTTTGTTGGAATAATAAGGCATAGGGGCTATTTATATATGTATTAGGTACCCAAATAGGTACCCATTTCAATTTAAATTGTCGATAATGCTAATTATTTCATTCATTTGATTTTTAAATAGATGAGAATATGTGTTTAGAGTCTCATCTATTTTTGTATGACCTAGATATTTTGCAACTACATTTATACTTGCATTACTATTAATTAAAAGTGATGCACAACTATGTCTAAAATCGTGGATTCTAATTTGTTTGACACCTGCTAACTTACAATTTCTATTCTTCCTATATCTTATTTTTCCATTAGTAATTGGATCACTATCTCCAAAGACAAAGTATTTATCATTAAAACCATAATATTTCTTTGAATATTCATATAAAGCTTTTAAATCATTCATTAAAACTTTTGGTATAGGAATATCTCTAATACTAGATTTTGTTTTAGGAGTAGTTAATATATATGGCTTTTGATTTTCTCCTTGTGTAGCGACTACATTTTTATTAACACTCAAATAATTATTTTTAAAATCAATATTATCCCAAGTAAGACCTCTTAATTCACCACGCCTTAATCCACAATAATAAAGTGTTTCAAACATTGTTTTAAATAAAATATCATCTTCTACTGAAATAAATTTTTTAAATTCTTCGTAAGTAAAAAACAACATTTCTTTTGGCATTTCATTTGGATTAGTAAAGTTAGTCATTTTATTATAAGTTGCAGTAAAATTAAAGTTATACCATTTTGTAGCATAGTTTAATAATTCTTTAAAGAATTTGAATAGATGGTTTTTATTATTTGTACTAAAACCATAAGAATTAATTTCTTTTTTCCATTTTTCAAAGTGTTCAATATTAAAATCTTTCAATTTAATATCATCTAAACTATGAAAGTATCGCTCTCTATCTCTATAAGTTTTTAAAGTAGTAAATTTTACTTTATCTTCTTTATAAGCATAGAAATTAGTGTATAAATCTTTAAAAGTCATATTACGATCCTTATCAAATCTTTCACTATCTGAAACAAGAAAATCTCTTTCGGCTTTTAGTGCTTCTGTTTTAGTGAAATATTTTTTAGATTTATATTTTCTTCTAGTACCATCTAAATTCTTTACATAGTCATAAAATATCCATTTTCTACCATCTTTTGTCCATTCAGATTTTTCTAATAGTTTAACTGCCATAAGTTTCCTCCTTTGATTTTAAATTATTGTCTTCAAAGTCATCATCTAGAGGTTCCTTATATATAGCATTCCATAGTCTTTCTGTTGCTGTTCTTTTATACTCAATGAATAATCCTAATTTTGCTAAACTTTCTATATTACTTTTAAGTAATTTACCAAATACAGAAGGAGTGATAAATAAATTTAGTTTACTTACCATTTCAGATACTGTAAAAGTAAATTCTTTTTTGTTAATAGCATATTTTAAAAGTTGCATTAGGTTTTCATTTAATGTTTCTTCAGTTTGTTCATCAATAGACAATATTAGTTTATTATCTCTTTTTAAGACTAAATCTAAACTAGGATAATCTCTACTTTCATATTTAAAGTAAAATGTTGATTTAATATTTTCATCTTGTTTTATAGATATTTTTCCATCAACACAAGTATCTATTGCTGTACTACCTAAAGATTTTCCTTTACGATTTAAATGATGAACTATAACAATAGCAACTTTATATCTATTACATAGATTCCTTAATTGTGGAAATATATTTTGACTCATATCTTGATAGTTATTTAAATCATAACTATTTCCAAAATTAATACCATTAAACATATCAATAAATACTAATTTACCATTATATTTTTCGTGAAAGTCTGATATTTCTTTTTCTACTTTTAAAATACTTAACATAGTCATACTATCTTCTGGAAAAGTATAAAAGAAATTATTATCGTTAAGATTACAATTCATAAAATGAATTCTACTTATTGTTTCGGTAGGATTCATTTCTGTACTTAAATAAAGAACAGGTGTCTTTATAGTTTTAAAATTTAGAAAAGATATTCCATTAGCAACAGAATTTGCTATTTGGAGAGCCATTGCTGATTTACCAACTTTGGCTTCTCCAAGTAAACAATATAAACCATTTTCTCTAATCATATTTTCAATGATATAATTCATCTCGACAATACTACTTTTTAATTCTGTTATTGTTTTCATATAATTCCTTTCTATAAATTTTCTTTAGCCATTTTTTCTAAATAGTTGATATTTATTTTAAGTTTATTAACGACTTCAATCATTGGTAATCTATTATTTGGGAGAATATAACCTTTTAGAGTAAGGTCGTTTCTTATTTCTCTCCTAAGTTTAACTGCATTATTTTTACCTATTTCAGCAAGTTTCATTAAATCATTTAGATCACACCATTGCTTTGAAATAAGTTTTAAAGTTTCTCTAGCATCCATATTAAACTTTCCTCCTTCCATTTTAGACTCTAGATAATTAATTTATTATCTATGTATGGATTACCAACTAAAGAAAGAAATTATATGTGTGAGTTATGCTCACAATTAAATAATATCATAATAATTTAATCAAAGTCAATATATTTTGTAATCAAAACTCACAAAAAGCATTTCAAAAATGGCATAATTGTGATAAAATAGAAATGCATAAATGGAAATGCATTTTAGTTTAATAAATTAAAATAAGAGGTAGTATATATGGGAATTTTAAGTAATTTATTTAGTATGTCAAAACCAAAAATAAAAGATAAGAATAAATCTTTTTATGAAAATTATAATGAATTAAAAATAGAAGAATTTAAATCAAAATACGATTTGTCAACTATTGAAGGTATTAATTCTATACCAATTTCAGAAGCTAAACGATATAGTGATGGTGGAAAAAGCGTTGTTTATATGCCTGAGCAAATTCTTAATAGACAAGCCACTGTTTATAAAAAAGAAAATAAGTTTGACTTAGCTATAGCATGTTTAAAAAAAGCAAATGAAATGTATCCATATTCTTTTTATTCGTACACAAGAGATAATTACGAAAGACTAACTGAATTTATGATATTAGCTGGAAAATATGAAGAAGCAAAAGAAACTCATCGTAATTTAGATATTTCTATAGGGACAAGATTAGATGAGTTGCGTAATTTACAAAGATATGCGGTACACTCTAATACTGAAAGCTTTAATGATTATCAAAAGCGTGTTATTGATCCATATGTAGAAGAATCAAAAGAGCGTGAACAATATTATTGGTTATTAGAAAATGCACATGGTATTGCACCAAAATCATTTAGTGCGTATAGAAAAATGAAAAATCTAAATTCAGATTCCTATAAAAAAATTGTTCAATTTGTTGAAAATAAAGGAATGCACATTGAACAATTAAAGTTTTGGATATAATAAAATAATCTTTAATTAATTAAAAAAAGTTATAGAAATAAAGGAATGGTATTTAATGAATGATAAAACTTTAGCAAGTGTAGTAAAGGAAACTAGAGAAAAATTAGGAATCTCTCAAAGAGAATTATCAAGAAGAACAGGGATTGACAATAATACTATTGCTAAAATTGAGAAAGGCGAAAGAAAGAAACCTAATGTATTATCTTTAAGAAAATTAAGTGCAGTATTAAGAATTGATATAGCAAAATTAATGAAATTAGCTGAATATAATGAAGAAGAAATTAAAGCAGTAGCAAGTAATAATTATAATAGTTTTGCAATTCATACTGATAATGCACCTGTTATAATGATAGATGATATTATAGAAACTGAGAAAGAACAGTTGCAAATTAGAAGAATAATAAAAAAATTATTAGATGATTGTGATGTAAAAAAACTGAAAATTGGAGATGATTTACAAGAAAAAGATGTAAAAAAATTAGAAAAAATAGTAGATAAATATAAGAAAAAAATTAATAATGAGATAGACGATTATTCAAAATCAATAGAAAAATTAAGTAAATTAATAGATAAAAAATAATAATAATATAATTAAAAATTGATAAAATTACTTGTTGAAAAAGAAAAAAATTACAAGTTTTGTATAAAAATGACATGATGACAGATACATTTGCTATATAGTAGAGTATCTCACAAATGTCATTAATGTCATAAAGTTGTCTTAGCCAGCACAGGGAGCTTACTCCCGCAATTTACTTGGAGTGCCAAACCCTAAATTAAAAACAAGGATGTGAAAAATATGGCTTTAAATGAATTAAAAAAAACACTATTTATAAGTAATCCAGAATTAGAAAAAGAATGGGACTATGAAGAAAATATTAAAGAAGGATTAATTCCAGAGAAGTTATATTCTAATTCTAGTAAAAGAGCACATTGGATTTGTCCCAAAGGTCACAAGTATGAAGCTTATATTTATCATAGAGCAGAACAAAATACAGGTTGTTCAATATGTGCTGGTAAAAAGATATTAATAGGATACAATGATTTAGCAACAACAAGACCTGATTTACTAAAAGAGTGGGATTTTGATAAAAATAATGAATTAGGTTTTACCCCACAAAATGTTATGGCTGGAACTAATAAAAAAGTATGGTGGATATGTCCAAAAAGTCATCATTATGAAGCTTATATAAATAATAGAACTAAACAAAATACAGGTTGCCCTTTTTGTGCGGGACAAAAAATATTAGTGGGATATAATGATTTAGCGACAACAAGACCTGATTTATTGAAAGAGTGGGATTATAAAAGAAATAATAAATTAGGAATCACTCCACAAAATGTTATGATGGGTAGTAATGTTTCAGCACATTGGATTTGTCCTTTTGGACACAACTACGAAAAAGTTATTCATGCGAGATCTTCTGGACAAGGTTGTACTATTTGCTCTCAAGAATCTCAAACTTCTTTTCCTGAACAAGCATTGTATTATTATATTTCAAAAGTATACCCTGAAACTAAAAATAGATATGGTAAACCTGAAATAGATGTATATATACCTAACTTAAAATTAGGAATCGAATACGATGGAGAGTATGCTCATAGAAATAAAAGAGAATCGGAATTAAAAAAAGATAAAATTATTAAGTCACAAGGGATTTATTTAATAAGAATTAAAGAAGTTAAAAAATTGGAGAACGATAAAAATAATGTAATTTACTGTAAACCTAATTCAAATAATACTTTTTTGAATAATGTAATAATAAAATTGCAAAAGATTATTAATGACAAGTATAATTTAAATGTTGATTTTCAACCCAATATTTTAAAAGATAGAATAAAAATAGAAGAACAGTATTTGTCTTTAAAAAAACAAAATAGTATTATGACTCTTTATCCTAATATAGCTAAAGAATGGGATTTTGATAAGAATGGTGCAATTAAGCCTGAATATATATCTTATGGTTCTTCTAAAAAATATTATTGGATTTGTCCCAAAGGTCATAGTTATGAATGTTCTCCTAAAGATAGAGTACATGGTCGAGGATGCAATATTTGTAGTGGAATAAGATATATAAAAAGGACTAATGATTTACAAACTAAACATCCTGAATTAATAAAATATTGGGATTTTGACAAAAATGAGGTAACTCCTGATAGCATAAAATATACCAATAGTGATGTTCATTGGTGGAAATGCAATAAAGGACATTCTTATCAGGCAACTATAAAAACTATGCTGAAATATAAATGTTGTTTAGGTTGCAGTGAAAATTTGAATATACTTGTAAAAGGGGTTAATGATTTAGCTACATTGAATCCAAAGCTGATTGAGGAGTGGGATTATGAAAATAATGATAAAACTCCTGATTGTTACACATTAAATAGTAATCAAGAGGTATATTGGGTATGTAAAAAATGTGGAAATCATTGGAAAAGTTACATAAATCAAAGATCAGTCTGTCCAAATTGCAAAAAAATAAATAATAAAATTAATGTCTATGATTCTATAACCCTTAATTTTTTGTTTTCTGTTGATGGAATTACAAAATTTTGTGAAAAATTGAATGTTGATATAAATAAACAACATGGTAATATTAGCCAAGTTTGTCATAGAAAGCAAAAGACTATAATGGATAAATATGTTTTAAGGTATGATAATGATGATGAGTTTAAGGGGCTATCTATACAAAAAAGAAAAGAAATATTTAATTATGATATAACTAAAGTGCAAAGAAATAACACAATAAATGTATATGATATAGGTACAGCTAAACTGATAGGATCTTTTAATGATAAAAGGGAATTGTGTAAAAATCTTAATGTAGATTATAAGAAACAACACGGAAATATATCTACAATATGTAAAAGAAAGCAAAAAACTTTACTCGGAAAATATATATTAAGATATGACTATGATGATGAATTTAAAAAATTAAGCAATAATCAAAGAATTTATAAAATTGAAGCTTTTATGAATATGGAGATTAATTGAATATGGGTAAAAGTATTAAAAATATAACTATAAAGTCATCAAAGAAAGTTAAAATTAATGGAGAAATAAAAAAATATTATGAAAATGTTTTAAAATCTTTAGACTTAAGTGTATATTATATTTATAGAAATAATTTTACATATTTTGGGTATGACATTATTTATAATCAAGAAAAAATACTTGAAAAATTTAACAATATTGAAGAAGATTTTAATTCATTTGTTGAATATATATTAACTAATTATAATTATAAAATTTTATTAGTAATATTGGGCAATGTATATACTAAATTGCAAGAAATCCATACGAATAATGATTATATTTTAGGTAACATAAATAATAAAAATGAAGATGTTTCATATGCTTCAAAAGCTGCAGATCTTATGGCACGAAAACTTAAGACTTTAATAGAAATGGTTTTAATGCATCATCAAGAAAAAGGAAAAAATTATTTTAAGAAAAAAGATTATAAACGCTTAATAATTCTTTTATATTATTATTCAATTTATATATTTTATAGTGTTAGAACTAAATATTCTAAAAAATATGAAAATGGTGTTACTGAATTTTGGATTGATCCTAAATCTATTAGTCCAATATATACACAAATAGAAGGACAAGACAATTCCAAAAATGATAATGATTTATATTACAATTATGATTCAAATAAGGAAAGAATAATTGATCAGACATTTAATGAAGCTTTTTTAAAAGAAAAAGGGATACTTTTTACTGATTTTACAAAATTAATGAATCAATTATTGGAAAGTTTAGAAACTTTGAAAAAACATAATGGAATTATTTTAAGTCAAAAACTTAATGATTATATTAAAGAAAAATTTCCAAACTGCAATTTAGAATTATTCAATAAAGAATGTGTACTGAAACAAGATTCTTTTGAAAGTGACGAAAATAATTTATATAAAAATACATGTAAACATAGATTAGATACTACACCAATAATATACTTTGAAAAATCTAAATACCTAATAAATAAAGGTATTATAACAAATTCTATAAATATTTGGAACAATGCCCATTTTATAGGATTAAAGCCATATAGCACTCCTGAAGACAATATTTTTCAAGCAATAGATAAAATAATTCATCAAATTTCTTACTCTTTAGAAAGTGATATTATAAGTATATTAAAAGATATTACCCCCTTTTTTAAAATATATAGAAATAGAAAGACTAAACATATTTTTCCAAAAATGAGACTTGATGAAAATGAATGGGATATTATTGCTATAGATTATGACAATAAATATATTTTTGATATTGAATCAAAATTTTTGAGTACTTCTATGACTGAGTTAGGGTTATCAAATGATTTAGAAAAATTGGAAGAATATAAAAAGGCATTTGAGAAAAGAATCACAATAGAAAATGATAATATAGAACAATTTTTAAAATTTTGTAATGCAGATAGAACTTTTAATATAATTCATATTATGGTTACTTCAAAAGTAGTTGATTCTAATATAACATCTAATACAAGAAGATTTGCTATTATTCACTATGATGGATTTAAAAAATATATTCTAAAGAACTATTATAATTCTAAAATTAAACGGTAAAGTATTTTCGTTTAAGAATTTATACGGGAGTAAAAATTCAGTGCTTGCTAGACACGATTTATAATCCCATGATAATAAAAACACTACCATTTTTTATAGATAGTGTTTTTAAATTTAATACAATTTTTCAATTTTTAATGGATTATTTTTTACAATTTTTAAGTTATATTTTATTTTTAATATTTTTTTTATTTCAGGAAGTAGTTTGTTTGTATTACAAACTATGTTAAAAACATCTATTGCTGAATTAATATGATTTGTTAAAGGACAAGAAGATAGGCAATTTCGCATATATCCATTTGCTAGATAAAATGCTACTGCTTCTGGCACAATAAATTCTTGTATATAATCACTATAATTATTGAAAAAAGGTAACCATTTTCTTTCAAATTCTTCATCAGTTATATCTTTATCATCAATCATTATTATCACCATATATATCTTCTTTTAGGATAATTTCTTCAGCAATACTTTTTAAACTATTCATTTTTTGTGTCCAAAGTAATGAATCTTTTTCTTTTAATTCTTCTGTAATGGTTGTGTCATTGTTGATTAGTTGTTTCATTAAAAATTCAAATTTTTCTAAGGCATTATTACTGACTGAAAAAAGATATTCATTAAGTTTTTCTTTCATCAATAGTTCTTGATATAAAGACTTTTTATATTGTTTTAAATAATTAAGTTTTAATAATCCATATTTGTTTAATGTCTTATTTTCTTTTTCAGCTAGTATAAGATTAGGTAAATAATAATCTCCACATTTAGTATAATTTAATTCCATAATTTTAATCCTTTCTTTTAATAAAGAATTATTAAGTAGTATTGTTATTATTAGGTACCCATTTAGGTACCCAAATAGTAAAATTTTATAAAATTATTTAATTTTTTATAAATAGATTTAATTTTAAAATGCTTAAAATATAAGAAAATAATAGACAATAATTTATTTTATGTGTATATATATTCAGCCCCCTGAAGGAGCCGAAAGGCTCCATTTTTTTTCGAAATACTTTATTTAAAAGTTCTACCAAAAGTAGAGTGTTAATTGAAGAAAACAAGTAATTTTATTGTATAATGTAATTGTGAGGTGAGTTTAGATGGAAAATATTGATTTTGGTAATTACTTATTTCAACTTAGAAAAGAAAATAATTTAACTCAAAGGTTTGTTGCATATAAACTAGATGTAAGTGATAAGGCAGTTAGTAAATGGGAGATGGGAAAATCAAAACCAGATTTAGACAAATTAAAATTATTATCAACATTATATAATGTTCCTTTAAATGAATTATTGGATAATCAAGAAAAAAATAGAAAAGTTAAAATTAGCAAAATTGTTTTAACAGGTGGGCCATGTGCTGGTAAAACTACTGCAATAACTTGGATTAATAATTATTTTTCTAAAAGAGGTTATACTATATTATTTGTACCTGAAACAGCTACTGAATTAATTACAAACGGTATAGCGCCTTGGACTTGTGAAACAAATTATGATTATCAAAGATTTCAAATTAGATTACAAAAAGTAAAAGAGCAAATATTTGATGATGCTGCTAAAAAAATGAAAAATGATAAGATACTTATTGTATGTGATCGTGGAATTTTAGATAATAAAGCATACATGAAAGATATTGAATTTAAAAGAATATTGAATGAACTTGGAACTAGTGAAACACAGGAAAGAGATTCTTATGATGCTATATTTCATCTTGTAAGTGCTGCTAAAGGAAAAGAAAATGCATATACTTTAGCTAATAATATAGCAAGGACCGAAAACATAGAAGAGGCAAGAAAAATTGATGATAAAATTATCTCTGCATGGACAGGGCATCCGCATTTTAGAATCATAGATAATAGTACAGAATTTGAAGAAAAACTAGAAAAGCTATTAAAAGAAATCGCTTCATTTTTAGGTGAACCAGAACCTTTTGAAATCGAAAGAAAATTCTTAATCTATTATCCAAACATCAAAGAATTAGAAAACATGTCAAATTGTACTAAAGTTGATATTTCACAAACTTATTTAAAAAGTAACGATGATATTGAAAGAAGAGTTCGAGCAAGAGGTATTAATGGTGATTACCTATATTATTTAACTGAAAAAAGAAAAATTTCAAATATAAAAAGAGTTGAAATTGAAAGAAAACTTACACAAAATGAATATTTAGCATTGCTAATGGAATCAAACAATAAATTACACACTATCCACAAAACAAGATATTGTTTATCAGAAAATAATCAATATTTTGAAATTGATATATATCCTGAATGGGATAATCAAGCAATAATGGAAATAGAACTAAGCAGTGAAAATGAAATTATAAAAACTCCTGAATTTATAAAAATAATTAAAGAAGTAACTGATGATAATGATTACAGGAATTACCAAATGGCGAAAGAAATGCCTAAAGAATTGATTAAAAAGCATGATTATTAAATGTAAGAAATAAAAGTAGAAAAAGATTTTTGAATTTAAAAATTATAAATATAAGAAAGTTTGTGTTATCAATATGAAAAAAAAGAATTAATTCAATTAAGAAATTAGTAACTAAAGAGGTTAGAAGAGGAAGAATCAAATAATTATTAGAATTTAATTTAATAAATAATGTATATAATTACTAATGCCAAAGTAAATAAATTTAAAAGTGAGTAAATACTAATCGTTATCTGAAAATAGAGTAAAAGTCCTTCTTTTTTCTTAGTTTAAAATAGTTCGATTAAGAACTATTAAATATTAAAAAAGTTATGCTAGTTTAGAAAAAGTTTTGATTTTTAGTATTTTAAAATTATATCAAGATATTGTTAAATTTATTTTACTTTACAAATAACTTATTAAGTAATATAAAAGTAATTATTAAAATAAAAAATTATATTTAAATATAATTTTTTTATTTTAATATAATTTTTTTATTAATTCATCTATAATTTTTAATAAATCATTATTTCTTGTTTTAATATACATTTTTACTGTTTTTGTTATTTCGTTATGAATATTTACTTCTTTTTCATTATTAAAATCTATTCTTCTAAAAGGAATACTAGATAATGGTGCTTTTGAAAATTCAACAATATTGCCTTTTACAATTCCTTTGTGTTTTATCCAATTAAATACAAATGATGAATTTAAATGTGCTGTAATATATTCGATAGTTTCTTTTGTATCTGGAAAAGGAATAACAACAGAAACATCTTGTGTAGGGAAAAGATAATTATTAGTTATACAGAAACGGTGATAATTTTTATTTGAAATTCTTTCTTTGCATGGAACGAAAATTTTATTTTCATTTTCTAAAAATAATTTATAGTTTCTTAAAAAAACCCACATCCAATAATCAATATTCTTATTATATGAATACCTTTTTAATAGTTTATCTTTATATGGTAGAAGTAGATTATAAAAATTAGGGCATTTTTTAATTAGTTCCTCTTCAGACTTTATATTTGAATTTTCTAAGAAAATATAATATATAAAATTATCATGGTAATATGGATTTAAATTTTTTGCTTTTACTACTTTTATTGTATTTTGTTTTTCAAACTCATTTAATGAATTAAAATCTTTGATTTGAAAAGCTTTATCTAAACCAGAAACCATTCCATTTCCAATTTTACATACCTTATCTAATGTACAGTAGCTTAGTAAATTTTTTTTACATCCATTTTCAAATAAAGTAATATCATTTAAGTCTTTGTCATCTGCAATTGTCCATTTCTTATTAGGTCTAAATTGTTTTATTTTATATTCGGTTATCATTTTATTACTTCTTTTATTTCTTAAGTCTTGAATTAATTTTTCAAAATCACATGTTCTTTTACCACTATTATACAAATGGATATTAATATTTTCATTATTTTTATTTTTGCCTTTAATATATTTGAATATTTGGAGAGAAACATTTACATCTTTAAAAATTGGTGTTTCTTTGAATAAGAATAAATCAGTAAAATAACCATTATTTGCTAGGTAATTTCTCAATTTTTGGCAATGAGTAGTATCAATCCAATAATCAGGTGTTATAAATATTAATTCTCCACCATCATTTAAAAGTTCAACACTTTTTAAAATAAACATTGAAGAGTAATCATTAAGAGCATTTAAATATTTATTAAAAAGTTGATTTCCCTCTAATTCTTCCTTTAATTCTTTTTTTAGATTTTTCCATCTGATATAAGGAGGGTTACCAATTATTACATCGAATTTTTCATTAAAATTTTCGGAAATAAAACTTTTATTTATAACATTATTATTATTAATTAGTTTGTCATCAATTTCATATCCAATATAATTTTTAAAACCGTAGTTTTCTAAAGTGTTGAGAAATACCCCCTCACCACTAGATGGTTCAAGTATTCTACATTTAACATCATGTTCTATTAAAGAACACATAAAATCAGCTATTATACTTGGCGTCATATATTGACCATATTTTTTTTTCATATTTCCTTGTATAATCAATCTTATAGAAATGAGTTAAATTTTTATAGATTGATTAATTCCTTTCTATATATTTTTTGAATT
>CANQID010000027.1 GCA_947623925.1 uncultured Bacilli bacterium
TAAATTAATTTGTAAATCAAATGGATCTTTAGCTGTACATTCATTTCCAACTGTTATTAAAACATGATTTTCTTTATCTTTAAGTAATTCTCCTTTTACGTCTGGATTGAAATATATTTCTGGATCAGTTGTTATTTCTCCATCTTTATATGTTATTTTTATCAAGCTTATTTGTGTAAGTTCGTATCCCATTTGTGTTGTGTTTTGTACTAATATATAATTATATGTTCCATCTTTTGTCATTACTGTTGGTGAAAAATGTATTATTCCATTTTCATCTGTTGTTCCTATTAATTTATTCATGTCATATTTACTATTTAATTTTGGTTGTATTAATTCAAATTCTGCCCCAGAAATTGTAACATTACTATTGTTTAATTCCTCTAGTCTTAATTCAAAATCAGCTTTTTTAGAATTTATTGGGACTATTACTTCTGCTGTTCTGGCATTCTCATTTATTTTTATTTCTAATTCAGATCCATGGTTATCATATTTTAGATTTCTTGTAACTTTATCATTTATTATATCAAAACTTACAGAATCTGTTGCTGAATATCCTACTATACCATTTAATATTGGCTGAACTGTATATGTTATTGTTCCATCTGCTCTTAAAGCTCTTGCATCTTCTGGTGTAATTGTTATATATCCGTTTGAATCTGTTGTTTTGTTTATACTACATACCTCTTGTCCTTTTTCATCTATTCCTTTTACTTGTAATTGTATTCCTTCTACAGTTAATGCTGTATTTGCATCATTTACTGCTTTTATTTTTAAGTCATACCCTTGGCATATTTTTATAAGTGTTGCTTCCGTATTTTCTGTTGGATCACTTCCATGTAGTTCTTTCTTTCCATTATAAGTTATTTTTTGTGATTTATTTGTAAATGTGTCTTCAAAAATAACTCCAGCATCTATATCTGTATTAGGTTTTAATGCTAATTTAAATTTCATTTTAACACTATCTTGTCCATTTAGTTTAGCTACTTTCCATGTATATCCAGTATCTGTTTTTTCTACAGTTCCATTTCCATCTTCTACTATGTAATTTGTTGATACTGAATTTCCGATCTGCACTTGTAGTATTATTTTCTACTATATCAAAGTATTTTTGAACTTCTTCTGAAAATATATTCTCTACAGTAACATCACTTACAGTATTATTTAATTCATCATAGATGGCTTCTAAATCTAATATTGGAATATCTTTAGGTGCATTATCTTCTTTTAGTTCGCTTAAAAGTAAGTAAACATCTCCACATATATTGTCACCTACAGCATCTATATATGAATTACTTGTCATATCTACTAATACAGAAATGATTTTTACATCTTGGTTCTCTAGTAATATATTTCTCATCTTATCCGCAACATGATCAGTAGCATCTGTAAATACAATCATATATTTATTAATTGTATTAGGAGTTCCAGGTTTAGTAAAACTTTGTACTCCAAAATCTAGACCTTTATTACTATCATTTCCTTCTCCAAATTTTAGTGCATTTATTGTATTTTGAATATTTGTATCATTATTAGCTGCCATATTTAATTTAATTGCACTATTATTTGAAATAGAAACTTTAGAACTTTTTACATTTTTAACTATTCCTTTAGCTAGCTCTGCTGCTGTATCCTTTACTTTGTTTTCAACATCATTAGTCTCAATACTATATGAAGTATCTACTACTATTGCAACTTCTGTTTGTTCTTTATCAGCTTTTGCAATATTTTTTAACTCAACTTCATAATCCAGCTCTTTAGAATTAAAAAAATCTTGCCCACTTTCTTTTACTATTTTTTCTGTAATTTGCAATTTACCATCATTATTTGTTGCTGTCTCTTGCACAACATCAAGTACATAATGATTATCATTAGTTGAATAAATTTTGCCAACTAATATTGCTATAATCGCTATTACCATAAAAGTAACGCTAATGATTTTTAGACTTTTCTTACTTACTTTACTAACCATCTCTTTTTACTCCTTTGTACAAAATTTTCGGTAATTTTATTTTAGTAAATCTTTTTTTCAATTGCAATAACTCATTTTGCGGTACAAAAGAGCCACATATAATACATATTTACGGAAATGGTTTTTTATAAATTGATTTTTCTAATAATACATTTATGTTAAAGTTTTGTAACATTTTTCTACAATATTTCTCATATTACTACGGAAATCAACATTTTTAATGTAATTATACTTTTATTAAATCTTTAATTTTATTATATTTACTTTCTCCAATACCTTTAATTTTTGTTATATCTTCAATACACCTAAATTTTCCATTTTCCTTTCTATACTCTATTATTTTTAATGCTGTTGATGGTCCTATTCCTGGCAATGTTTCTAGTTCTGCTTGTGTTGCTGTATTTATATTAACTTTTTGATTTTTTGTTGATTTATCGCTATTTTGCTGATTTTCTGAAATAGTTAAATTTGTATTTTCTTTATATATATATTGCTCCGTATTATCTATTATCTCATTAGGACTATCACTTTTAGTTGGTATATATATTTTCATTCCATCTTCTAATATATATGCTAAATTTATATTTTGTATATCAGCATCTTCTGTTAATCCTCCTGCTATTTCTATGCTATCTGCTATTCTGCTACCTATTTCTAATTCGTATATTCCTTCATTTTTTACAGCTCCTATTATATGTATAATTATCTTTTCTTCTGTTTCATTCATTTCCTCTGTTTTCTCAGTTTCGTTATTTTGTTCATTTATAATTAGTGTATTAGCATTGCTTATTTCTGTATAGTCATCTTTTTTTATGAAAAAATAGTATATTCCAATTAGTATTATAATAATTATTAATATAAAAATTTTTAATTTATTATCAAATTGTTTCATACTAACCTCCTTTCTGTAAATTTTTGTTTTTTTATGTATAAATTTTGTATAAATAATTGTTTTTTTTGTCAAAATATTGTATTATTTATTATATATATTTATGGAGAATTATAATGAGAATAAAAAAATTATTGATATTTTTAATTATATTGTTTTTAATCGTTTTTGGGTCTTCTATTAGTTATGCTACTTCGGATGCACCAAATATAGCTTCAGAAGCTGCAATTTTAATAGATAGCTCAAGTAAAAAAATCTTATATTCAAAAAGTTCAGATGTAAGAATGTATCCTGCAAGTACAACAAAAATATTAACTGCTATTCTAACATTAGAAAATTGTAATTTAAGTGATGTTGTTTCTGTACCTTATGAAGCAATTTCGTCAATTCCTTCAGGATATACTACTGCAGCTTTACAAGCTGGTGAACAACTAACTATTGAACAATTATTACAAATACTTTTAGTTCATTCTGCCAATGATGCTGCAAATGTTCTTGCTTATCATATTTCTGGTTCAATTGATGCATTTTCTGATTTAATGAATAATAAAGTTGCTGAATTAGGTCTTGTAAATACTCATTTTACTAATCCTAGTGGAATACATAACGAAAATCATTATTCATCTGCTTATGATTTAGCAATTTTAATGAAATATTGTATGCAAAATACTACCTTTAGAAAGTTTGCAGGTTTAAAGTATTGTATAATCCCTGCAACTAATAAATCTGAAGAAAGAGTTTTCAATACTACTAATGAATTATTAATAGATAATAATAATAATGTAGCAAGTAATTATTACTACAAATATGCAATTGCTGGAAAAACTGGATATACAACAGCTGCAAAAAACTGCTTAGTCTCTGTTTCTAATAAGGATAATTTAGAATTAATTTGTGTTGTTTTAGGGGCTGATATGTACCCTAATAATTTAAGTGCAAAATTTATTGATACTAAATCTCTTTTTGATTATGGATATAATAATTATGTGATTAAAAAATTAAGAGATAAAAATGCTATTGCTACTCAAGTTGAAATATTAAATGGAACTGAACAAACACATAATTTAGATGCTCTAATTGCAGAAGATATAGATGTTTTAATTTCTCAAGATAATCTGGATGCTGAATTTTCTCCAGAGATAAAGATAGATGAAAATTTACTTGCTCCAATTGCTAAAGGAAAAATAATTGGAAAAATCACTTATAATATTGATGGAATAGAATATTCTTCTGATTTAATTGCATCTCATAGTGTTGAAAAATCAAGTGCTTTAACATTAATAGTCCAAATACTATTGATAATATTAATTTTATTTTTCTTATATAAATTATTATTTGATACTGATTCAAGAAAAAAATCGCATAGAAAAAAACGTTATTAAATATATAGGGCAGATTTTAACTGCCCTATATATTTTTATTGAAAATCTTTACCTATTATAATGCTTACATCTACTAAACTTGTACTTGATTTGTTTGTTGATATTGTTCCAACTCCTAAAGTTTCTTTTAATTCTTTTAGCTCATCACTTGATATATCTTTTTTATTTGTTATTATTGTTTTTGATATAGCTGTTGTATTCCCTTTTTTTGTAACTTCATATCCCATTTGTTCTAACATTTGTTGTGCTTTTTGTAAATTGTTTTTATCTCCGCTTCCGTTTAGTAATTCAATTTTTATTTTTGATGTTTTATTTGTACTACTACTTATATTGTTTGTAATATTGTTAGCAGTTGTATTGTTTTCTTGTTCTGTTTCTGTTGTATTTGTATAAAACATATCTTGAATCAATTGTTGAGTTTCTTTTTTATTTGCAACAAATATACTTACACCATTTGTTTCATTTAGATTTGGAACTTCCCCAGGTAGCGCTGCTGTTTCTACATTTTCAGCATTAAGCTCCACAGCATATGGTACATAATCTTTTACATATGAAAATGATAAATTAGTTTCTACATTTTGACTTGCTATATCTAATATTTCTCCTATTTTAAATATATTGCTTGGTTTTAAAGTTTGTTTTAATGTTTCTACAATAAATTCTCTTTGTGTTCTCATTCTACCTAAATCTTCGCTACCATACTCTGATGGATAAGTTGTTCCATTATTATTATGTCTAAAACGTAATAATTGTTCTGCTTTATTTCCATCTATTTCTTGCATTCCTGATTTTAAGTTTATTACTAAATTTTGAGTTTTATCTGTATAATACATATCTATTGGAACATTAAATTGTACTCCTCCTATAGCATCTACCAATTTTATTAAAGCTTCTGTTCTAACTAATACATAATATTTTATATCTAAGCCTGTAAGCTCATTTACAGCATCTAGTGTTTTTTGTGGATTTTTAGTTAAGTTGTATAAAGCATTTATTTTTTGTGCTGCTGTTGCTTTATTTGCATTTTTTCCTGTATATGTATCTCTTGGTATTGATAGCAAATTTGCTTTTTGTGTGTTTGGATTATATGATGCTACGATTATTGTATCTGTTAATTCTGAGTCTAGGTCTGTACTTACTCCTAATAATAAAACTTTAATTTCTTCTAAATTTTTTCTTGTGTTTTCATCATGTCCTACTGCTGCTGCTAACATTCCACTTAGCCCTCCACCATTTTTATATGTTCTATATGCAAAACTTGCTCCTCCTGCAATTATTGCTAAAATTATAACTAATAATATTATTTTCCACCATATTTTCTTCTTTTTTCTTTGGTTCTTTTTATTTTCTTTTTTATCTATTTGTTTATTTTTCAAAATAATCACTCCTAAATTTGTGTAAAAAGTTTGCGTTTTTAGTATACCAAAAATAATAAAAAAACGCAACTAATATTTGCGCTTTTTATTTAAAATTTTACAATATTTTTATATATCATGTTTGTTATAAATGTATTTTGAATTTTTTCTTCAAAAGGACTTCCTGGATTCATTTTTATAACTATTCCCATTATTAATACAATTATACAAACAATTATTATTCCTCTTAACAATCCATATATAATTCCACCTACTTCATTAAATTGTTTTAATATTGGTAATTTCGCTACACCATCTATTAAAGATATTGCTATACTTAAAATAATTTTTGAAACTACAAATAGTATAATTCCACTTCCTGCATATACTATAGTTTTTGATATGCTTTCAGTTTGACTTACTAACATTTCATTTTCTATTTTTCCTACTTCTGATTCTTTATCAATTAACATTGGTGTATTTTCTATAATAGTATCTCTTATTTTTTCATCTAGCTGAGTATTGTTTATTATTAACCCTGATATAGGTCTATAAATAACTATTGTTATTATAATTGCAATTATTCCTGCAAATAATCTTGTTCCTAATTTTACTAAGCCCTTTTTGTAACCTAAAAATGTTGATAATGCTAGTATTAATATTAAAAATATATCTATTATTACTTCCATGCTACGATCTCCCTATAAATTAATTATTTCGATTTTATCTCTATATACTATACCTGCTATTGAATTTGATACTACTATTCTAGTTATTTCCTGTTCTGCTATATATCTTTTTACTAACCATGCATTAGTATCTATAAATTCTATCTCTGATCCTAAGTTTAATGCTATTATGTTATTATTTGTATATACTTCTTTGGTTATAAGCTCTGCTGTATATAGAGCTTCACTTTTATTTTCTGAATTTATTATATTTACTACTGAATTTGCTGTAAATATACCTGAGGATTTTTCTTCTATAGTTATTGATGAATTAGATAAATCTATAGATGCAAAAGATATCTTTTTATCTTCATATTCTTGTAATGTTTCTATTGTTCCATCGTTTTTTATTGATATTATCTTATTGGTAAACATGCATAATAATTTATCTTTTTCTTGATATTTTATATTTGTAATTAAATCATTATTTTCACCATTATATGCAGTTTTTATCATTGCTTCTGAGTTGCTTTTACCATCTTCTACTGATATTACTTTTACATCAGATTGTATTATAGTTCCTGATGTATCTATTGTTGCTAACGCTAAATATTTATTATCTTCTGAAATTGATGTTGTTACTACTCTTGTTGATGATAAATTTATATTAAATAATTGCTCACCATGGTTATCATATACTGCTATTACTGTTTTATTCATGGTATCTACTATTGTTACTGCTATATAACCATTTTTGTTTATAGTAACTTGAGATATGTTTCCTTCTATATCTGATTCCCATAAAATATTTTTGTCTTCTATTAGATATATTTTCTGTCCTTTTTCTTCAGCAATTACTAAATATCTATTATTTGCATTAAATATAGGCCTTGTAATTTCTATTGTTAATGTATCTTGTTTATTTCCAACACTATCATATATTTCAAAGTTATTTTCGTCTAATATACCTATATATCTATTAAACGCATATATATTTGAATTATCTATTTCTTCTATTTCGATGCTAGGTAAATTATTTTGTGTTTTTTCTTTTTGTAAAATCTTTACATCTATCCAATCTCTAATTTGTTTATTATTCATATATAATATAGCTATAATAATTAATAGTAATAATATTATAAAAATACTAATAAATATAACCATTCTTTTTTTATTTATCTTTTTTGTTTCTGGCTCTTTCCAAAAATCTTTCATATTTCGTCTTATAGTAGTCTTAATATAAGACTATTATCTTCTCCTTTCTCTCTTGTATATGTTTATATTCTACTATATGAAAATTAAAAAAGCAATAAGCTTTACTATTTTAATCTTTTTTCTTCATAATTTGTATAATTTGTACAATACCTAAAAAACCTAGTATTGGATAGAGAAAGCTAACCAAGTTAGAAAAGCCAATTTTTGAAAAAATTATAGATGTTAAACAAATTAATATTGCTATATTATTATAGCTTTTTGAATTTTTTGTTACATTTTTTAGAAAGCTTATTCCTAGTGAAATTGCCGTTGTAAAGATTGATACTAATATAATAATCCCGTATATATTCTTTATTTCTGGTTTTATTTTATTTATTGCATAAACTGCAGGCATTTCCAATTCCTTTATATTTACATCTATATTTATTAATAATAGATATATTGTTATTAATAATATTGCTATAATTGATGTTACAATATAAGATATTGTTCTAATATTTTTGTATTTGCTTATGTATTGTTTTATTGATATTAGTATTGGTATTATCAAAATACTATTATAACTTGCATATAATATACTTGTTATTAACCAATTTCCAGAATTATTTTTTATTAAATAATTATCAAAATTTTTAAAGTCTATATTATTTATGTTTAGTATACCGCATAAATATAATTACTAATATCAGTATTGGTATTAGTATCTCATTTACCTTAACAAAACCATTTATATTCTTTTTAAATATTATATAACAAAGAATAGCTAAAATCCCACTTCCAAATATAGTATTTAATTTAAATTCTTGATTTAGATACGCTCCAAATCCAGCTATCATTACATAGAACGATATTAAAATAAAAATATTGATGGTAATATTTGCTATATTTTTTATTTTTTTATTTTTTATTAAAAAATCTAAAAATTCCTTATAATTATTTATATTCTTTTTATATATTAATTTAAATGTTTTATATATTATGGTTCCTATTAAACAACTTGATATAATTATTCCTATAATTCCTTTAATTCCATATAAAAAGAAAAAAATGTATACTTCTTGACCTGAAGCAAATCCTGCTCCAATTAAAGTTCCAATTAGAACAAATACTATTTTGAAAATTTCCATAAATAAAAAGCCCCATATTATTTTATGGGACTTGTTTTCTATATATGACTATTTTTTATTTTTTTCTTCTTCTCTTTATCCAAACTATTATTCCAGCTCCAATTATCATTAATGGTACTGCTGTTATTATTGCTAATATAATTTTATTTTCTTTTTCTGTTGCTGTATATGTTATTGTTCCTATACTTTTTCTAACAGCAATGTCTTCTTCTCTATTAGATAGATATGCAATAGAATTTAGAACTAAGTCTTTATTTTGTGCATATGAGATCATTGGTGTCTGTGTTGTCTGAGTTAGTTGATAATCTGAGATAAAATAGTTCTCTCCATATATTATTAGTTTTGATTCAACTTCTCCTATTTTTTTATTAAATTGTGCTCCAACTAAAAATGATTTTTGTTCTTCTCCATTTTGTGGATTATCACTTGAGTTTTCAAAATTATTTCTAAAGTATGAATTTTCACTTGTTTTTACTAATTCTGTTTTTGTAACATTCAAATTATTTAATGTGTCATCATCAGAAACATTTATCTTTGTGGCATTTATAAATATTACTCCTTCTGAATCATTTAATTTGTTTGTTACATCTGCATATTGTATTTCTGGAATTATTAAGTCTGGTGAACCAGATACCATTTTGCTACTATTAGTTTCTCTGATTATTCCTATTTCAAATGGATTTACTCCATACATAGCTAAAATTTTATTTACATTTGTTTGTTCTTTTTTTTCTATCATAGCTGAATTTAGCCACAATATATTTCCGCCTTTATTAATATAATCTATTATTGCATTTGTTGCTATATCATCAAAATCTTTTTCAGGTGTTAATATTACTAATGTATCGCAATCTTCTGGCACATTTCCCTTTGATATTATATCTAAAGTTTCTATATCATTAACTTCATTTTGTAAATATAAATTTAAATATTGTAATCCTGTTGTTAATGAGAAAGAACTATATCCATTTAAAAAGTATACTTTTGGTAGTTTTTGAGTTGATACTGATTTTATTGCTGCTGTTAATTTTTCCTCTGTTATATCGATTGTCTCATATGTTGAATAATCATAAGTATATAAGTCATTTGATGACAATACTTTATATTGCTCACCTGATTCTACTATTATTCCTTCACTACTTGATTCTATTCCGTATCTTTGAGCTAAATCTGGTCTACTCGTTGCTGTTACAGCTTCTATATTTATTTTATCATTTACTTTTGTATATTGTCTTGCTAAGTCAAGTCTTGAGTCTTGGTCTGTAAATCCTATAAAATATATGTTTATTTCTTTATCTATATTTTTAACTTGTTCTTTACTTTCTTCTGTCAATGTAAATAGTTTTTCTTCTGTTAAGTCAATTGGTGTTAATTCTAGTTCTTGCATTAATACTGAAACTCCAATAAAAAATGCTAATATAATTATTACTAATAATAATGTTTTTGAACTATTTATTAACCATTTTTTCTTGATGATTTCTATGAATTTATTTGTTTTTTCAGTTTTTTCTTTTTCTTGCTTTTTGTCTATTTTTTCTTTTTTCACTTTTATCCTCCTCTAAAACTAATTATTTTACACTTTTTCTTCTTTGTATAACTGTTATCGTTAATAATATACATGTAATAGTGAATGCTAAAAATGTAACTGTATCTCCTATATCTATTTGTCCTTGTGTGTATTTATAGAACATATTTATAAAAGAATAATTTTCTAAATTAGGATTAAATTCTGGTAATACCCATGTTATTATAAAAAATCCTATTGATATTATTCCAGATATAATTTGGTTTTCTGTTATACTAGATGATAGCATACCAAAAGAAATATATGACATTACAAAAAGTAAGAATCCAAGTAAAGTTGCTAATGTTGTTGTTAGTTTTGGTACACCATAATGGCATAATATTGCAAAATACATTAATGTGCAAGCTTCTGTTATCAATACAATAAATAATGCTGCAATAAATTTCCCTAATACTATTTTTGTTATACTTATTGGTGATGTTAGTAATAATTGTTCTGTTCCAGTTTTTCTTTCTTCTGAGAAAGATCTCATTGTTAATAGTGGAATTATAAATGCTAAAACTAATATTGTTGGTAATGTGTAATATATGTATTCAAAATTTACATTTCCATATCCTATTACACTAAAATAAAATGATATGCTAAATGCTATTAAAAATACTCCTATAAATATATATCCTATTGGTGTATAGAAGTATGATTTAAATTCTTTTTTTATTACTGCCCACATTATTTTTCTCCTCCTTCTATTAATTTCATAAATGCATCTTCTAACGTAGTATCTGCTTTTTTCATTTCGAATATTGTTATATTTTCTTTTGCAAATTCTGTAAATATTACTTTCCTCAAATCTACCTTACTATCTGATTCTAATACATATTGTTTTGTTCCGTCTTCATTTTCATGTACTAATTTTATTTCTTTTATTTCTGGTATTTTCTCTTTTATTGTATCCATTTTATTTTCTGGATCTTCAATTGTTACATAAGTACTATTGTTTTTTGATACTTTCTTCTCTAAATTTTCTGGTGTATCTATTGCAACCATTTTTCCTTTATTTATAATTATAACTTTGTTACATATTTGACTTACTTCTGATAATATGTGTGAGCTTAGTATTATTGTATGAGTTTTTCCTAGTTCTTTTATTAGTGCTCTTATTTCAGTTATTTGCTTTGGATCTAGTCCAACTGTTGGTTCATCTAATATAAGTATTTTTGGTTCTCCTACTAGTGCTCCAGCCATACTTACTCTTTGTTTATACCCTCTTGATAGATTACGTGTTAATTTTTTTTGTACTTCTTTTAAGCCTGTTTCTTCAATTATTTTTTGTACTTTTTCTTTTCTTGTTTTTCTGTCTATTTTCTTCAATTCTGCCATATAGGTAACAAATTCTTTTACTGTTAAATCTGAATATAATGGTACTCCTTCTGGCATGTATCCTATTAGGGCTTTAGCTTTTTTGGGTTTTTTTGATATATCGTATCCATCAATTAATATTTCTCCTTCTGTTGGTTCTATATACCCTGTTATCATATTCATTGTTGTACTTTTACCTGCTCCATTTGGCCCAAGTAGCCCTATTATTTTGCCTTCTTCTATTTTAAAGCTAATATCTTCTACGGCAGTAACACTTCCATATTTTTTTGTGATGTTTTTTACTTCTATCACGAAAAACTCCTCCTTACTTTTATTTTTTATATATCATATCATTATAATTTTTTAATGTAAAGCTTTTCACAAAGATTTCACATACGGATATAGTATTTTTATTATATTACTTAATTTTTTAAGTTTTGCATTTTTTATTGACATTCTATTTTTTTTATGTTATTATATTCATTGTCTAATATATTTGGGTCAGTAGCTCAGCTGGATAGAGCACACGCCTTCTAAGCGTGGGGTCGGGGGTTCGAGCCCCTCCTGGCTCACCAA
>CANQID010000028.1 GCA_947623925.1 uncultured Bacilli bacterium
TTAAATACCATTAAAAGAATAAATGCAAGTTGAAAAAAAATAATAATAAAACTTGCTTTTACCTCTTGAAGTAAAAATTTGAATTTTATTACTTGACAAAAGAAAACTAAGGTGTATAATATCACGGTATTCAAAGAAAAGGGGATTACAGTGAATAATGATAAAATAAAATTGTTCAAATTATTAAAAGAACAAGTACTAAAAAATAATAGAATTGACAAACTTACAAGTATAAAGGAAGATTTAGAATGTGCTTTTTATGAAAATGAAAAAAATATAAAATTTGATAAATTTGTTAAAATTATGTTGATTTTATTTGCTTTAACTACAACTATATTAAACTTTGTATTTATGCCAATACTTTGTGTGAATAATGCTCCATTATTACCGATTTTATTAATATTAAATGAATTAGGTATAATTGCATTTTCAATTTGTGAAGGTGGAATGCTTATTACGTGTTCATCTAAAAAAGAAAATTTGAAATTAAAAAAGAGCATTAAAAAATATAATCAAATAATAACTTTAGAAAAAGAAAAATTGAAAGACATAGAGTTAGAAATAAACAAATTAAAAGATAAAGTATTTGTTTTAGATACAGTACAATCTTATCAAAAAACTAATAACATTCAAAATAATATAGATGTAAAAATTAATGATAAAAAAGAAAGAAAAAAACCAGAAAGAAAAAAACAAAAACAAAAAGCACTTAAATTAGAAAAAAAGTATTATAATAAAAGTATACAGAAATAAGGAGTTAAAAAAGTGAAAAATATAAGAAATAAAATAATAGAAATAAAAAACATAATTAATGAAAATAGTTATATAAAACCAATAATTTATTTAGAGTTATTATCATTGCCTGTTTTACTTGCGAATTTTCCAATTCTTTTATTAGAAATAATATGTTTAGTTGATGTAGCAGGAATAGGTTTATTATATTCAAAGAAAAATAAAGAAAATAAAAAAGAAATGATTGAAAATATTTTTGAAACATCATTAAAAGAAAATAAAAATTATGAAGATGATGATAAACAAAATATTATTAATAATGTAAAAGATATAAGTATTATAAATGATGATTTTTTAGTAAATAAAAGTAGCAAAGAAAATTATAGAAATCTTAGTAGTGAAGAAAAATATAGAACTCTTAGTAGTAAAGAAAATTATAGAAATCTTAGCAGTGAAGAAAAATATAGAACTCTTAGTAGCAAAGAAAATTATAGAAATCTTAGTAGCAAAGAAAATTATAGAAATCTTAATAGTGAAGGAAAATATAGAACTCTTAGTAGTAAAGAAAATTATAGAAATCTTAGCAGTGAAGAAAAATATAGAAATCTTAGCAGTGAAGAAAAATATAGAACTCTTAGTAGCAAAGAAAATTATAGAAATCTTAATAGTGAAGAAAAATATAAAACTCTTAGTCTTGTAAAAACTAAAAAAAGATAGTAGACTTAGTAAAATAAAAACAATTTAATTTAAAACTTAACTATATCTTTTTTTTTTAATAAAAAAATTGTATAATGTATTTGGTGGTAGTTATGATAAGAGGAGTAAAATTACCTAAATTTAAATCAATATCAAAAAATAAAAGAATAGGTTTTTATAATAAGCCTAAATTTGTTTATATACCATTAATAAGTGGGAATGATGAAGATATTACTATAACAGTTAAAAAAGGTGATTATGTATATAAAGGTAGCGTAATAGGTAGAAGAAAAGGAAATTTTAAAATACCTATTAATTCAAGTGTAAGTGGAACAGTTGTAGATTATACACAAAAAGTATATTCAAATGGTAAAAAAGTAAAATGTGTAGTAATTGAAAATGATTTTAAAGAAAAAGAAGAAATAAAACCAGTTATAAATAAAAAAATAAGTAAATATACTAAACAAGAATTTATAAAAACAATTAAAGATTGTGGAGTAGTTGGAATGAGTGGGAATGGAGATCCTACATATTTAAAATATAATACTGAAAATAAAATAAATACCCTTATAGTTAATTGTACAGAATGTAGTGCGTATGCTACAAGTGATTATGTTTTACTAGTAGAAAAGTGTGAAGAAATACTAGAAACTGTAGATGCATTACTTGAAATTAATGAAATAGATAAAGCAATAATTGCAGTTAAGAAAAACGATACAGAACTTTTAAATATTTTAAATTCATTTATAGGTACTTATTTAAAAATAAAAATAGTAACAGTTCCAGATATATATCCAATAGGTTGGGAAAAATATTTGGTTAAATATGTTTTGGGTATTAATTATAATGTATCATCTATAGAAAAAGGAGTTGTTGTAAATAATGTATCAACAATATATTCAATATATGAAGCATTAAAATACAATAAACCTTTATGCGAAAGAATAATAACATTTACAGGTGATGGTATAAAAAAGCCTCAAAATGTTTATGTAAAAGTTGGAACACCAATAATGGAAATAATAAATAAAATAGGTAAAACTTCAAATGATATAAAAATTATTGTTGGTGAACCTATGATGGGTAAATATATTGAAAGTGAAGATATAATTGCTACAACAGATATATCTTGCGTAATTATTTTAAAACAGTTACCACAATATGATGAAACTGAATGTATAAGATGTGGTAAATGTACAAAATATTGTCCAGTAAAAATATCTCCAGTTCTTATAAAAGATAGTAAAAATAACAAAGAAAAATTAAATAAATTAAATGTAGATAAATGCATAAATTGTGGACTTTGTTCATATATATGCCCTGCTAGAATTGATTTAAGAAGTATCATAGAAAAGGTGCGTGATAATTAATGAATACAAATGGTCCTTTTATTCATACAGAAAATACTTCATTTAAAATAATGAAGAACATTTTTATTGCGCTTATACCATTAATATTATTTGCTATATACAAAAATGGATTAGTATTATTTTTTAAAGGTAAAGTTGATTTTATAACTAGTTTATATCCAATTTTTATAATATTTATATGTTCATTATGTACATTTATATTTGACACTTTATATACAATGCTCTTTTGTAAAGATAAAGTAGATATAAAAAAATATATAAAAACTTCTTTTTCTTTTTTACCAGGCATTATACTTAGTTTAGTAATACCAATAAATACACCTATACTTATAATAATACTATCATGTTTAATTTCAACAGTTTTAGAAAAAATCTTTTTTAAAGTTTCAAATAATCATATATTTAATACAGTTGCTCTTTCATTTATAATAATATCTATTTTTTCTATTATTAATGGTGGATATAGTTATTTAAACCAATTTGAAAGTACAAAATTTAATAATTCACCACTTCAAAGTGAAATACAATTAAATTATAACTATGATTTAGTAGTAAAACCTTATGGAGATTTAAAACAATATTTTGTTGGTAATGTTCCTGGTGGAATAGGTGAAGTTAGTATATTATTTTGTATAATAAGTTTTATTTATCTTATAGTACAAAAATCTGTAAAGTATTTAATACCAATATCTTCATTTGTAACATTTTTAATAGGGTTTACTCTTATTGGTATATTTAATAATTATGATATTTATTTTTCAATATTTAATTTATTTATAGGATCGATTGTGTTTTCATTAATATTTATATCATCCTCATCATTTACAAGTCCAATTACTAATTTGGGACAAATAGTATATGGAATATTAATTGGTATACTTACAATTGTATTTAGATTTGTATTACCATTTGCAGATATATTTATGGCTATATTTATTTCAAATTTATTAGTTCCACTAATAGATAATATATGTGTAAAATTTAATAAATAAAAACAAGTTAAGCAGAAACTTTACTTGTTTTTTTTAATTCTCTTAATTCCCTTGCAGAAATTCTTACTGATTTACCATTATCTAAAGTGATTTTTTGTAAATTTGGTTTTTGAGCATGTTTTGTAGCATTACAAGCATGACTTCTTCTATTTCCGGACAAAGGTTTTTTACAAGTTACTTTTTTAGCCATAACTGTCCCTCCTTAATAATCTCTATGCCATATAACTTTATCACATTATTTTTAATAAGTCAAATAAATATTTTAAAAAACTAAAAATATGGTAAAATTAATATTAGAGGTGATTATATGTATACACCATTATATATTAAAACAGATAATTCACTTTTATCTAGTTTAATAAGCATTGATATGTTAATAGATTATGCAATTAAAAATAACATTAAGTCACTTTCAATTACAGATAATAATATGTATGGTGTAATTGAATTTTATAATAAGTGTATATCAAATAATATTAAACCTATAGTAGGATTAGAACTTAAAATAGAAGATAATCCTATAATTTTGTATTGTATTAATAATTTAGGTTATAAAAATCTAATAAAATTAGCGACTTTAATAACAGAAGATAAAATAGATTTTGATATATTAAAAAAATATAATGATTCAATTATATGTATAGTACCTTATAAAAGTTTAAGTTTATATGATAATTTAAAAAAAATTTATAAAATAATTTATAAAGGTTATAAAAATAAATATGAATTGGAAAATATAAAAGATAATAATAAAATATATTTAAACGAAATTTGCTATTTAAATGAATTTGATAATGTATACTTAAAATATTTAATGGCTATAAGAGATTCATTATTAATAGAAAATGTTGAAAATACATTTATGAATAATCATTTATTAAAAGAAGATGAATTATTACAATTAGGTTATGATTTGAATAGTAATTATGAACTTACAAAAATGTGTGATTTAAAAATAGAATATGAAACTGATTTAATACCAAAATTTAATTGCCCTGATAATTTAGATAGTTACTCATATTTAAAAAAGTTATGTATAGATGGATTAAAAAAAATATTTGGGGAAAAAGTTTCAGTAGTATATAAAGATAGATTAAAAAAAGAATTAGAAATAATTAATAAAATGGGATTTTGTAATTATTTTTTAATAGTATGGGATTATGTTAAATATGCAAAAGAACATAATATTTTGGTAGGTCCAGGTAGAGGTAGTGCAGCAGGATCGTTAGTATCTTATGTACTTAACATAACGACTGTTGATCCAATAAAATATAACTTACTATTCGAAAGATTTTTAAATCCTGAAAGAATTACAATGCCTGATATAGATATAGATTTTGAATATAGGTATCGTGATGATATGGTTAGGTATGTAATAGATAAATATGGTATTAAAAATGTTGCTCCCATTATTACATTTGGTACATTAGGCGCAAAACAGGCTATAAGAGATGTTGCAAGAACTATGTCTATAGATCCTAAAATGACAGATAAATTATGTAGAATGGTTAGTTCTAATTTGACTTTGATTGAAAATTATAATAGTAGTTCAAAAATAAGAGAGTACATAAATATAAATGATGAATTGAAAACTTTATACAAAATTTCATCAAAAATAGAAGGACTTAAAAGACATACTAGTATTCATGCCGCAGGAGTTGTTATGTGTGATAAACCTCTTGATGAAGTAATCCCACTTGATAAATCACATAGAAATTTCTATGTTACAGGATATTCTATGGAATATTTAGAAAGTTTAGGACTTCTTAAAATGGATTTTTTAGCCTTAAAAAATTTGACTTTGATAAAAGATGTAATAGATGAAGCAAATATAGATTTTGATAGTATTCCTACTAACGATGAAAAAGCAATAAAAATATTTACAGATGTAAATACGATAGGAATATTTCAGTTTGAATCTGAAGGAATGATGAATTTTCTAAAAAAATTTAAACCAAATAGTGTAGAAGATATTATAGCCTCAATCGCACTTTATAGACCGGGTCCAATGAATAATATAGATTTATATATAAAAAGAAAAAGAAAATTAGAAAAAATAGATTATATACATAATGATTTATATGATATATTAAAAGACACTTATGGAATAATAGTATACCAAGAACAAATAATGCTTATTGCGTCTAAAATGGCATCATATACATTAGGGGAAGCAGATGTACTTAGAAGAGCAATGAGTAAGAAAAAAGAAGAAATATTAATTAAAGAAAAAGATAAATTTATATCTAGATGTATTAAAAATGGCTATGATACTGATACATCGGAAAAAGTTTATAGTTTGATTTTAAAATTTGCGTCATATGGATTTAATAGAGCACATTCTGTTTCATACGCAATAATCGCCATTAAAATGGCTTATTTAAAAGCACACTATAGTTTGTTATTTATGAAAAACTTATTAAATATGGTAATAGGAAATGAAATAAAAACAAATGAATATATTTACGAATGTAAAAAATTAAATGTAAAAATGTGCAAGCCAGATATAAATATAAGCACAAATAAATATATTGAAAAAGATGGATTTTTGTGTTTTCCACTTAATTCAATAAAAAACATTGGAATAAGTACAGTTGAAACAATAGTAAATGAAAGAGAAAATGGAAAATTTATAGACATATTTGACTTTGTAAACAGATGTTATGGTAAAAATGTAAATAAATCAGCAATAGAATCATTAATTTACTCAGGTTGTTTTGATAACTTAGGTTATAATAAAAGGACATTAATAAATAATATAGATGTAATAATAAATTATGGAGAAATAGGTAGTTTGCTTCAAGATGAGTTAAAACCAGTTATTGAAACTATAGAAGATTTTGAGCAAGATGAACAAATGAATTTAGAATTAGAAATGTTTGGATTTTATATAAGCAATCATCCAATTACTAAATATAAAGTTAAATATAAAACACCTTCTATTAATGAAATTGAAAAAATGCTTGGAAAAAATGTAGAATTAGTTTTATTAGTAAAAAGAATATCAGAAATAATTACTAAAAAAGGTGACAAAATGTGTTTTATGACAGGACTAGATGAAACATCTAGTGTTGATTTAACTTTATTCCCACGAATATATGAAAAAAGTATTGGAATACATAAATCAGACATTATTCATGTATTTGGAACAGTTGAGAAAAGATATGACAAAATTCAAATTATAGTAAATAATATTGAAATATTAAAAGAGGATTCAAATTGAACCCTCTTTTATGTTAGAACTTATAGTATCTAATATATAATTTTTCTTTTCTTCATCACTATTATTCCATAATATTTCAAAAAAAACTCCTAGTCCTGGTAATGTTATTTCATCTTTTTCTTTTATAGAAGATGAAATTGAATCATTTATTTCATCTTTTGAACTGTCTTTAAAATTATTTATAATATTTTTTCTTATATCTATATTCATATATTTATTCCTTTCTAAATATATAGTGATTAAAAATAAATTATTTATTCATTACATTATTTGAAAATTTGAAGAATTATATTTATTTCCTACTAATGCCTCTAAATTACTTACTCTTTTTTCAAGAGAAGCAACTTGACTATTTAAATTTGATAATTGTTGTTCAATTGTATTTGAAGTTGTTTGATAACTAAAATTTTGACTTGGCATAGGCATTGGTCCATTCATAGGTATAACACTCCCTGGCATAACTGTACCTGGCATCATACCTTGATATTGAGGATAAATAGGATATGGAACATTTCCACAATTTCTGTCTTTTTTCATTTTACACTCTCCTTTAGTTCTAATTAATTATATGCTTTATAAAAAAATAGGTTCATATCTTTACTTTTTGCAATAAAAATGTAAAAATATTTATGGAGGTTTTTATGAGACTTAAAAAAGTAAAGGGTGCAGAAGATAAAATAAATAAATCATTATATATAGTTAAAGATCCAGATTATTATAGAGGTAATTTCAAAAGTTTATTTAAAAATGATAATCCTATAGAAGTAGAAATAGGTATGGGAAAAGGTACTTTTATAATAAATAAGGCATTAAAAAACACTAATATAAATTATATTGGTATAGAAAAATTTGATAGTGTTATAGTAAGGGCAGTAGAAAAGTTAGAAAATTTGGAAATTAAAAATTTAAAATTAATTAAAATGGATGCAATAGAAATTGATAATATTTTTGATAAAGAAATAGATGTTGTATATCTTAATTTTTCAGATCCGTGGCCAAAAACTAGACATGAAAAAAGAAGATTATCAAGTATAAATTTTTTAAAGAAATATGATAGCATTTTTAAAAATAGTAAAAAAATAATTATGAAAACTGATAATAGAAAGTTATTTGAATATTCAATAAAGTCATTTACTGATTATAATTATAAAATAGATGAAATTTCACTTGATTTATATGATGATGATATAAAAGAAAATATACCAACAGAATATGAAACTAAATTTGTATCTAAAGGTCAAAAAATATATATGATAAGTGTATATAAAAATATTTAGTAATTTTATTGATTTAAATTATATAAAATGATACTATTGTATCAGGGGGGAAAATATGAGAAATACTAGTCAGAAGGCTGTAGAGTTAATTCAATTACGATACAGTACTTTACTACTGGAAAAAGAAATTAAATTTTATAAAGATAATCAAGAAGAGGGAAAAATAGATATTAATGAATTTGATACTATAAAAAACATTTTAGAATTACTTGATTATATTGATAAAAATATAGAAAATGGTACAATAAATGATAAATTTTTGAATTCAAATAAAGATATCGAAAGTTTAAAAAAAGAAATAAATTCATATGCATTATTTATTTCAAAAGAAAAATTTTATAATCAAGCAAAACTTTTAGCAGACAAAATAACTAGTTTAGAAAAAGATAATATTATAAATAATACTTTTGATGATAATATTAATCTTTTTAATTTATCTATAGAAGAAAGACTATTTGATATACAAGTATTTGATATGTATGTTGAAAATTTACTTAATTTAGTTGGTTATGATAATGTATGTTTAATGTTTAAATATTTAAATGATGACTGCAAAATTAAACTTTTTTCTGGAATTATAAGTCATTATTCATTACGAAATAAAGATTTGATAAAAAAATATATATTGAATTTACTAAAAGAATATAGTTTTTTGCACGAAGTAAAATTAGAAAATTATCAAGTATCATTTATAATAAAAAGTGCAGATATAGAATATTTAAAAATGTTAGATAAATTAAATATACTTAAATTTAATGAAATGGATTTCAATAAAATATTAACTTATATTTTACAATATAAAAGATATGATTTAGGTTTGTTTTTATATGATAATTGTAAAATATATGATAATTTTCATGTATTAAGAGACTTGCTTGAACAATCGCCAGATGATGATATGAATAAAGTAAATGAACTATTTATTTCAATAATTAAAAATAAGAAATTTTCAAATGTTACAAAAGAAGATTTATGTTATATAAAAGAGACTATAATGGATGATAGTTTTGGAAAAACTAAATATGAACAACTTCCATGTGAAGAAAAATTATATGATGATTCTGTTACTGAACTTTTAGATGATGTTAGTGAATTTTTAAATGAACTTTTAGAAATAGGGTACATAGAAGACGAGGAAACACAATCAGAAACTGAAGATTTAATTGCAGATGTTGAAGAACAAAGTGAGTTTATTAAAAAAGGAAATAAAGATGTAATAGATAGTTATAATGATACTATACCTCAAAGTACTTTAGTTATAGATAAACAAAAATTTGTTGAAGATGTATTTTCTTCATTAATAGATAAAACACCAGTAGAATTACATTCTTATTTGTTAGAAATTTATGATGAAATAATAAATAAAGATGAAATGATATGTAAACAAAGATGTGTTAAAACTTTAAATAAAATTTTAAAAAAGAATGATAAACAAATACAATAAAAATCATTCTTTTTTTTTGAAATAAAAAGGAAATCACCAATCGACATAATATGTATATATTGAGGTGATAAGATGTATAACGAAGTAAACAAAATAGAAGAATTAGAAAGTGATATATCTAATCTAAAAAATAGATTAGAACTAAGTAATCAATATGCAGATAGTTTAGAACAAAAACTTAGTTTACAATCGAATACTTCTAATATTCAATTTCCTTTTATTTTGATAGTATTTATAGTTTTAATTATAAGTTTGTTTGTACTAAAATTATCAGAAAAAAAATTCTAGTTTTGTCGAATATGTATAAAAATAAAAATATATGTACTAAATTAAAAAAAGAGGTGAATATATGCTCGATATTGATATTGAGTTTAGAAAAGGAATTTGTTTTATTAGATTATGTGGAATATTAAATAAAACAACAGTTTCAAAATTAAATGAAGAAGTTACTAGTATGATAAAAGATAATGGTATAAGAAATGTCATTTTTAATATTTCAGAAATAACTTATATTGATATTAAAGGTATAAATGCATTACTATATAACTATGAATTATGTAATCAAAATAAAGGTAAAATATTATTGTGTGGAGTAAATAATAATGAAGTAAGAGAAAAAATATTAAATAGTAGGTTATTAAAGTATATTCGTGAGATGCCAGATGAATTGTCTGCTTCCAGATGTATAAATATATAAAGGAGAAAATATATGACTAATGAACTAACTGATTTAATAATTGAAAATCAAAACATGATTTATAAAATAACACATTATTTTGAAAAATATGCAAGTAAAGAAGATTTATTTCAAGTAGGATGTATTGGACTTATAAAAGCATATAAAAAATATGATGAAAATTTTGGTGCGAAATTTACAACATATGCTTATCCATACATATTAGGAGAAATAAGAAAATATGTAAGAGAAGATAAGGGAATAAAAATAAGTAGAGATATAAGTAAACTCAATTTAAAAATTGAAAAAGCAACAATTTTATTAACTCAAAAATTAATGAGAGAACCATCATTAAAAGAAATAAGTGAGTATTTACAAATACCAGAATATTATATTGTTGAATCATTAAAATCTATAAATTCTATTGAAAGTATAGATAAACCAATAAATGATGAATCATCTAAAGAAATAACACTTCAAGATACTATAAGCAATGAAAAAAAAGATATAGATGAATTAATAATGTTAAGAGATGCGATAAATAATTTAGATGATATAGAAAAAGAACTATTAGAAAAAAGATATAATGATGATTTCACTCAAACAGAAACAGCACAACTACTTGGAATGAGTCAAGTACAAGTTTCAAGATGTGAGGCTAAAATATATAAAAAATTAAGAGAAAAACTTGTGGTTTAACAAGTTTTTTTGTATAAGTTTTTAAATAACTATCATAATAAGTTTAGGAGGAAAAATATGGAAAAAAAGAAATATGAGCAATTAGTTAATAAACATACACCTAAAGAAAATATAATTTTAAACGCAATAATTGCATTCATAATAGGTGGATTAATGGGAATAATAGGTCAAGGATTAATTGATATATATTCATCTATATTTTCAATATCAACTAAAGATGCATCAGTATTTATGATAGTTACACTTATATTTGTAGGATGCTTCCTTACATGTTTAGGTATATTTGATAAAATGGTACAATTCGCTAAATGTGGACTTATAATACCAATAACAGGATTTGCTCATGCTATGATGAGCGCAACATTAGAGTATAAAAAAGAAGGAATGATAACAGGTATTGGTGCTAATATGTTTAAATTAGCAGGAAGTGTAATAATTTTTGGAGTAGTTAGTGCATATGTATTTGGTCTTATAAGATTACTTGTATTTGGAGGCTAACTATAATAAGTCAAGTACTTTTTAATAATTTGTCATAAAAGGAAAAGAATCCCATGCCAAAAAGA
>CANQID010000029.1 GCA_947623925.1 uncultured Bacilli bacterium
AACGCATGTGTCGAATCAGCTATGTGCCTTGAGGCACTGCTTGTAACATAGCCTTTTAGGCGTTATGAGTAAAATACACCCGGCTAAGCCGGGGGATTTTTATTTTTTTCAGTATGTACTATATTATCCCCGAGTTTTGTACCGTTGGTTTAAAACAAAGGCAAATTAGTAGAGAAAGTTGCAAAAGACTTTTCTGATATTAATAAACACAACTTAAGGGACTATGATAATCAAAGAGAACTAATTAGAACAATTTATGAAACTAATAATATAGTAAATGATTTATAAAAAATTGTTTTATACTGTAATTATAAAAGTAACCACGTAGGTATTTATACCTGCGTGGTTACTAATCTTAGAAAATTTTTTCCCAACCATCAAGAAGGTCGTTTGGAGTTACACCCAATCCTTTTGACAGCCTTAATAGATTTTCTAATGTCATCCCTCGATTTCCAGAAACATATCTTGAAACAACCGATCGGTCAACTCCTGAGAGTTCAGCAATTTGAGTTATATTCAGATCTCTTTTTAGCCTAATCCGCTCAAGGTTGAAGGATATAAGCTTTCTTATGAGAGGTGACAGTGGCAAAACTTTTTGCTCACTTTTTTTGTTTTCCATTTCATCAAGTTCTCCCTTCGGATGAATTAATAACGAAATTATAGCATTAAATATACATTATGTCAATATTACTTTATTTTTAAGTTCTCCTTAATAAATTGAAATTATTAGAAATATTGACATTAATATAAAAATATAGTATAGTACTTATGTCACTCGTAGCTATACGAGTTATAATAAGAATAGCAAAGTAGTAAATTTCCATAAAACAATTGTAGGAGGAAATCAAAATGGCATATGAATTTTTATCAGTATCAGACGGAACATTTTCCTTGTTGGAAACCGAAAATGAAAATCAGTTTTATTTTTATCGGAACGACGGAGATGTTTTAACTAACATAGACAGAGAACCGATGGACTTATATCATGCATACATTATGCGCAAGATGATAAACGACGAGATGATAGATAAAGTTACGAGTAACATCTATTTGGAAATGTCTGATGATAAAACATACATTAAATTAACAGTATGTGACATCGGTAAAAAAACAAAGACAAACGGAAATTCAACTGTCAGAGACAAACGCCCAAACTTTATGAAGCGCCTGATTCATAAAATCTTTGGGTAAAACAAAAAGGGTAGAAAATAGCCATATAAGCTGTTGTCTACCCTTTGTTATTATTTTTTAATTATAGATATTTGTGTAAAAAAATAGTTATAAGCTCTAAAAAGCCATATAAAAAGATTTTTATATGGCTTAAATATTATAATAAATATATTAAAAAACATTTGTTAAAAGGTTATAAATAAATTGTATTGCTGTATTGAAAATGAATTGAGCACCATAAAAGATACCCATAATAATAAGATATTTTCTAAAAACAACATTATTATTTTCTTGTTTGTATAAAGACTTTATTGTAAAAAACATAAGCACAGATGTAACTATTAAGCAGAATAAAGCAAACATACTAGTAAATCCACCTGTAACACTAGTAGTAAATACTCCTAATAAATTTATAATTGATGATACAACAACAGGTGCATAGGCGATAATAACTGATATTGCAATAGTTATAAAAGACTTTTTTTCACCTTTTTTAAATAAAAAGATAAGTAATGATAATACTGCAACAGTTACAACTGGAGCTAATAAATCGCCAAAAACAGAAAGAATTCTAGCTATTGCCCAGAAACCTTCTCTTAAATAAATAGAAACATCCAAAAATGCCAATACTGTACTAATAATAGATCCTATTAAAGTTGTTGATACCCATACAACTAATAATATAACCGCGAATAATAAAAAATAATTTTTAGGACCATTTGCGGATTTTTCAATTAAATCAAAAGGATTAGTAAAAAGAGTTTTAAATCCTTCAGCAATACTAGATCCAGCACTTGATTTTGTATTATTCAAATTTTCTTTTGTTTGATTTATTGTTGCTTTTTTTACTTCTTCTGTATTTTGTTGTTCATTTTGACTATTTTCTTCCATAAAAATTATCCATCCTTTCATTTTATAAAAAATTATTCATATACATTAAACTACAAAATTCAATATTTGTAAATAAAAAAGCTATAAATAAAGCAAAAATTCAATATATTTAATAATATTATATAAAAATAACTTAATAATATGACAAAAATAGGAAACAATATTAAAAATATAATATAGAAATATTGAAAAAAAATAAGGAAATCGATATAATACAAAAATAGATAATTGCAAAATTAAATAACTTAAATATAATTCAAATTTGGTTATCATATCTCCTTTTTTGATAAAACTATTGTTGATTTTTTTTGTGACAATTATATCAAAATTGGAGAAAAATAACATATATATGAAATTAGTATTTGCAATGCTTTTATAGCTTTGCAAACAACAAGAATACAACAATGAAAGGAGAGAAAAAAATGACAGAAAAAAACGAAGGAGAAATTTTAAAAGAAAAATTATTTAATAAAAGAGAAAGTGGCTGGAAAAGCAAAGGAGAAGAAGAAAAAAATACAATTTTTGAATATGCTAAAGGATATATTGAATTTATGAATAATTCAAAAACAGAAAGAGAAATTGTTATAAACAGTAAGAAAATAGCAGAAAGTAATGGATTCAAAGACATATCAGAATACAATACTTTATCAGCAGGAGATAAAGTATATTATGTGAACAGAGAAAAAAGTATGTATTTAGCAGTAATAGGAACAGAAAACATAGAAGAAGGAATTAATATTATAGGAGCACATGCTGATTCACCAAGATTGGATTTAAAACCAAATCCACTATACGAAGATAGCGAATTTGCATATCTAAAAACACATTATTATGGAGGAATAAAAAAATATCAATGGACAGCCATTCCACTTGCTATTCATGGGGTAATTGTTAAGAGTAATGGAGAAAAAATACAAGTAAATATAGGAGAAAATGAAAACGATCCAATATTTACAATAACAGATTTATTACCACATTTAGCACAAGAACAAATGGAAAAGAAATTAAAAGAAGGAATAGCAGGAGAAGATTTAAATCTTCTTATTGGAAATATTCCATATCCAGAAGAAACAACAGAAGCTGTAAAATTAAATATATTAAACATATTAAACCAAAAATATGGAATAACAGAAGCAGATTTGTTAAGTTCAGAAATAGAATTAGTACCAGCAATGAAGTGTAGAAGCATGGGATTAGATAGTAGTATGATAGCAGGATATGGACAGGATGACAAAGTATGTGTATATACAGGACTAACATCATTAGTAGATTTAAAAGAAATACCATCAAAAACAGCAGTATGCATTATTGCAGACAAAGAAGAAATTGGAAGCATGGGAAATACAGGAATGGAATCACATGTGTTTGATACTTTCATAGCAGAAATATTAAATAAATTAGGTGTAAACAAACCAAATTTACTAGAAAAAGTTTTCTGCAATTCAAAAATGTTATCAGCAGATGTAGATGCAGCTCTAGACCCAATTTATGCTAATGTATCAGAAAGAAACAATGCTTCATATTTATCAAGAGGAATTGCACTAAATAAATATACAGGAGCAAGAGGAAAAACAGGAGCATCAGATGCAAATGCTGAATTTGTAGCTACAATAAGAAATATTTTTGAAAGTAATGATATTCGTTATCAAATAGGAGAGTTAGGAAAAGTGGATGTAGGTGGAGGAGGAACCATCGCATATATATTAGCCAATAAAGGAATTGATGTTATTGACTGTGGGGTACCAGTGTTATCAATGCACTCACCTTATGAAGTAACAAGTAAATTAGATATTTACGAAGCATATAAAGGATATACAGCATTTTATAAAAATAAATAAAAAACGCCGAGCATCGCTCGGCGCTTTTTGCGCAGACATAACAGGAATTTCACCTCTGACTGTGGCGAATCCAGATGTCGCACTGACGGTTATCATACCCACTGCAGGTGTTCGGATGAGAACACATAGAAGTGCCCTTAAAGGTACACTCAACGAGTACGCGCGAAGGAGAAGATGTGTATTTTACACAACTATCCTTTGGAGAAGGTTTACAACTCTTTAACCGTTCTTGCATATTTACAGTCCTCCTTAAAGTGAAGATAAATACCATTATATCATAATTATAGAAGGAAAGCAAGTTATGCAACATAAAATTGTAAAAAAATGTAAACTACTATATGCGCTTACCATAAATGTTATAAATAATGCCATTAAAAAAAAGTTAAAACTTAAAATATTTGATATTTGACAATTTAAAAATAAAATAATATAAAATAAATACATATTTTAGATAAATAATATTTATGGTAAAATCTAATCTACAGATTTGCTTAAGAAAGGAATTGATCGAAAAATGAGTAATTGGAATGTTATTTTGAACATAATAACGTTATTTATAACATTAATATCTTTATTGTGTTTCCTTAGTACTAGAAAAGAGACAAAAAAGAAAAAGAAAGAAGAAGAAAAAAACAAGGTTAATAATAAGAAGATAAAACAAATTGATGAAACAAAATTAGAAGAAACCATAACAATGTGGAAAATGGGACTAGGTGATATGAATAAGTATTTAAAAGGAGAGAATCCATTACCTAAAAAAACAATAAAAGCAACATCTGATAGTTGGGAATGTAGAGAAATGAACAATTATATAAATACAGAATGCAATATCATTTTAACATCAGAGGAGTTTCAAATACTATCAATGGGACACATTCCAGAAGCGATGGAAGATCATTGGTTTATGTATTGTGATGAAAATTCTGTAAACTATTTTAGGAGTTGGACAGGGATACAAATTTTTAAAGGGTTTTATAAATCAGAAAATGATCAATATGTCATTTATTCACTAGAAATAAATGACAATAAAGAAGAATATAATGAACCAGAAATTAATAAATCAATACAATTATTCAATTATTTAATTACAGCAGAATGTAAAACTTATTAATACATATAATCCTAAAGATGGAAGGATGGAAATTAGGTTTAAATATTTGGAAAAAAATGAATCAACTAAAAATAAAACAAGCTTTAAAAATATTAGATATAATATTAAATGTTTAAATATAAGCAATTAAGGGAGAATATTATGGAAAAAAATAAAATGGATTCAACTAATAAAATAAAAGCTATATTTGGATTAATTGTTTTTATAGCTGTTATTAGTTTATGTGCATATGTTGGATATGCATATTGCAAAGACAATAATGGTAACGTAATAAAAGGAATTTTATTTGGTGCATTATTTCCCTTAATAATACTAATATTAGATCATAAAGAAAGCTTTGGATTTATTATATTTAGTATTATTACATTTCTATATGTTATTATATGTTCATATATTCCCTTATTTATAGGCATTATTGCAATGCCGTTTGTAATAATATACTTTATTTTTATTTTATTAGAGGAATGTAAAAATGATATAATTTCACAAAACCAAACACAAAATAAAAATACTTATACTTCAACTAAGTGTAAAACAGAAAATAATAACTCTTATATTCCCAAAGAAGAGTATTACTGTGAAAGATGCTTTAAAAAAATTTCAGAAGAAGAGTATGAAATGAATGATTGCATGTGTGAAGACTGCTATGAAGATGTAGTTGTCAATCATCAAGATGATATTTTTAAACAATAATAAATAAAGGAGATGTGTAAAAATGGATGAAACAATAATTGATTTAAAGAAACAATTAGCTGAAATTGATTTAAAAATTAGTGATAAATTAAATCAAAAAATAGTAGGAATTGTAATCGAACATAAAAAATTTGGTAAAGGTACAATTATTAAACAAAAAAATAATATAATAATTACAAAATTTGATACAGAAGAAAAAAAGTTACAAATACCATTTGTATTTGTAAATAATATAGTTATTTGCGATAATAAACAGATTATGAAAAATATGGAAGAAATAGATAATATGCTAAAAGATAAAACAAAAATAGAACAGTCAATCATATTGGAAGAACAAAAAATCACATCTATGCAAAGTAAAATTAATAAAAGTAATGCAGAAAATCCTGATTTATTTGTCGTTACTTCTGGAAGCTCTTATGATGACAATGTAGCAATGAATATATACTATTGTAAGGCAGAAAGATGCAGAAAAATTTGTAGATATTTAGGTTTATATAAAGATAAAGCAGTAGTAAAAATAGGAGAAATAAAAAAAATAATTGAAGCTGTCAAAGTTGGAGAAAAATTACAATATGATTTAATATATGGAGAAAATATTCTTAAAGAAGATATAAAGAAAATAGAAAAGTGTATAGATAAATCATATGATTTATTCAATGTAGATATATCAAATCAAAAACATAAGTATTTTATTGTAGAAAATTTTTATGATACATATTATAGAAAAATAAGCCCAGGAGGATTAATGGAGCATAAATATTTTGATCTATGCAAAGAATTGAAGATGAATGAACTTCCTACAATAAAGGAAATTGCTAGTAATTTAAGGGATATAGAATGGGAATAATATATTTTGTTTATCAATAGTGTCCTTTGGATACAAAAAACGCTATCCGGGTTCGGATAGCGTCACTTATGGTGAGCCAGGAGGGATTCGAACCCCCGACCCACGCCTTAGAAGGGCGTTGCTCTATCCAGCTGAGCTACTGACCCATAAGAATGCAATAAATATAATAACATGATTTATAAACAATGTCAAGAAAAAATAACGAAGTTATATAGAAAAAAATGATAATATAGTGTATAATATGAAAAAAGAAAAGGGAAAAATGTATGAAAAATAAAATCAACATTCACCAATTGTTTTGGTATTTTCTAATATTTAGTATATTAGGACTATTTATAGAAACTATCTATTGTTATGCAACAATGGGAATATTGGAAAGCAGAAAAGGATTAATATGGGGACCATTTTGTCCAGTTTATGGAGTAAGTGCTGCTATCCTAATCTTATGCTTAGAACCACTCAAAAATAAAAACGTATTTTGTCTTTTTCTATATGGCTTTTTAGCAGGATCAATTGCAGAATATTTACTTAGTTATGGATTAGAAGCAATTTATGGAATGCGTTTTTGGGATTATACATATACAAATTTACATCTTAATGGACGCATTTGTTTGCAATATTCAATTTATTGGGGAATTTTAGCAGTTATATTAATAAAATGGATAAAACCAATGCTAGACAAAATAATAGACAAAATAAATCCAAAAGTTAGAAATTTTTTAGAAATTTTCATATTTATATTTTTAATAATAGACTGCTTTGTCACAGTATGGGGAGTACAAACATATGAAAATAGAGTAGTAAAAGGAGAAAATGAAAAAAAGGAAAGTGATAATATTATATTACAATTAAAATATAATATAGAAGAAAATTACTTTACAAATGAAAGAATGTCAACAACATTTCCAAATTTAAGAACCAAAGATGAAAATGGACAAGAAGTATGGGTAAGAACACTTATTCCTGAGGAATAAGTGCTAAAATAAGAAACCAACGAAACCAAAAATAAGAAATAAAATGCCAGAAAGTTTTTGCATAGTTTTCTCTGAAATGTGATTACTAAGGAATTTGCCAAACAAAATAGCAATAGAATCACTAGCAACCATTCCTAAGATAGATCCTATAATAAGAAAAAATTTTGCACTTGGATACTGAATACCAAATCCAAGAGAAGCAAGGAATGTCTTATCACCTAATTCTCCAATCATAATACTAAAAGCAATAATAAAAATATAATTCAATTTTAAATTTGATATTTTCTGAATAAGTCCCTCTTTAGAATTAGAGTCGAGACTTATTTTTTCTTTCTTAGGTAATAAAGAAAGAATACCAATAAAAATAAAAGAAGCATAAGTAAAATTTTGTAGTAAATTATGTAAGAAAGCATTTTCTAAAAGCCCAATATGACTTCCAAAAAGAATGGCAATACCATGACTAAAAAAAGAACCTAAAGCAACACCAATTAAAATACTTTTTGCCTTTACTGTATGAGAAAAAGAAAGGACAAGTAATTGAGTTTTATCACCAAGTTCTGCAATAAATACCATCAAAAAAGCAATTAAAAAAGGATAAATCTGTTCCATAAAATTCTCCTTTATCAAATAGGATGTTACTACTCTATGAGAAACTTTAAAATTTATGCAAAAAAATAAATAATATAAAAAAGTCTCACCTCATACACTAAAATGAGGTGAATTTTCTTAATGCGAGATATTTTAAAATCAGTTTGTGTTATTATAGGAACAATTATAGGAGCTGGATTTGCCTCCGGAAGAGAAATTTATATATTTTTTAATAGTTACGGAAATAAAGGAATATGGGGAATTTTATTATCAAACTTTATAACAGGAATAATTATTTATAAAATACTAAAACAAATAAAATATCAAAATGTACATAATTATCATGAATATATCGAAAAAACAGGAATTCATCCAAAATTAAAAGAAGTAATAAACAGTATCATTAATTTATTTTTATTAATATCTTTTTATATTATGGTAGCAGGATTTTCTGCATATTTCAAACAAGAATGGAATCTACCTACTCTTATAATAGGAATTATAATGGCAACGCTATGCTACATTACATTTATGCATAATATAGAGGGTGTAACTAAAATGAATACAATACTTATACCAATATTAATTGGAATTATACTATTAATAGGAAGTAAAACCATATTTTACAACAACACAGAAAATGCAATAGAAATAATACCAAAAACAAATTGGATAATTGCAAGTATAGAATATGCAAGTTATAACAGTATTGTCTTAATTCCAATTTTAATAGGACTAAAACAATATACATATCAAAAAGAAAAAAGTATAACAATCTTTAGTACATTAATACTTTTACTTTTATCTTTAACACTATATAAAATTCTAGACCAACATAGTATAAATATTCAAGAAATAGAATTACCATTAGTATATGTACTAAATAAATATGGAAATATATATAAATATATCTGCGGAGCAACAATTGTAACGGCTATATATACATCAGCTATATCAGCAGGATATGGATTTTTACAAAATTGCACTAATAATCAAAAAAATTATAAAAAGCTAGCAATATTTATATGTATTTCATCATTATTTGTTATAAAAATAGGATTTTCCAAATTAGTAGACTTATTATATCCTGTTTTTGGATTATTGAGTCTAATACAATTGTTTTTTATTTTTAAAAAGCAAACTATTGAAAAAGATAGAAAAAACTGATATAAATAAGGAAACAAAGGAGGAGTATATGAAAGGCATAGTTAACTTTGATGAAGAAATAAAACCAAAACGTAAAATAAATAAAAGAAAATTAAGTATTGTAATTGCAATTGTTGCCATAGTAGCTATAATAGGAATTACAATGATAGCATACTCCTCAGATAAATCTGTAAGAAACTTTTTAGATACATATTTATTCCGAAAAAATATATCAGAAGAAAACTTAAAATCAATACCACTAGATTATAATTCTAATGTAAATGTACTAGTATACAATAAAAATATTGGAATTTTAGCAGACAATAAACTAATGCAATACAGTGCATCAGGAGAATATATATCAGAAATACCAGTAGAAATAAGTAATCCAATTTATGATGTAAATAATAGATATTTAGTTCTAAGCGAAAAAAACAGTTCAAAAATATATTTAATATCAGGTTCAAAAATAAAATGGGAAAAAGAAGTAGATGGAAATATCAGCAAATTAAATGTAAATGAAAATGGTTATGTATCAGCTATTTTATCAGGAACTACATATAAGTCAGTTATTGTAACATTTGATAACAATGGAAAAGAACTATTTAAAACTTATTTAGGAACAACAACGGCAATGTCAACAAGTATATCTAATAATAATGAATATCTTGCCTTTGCAGAAATAAACACAAGCGGAACACTTATTCAATCAAATATAAAAATAATTTCAATAGAAAAAGCCAGTATAAAAGAAACAGGAGCAACATCAGCAACAGAATCAATTATATATACATATAAAGCCCCAACAGGCAGTATAGTAACAAATATAAAATATAATGACAAAACAAAATTAATTTGTATGTATGATGATTCAATTCATTGTATTGAAAATGGACAAGATACGGTAATTATGAATTTAAAAGAAGACGGTAAAAAAATAAGTGCAGCAGATATAAAATTAAAAAATAACATTTATCGTGCTGTAGAAAAATCAACTAGTCTTTTTACAGCAGATACAACTATAGAAATAATGAATATAGACAGTAAAAATGAAAGCATATATACTATAGAAGGAGTAGCAAAATCAATTAACAGCTATGAAAATACAATTGCCATTAACCTAGGCCAAGAGGTAGAATTTATTAACACTAGTGGCTGGTTAATGAAAAGATATAAGTCTTCACAAGATGTACAAAAAATCATTATAGGAAACGGCATAGCAGGAATTGTATATCAAAACAAAGTAGAAATTATTAATTTATAGGGAGGTGAAAAAATGTCAGTTATTATAGACTTAGTAATTATAGGAATTATTGCATTATGTATTATTATAGGATATGTCAGAGGATTAACAGGTTCATTAATTAAAATACTTTCATTTGTATTATCATTAGCAGTTGCATTTATATTATTTGTACCAGTATCAAACATAATTATAAATAATACAGAAATGGATGAAAATTTAGAAAAATCAATTCGAGAAATTGTATTACAAACGCAAGAAGCAAATGAAGAAAATCAAAAACAAGAAAATATGCCATCAGTTATTACAGATTACATTAGCAAAAAAATAGAAGAAGCATCAAATCAAGCAAAAGAAGCTATTGTAGATAGCACAGCAAGAGATGTAACCGAAACAATTATAAAAGGCGGAACTTGGATTGTATTATTTATTGTAGCAAGATTTTTATTCATCCTTTTAAAATTTGTAACAGCATTAATTGCAAAACTTCCAGTTATCAAACAATGTGATAAATTAGGAGGAATTATATATGGCCTACTAAAAGGGCTTATAATAACGTATGTAGGTCTTGCAATTATATCATTTGTTACCCCAATGACCGATGGAACTTTTTCAGAGAGCATCAACAAATCATATATTGGCTCATTTATGTATAATAACAATATTTTGTTAAATATCATATTTTAACAGGGAAGATTAATCATATTACAAAAATATTACAAAAGAGACAAAAAGGAAAATATATGATAGACTTATACAAGGT
>CANQID010000030.1 GCA_947623925.1 uncultured Bacilli bacterium
AATGAAAATTTGACAAAAAAAATAAGCATTTATAATGCCTACATTGATTTTTATATTTTAAAAGTGTCAAATTCCCGCCACTTTCTATAATTTCTTTGTAAATTCTTAGAAAAAATGTACTATTCTTGTTGACTAAAGAACAAAATTAAAGTATAATAAAAGTAGGAATGGAAAAACCACAAACGTGGTTTGCCAGTAAAGTATGAAAAACACACCTAACCGGCCAAGTTACAGATGTGTTTTTCTTATTACTATTTGCTCAAAATTATAAAAAGTATAATTAAGGCAAATACTATAATAATAGCTTCGGCAATTAAGCCAAATAAAAGTATGTATATTATTTCTAATAAAACAGCTTCTATCATAGCACCACCTCCATTCTCACAACTGGTGTTGTGAATAAAAGTGGCAAACCACATCTGCTTATTTCCAATTCCTACAAATTGCATTTTATAATATAAATTTATATAAGTCAACAATTTTTAACAAATATTTCCATTATTTTATTTCTTATTTAATCCATTTTTTATAAATTTTAGTTGTATTGCATTTTTTAATGATTTATGCTAAAATAATCATGTCCTAAATTTTAGAACGTTCTAGGAATGAAAAATTTTTCATGGTCTTGCGAAAAAACATCTTAAAGGAGGAAACATTATGAAAATTAAGCAAGCCTTTGTACCACTGGAAAAACCTACCGAAATTTTTACCATTATCGAAGATACTTTATCTAAACGTCCAAATACACAAATTTTTATCGATGAAAAACTTTATGATAGGATATGTGGAACAGTATATAGTCCTAATAAATCCAATAGAGGTCAACAACACTACTATTACAATCATTATGATGGTTCGTGCTATGATGTAGTAGAATGGTTTGAACTGGATGATAGAAAAAATAATGCAACTTACTGTGTTTCTTTTGTTCCGAACACAAAAGAATACATGCAAGTAGTTAATTTTTCCTCACCTAAAGTTAAAGAATATACTCATTATATGGCAGGTTTTAAACAGTTGTTGCTTATCCTAGTAAAACCAAAAGAATAAAATATGCAAAAAGGAATCATTTCATATGATTCCTTTTATAATTGACTTATCCCGTAATTTTTGATATATTTCTAGTAGAAAAAATTTAAAAGGAGGCCCTATGGATAGAGTAAGTAAAATAAACTATTATTTAGACATTGCTGAAACGGTTGCTGAAAGAAGTACTTGTTTATTAAAAAACTATGGTTGCATTATAGTAAAAAATGATGAAATAATTGCTACTGGATATAACGGTGCTCCTCGTGGAAGAAAAAATTGTATTGACTTAGGATATTGTGTTAAGAAGAAGACTTTTCCTGAAATTCATCATGGCGGATATGACGCTTGCAGAAGTGTGCACGCTGAACAAAATGCAATGCTTAGCACTTCTAGAGATAAAATGATTGGTTCTAGTTTATATTTAGTTGGAGTAAAAAAGGATTCAAATGAATATGAAGAAGGTGCTTCTCCTTGTCAAATGTGTAGAAAGCTTATAATAAATGCTGGAATTGATACAGTTTATGCAAGAATAAATAAAAATGAATATGTTAAATTTGATGTAGATGATTGGATAAAACAAGATGATTTATTAGATGGAAAAATGACATATTAAATGTAAAAAGTATTTTTTATAATGTTATAAAATCTACAAAAATTAACAAGATTTTAACGTTTTTTAATATTTTCATATTGAATATGAATTTTAAATATGTTATAATTGATAAAGTTAAATTTTTTTTAAAATTTTGTTTATAATATAGTATTAAAAGGAGAAAAAGATGAAAAGATATTTTAAATTTACATTAGTTCTAATTGTAGCACTTTTATTATCAATAACTTGTTTTGCTGCCACACCTGTTTCAAAAGGTAATGCTACTATGAGGTTAGTTAAAGATAATGTAAACTCAATGGTTTTTGGAAAATATGGAGAATTTGAAAAAAAGATGATTCAAATAGATACTGTTAACAAGACTATTGATATAAAATTAACCGCAAGAAATAATCAAGAAGCTTTAGAAAATAAAGATGCTGAAGTTGTTTTATTACTTGATACCTCAAATAGTATGGCTCAGCGCCGAGTTGTTGTAAATAATGAAACTATGACAAGAAAAGAGTTAGTTTTAAGATCAGCTGATCAACTAATTGACAAATTATTAGCTACCAAGGAAAATATAAAATTAGGAATTGTTGAATTTGCAACAAGTCCTGATCTTTCACAAGAAGGAACTGAAGCTGATGCCAAGATAATAACACAATCATTAACTTCTGATGCTCAAACTTTAAAATCAGCCATAGAGACTGTTAAACAAGATACTATGGGTGATAGAACAGATGTTGAAATTGGTTTAGAAACAGCTGAAAAATTACTTAATACATCTAATAATGGAAATGCTAATAAATATGTTATTGTTTTAACAGACGCTGTTCCAAATACAGCTAAAGGTGTTAAAGTAGATTTATATACAAAAGCATCTGCAGATCCTACTAAAGCTAAATTACAAGATTTAGAAAAAAAAGGAATAAATGTAATATCAATGCTTATTAATATTACAGCTGATGATATAGTTATAAGTAATAGACCAGCTGATTCTACTTTTAAAACATATAGAGATGTTGCATACTATGTTTTTGGAACTCCTCTAGACCCTACTGCTGGTTCTGTGTATTACGTAACTGATCAACAAGTTATTGATACAGTTACAAATAGTATTTATGAAGAATTAGTTCCAGTTAATGAGTATGTTTTAACTGATATAGTTATTAAGGACTATTTCCCACAAAATATTATAGATAATTTCAATTTTGCATATTTAACAAAACCTGGAATTGGAGAAGTTACTGCTAATGTTGATAAATCAGATAATTCTATTACATGGACAATATCAAGATTAAAACCTGGTGAGGTTGCAACATTCTCTTATAGATTATCTCTAAAAAATACTTTTTCAAGTGATATAGTTGGAGTTAATCTTCCTACTAATAGAAATGTTTCAATAGACTATAAGGAAAATAATGTTCAAGGAAATCGAAAAAACAATAATAAAGCTCCTATCGTTGCATTAAGCGTACCTCAACCTAATAATAATAATATACCTGATAATGAAGTACCTCAACCTGGTAATAATAATATTCCTGATAACGAAATACCTAAAGATAATACTACAATTCCTGATAATAAAATACCTCAGCTTAAAGATAACACTACTCCTGATAAAGAACTACCTCAAACAGGTTCAAGTACCTCAATAGTTACAGGAACACTCATTGCTTTATCGTTAGTTATAGCAATATTTAGTTTTATATCATATAGAAAAAATATCATTTAATAAATATCAAAGATAGGAAAATAAAGAGTATCAATTTTGATACCCTTTATTTTTTTACTATGTAAATATTATAGACAAATTTAGAATAATGGACAGACTACTGCAATAAATTAGAATAAATGAAAGCGAGGAATTTATGTTTGTATGTAATTTTAAATTAAATGGAAAGAAATCTGCTAAAATTATTTTATTTATAATTGCTATTATAATAATTGGTATAATTGCTTTTTCTGTTCTTACAATATTTAAAGCAGGAGCTAATTCAAATGAAAGTGAAAATGAGAATAATATTTTAAATATAACAAGTAATGACTATACTCAATTTCTAAAATCTGCTCATGAAAATATAGATGAATACGTAAATAAAACTGTTAATATAACTGGATATATTTATAGAATGCCAGGTTTTGATAATAATCAATTTGTTTTATCAAGAACTATGATATTAAACTCAAGTAATAGTGCTGTTGTCGTTGGAATTTTATCTGAATATGATAAGGCTGAAGAATATAAAGATGGTGATTGGATAACTGTAACTGGAACTATTGTAAAAGGTAATTATAAAGGTGAAATGCCTATTCTAAAAATAACTAAATTAGAAAAATGTGACGCACCAGAGGATGAATTTGTTTATCCACCTTCTGATGACAAAACTATATAAATGTTGTAAATCATATTTATTATTTATCTGTTAACCCTCTCTATCAAATATACTTCTTAGTACTCCTTTATCTATTAAAGGAGTATATATTTCTTTTAAAACAATAAGTAAAATTGGTCCTAATATCATTCCAAAAAATCCTATTAGTTTATATCCTGTGTACATAGCAACTAAAGTAAATACTGGATGAATTCCAATGTGTTTACTTACTAATTTAGGCTCTAGAATGTTCCTAACTATTCCCATAATTGCCCATAGAATTATTACTGCAACTCCAAGTTTTATGTTTCCATTTATAACTTCAATAATCGCCCATGGAGCCATTACTGCCCCAGAGCCTAATATCGGAAGTGCATCTACAAATGCAATTCCTAAACTAATTAAAAGTGGAAATCCTACATTTAGTCCAATAATATTATATATAGTAAGTCCTATTAAAGAAATTAAAAAAGTAACAAAAACAAGAGTTGCTTCTGCTTTTATATATTTTCCTAATTTTTTTGTAATTGAATTTAAATGTTTTGATATTTTTTTAGTCCATATATCTGGCAAGTGGTGTTCCATTTGGTCAATCATATATATTTTATCTGTACACATAAAATAAAGTGAAATAAGTACAAAAAATATTGACATTATAAAATTGGGTATCTTTATTATCCAACTTCTTATTCCAATAAGAAGGTTAGTAATCCAATTTGTTATAGTTGATATAAGTTCCGCCTGTGCATTTTCAATACTTTTAGATAAATCTATTGGTAATTTATCTAGCAATGAATTATTTTTTGTCAAATTATCTATTAAGCTTTGTATTCTTCCAAAATATTCTCCTGAATTAGAAAGAAGATTTGTTGCTTCATTAAAAAGGGTAACTGTTCCCCACCCTATAAAACCTACTAAAATAGCTATTGATACAAAGATTACTAATGTTGAACTTAAACGCCTTGTCCAATTAAATTTTTTCATAAAAAATTTAATTAAAGGCTCAAAAAAAAGAGCTAACACAAAGGCTATTAAAAATGGTATATAAAACACAGATAATTTAAAAAATATAAATAAGAGTAGTAATGTTAGCGCAAGACTGAATATACGCTTTATAACTTTACTCCAATAATTCATATCTGTAACCATCATATTCTCCTTTTATGTTAGCTACTTATATTATATGCTTATTAAATTTTTTTATTCTTTTTATTCAATTCCTTTCTTTCGAATTTTTTAACTTAAATTATTTACTCCTTCTATTTTTAATATAATTTTCTACTTTCTAATATAGATATCTTTTTGTGTATATTCATCAGGATCAAGTCCAACTCTTCCGTTCATATACATTGATAGAAAAAATGTTATAACTATAACACCAATTCCTGCAATTATTATTGCAAAATTGATATTTGCAAATGTTAAAATAAATGAACCCATCCCTGTAATAAGTACCTTACAAAAATTATCCGATATGGCTTTTGCTGAATATATACAAGTCAATATTTTTGAGTTTGTAAAACTATTCAAATATTTTTTTGCTAGTATTTGAGATGTTCCATTCATTGCTCCCATTATTACAATAAATATTATTATTAAAAATAATTTAAATGCAAATGATAAATTTAAAATTGCAATGGAGCCACATAATATTAAACAAAATGCAAACATAGCAAGTATATTTGTAAGAGATCTATTTTTAAACCTTTTATTAAATTCAGGTGCTCTTTGAGAAGAAACAGCTTTTGCTATTTCATAAAGAGCAAATACTAATCCAACTTGAATTGACGATGCTCCAATATTTTGTAATAATGCTAATTGATATGTGTCAATTAAAGCTATTATTCCCCATATAGCACCTACTGTAAGTAGAAGTGCACGTAGTCTTTTTGAGTTAATAGTAAATTTATATCCTTGCTTTATTTCTTTAATATAATCTTTTAGGGTTACTCCTTTTTTCTTTACATCTTCTAACTCTCCAAAATTAAAAGATATAAGTGTCGATATAATAGTAAATAGTAAACAACAAAGCATTGGTAAATATCCATTAACTTCAAACAAAATACCTGCTAAAATAGTTGATATTGCACTTAAAATACAGTATCTTGAATACCCCTTTTTATCAATAGTCGTAAATATTTCATTTGCACTAGTTGACTCCGGTATAGATATTGTAAGTAAATTTGATTCTGAAATTGATTTAAAAGCGAATGCTATTGCAGAAAGTAATTGAGCTAATATTAGTCCAGTAAATGATTTTAGTACTATAAATACTAAAACAGAAAATATGTTTATAATATTACCCAAAATCATTGTATTTCTTTTTCCGATTTTACTAACTAAAACACTTGAAGGAAACTGCAAAAAAATTGTGAAAAAAGCATAAAACATTGATGAAAGCATTATTTGTGCATTGCCTATTCCCTTTACTTGGCTTAAATAAAATACTTTTATTCCATAAAAGAATAATAAATCATATCCAAACATCATATATATTGGATATAATTTCATATTTGTTTTACATATTTCTCTATGTTTTTCTTCTGTTAATTTCATTTGTATATTTCTCCTTGATAAATATTATACAATATAATTTTTTAAAATACAATAAAAATTGTATGTCAGTTTTTTACAAAATAAGACATACAATTTTTTATTTAATAAATATTAGCCTTCTTCTGGATATGGTGTATCAAAATATGTTTTTGAATAATTAGCATAAGGTTTAAAAACTTCTGTATTTACTTCATTATAGTTTGGAATCGGCATAAAAGTTGGTCTAAAGTCTTGATATGGTCTTGGTCTAGGTCTTGGTGGTCTATTATTTCCATAAAGCTTATTTAATATAAGAATTCTAATTAAGTCTCTTAAAAGTGGATTTCTGTAATTTCTATATCTTGAAACAACATCTATTGTTTTTGGTTCTGTATTTGTTAAAACATCTTCTTTACTATTAACTGTCCTTGAATCAGTTATATTATTTCTTGTAGTAGTTTGAGAATCTATTATATTATTTTTCATTGTTATGTTGGTACTTGTGGTTTCACTTTCATATGTTGGATTATTTTTTAGGTTGTTATTTGTATTGTTATTTATATTATTATTCAATCTTTGATTTAAGTTTGTTGTACTTGGATAATTGTTTAATTTATTTGTATTTGTTACATTTCTATTATTTGTTGTGTTTGTTGGATTTTCTAAATTCAACGTAGTTTTGCTAAATACTTCATCAGTTTCTAGTGCATCATAAATCTCTACTGTCCAATTAACTAAAATGCTTTCATTTATATTACTTGTATCTTTTCCCTCTAAAAGTTTATCTACCATGGGTGATACAACTCTATAAATATCAGGGTATAATTCTAAGATTTTATCATCTTCAAAATCTTCATTAGTACTTGAATAATTATAACCGGGTAAAGAAGAATTAACTTGTCTTGGTTCATAAGTTTTATTTTCATATGTAGAAACATAATATTCTGGAGAGTTAATATTTCCACCAATTATATTTTTAAAATAATCATCATAAATCATAAAATACCTCCTGTCATAATATTATGACAGAAGGTTTCTATTTGTTACCTATAAAAATATTATTAGGCTTTATTTTTAGTATTAGAATTTTAAAGTTTCATAATTATAATAATTAATATTTTTATAATTTTAACCATTATAGTTTTTTAACCAATTCCTTAAACTTGTTTCCTCTTTCTTCAAAATTTTTAAATAAATCAAAACTTGCACTTGCAGGAGAAAATAATACTATTTCTCCTTCTGTTGCTACCTCCTTTGCTTTGTGTACAACTTCATTTAAAGATTCACATCTATAAATTGGCATGTTTTTTTGTTCTAGATTTAATTCTTCTTTAACTGCATTGTAAATTTTATCAGCTGTAGCTCCCATTAGTATTAGTTTAGAAACATGCTGTGCTACTGGTTTTCCAATTGGAGTATAATCAAGATGCTTATCATATCCACCTGCAATTAAGACAATTTTTTCATCAAAAGAATTTAATCCTGCTATTGTCCTTGTTGGACTTGTTCCAATAGAGTCATTGTACCATTTAACTCCATTTATCTCTCTTACGAATTCTAATCTGTGCTCTACTCCTGAAAAATTTTTTATTGTTTGAACAGCCTCATCTTCTTTTACTAATCCTAAAGTTGCAGATATTGCTGAACATACATTTTCACAATTATGTTCTCCTTTTAGCAACATATCTTTTTGTTTTAAAATATGTTTTCTTACTCCATCTTCGCAAACTTTTATTGTTCTATCTGTTTCATCAAATATAACACCATTTTCAAGAAGTTCTTTATGACTAAAATATCTTACCTTTCCCGGTGCATCTTTGTAAAAATCTTTTGTTATTTCATTGTCTTTATTTATTACTAATATTCCATCTTCATTTTGATGCAAATAAATATTTTTTTTGCTATCAATATATTCTTGATAATCTTTATGTACATTTAAATGATTAGGACTTATGTTTGTAACTACAGCAATTTCTGGACTTATTTTCATATCTATTAACTGAAAACTACTTAGTTCTAGAACAACATAATCCTCTGGTCTCATATCTTTAATTTGTGTAAAAAGTGGTGTTCCTATATTACCACCTAAAAAACACTTATTTCCAGCTGATTGTAATATTTTATATATTAAGGTTGTTGTTGTTGTTTTTCCATCGCTTCCTGTTACACCAATAATATGACTTGGACTTAAAGCTAAAACTTGCTCTATTTCTGATGTAAGTATTGCTCCACGACTAACTTCTTTTTGAAGTTCTTCAGTCCATGGCATACAACTTGGTGAACGGAATATATAATCAAATCCAACTAAATCATCAAGTGCTTTTTCTCCAAAATAGTATTTAATTTTTAGATCATCTATTTTTTCTAAAATGTCTTTATCAATTTTTTCTTTTTCTCTATTATCAAATACAGAAATAATGCATCCTAAATTAGAAAAATAGTCAATAAGTGGAACATTACTTGTTCCAAGTCCTATTATTGCAACTTTCTTATTAGCTATTTCCTTATTAAAGTTTTCTAATTTCTCATTTTTGAAATCATTCATTTTATTTGATTACATTAGTCTTTAGGACCAATTTCCTTTCTATTTTATAAGTCTTTTTTATTTTAGTTTTAATTTTTTTATTATTTTTTGTCTAATATATTTTTATTATTAATATTTTTATAATCAACTTTTTTCATAATTTTAATTAATTTTATATTAACAAAATTTTTTCTAATTTAAAATCAAAGTACTTGTTTTTCTTTTAAAATATTAAGAGCCTTTTCTGCTGATTCTTTTGCAGAATTACAATCTGTTAAGTCTATCTTAACTGTGACATCACAAAACTTGTTAAATCCAGTTTGTTCATGTAAAGTATCTCTTTCTTGAATACATCTTCTTATTTCTTCTTCTGTATATTTTCCTTTGTATTGATTAAATCTTCTTTTTACTCTTGCATCAAGTGAAGCTGTAATAAATAAGTGACAATTCATATTAGGATACATATCAACCATATCTCTTCCTGAGCATACAACGTTAAAGTGTTGCTTATAATTATCAATAACATTTCTTGCAAAAGCAAATAACGGAGCATTATCAGACATACTTGCCATTTTTGAAACTCCCATTGAGTTTTGCATACTTTCTACTTCTTCTTCACTTATTTTTTCTCCTTCAATGTAGATTTGTGTAATTCCATCCTCTACATTAAATTCGACATCTAATTGTTTCATTAAACTAAGTATATTTCCTTTTGCAGAATTCATGTCTATTTTGTTTTTAATAATTGCTAAAATTATTCCTCTATAAATATATCCTGTATCTATGTAAATTGTGTTAGGAATCAATTTAATAAGTTCTTTACACATTGAGCTTTTTCCTGAGGAAACCATTCCTTCTACACCAATTACAAGATTTTCTTTGCTTTTTTCATTTATAATTTGCACATTTTGTTTGCATTTTTCGTTTATACTTTCTTTGTCTATTTCATTTATATTTCCCATATTAAAATTTATTCCTTTCTTGCTTTATGCAAAGAATATATATTCCAATTTTAAAAATGTTATAATATATATTCTATATTTTAGAACACCTTTAAACCTTAATAATTATACAATAAAAATATTTTATTTACAACCCTTGATAATTATGTAAATAAATGTTATAATTGCAAAAGTCGCAAAAGCAATCTATAGTTATAAAAGGGAGGCAATTACTTCTATGAAATTCTTTGAAATCAAAGCTGCGACAATAACAGACGTATTTGAAACTAGCTGGAATGGCAAAACTACTACTACTATCATTTTTAAAATCGATGAAGGTTTTTTCCATATTATTTTTCAATATGCTGATGGGACTTCGAACTTTGTATTAAATAAGATTTTGCAATTTTCTTGTGTTTCAAACCCATCTGATTTAAAAAACAACAAGCTTTGCTTGGTAGTTGTTAAAGAAAATGATTCTTGTGCTCTTATCGGTTTTGGACATAAAACAGAAAATCGTTTTGTTGTCAATGATGAAAGTATTAAAAGCGAATATACTTTTAAAAATCTTTGCCAAAGATGTTCTAGCTAAAACTATGTCTGTCCCTTAAGCGGATGCCTAAAATAAGGTGTCCGTTTTTTATTATAAATTTTATATATTTTTTATTTAATCTTTTTATTTTATGTATAATTTTTATTTTTTAGGAAACAATTACATTATAAGATGATTGGAGGTGCTTTATATGTCAAAGGATTCAAAAAAATCAAACAATAACCAAAATAACAATAATAATAACAATAACAACAATTCTAAAAATAATCAAAATCAAAATGATTCAAACAGATAGTTCTACATTAAATAATAAACTTAACCAAAATTGGGCATTGATATTTTAAAACATTGCTCATATAAAAATAAGATTTGAGTATAATTAAATACTCAAGTCTTATTTTTTAATTACCTGAGAGTATCGTAAAGTTTGTGTAAACTTTAAACTTCTTATGATACAAAACATAAATATGAAAAAATTTATTTATGT
>CANQID010000031.1 GCA_947623925.1 uncultured Bacilli bacterium
AATAGAATTAATATGCAATAAGTCTAGTAAATTAAATATTTTATTAAAAAAATGACTTTAGTCTAAAAATTTACGAAGAATTTACAATTGCCAGAGGCAGAAAATATTATTAAGAATAAAATTTTATTTATAGCATAGGATTTAATATTTAGGAGGAATTGGTATGCTTAATATTATTTGGCCATTATTTATAATTATTTCTTTTTTATATGGAATTTTTAGTGGAAGAGTAAATGAACTAAATGAAGCAGTATTTCAATCTGTCTCAGATGCTGTGCAACTATCAATTACTTTTTTAGGAACAATTTGTTTGTGGAATGGAATTATGGAAATTGTTAAGAAAACAACCTTAATTCATAAATTGACAAAGTTATTAAATCCATTTATGAAATTTTTATTTCCAGATTTGAAGTATAATGAACAGGCAAAAGCGGAAATTTCTATGAATATTATTGCTAATATATTAGGATTAGGAAATGCAGCTACACCATTAGGCTTGAAAGCAATGAAAACTATGCAAAAGGATAATCCAAACAAAGAAGTATTATCAGATGCAATGGCAATGTTTATTGTTTTAAATACAGCTTCTTTGCAACTTATTCCAACAAATGTTATTGCTATTAGAACAAGTTTAGGTTCTTCACATCCAACTCAAATTATATTTCCTGTATGGATTGCTACATTTATTGCAGCATTGGTTGGAATTGTTTCAACGAAAATTATTATTAAACATGTGAAATAATAGGAAGGAGTACTATGGTAAGTTTTATTTCATCTGCTGCAATGCCAGTATTAATTTTATTTATAATTATTTATGGAGTTGTGGAAAAAAATAAGGTGTATGATACTTTTTTAGAAGGGGCAAAGGAAGGAATAGAGATTGTATTTAAATTATTTCCTACACTAATTGGAATATTTGTTGCTATAGGTGCACTTAGAAGTTCAGGTATTATTGATTTAATAGTAAAATTAATAGAACCATTAATTCGTATAATAAAGATTCCTGCACAAATTATGCCATTAGCTATGCTAAGACCTATTTCAGGAAGTGCTTCGATGGCAATTGCTGTAGATATAATGAAGAATTATGGTGTTGATAGTTTTATAGGAATGATTACTTCTACTATTATGGGATCTACAGAAACTACAATTTACACAATTGCAGTTTATACAAGTTGTGTTGGAATTAAAAAAACAAGATTTATATTATTAGCTGCTTTACTTGCTGATATAGCTGGAATGATTTCATCTGTCGTAATTTGGCAGTTTTTGTCGTAAAGTTTTTGTTGACATTTTAATAAAAATGAACTAAAATAAAATTGTTGTTAGAATTAACAACAATTTATTTCATAATTTTAAAGGAATTTCATAATGAATTTTAGATTCTTATATTTTATTTTCGTAATAATTTCCATTTTTTTAATTATTAAAAAAATAATAGAAAAAATTTTAATAAAAAAATTATTAAAATTAATAAAAGAATAAATTTTGTTTTTAATTTTGTAGAGGAAAATAAATTTTAATTATTTGGCCCCCGAAAGCTAAAATGAAAGAAAGGAAAAGTTTTATTAATTCATTTGCCTATTTATTACCTAGTTATAGACAAAATCTTCTTATATTTATCTAAAAAATATCCCCAGTATATTTGTTTTTAATATTTTCCTCTACATCTTTATATATATACTATCTATGATATGCTTCATGATTTGAAATTTTAAATGCTCTAAATAATTGCTCTAATAAAAATACTCTTATTAATTGATGTGGAAAAGTCATCTTTGAAAAACATATTAATTCATTGGCTTTTTCGAGTAATTCTTTAGACATTCCAAGAGTACCACCAATAATAAAAGTAATATTGCTATTTGTGAGAGAAATATTTTCTAATTTTATAGAAAAATCTTCAGAAGAATATTGCTTTCCACATAAATCAAGACCAATAATATAATTATCCTTTTTTATATGAGACAATATATTTTTACTTTCAATTATTTTTATATTTGTTATAATATTGTCGTTTAAATTATTAGGAATTGGTTCATCAGATAATTCTAATATATTTAATGAACAATATTTTGAAAGACGTTTTGAATATTCTGCTATTGCATCTTTTAAATATTGTTCTTTTATTTTTCCAATACAAATTATGTTAATATGTAACATTTTATAATCCTTTCAAGTCAATAATATCACTAGGAGATATCCTATTAGCAACACTAATTCTTATTTTTGACTCATCAAAATGGTTCTCCATTAGTTCATCCACTACAGTTTTATATGCTAATTCTGGGAAGTTATTTTCTTTACTAAGGTGTCCCAACATAACTTTTTGTAAGCCACTTTTAGTTAAATAAGAAATTGTTTTTCCAGAATCCTCATTAGAAAGATGACCTAAAGGACCAGCAATTCTTTGCTTTAAATGATATGGATATTTTGAGCAACTTAAAATATTTGGATCATAATTTGCTTCTAATAAAATAAAAGAACTATCTTCTAATTTATGAATAATTTCAGAAGTTATATGTCCAATATCTGTTGCAATACTTATTTTTTGATTATCATAAGTGATACTGAAACCGCATGGATTGGCAGCATCATGGGGTATTTCAAAAGAACTTATTTTAAAATCATAAATTTCAAAGCTTTCATTTGAATTAAAATAATTCTTATTATGATTATCTATTTTTACTTCTTGTTCTGGCATTGCTTCCCATGTCTTTTTTGTTGCAAATACAGGAATATTATATTTTTGTGAAATAGTGCCTAATCCTTTAATATGATCATAATGTTCATGTGTTATTAAAATTGCATTAATGTCATTAATATCTACATTTATCGAAGAAAGTGATTCTTTTATTTTTTTAGCACTTCCACCAGCATCAATTAATATTTTTGTATTTGATGATTCTATTAATAAGCAGTTTCCAGAACTTCCACTACATAAACTACAAAATTTAAACATTTTCTCATCCTTTGATTTATTCATTAATTCTTTGAATATTTGCTCCTAGTTTTTTAAATTTTTCTTCAATATTTTCATATCCTCTGTCAATATGATCAATGTTATATATTTCTGTTGTACCATCAGCGATAATTCCAGCAATGATTAAAGCAGCACCAGCACGTAAGTCAGATGCGTAAACAGGAGCACCACATAATTTATCCACACCTTCGAATATAGCGGTTTTACCTTGAGCTGTTATTTGAGCTCCCATTTTGTTTAGTTCAGCAGTATATTGAAATCTAGAATCCCAAATACTTTCATTTATGATACTTGTACCATTTGCAATAGATAAAACAACACCCATTTGTGGTTGAACATCTGTTGGAAAACCAGGATATGGCAAAGTTTTCACGGACACTTTAGAAGGTCTCTTATTGTTAGAAACTCTAATGGAATCTCCATAAATTTCTACATTTCCTCCAATTTCTAGTATTTTGGCTGTTATACAATCTAGATGTTCGGGAATACAATTTTTAATTAAAATATTTCCTTTTGAGGCAATTGCAGCGAGCATAAAAGTACCTGCTTCTATTTGATCTGGAACAACTGAGTATGTTCCTTCAGATTTTAATTCTTTTACGCCATTTATCTTTATTACGTCTGTTCCCGCTCCACGTATATCTGCTCCCATTGTATTTAAAAAATTTGCTACATCTACAATATGAGGTTCTTTTGCAGCATTATCAATTGTAGTAGTTCCTTCGGCTAAAACACTTGCAAGCATAACATTAATAGTTGCACCTACAGATACAACATCCATGTAAATAGAAGTACCAATTAATTTTGAACTTTTAGCAGAAATTTTTCCCTGTCCTACTGTTACTTTAGCACCTAATGCTTCAAATCCTTTTATATGTTGATCAATAGGTCTTGCACCTAAATTGCAACCTCCAGGAAGACCTACTTCTATACTTCCACAACGTCCTAGCATTGATCCTATTAAATAGTAAGAGGCTCTAAATTTGCTTGTCATATCAATAGGTGCTTTTGTACAATTGATTTCCCTTGTGTCAATTATAATTTCATTTGGCTTTGTCCATGTAATTTTTGCACCTAACTCTTTTAAAATATTACATATAATTTTAACATCACTAATATTTGGTAAATTATTAATCTTACAAGTACCTTTTATTAGTAATGTTGCAGGAAGTATTGCTACGGCAGCATTTTTTGCACCACTTATTGTTACTTCACCATTTAATTTTGTTCCACCTTTTATTACTAATTTTTCCAAGTATGATACCCCCATAAATGAGAAATTTTTTCCATATAAAAATAGAGTTTATTTTAAAACTCTATCATAATTATATATCATAAAAAGAATGAAATTACAATACTTTGATTGAACAGCTTACATATTTGCTATTTTAAGTTTTTGGAAAAACTCAATTATACTAAATTTAAAGTTTATTTCTGTGTTATCATTGCTAATAACGGAATAACTTTCATCAGATAAATTATCCTTCATTATTTGTTTTGATTCATCAGGAACAACTCCGGAAGTTACATCAACAAAGCATAGTGGAGGAAACATAACGCACCACCAATTTTGACCTTTGGCATTACCTATTTCGACACGTAGAGCATCATAATTACCGGCTGGTAAAGAAATATCACCATAATTTTTTGTTGGAAAATCAAAATTTCCAATTTTAATAGTAACATTATAATTATAACCATTGTCTAAAATGATTTTTTGAGCAATTTGTTGTAAATCTTGTTTATGAGCTTGTGCTAATTCTATCACTTCGCTTTTAGAGTGGCAGTTTATAGAAATCTGATTCATGTATTCTAATAATCCATCTCTTACTTTATATTTTAAATTTTGATCTTCTGCACTGTCACTATTAGCAATAACGTGAAGTCTAAAAACATTATCGGATATATTGTTTGATACAGCATCTACATAAGAAATTGCGGATAGAAGAATAAAAGCACATAATAATAAAAATACAATAAAAATACGTTTTACAATTGATTTATTTTTCATAATAAACCTCCAATAGAAATTTATGTTATTATTAAAATTATTGACTAAAATAAAAAAAATATACATTATTGGAAAAATAAATTTATTATATATATACATGTCGAATAAAGACATACGATTTATAGAAAAACAGCTTGACTTACGGAAATACAAATGGTAAAATTTACCATATTAAGAATTATAGGAGGCTTGAATATGGAAAGAATTGAAAATCATTTTGAAAAATTATGTAGCTTTTATGTTAGTGATTGGCATTTAGTTACAATGATACTTCCATATATTAATAAAGAAATAAATAAAAAAGCCAATATAGTAACAATTTTAGAAAATGATCTTGAAGAAAATATTAAAACAATGTTATCAAAACTAAGATTAAGAAATGAAAAAGAAATTACAGAAATTAATTGGAAATCTGTAGATATTAATCAAAAAGAAAATATTTCTAATAAAGTTATGCAAGTATTAAGTAATCAAAAAGAATTGAATATTATTTTTATTAATGGAAAAAAAGAATATATAGAGGAATCAAATTGTATGATATTAGAGGAATTAAAAAAGTTATCCACAGAACTAAAAAATGTGAATTTTAAGATTGTGAATTGTTATGAAGTTACAGATTTCAATGGAAATATTAAAGAAATATTAGATAATCATGACAAAATATTAAACACATCTGGAGAAAAAGAAATAGGAGAAATATTTGAAGGTTATTCTAAAATAAGTGATGTGGGGTAGATAATGAAAAATACTTGATTTTTTCCTTTATTTAATATACAATACGAGAATAATGAAGTTTATTTTTTAATAAGGAGGAAAAAATGAGCGTAAAAAAGGCAGTTATACCAGTTGCAGGGTTTGCTACAAGATTTTTGCCAGCTTGTAAAAGCCTACCAAAATGTATGCTAACAATTTTAGATAAGCCAATCATTCAATATTTAGTAGATGAAGCAGTTGCTTCTGGGATTGAAGAAATTTTATTAGTAGTAGGAAGAAAAAAAGAAGTAGTATTAGATTATTTTTCAAAAGATGTTGAATTGGAAAAATTTTTAAAGGAAAGAGGAAAAGAAAATTTTATTCCACAAATTCAAGATTTGTCTGGAAATGCTAAAATAAATTTTATAGAAGAAGAAGGTGGAGCTAAAGGTCTTGGACATGCTATATATATGGCAAAAGATTTTGTTGGAAATGAGCCTTTTGCTATTATGTATGGTGATGTTATTATGCAAGGTAAAAAGCCATGTCTAAAGGAAATTATAGAAGAACATGAAAAATTAGGAACATCAGTAATTGGAGTTGAGCGAGTAGATTGGAAGGATGTTCCTAAGTATGGAAATGTGTCTGGAGAAGCAGTTAACGAAAGATTGTATCGTGTAGAAAAAATGCAGGAAAAACCAAAAATTGAAGAGACTAAATCAAATTTGGCAATATCTGATCGTCATGTGTTAATGCCAGATTTATTTGATTTTTTAGAGAATACAAAACCAGGGAAAGGTGGAGAGATTCAAGTAACAGATGCATATAATAGTATGGTAAGTACAAAAGAAGGAGTTTATGCATATTGTTATGAGGCAGAAAGATTTGATTCAGGTGATAAGTTAGGCTTTGTAAAAGCGTCAATTGACGAAACATTAAGAAGACCAGAAATGAGAGATGAATTAATAAAATATATAAAATCTTTAAGTATTTAAATTTTAGTAAAGGAAGGGTATAGTAATTAAGATAATGATGTTTAATTATTGTACCCTTTAATAAGGAGAAAATTATGGAAAATTATAAAGAAGTATATGAAGAATGGCTTAATAATCCTATTTTTGATGAAGAAGCAAAAAATGAATTGAAAAAAATAGAAAATAATGAAGAAGAAATAAAAGATAGATTTTATAAAAATTTAGAGTTTGGTACAGCAGGATTAAGAGGAATTATTGGAATTGGAACAAATAGAATGAATCATTATACGGTGACAAAAGCAACACAAGGATTAGCAAATTATATAATTAAAAAAGGTGGACAAAACCGTGGAGTTGCTATTGCCTATGACTGTAGAAATATGTCTATAGAATTTAGTGAGCAAACGGCTTTATGTTTGAATGCTAATGGAATTAAGACGTATGTATTTGATGCTTTACGTCCTACACCAGAATTATCTTTTGCAGTTAGAGAATTAGGTTGTATGGCAGGAATTGTTATTACAGCAAGTCATAATCCACCGGAATATAATGGATACAAAGTGTATTGGGAAGATGGAGCACAAATTGTAGAACCTGTAGATAAAGAAATTATAGAAGAAGTAAATAAAGTCGTTGACTTTTCTACTATTAAAACAATGAAAAAAGAAGATGCTATTAAACAAGATTTATATCATATAATTGGAAAAGAAATTGATGATAAATATATAGATGCATTGAAAAAATTGATTGTTAATCAAAAAGCTATTGATGATGTGCAAAAAAATATTAAAATTGTTTATACACCATTACATGGTACTGGAAATGTTTTAGTGCAAAGAATTTTAAAAGAAATAGGATTTGAAAATGTTTATATTGTGAAAGAGCAAGAATTGCCAAATGGCAATTTCCCAACAGTTAGCTATCCAAATCCAGAGGACCCAAAAGCTTTTTCAATGGCATTAAAATTAGCTAAAGAAATTAATGCCGATGTGGTACTTGCTAATGATCCTGATGCAGATAGGTTAGGAGTGTATGCAAAAGATTATGTTAGCGGAGAATATATTCAATTTAACGGAAATATGACAGGAAACTTAATTGCAGAGTATATTTTATCGCAGAAGAAAGCAAATGGAAATTTACCAGAAAATGGTGCTATTATAAAAACAATAGTATCTTCAAATTTAACAGATGCGATTGCAAATGCTTATAAAGTGAAATTATTTTCAACTTTAACAGGATTTAAAAATATTGCTAAAATTATAAGAAACTTTGAAGAGAATAATAGCTATAATTGTTTATTTTCTTATGAAGAAAGTTATGGTTGTATTATAGGTACACATGCAAGAGATAAAGATGGTATTGTTGCTGTTATGACAATTTGCGAAGCAACTGCTTATTACAAGTCACAAGGTTTGAGTTTATGGGATCAGATGATGAAAATATATGAAAAATATGGATATTATAAGGAAAAACAATTTTCAATTACTTTGAGGGGAGCAGAAGGCGCAGAGCAAATGAAAATGATGATGGAAAAAATGAGAAATAATCCACCAGCGAAAATAGGAAAATATACAGTAAAGTCAATTGGAGATTATCAAAAACAAATTATTCATAATAATGAAACAGGAGAAGAATTTGATACGAACCTTCCAAAATCAAATGTGTTATATTATGACTTAAATGAAAATGCTTGGTGCTGTGTGCGACCATCTGGAACGGAGCCAAAAATCAAATTTTATATTGGAGTATGTGGAAATAGTTTGGATAATGCGGAAGAGGAAATGAATTATTTGGAAGAAAATATAAAAATGCTAGCAGAAGAAGCGCAAAAATAAAAAATTATTATAAATAAAACGATATCTTTTTTGATATCGTTTTATTGGTCTTTACATCTAATTTTATATTGATGATAAATTGCTAGAATTCTTTCCAACCATTAATATTAGCTCTTTTTATTGCACCCATAATATTTGCACGTACATTAGGAATGTCTATCATTAATTTATAAAGTAAATTTTTCATATATTCTCTTTTGGAAATACCATCCATAGGACAAACTTTTTTCATTACAGTAATATTATTTCTTTTTATAAATTTACGTATTTCTTTTTCAGGGGTATAAATTAAAGGCCTAATTAAAGTGACCTTTGAACGGTCCATATAACTAGTAGGAGCAAAAGTAGATAGGTTTCCAGCATATAGAAAGTTTAAAAATAAAGTCTCTAATACATCATCTTCGTTATGGCCAAGGGCTAATTTATTACAATTATATTCTACTGCTGTTGAATTTAGTATGCCTCTTCTTAAATTAGCACATAGTGAACATGGATTTTTTTCTTTACGAATATCAAATACTATTTCTTTTATATTACTTGGAACTTCAATAAAATTAATATCAATGTCGTTACAAATTTTTTTTAATAAATATGAATCGAAAAATTCAAAGCCAGGATTTATACTAATAGCGAGTAAATCAAAATGATATGGATAGAATCTTTGAAGTGATTTTAGCCCCATTAATAATGTGATAGAATCTTTTCCTCCAGAAAGTCCAACAGCAATCTTATCGCCTTCTTCAATCATCTGATAATTTTCTATAGCTTTCCTCATATAACTTAATATTTTTTGCATAATATCTTCCTCAATAATAAAATTTAAAAAATCGTAATGAATTTATGAAATAATTTCATATTATATTATATAGTATTTGTCAAGAGGATAGTCTATATAAAATAATACTTGAAAAAATATTATATATAGAGTAAAATAATTAATATTATAATATGTGTCTATAGCTCAGTAGGATAGAGCGACCGCCTCCTAAGCGGTAGGTCATCGGTTCGATTCCGGTTAGGCACACCAAAAAAGATTTAAAGAGAATTACTATATAATAAAAGTAATTCTTTTTTTATAGATCGGAGAAAAATAATAAATAATTTAAAAATAAAAAAATGAATAAATAAATATTAAAATAAAAAAATATATTTTTAATAAAAAATAGAATTAAAATAAAAAAATAGAAAAAATAAAAGTATTTTTTTGGGCCAAAA
>CANQID010000032.1 GCA_947623925.1 uncultured Bacilli bacterium
GAATGATTTTTTATATTATAATTTTATAATATTATTCAATTTAGGAATTTTATATATAATATATGAAATACTTGCAGAAATTCCAAATACAATGAATGCTATTATTATATTTTTAAAATTATTAGTCAATGGTAAAAGATTGTTAATATTTTTTATAATTGTAAGATGAATTATATATATCCCCATCGTAAGCTGCCCTAATAATGTAATTAAATTTTTATTTTTATAGTCAACTTTTTTTAAATATGTAAATACTAAAATAGTAGTAAAAATACACATTGCACTATCATAAAAGTTCTCTGCAAACAAACTGCTATAAAATCTAAATCCTAAACAATATTGATATATTGAAAAAACAATAATAGTTAAAATAGTTATAAAAAGATGTTCTCTTTTTGGAAGTTCTCCAAAACAATTAGTCTTATTTATAAAACCTCCCCAACAAAAATACATAAACCATGTCCATATTCTAAATGTTTGTAAAACCATGTTTTTTATAATAATATTATTAATATTATTATTTCTTATATTAAATAAATCAACATATATACAGATAATTGTTAATAATATCGTTAAGGTAATAAAGTATACTTTGTTTTTATTATTAAAAATTTTACTAAGCACTGGTAAAAATAAATATATAATTATTAGTGCTCCTAAAAACCAAAATTGATAAAAATATCCTCCTTGAAGAAAGTTAATTAAGATATTATAAACTATGTTTCCCACTTTCCCAGTTTTAATAAATTCATATATTATAAAAAATAAATTCCAAATAAATACAATAAACATTATTCTAAATATCTTTTTTATTACATATTTATAGTCTACTTTTCTTCTAAGTTGCAAATATCCATTAACCATAAAAAACATTGGTATTGCTAAAGTTCCTAAATAATAAAATAATAATCCAATATTTAAGTTTTTTGCTTTTACACCATAAGAAACTGTATGTAAAATAATTACTAAAAATATAGCTAATACTTTTGCAAAATCTATCCAAACTTCTCTTTTGTATTTTTCCATTTATTTTACCTCTCATATTTACTACTTTACAAATTTAATCTATCTATATCTAATTTTTTTCTTCTTTTTTAATATATCATTTTACAACAATTTTTTCAATAAAATTACAAAATATATTTTTATTTTATCTATAATATTCTTTCATTTTGAAGATAAAAAAAATACTACTAATAATTAAGATACTTATAATAATTGTTTTTCCCATTTTTTCTCCTGTGTATGGAATAATTTTATTTGCTCTTGTAGTATCTTTTGTAGTATTACTCTTTATAGTATTTATTTTTTCACTTGTATTTTGTTTTTTATTTTCTACTATATTATTTTGTACTATATCATTTTCTATTGTATTATCTGTTGGTGTTATATTACTTTGTTTTTTTTCATTTTCTACTATTAATTCTATTTCTTGTTCAGTGTCCACATCTACTACTTTATTATCATTTGTTACTTTAAAACTATAAATATTATTATTTAAAATATATGATGTGGGTGCCATTGTTTGTTGTACTTTGTATATACCTTCTTTTAATCCATTTACAATAAGTTCTCCATTTTCATTTGTTTTTCCTCTTGCTACTATATTTTTGTTTTCATCTTTTATTACGAAATTACCTCCAGTTAAATGTTTTCCTTTTGTATCTGTGTTTAATACTGAAATTTTATAATCTTGTAATAATATTTTAAATTGATAAAATTCTATGTGTGTTAATATATCACAATCATGTTGTTTATATGAGGCAATTAATCCAAAACTATTTCCTACATGTTTAGAATAATCCAATTTTACATTTAATATTATTTTTTCTTCTTCTAATACTTTGATAGATGTACTATCTACTTCTATTGTTAAATTATGTATATTTGAATTTGCTTTATTAACAGATTTTATCATACTACAATATGTTTGAATTTCTGTAGATGGGGCTGTTTGAAATTCGTTAATATCAACATTATCAATTCTATATATAGATATATCTTTTCTTCCAAATAATAATATATATCCTGATAACTTATTATCTATAATAGTAGAATTAAATATAAATCCTGCTCCATCTAAAGTATGATAATTTACTTTTGATTCATCTATAATAAATTTAAAAATTTTTTTCCCTGAATTTTCGTATTTTTTATATAAAAAATCTTTATATGAATTTTGACAATATCCATAAAAATTAATTACATCGTCTTCTATAACTATGTGATTTCCATTATATGCTTTATCATCTATCGTTTCTCTAGTAAACCATTCCCAATAATCTTCTTGCTGCCAGTTTTCCCAGTTTTCTTTTGATATAACTATATCATCCGCAGCTTTTGCTTTTGTAATTTCTAATATTAACATAAAAGATAATATTATAATAATATTTAAAAACTTTAGTACACTTTTTTTGCTATATTTTTTCAATTTTAAACATCTCCTTCCTTTATAAGGTGTTAATATTATACTATTTTTATGTCAATTTTTCAAGATAAATGTCAAATTATTGTTATTTTTATAGCAATAGTATTATTTTATATCATTATGGGTATAACTAATAATGATACTTTTAAAATTGTGTTTTTTGAAGAAATATTGTTTTCGTAATGTTTTATATTGTTTTAAAATTTATTTCCCTTGCATTCTTAATTGGTTCAATTGTTTAAAAGTCCTTGATATACTTGTACTATATTCATTTTCTTAATGGAGGTATATTATGAAATCTGAAAAAAAAGTTGATATTGATAAGATACTTGGTGAAACTTTTAAGAAATATAGATTAAAAAATAAATTTACTCAGGAACAAATTGCTGAGAAACTAGGCATTTCTGTTAAATACATTTCTAGAATTGAAAATGGTACAGGTGGTGTTAAAGTAGAAACACTTGTAAATTATATGAATATATTAGGAATATGTCCAAATGTTATTTTTGATAAATTGATTGTTAATGAAAATTTAAAGCTTCAAATGCAATTATCAAATAAAGTTTGTAATTTATCTAATGAAGAAATTGCTTTTATTATTTCAATGGTAGATTTATTGGAAAATTTAAAGAGGAATTAGAAGTTTTACTTCTTTTCCTCTTTTTTCTTTATTATTCATTCCAAAAAGCTTTATATGTTTCAAATGCAGAATATATATCAAATTTGCTTGTAACTTCATATGGGGCATGCATTGAAAGTACTGGAACTCCACAATCTATTACATCTGCACCTTTATTAGCTAATATATATGCTATTGTTCCTCCTCCTCCGATGTCAACTTTTCCAAGTTCTGCAATTTGATATTTTATATTATTTTTTTCTAAAATATTTCTAACCCATGCTACATACTCTGCATTTGCATCAGATGCTCCTGATTTTCCTCTTGACCCAGTATATTTATTAAGGCTTATTCCTTTTCCAAGAAATCCTGCATTTAATTTATCTGAAACAGATGCATATATTGGATCAAAACCTGCATCTACGTCAGATGATAACATTTTTGAAAAACAAAATACTCTATCTAATAAATTTGGTTTGTTTACTTCTAATTTATTTAATATCTCTGAAATAAAGAAATCAAACATATGTGATTCCATTCCTGTATTTCCCATACTTCCTATTTCTTCTTTGTCTGATAATATGCATATTGCTGTATTTTTTACATTTTCTAATGTCATCATAGCGGCAAGTGATGTATATGCACAAACTTTATCATCTTGTCCATATGCTGCTACCATTCCAGAGTCAAATCCTAAGCTTCTTGCTCTAAATGCTGGTATTATTTCTAATTCTGAACTTTGGAAATCCGCTTCTACAATTCCATATTTTTGATTTAAAATATTTAAAATATTTAATTTGACTTTTTCTTTAGCATTTTCATCTTGATATGGAATGCTTCCTATTAAAACGTTTAAATCTTCTCCTTCTATTCCATTTTTTAATTTCTTTTCCATTTGTTCTTGAGCTAAATGTGGCAATAAATCTGTTATTGTAAATATTGGATCATTTTCATCTTCTCCTATATTTACTACTACCTTTTCCCCATTTGGTTTTACTATTACTCCATGTATACTTAGTGGGATTGTTGTCCATTGATATTTTTTTATCCCTCCATAATAGTGAGTTTTTAAATATGCTATTCCTGTATCTTCATAAAGTGGATTTGGCTTTAAATCTAGTCTTGGGGAATCTACATGTGAGCCAATAATATGAAGTCCATTTTCAATATTTTCTGTTCCAATAATTGCTAAATACATACTTTTTTCTCTGTTTATAAAATATACTTTATCTCCTGGTTGTAATTTTTGGAATTCTAAAATATCTTTGTATCCATTTTCTCTTGCCATCTTAATTGCTTCTGTTATAAATTCTCTTTCTGTTTTTGCTTTATTTAGAAACTCCATATAATTTTTTGAAAAATTAAAAATTTTCTCTTTTTGAGTATTGTCAACATTTTTCCATCCATTTTCTTTTTTATTAAATAATTTACTTTCTAAATTTTCTTCCATTTTATCCTCCTTTGTTTAATTTTTTTAAGTATATCACTTTATTTTTTATTTTTCCACTTTTTTTAGTATTTATTATTTTTTTTCGTAAATACTAACTTTAGTTATTTAAATTTATTGTAAGGAGAATGTTTATGAACTCTTTGTGGTTAAGTGAAAATAAAAATAAAAAAAATTTCGATAGTTTAAATGAAAATATATCTGCTGATGTCTGTATAATTGGTGCTGGAATTTTTGGGTTTAGTTGTGGATATTATCTATCTAAAGCTGGATTTAAAGTTGCAATTATAGATAAAAGTGATGTGTGTACAAAAACTACTGGTCATACAACAGCAAAAATAACATCACAACATGGACTTTTTTATACTTATTTGATAGATACTTATGGTGAACAATTTGCTAAAGATTATCTATTTGCAAATGAAGAAGCTATTTCAAACATAAAAAATATTATTGATGAAGAAAATATAAATTGTGATTTTGAATATCAGTCTAATTTTGTTTATACAACTAATGCTTCTGAAGTAAATACAATAAAAAAAGAAGTCGATTGTGTAAATGCTATTGGTTTTCCTGCAAATTTTGTTACAAAAACAGGATTGCCTTTTGACGTCGCAGGTGCTGTACAATTTAAGAATCAGGCTCAATTTAATCCTATAAAATATACAAATGGTTTATGTGATTGCATTATAAAAAATGGAGGAAATATATATACTAATACAATAGTTTATGATGTTAAGAAAGATAATGACTTTTTTTCTACTTTAACAATTGGAGGTACTATACAATCTAAATATGTAATTCTTGCCTCACATTATCCATTTATCAATTTCCCAGGCATGTATTTTTTTAAGATGTATCAATCTTCATCTTATGTAATTGGTGTAGATACTAAGAAAACTTTGTTTAATGGTATGTATATAACTGCTTCTGAACCTACTTATTCTTTTAGAACTGCTAATTATAATGACAAGCAAATTCTACTTTTAGGTGGTAGCTCTCACAAAACTGGAAATCCTATCAATTATGAGCAAAGTTATTTAAGTTTAGAAAATTATGCAAGACAATTATATCCTAATTGTGAAATTTTATTTAGATGGGATACCAGAGATTGTATTACTTTAGATAAAATACCTTATATTGGCCAATTTTCTAATGTAATGGATAACTTTTATGTAGGTACAGGTTTTAACAAATGGGGTATGACTTCTTCAAATGTAGCTGCAAATATTGTTTGTGATATGATTTTAGGAAAGCAAAATAAATATGCTTATGTCTTCGATTCTACTCGTGTTAAACCTATTAAGAATAGAACTGAAGTAAAAAATATGTTAACCGAATCTGTAGAATCAATTGTTATTAAAAAGTTTAAGGATTCAAATGTTTCATTTGATGATATACCAAATAATTCAGGTGGTATTGTAGATATAAATAACCAGAAAGTAGGAATCTATAAAGATACTTCACGGAAATATTTACGCAGTAAAGCCTGTTTGTACTCATTTGGGATGTTTACTTTCATGGAATGATGCTGATAAAACTTGGGATTGCCCTTGTCATGGTTCTAGATTTGATTTTATGGGAAGAAATATTTATGATCCTGCTTTTAAAGATTTAGAAATTTTTAATCTAAATTTTTAAGATTTTTTCTTATTTTTATTGACTTATGATTAAGTTTTTGCTAGAATTTCATTAAATTCATATATTTATATTTATTATTTATTGAGCTAGATTTCTTCGTTTGCGATAAATCTAGTTCTTTTTTGTTTCTATTATGGGAAATTCGGGGAACTTTCCTATAATAAAATAGCAAGAGGGACAATCTTAAAAGTCCCTCTTTTCCTATTCGGTTCTTAAAGCTATAACTGGATCTTTTTTGCTAGCCATTTTAGCTGGTATTAAGCCTGCTATAATAGTTAATACCATACTTATTATAACTAAAGCAACTCCTGCTTTAAATGGTACCATTGCATGAACAACAACTCCTGTTACTGCATAAATTACTGAATTTATAGGTATTGTTAATAATATTGTTATTCCTATACCTAATAATCCTGAAATTAAACCTATTATAAAAGTTTCTGCGTTGAATACTCTTGAAATATCTTTTTTTGATGCTCCTATTGCTCTTAATATTCCAATTTCTTTTGTTCTTTCCAATACTGAGATATATGTTATTATTCCTATCATTATTGATGAAACTATTAGTGATATTGAAACAAATGAGATTAACACATAACTAATTGTATTTATTATTTGTGTTACTGATTCCATCATAACACCAATTAAGTCTGTATAGTTTATTATATTTTCTTCTTTTCCTTCATTGGTCTGTTTTTCATTATATTCTTCTATTGCTTGTGCTATTTTATCCTTTGCTTCAAAATTCTTTGGATATATACTTATTGATGTTGGTTTTTCTATGTCTACAGCTCCTAATTTAGTTAAATTGTCTTCATAACTTGAATTTTCATTTGCTGTATATGTTTCCATCATTTGGGCAATTTCTTCGCTACTTAATCTACTCATAGCTAATTTTTGTTCATTTGATAATGAATTATAATCAAATTTGCTATTTGCTTCATCTGTAGGGAATTTTAATCCTGAGAATACATTTATATCTGGATTTTGTTTTTGTTCTTTTACTATTTCCGCTTCGTTTGATTTATTTATTACATATTCTTTTAATTTCTTTGTGTATCCTATTCCACTTGTAACTGCAGTTGATGCTACGCTTTGCTCGTTTTGCTTTATTATACCAACTATTTTTATATTTTCTGCTTCTGCTATTTTATTTTTTAGATATTCTTCATCATCTTCTTTGTTAATCCATAATCCATTTTCTTTTTGATAATAGTCAGAATTTAGCAATAATTTAAAAGATAAATTTAATAATTCATCATATGTATATGATTTTACTTCTTCTGTTTCATCTATCTTTTCTCCATTTTCAACTGCTTTCCATTTGTCTTTTAATTCTTGTTGGTCTTTTAATCCAAGTGAATATAATGTATAGTCATCTATTCTACCATCTTCTCTTATAATTAAAACTACTTCATTATATTCTTTTGGCCAACTACCTTTAACTAAATCAAATTGTGATTTTAAAAGTTCTTCATTGTCTAGCATTTCAATCCATACATCTGTATTAGTCATCATTGAGCTTCCAAACATAGATGATACTGAAGAATTATTTTGTGCTTCTATCATTTCTCCCATTCCAAAAGAGTTCATTACTGTACTTGGATTTACTTTTACAATTTTATCTTCTATATCTGCATTATATACATTTAAATTTAGATTATAGCCATATTTTATACTATTGCTATTATTTGATATTTCATTGTTTCCTGCTTCTATATATTTTTTTAGCTCTGTTAAATTATTATTTTCTTTTTTATTTGAAAGAGTTGTAATCATTTCGTTCATTACATCTGCTGAATATACTTTTCCTTCTTCTTGATTTTCAGTGTTTTCTTCTGTGTCCATCATTGATTCCATCATACTAGCTATATCTATTGTGGTTTCTTCAATCGTTATAGGATATGATGATAGAGTGTCTTCTTCTACTTTATCAATATAATTTTGAACTCCTGTTGAAATTGCTAAAATCAATGCAATTCCTATAATTCCAATACTTCCAGCAAAAGATGTTAATAATGTCCTTCCTTTTTTGGTCATTAAATTGTTTAAACTTAAGTGTAATGCTGTAAAGAATTTCATTGATGTTCTTCCCTCTTTTGGTTGAGTTTCTTCTTTTTCAGATGAATTATATGGATTTGAGTCATCTGTAATTACACCATCTAATATTTTTACTACTCTTGTTGAATATTTTTCTGCTAGTTCTGGATTATGAGTAACCATTATTATCAGCTTATCTTTTGATATTTCTTTTAATATTTCCATTATTTGTACACTAGTTTTTGTATCTAATGCACCTGTTGGTTCATCTGCCAAAATAATGTCTGGATTATTAACTAATGCTCTTGCTATTGCAACCCTTTGCATTTGCCCTCCTGACAATTGATTTGGTTTTTTATTTATATGTTCTTTTAGTCCAACTTCTTCTAATGCTTTTATTGCACGTTGTCTTCTTTCTTTTCTTGATACTCCTGATATTGTTAATGCTAACTCTACATTTGATAAAATTGTTTGATGTGGTATTAAATTATAACTTTGGAATACAAATCCTACTGAATAATTTCTATATGCATCCCAATCTCTATCTTTAAATTTTTTAGTTGATTTCCCATTTATTATTAAATCTCCTGTTGTATATCTATCTAATCCACCTATTATATTTAAAAGTGTTGTTTTTCCACAACCACTTTGCCCTAATATTGATACAAATTCACTTTTTCTAAATTCTATATCTATTCCTTTTAATGCTTCTACTTTGTTTTCACCTGAAAGGTATTCCTTTTTTATTTGTTTTAATTTTAACACTTGTTTTCTCCTTTCCTATTTTATTTTATTATATTATCATAATATTGTTAAAATTAAAATAGATTTGATGAAAGTTGTTGA
>CANQID010000033.1 GCA_947623925.1 uncultured Bacilli bacterium
TGCTAGTATTACTATTACTGCTAATAATTCTACTAATGTAAATCCTTTTCTCATTTACTTCCTTCTTTCTACTTTATTTATATAATATCACACTTATCTTAACTTTTGTCAAGTATGGTTGAAATAATATAAAAAATAATAAAAATAAAACCTCACTTATATAAAGTGAAGTTAATAAAGTTTTTATGGTTCTATAATAAATAGTGTTGGTGAATGTATAACTACTTTTACTTTATAAAAAAGACATAAGTTTGATACAATGTAATTGAACAAAAAAACATTGAAAGGATCTGAACTTATGTCTATAAATAATTATATACTAAATTTATTAAATATTGAAGATAAAAATATCTTTATTAATACTAATAACATTCAAAATAAGGTAATTAAAGGTAAAAATTATAAGATTATTGAAGCTTTTCTTACTTATAATCCTGATTGTTGTCCTTTTTGTAAAGTTATAAATAAAACTTCTAAAGATATTATAAAATGGGGCTTTAGGAAAAATTGTATTATTAAAATACCTAAACAAGCTAATTGTTTAACAAGATTAATTTTACATAAACAAAGATTTTTTTGTAAACATTGCCATAATACATTTATTGCTGAAACTTCATTAGTTGATAGATATAAAAATATATCAAAAAATACAGAACTACAAATTAATCTAGAACTTATGGAAAAACAAAGTGAAAAAGATATCGCTAAAAGATTAGATGTTTCTGTTTCCAAAATAAATAGAAAATTAAACGAAATTTCATCTCATACTATACTTAGACATCCTTACTTACCCATATCTATGAATTGGGATGAATTTAAAGCTACTAAAGATACTAAAGGTAAAATGGCTTTTATTATAGTTGATAACATTTCACATAATATATTTGATATTCAAGATTCTAGAAAATCTAAAGATTTAGAAAAATATTTCAGAAGATATTCTAAATCTCAAAGAGATAATGTTAAATTCATCTCTACTGATTTCTACAATGGGTACATATCTCTAGCTAAAAAATTATTTAAGAATGCAAATATTGTTATTGATAGATTTCATATTGTTACTCAAGTATATGTTGCTTTAAATTCAACTAGAGTTTCACTATGTAAAAAGAATAATAAAAATTATAATAAGTTAAAAGACTTATGGAAACTTATTGTTAAAAATGAAAAAGATTTATCAGAAATTAAACATTATAATAAACATTTTCAAAAAAATATATCTCAAAAAGAAATGGTTAGTTTTATGATAAATACTAATCAAGAATTAAAAGCCACTTATGAATGTTATCAAGGAATTATAGATTCAATTCAAAGTAAGAATTTTAAAAAATTTAAAGGCATTGTATATCATCCAAATAACAATATTTCTAATAAAATGAAGCAAGCGCTAAGTTTATATAAGGAAAACATTGAATTCATAGAAAACTCATTTAAATATGATATTAACAATGGGATTATTGAAGGAACAAACAATTTAATTAAAACATTAAAAAGAATAGCTTTTGGATATAGAAAATATGATCATTTTGTATCTAGAATATTTTTAATTAAAGGCATCATAAAAGGATGACTTATGTCATCCAATATAATTCGATTCATTTATCAACTTTATTGTCTACCAACACTATTTGACAAAGAACCGTTTTTATACATCTATTTTTTTTAAATAGTCTTTTAAATCATCTTTTATATCTTCCCTATGTAAAGCAAAATCTATATTTGCTTTTAAATAGCCTAATTGATTACCTATATCATAATAAGTGCCCATAAATTCACAAGCATAAAAATCTTGCTTTTTCATAAGAGATATCATTGCATCAGTAAATTGATATTCACCATTAACACCTGTTTGTAATTTATCTAATTCTTCAAATATTTCAGGTTTTACAATATATCTTCCAACTCCTGCATTGTCACTTGGTGCTTCTTCAACTTTTGGTTTTTCAACTAATGATTTTATTTTTTTTGTTTCTAAATTTTCATATTCTATTATCCCATACTTATATACATCTTCATGCCTAACTTTTTGAACACCAATAACATTACAATCATATTTTTCATACAAATTTATTAATTGTTTCAATACAGGCACATCTGATTTCATTAGATCATCACCATACATAACAGCAAATGGCTCATTACCAATAAATTCTTTCGCTAATTTTACCGCATGTCCACTTCCTAATGGTTCACCTTGTCTTATATAAAAAAACTGACATGAACTTGATATATCTTTAACCATATTTAATTGTTTGATTTTACCACTTTTTTCTAATCTTGACTCTAATTCAAAATTTCTATCAAAAAAATCTTCAATACATTTTTTATAAGGAGAAGTAACAAAAAGTATTTGCTCTATACCGCTTTCAATGGCTTCATTAACTATATATTGTAATGACGGTATATCCACTATTGGTAACATTTCTTTTGGAACTGATTTGGTTACAGGTAAAAACCTAGTACCCATTCCAGCAACAGGAATAACTGCTTTTCTAACTTTCTTCATATTTTATCTCTGTTTATTTAAAGCATCATATACAACTTTAAATAATAAAATTCCTGCTCCAAAAAATACAAGTAAAAATAATGGATTTTTGAATGCTTCACTAAGCCATGTTTTTAATTGATCTCCCCACTTTGATACAGTTTCCATAAAATCTAATATAATCATAAAATCCCTCCAATAAAATTATACCACAATTTTTTTAAATAATCATTCATTATATTTTCTTTATACTCTTATGTCCTTTTATTAAAGTTTTTATTCCTATCTTATGTTCAAAAGCAACGGTAAGTACTTTATCACTTATACCTACAATTACACCCTCTCCAAATGCATCATAAATAATATGTTCACCAAGTTTATATTCTACATTTTCATCGATAACTTTAGACTTGTCAAATTTTTCTTGTACCACTTTTTCTGAGCTTTTAATATCTAAATTTTCCTCACCTATTTCATTTATAAATCTACTAGGTGGATTCATTGAATCCATTCCATATAACATTCTTCTCTTAGAATTAACTAAATATAAATTTTTACAAGCCCTTGTAAGTGCGACATAACATAATCTTCTTTCTTCTTCTAAAGCATCATTTGTATCAAAGGAATTTCTATGTGGGAAAACACCTTCATCTAAACCTATTATAAACACATTATCAAATTCAAGACCTTTTGAAGAATGAACAGTCATAAGAGTTACAACATCAGTTGAATCATTATGTTCACTTATATCTGAAACTAAACTTATTTCATCTAAAAATTCCTCTAGTGAAACTATACCCATTTGTTCTTCAAAATTTCTAGTTATTGACTTAAATTCCTCTAAATTTTCAAGTCTTATTTCAGAATCTATAGTATTTTCTGATTCCAATTCTTGTCTAATACCTGTTTTATCTAAAATTAAATCAACTAATTCAGTTAAAGAACAATTATCTTTTTCTTTTATCAAATCTAATATAATATTTTTAAACTCTAATTCTTTACCAGATGTAATAACTTCAAACATACTTTTTGATTCTAAAATTGCTTTAGTTGTAATATCTTGTATAGTTTTATCTCCTATTTTTCTTTTAGGCACATTTATAACTCTTGTTAGACTAACATCATCATCTGGATTATAAATTAACCTTAAATAAGAAATCAAATCCTTTATTTCTTTTCTATTATAGAAATAAAAACTACCAACAACTTTATATGGGATATTTTCTCTTAAAAAAGCCTCCTCTATTGTTCTTGATTGAGCATTTGTTCTATACAATACTGCAATTTGTTCTTTTGATACACCTTCATCTATTAATTTTTTTACTTCATTTACTACATAAAAGGCTTCATCTTTTTCATCATTAGACCTATAATAATTTACTTTATTTCCTTCTTCATTTTCTGTCCATAAATTTTTATCTTTTTTCTGTTTATTATTTTTTATTAGATTATTCGCACTCTTTAAAATTGTTTTTGTAGACCTATAATTTTGTTCAAGTAATATTGTTTTTGCGTCTTTAAAATCGTTTTCAAAATTCAAAATATTTCTATAATTTGACCCTCTAAATGAATATATAGATTGTGACTCATCTCCAACTACACATATATTTTTATACTTTTGAGATAACATTTTAACAAGAATATATTGTGCTTCATTTGTATCTTGGTACTCATCTATCAAAATATATTTATATTTTTCTTGATACTTTTCTAAAACATCTGGATAACTTCTAAATAAGTTTATTGGTTGAATTAATAAATCATCAAAATCCAATGAATTACTTATCTTTAATTTAAGTTCATATTTTTTAAATATTTCATAAACATTTTTATCATAGTCAGTATTTACAAATCTTTCATACTTACTTGAATCAATTAACTCATTTTTAGAACTACTTATAATATTTCTAATCGCTTTAGGATTATATATTTTATTATCTAAGTTCATATCTTTTATTATTTTTTTTATAACAGTTAATGTATCATCACTATCTAATATTGTAAAATTAGATTTATAACCTAATTTATCATAATTTTGTTTTATAAGAAGTAATCCAAATGAGTGAAAAGTAGATATTTGAATACTTTTAGATTGAAGCCCTAACATATCAAATATTCTATCTTTCATTTCTCTTGCTGCTTTATTTGTAAATGTTATCGCAAGTATATTTTGAGGATATACTCCTTTTTCCTCTATTAAATAAGCAACTCGCGTTGTTAAAACCTTTGTTTTACCACTTCCTGCGCCTGCTAAAACAAGTAATGGTCCTTCAGTTTGCTTTATTGCTTCTATTTGTTTATCATTGTATCCATCTAACTTCATGCTACCACCTATATCATTTTAGCACAAATTATAAAAAATAAAAATCAAATGATTAAATTTGTTTACTATATTTTCTTATTAAAATTGTAGTATAATAAAAGAAGAAAACAAGTATACACTAAATTAGATATGGAGTTAAATATGAATATCGAAGAAGAATTATTTAAAAATTATAAAATTGATTTTAATAAATTAAGTAAATATGGTTTTATAAAGGAAAATAACTTATATAAATATTATAAAAATATTATGAATGATACTTTTAAAATTTATATTGAAATAAATAATGAAGGTATTATTAAAGGAAAAATATATGACCTATATTCAAAAGAAGAATATACAAATTTTAGAATTAAAAACAATACAGGTTCTTTTGTAGAGCAAGTAAGATATGAATTTAAAAATGTATTAGAAGATATAAGAAACAATTGTTTTTATATAAATCCTTTCAAATATGAACAAACAAACAGAATTTTAAATTTAATTAAACAAAAATATGATGATGAACCACAATTTGAATGGGAAAAGTTTCCCAGTTTTGCTACATTTAAAAATAAATATAGTAAAAAATGGTATGCAATAATAATGAACATTGATAAAAACAAATTAGAAAAAAAAGGTATTGGAGAAATTGAAATAATTGACATAAAACTTAATCCAATTGAAGTTCAAGAATTATTAAAACAAAAAGGATTTTACCCTGCTTATCATATGAATAAAAAAAATTGGATTACAATTATTTCAGATGATACATTATCTGATAATAAAATAATGGATTTGATTGATAAAAGTTATTCATATTCGACAAATACAAATGAATGGATAGTACCTGCTAATCCAAAATACTTTGATATAGAAAAAGCTTTAAAGAAAAACAATACAATAATGTGGAAACAAAATACAAGTATTAAAATAAATGATATAGTATATTTATATGTTGGATATCCATACTCATCTATTATGTACAAATTCAAAGTAAAAGAAGTTAATATTCCATATGAATATAAAGATAAAAATTTAAAAATTAAAAAAATTATGTATATGGATTTAATAAAAAGATTCGAAAAAGGACAAATACCATTTAATGAACTTAAAAAATTTGGAGTAAATGCAATTAGAGGTCAAAGGTATATGCCAAAAGAATTAAGTGAATATATAGATAAAATAAATTAATATTAAAAATATGTATGTATTAAATAAAGTCTGATTTGATTCAAATAAAAAATAAATAAACCTTTATACTTATAACTCAAGTTATATTTCATGTTAAAATATGCTTTTACATTATAAAATTAATGTGAAAGGAGCAAAATTATGGACCAAAATAAAATAGGAAAGTTTATTGCAAATGCACGAAAAGAAAAAAATTTAACTCAATCACAATTAGCAGAGAAATTAAATGTAACAGACCGCTCAATTAGCAATTGGGAAAATGGTAAAAATATGCCTGATTTATCATTATTTAAACCATTATGTGAAATACTTGATATCACTATTAACGAATTATTAAGTGGCGAGAAATTAAATAAAGAAGAATATCAAAATAAATTTGAAGAAAATATTGTTAATACTATTAATTATTCTACTAAAAAAATAAACAAATATAGTGAAACTATTTCTTTAATAATAATTATATTTGGGTTATTTATTTCTTTATCTTCAATCATGATTTTTCCGAGTGAAAGTAGTTGGAGTTCTATTTATTCTGTATTTGGAATAATGATATTTATGATAGGCATTTCAAGAATATTAAAAAATATAAAATGGTATAAACGATTATTACTTATTATATTAATTTTTACTATGTCTATGGGATTATTATTATTAACTGATTGGATAAATGTAAAACTTAATAAAGAAGCCCCAATGTTTAGAATTAGAACTACTTATATTGGTAATGTTATTTATTATGATACACCATTTTATGATGTGTATAGATGTTATTTTGATGAAGATAACGAATATTGGGTATTAGAAAAAAATAGTAAAAAAACACATAATGAATTAATAAATTACTGCAAATAAAATAATTTATTTTATCAAAAACAAACATTGTTTGTTTTTTTACTACATAATACTTGTATAAATCACAAATTAAAATAATTTAAAAATATATATTGTCAAACAAAAGTTCGTGTTATATAATGTTGTTATCAAGGAGGTTAAAATGCAAGAAAGTAATATTATTTTATATGAAACTAAAGATGGAAAAGTTAATATAGATGTTATTTTAAGAGATGAAACAATATGGCTTACCCAAAAAAGTATGGCTGAATTATTTGATTGCTCTAAAGATAATATAGGATTACATTTAAAAAATATTTTTTTAGATAAAGAATTGGATAAAATTACAACTACCGAGATTTTCTCGGTAGTTCAAAAAGAAGGTAATCGTAATATTAAAAGAAATATAGAATTTTATAATTTAGATGCTATTATTGCTGTAGGCTATCGAGTAAACTCTAAGAAAGCAACACAATTTAGAATATGGGCAACTAATGTTTTAAAAGATTATATTATCAAAGGCTTTAAAATAGATGTAGAAAGAATGAAAAATGGTCCTAAATTTGGAAAAGACTATTATGATGAATTACTTGAGACTATTAAAGAAATTCGTTTAAGTGAACGAAGACTTTATCAAAAAATTACCGATTTATTTGAAAGTACAAGTATTGATTACAATAAAGACTCTGAAGAAGCATATGCATTTTTTAAAATCGTTCAAAATAAACTTCATTATGCTATATCTGGTCATACTGCAGCAGAACTTATATATGAAAGAGTAAATTCTAATAAAGAACATCTTGGGCTTACTAATTGGAAGCATTCACCAAATGGTAAAATCATGAAATGTGATATTAGTATTGCTAAAAATTATTTGAATAATGAAGAAATAAAAAAATTAGAAAGTTTGACAAATTTGTTTTTAGACTATGCTGAAGATATGGCTAATGAACATAATTTAATGACAATGCAAAAATGGATTGATGCAACCGATGACTTACTGAAATTTAGAAAAAAAGAAATTTTGTCAAATTCTGGTAACATTTCTCATAAACAAGCTTTAGAAAAAGCAAATAAAGAATATGAAAAATTTAGAATTAAACAAGATGAAAAATATATGTCATCAATGGATCAATTATATGAAAGATATTTAAAGGAAAACAAAAACTAGTTATTCGATTTAACTAGTTTTTTCTCGATATAAAGAATTATATAATACATAAGCACTGCAACAACACACAAAATTATTATTCCTGTTATAACTAAATCCAAATTAAATACTTGTGAGCCATACATAATTAAATACCCTATTCCTTCTTTTGAAACTAAAAATTCACCCATTATTACTCCGATGAAAGACACATGTCGAAAAACAAGAATTAAAAGCTTTTTTGTTTAAAAACTCATGGAATTTGGAGGAATTAGATGGGAAAAGCTAATTGTCCGTATTGTAATAGTCAGAATACTTTTAATATTGCCTATGGGTATTTAGGTGGAAAGAAAGACAAACCTAATTATATCGATCAAGAAGATATAG
>CANQID010000034.1 GCA_947623925.1 uncultured Bacilli bacterium
ATTTTAAAAATGGCAATGAAAATTGTAGTGGTATGAATCAGTAGGTCGTCCGTTCAAATCGGACAAGTGGCTCCATTATAAAAGTCGATGATTTTAGTTTAACTATTGTTATTGGCTTTTATTTTTTTATTAAGGAGTTTTTATGATTTGTTTAAATTGTGGTAAAACTTTAGATAAAAATAAAAAATTTTGTTCTAATTCTTGTCAAAAAGAATATCAATACAAAAAATATATTGATAATTGGAAAAAAGGTTTAGAAAGTGGTATAAGAGGAAATTATCAAACTTCTATGTATATAAAAACTTATTTGTTTAAAAAATATAATAATAAATGTTGTCTATGTGGTTGGAGTGAAGTAAATCCTTTTACACATACTATTCCTCTTGAAATAGAACATGTTGATGGTAATTATATGAATAATAAAGAATCAAATTTATTATTACTTTGTCCTAATTGTCATTCATTAACTAGTACATATAAGGGAGCTAATAAAAATGGAAGAAAATCAAGAAAAAAATATTCAAAATAAAGTAGCAATAGTAACCGGTTCTTCACGTGGAATAGGTGCAGAAATTGTGAAAACATTATCTAAAAATGGATATAATGTTGTTTTAAATTACAATAAATCAAAAGAATTAGCAGAAAATATTGCTAATAATTATTCTAATGTTTTCACTTATAAAGCAGATGTTTCAAAATATGATGAAGTAAAAGATTTAATCGACTATACAATGAAGAAATTTAAACACATAGATTTACTTGTAAATAATGCAGGGATTGATTTAGTTAAAACTGTTACTGATACAAGCGTGGAAGAATTTGATAATATATTAAAAACTAATTTATATTCTGCTTTTTATGCTAGTAAAGAAGTATTAAAATATATGATTAACCAAAAATGTGGACATATAATAAATATATCTTCTATATATGGAACAACTGGGGCTTCATGTGAAATGGCTTATTCTGTTAGTAAAGCCGGCTTGGATGCTATGACTAAATCTCTTGCTAAAGAACTTGGATTATCTAATATTAGAGTAAATGGTATTGCTCCAGGAATAATTGATACAGATATGAATTCTTTTTTATCTAATGATGAAAAGGAAGATTTGTATAAAGAAATACCTTTAAAAAGAATGGGAACAGTTTCTGAAATAGCTTCTTGTGTTTTATTCTTAGAAAACAATCCATATATTACTGGACAAATTATTCAAATAAATGGTGGATGGAATATATAAAAAATTTTTAAGGAGCAACTGACTCTTAATCGGTTGCTCCTTAAGTTTTATTTATTAGCAGTTATACCATAGTAAAGTCTTTTTAATAGAATTCCCCTGTCTGTTTTGAATTGTTTTACATATTTATCAAATAAATCTTTTTCTATTGGTAATATTTCCTTTTCATTATTCTTAGTTACTCTTTCAAGTATAGGTGTTTTTAATAATAATGCCATTAAATCTTTTTCCGCTTTGTAATATTCATTAACAACAATTTGAACTTTTTCAATGTTTCTAAATCCTGCTTCTTTTAGATTTGCATAGTCTAAATCTGAAATAGAAATGGTGTCATATTGTCCTTGCCCTCTTTTAAATATCTTTTTTAGTTCTAAGCAATCATCTTTATCTACTCCTCTTATTACAATGGTTCCATTTTCTCTTAAACAATTGTGTATTTGATATGCATCTATTATTGTGTGTCTAGCTGAAACTAAATCAAAAATGTTTTTTGGAAATGTTATATTTAAATTATCCATCATGATAAATTTTACATTTTTTGTTGGATATTTTTTTAAGTTTTGATTTGCAGTTTTTATCATTTCTTTTGAAAAATCTGTTGCTATTATCATTCCAACCTTTGGATAATGTTTTAATATATTTTCTCCTGCTCCTGTTCCTAAATCTAAGCATAAAGAATGTTCATCAACATTTTCACTTATTTTTTTGTAATAGTCCCAATTTGTCAAAATTTCCTTTTCATAATCAATCATTGAAAAGTCCCAATTTCCTACATTTTCATAAAATTCTAATTCATTTTTTTTCATATTTAATTCTCTCCTTTAATAATATTTGGTTGTATAATACAAAAAAACCTCCCTTCTATAAACAGCAAAAACAACCATAATTTTGCTATGGTTAAAATTTTGCCATTCATAAAGAAAGATTCTCAACATTCTTTATTATTATTTCTATGGTAACATCACGCGAATGGTCGAATTGAAATGTTACAATATAATTGTAACATGAAATAGCCCATATTGTCAATAAATGTATATTTCTTACATCAAAAAAGAGGTTAAAAAACCTCTTTTTTGTTTTTTATTTGTTTATTTCTTCTAATACCTCTTCTACATCTATTCCATGAACTAAACAAGCTTCTTCTAAAGTTTCTTCTTGAGATGCGGGACATCCAATACAATGCATACCCGCTTCTAATAATATATCAACCTTTTCTGGAGCTTTTTCTAATAGTTCTCCTATTTTAGTATCTTTATTTATTTCCATAATAACCTCCTAAATTTTAATTTTATATTTGTTACTATTCAATTTAATTAACTTTTATTGCTGTGAATAATAACTACTATTTAAATATTTTAACACATTTTTTCAAAAAAGTATAGACATTTTATAAAATTTGGTATATAATGCCAGATATTGGAAGGAGTGATTTTATATTTTTACTTTATTAGATTTATTTTTTATCAATCTAATTTTTAATATTTTCATTTGCTTTTATTATTTCTATAATTTGATTCAATGTTTATTTTTTCAAAATTTACAAGGTACCAAATTAAAAATAAAAATGAAAAAGGAGGTTAATTAAACATTTACTTTATACTTATACTAATTGAGTTAATAATTTTAATTCTAAGCTTTTTGCTTTATAAACCAATTTTAACATCTACAAATTTAAATTATTATAGTCATTTCAAAATATTTAATTTTCTAATTGAAGATGTTTACCTATGGAATATTACAAAACTTGTTTTTATTATTTCTTTAATTATCTCAATATTTATTATATTAAATTTGTTATATTCTATTTTTCGTACAAATAGAACTGTAGATAACAAAAAGAAAAAAGTCCCTACATTTGGCCTTTTAGTTGGTAATGATGAGAATAAAAATAATGTTTATATTTCTGAAAAAGGATTATATCAAAATATTTTAGTCACAGGAACAATTGGATCTGGCAAAACTTCCTCTGCCCTCTACCCTTTTACTAAGCAACTAATTAGTTATAATTTTGATAATGATAAAAAACTTAGTTTTTTAATTCTTGATGTTAAAGGAAACTATTATTCTAAGGTAATTGAATTTGCTAAAGCCCTTAATAGATTAGATGATGTAATTGTAATTGAACTACGGAGGAAAATATACTTATAATCCACTTGATAAACCTAATCTAAAATCATCTGTTTTAGCTAATAGACTAAAAGAAATTTTGACTTTGTTTTCTCCAAATAATACAGAATCTTATTGGTTAGATAAATCTGAACAAATTTTGGAAGCGTGCATTAAATTTTGTAGGATTTATAATCATGGATATGTTACTTTTGAGGAAATTCACAAATTAGTTACAGATAAAGCTTATTATGAAGAAAAAATATCAGATACAAGAAAGATTTTTTTATCAAATATTTTAACTACATCAAATGTATTTGATTTATATTCTGCTATTTCTACCTTAGAGAAAGATTATTTTTCATTAGACAGTAGAACTTACAATATTTTAAAATCTGAAATAACTAGAATAACAAATTGTTTTGTTTCTAGTTTAGACATAAAAAATACTTTTTGTCCAGCAAAATCTAATGAAAGTTTCTTTGGTTTTGAAGATGTTATAAAGTCTGGAAAAATTGTAGTTTTAAATATGAATATTGCCGAATATCAAAATCTTTCTAAAATAATTGCTGCTTACTTAAAACTAGATTATCAGACAGATATATTAAAACAATTAGCAAATGATAATAAAAATGTTAGACCTTCTGTTTTCATATCAGATGAATATCAAGAATATGTCACTTCTTCTGATGCATCTTTTTTCTCTCAAAGCAGGGAATCAAAATGCATTAATATTGTTGCTACTCAAAGTTATACATCTATTTTAAATACTTTAAATAATCAATATTCAACTAAAGTTATAATACAAAACTTAGTAAATAAATTGTGGTTTAGATGTGATGATATTTTTACTATTGAAGATATACAAAAACAAATTGGAAAAAAGGAAAAAGAAAGACTTTCTAAAACTATTTCTGAAAATTCTAAAGAAAGTACTTACAATTATCTTACAAAAAAATTTATTTCTACTGATTCAAATATATCTGAAAGTATAAATTCATATACACAATTTGATTATGAATATGATTATAGATTTTTTACGCAAGAATTGTCTACTTTTAAGTGCTTAGCTTTTTTATCTGATGGTGATAAAATTCTAAAACCTCAAAAGTTAGATATGATACCATATTTTAAATAAGGAGGCTATTTATTGAAAAATATTAAAAAAATATATTTAATTTTATTTACTATTCTTATATGTATTATTTTATTAGAAAATCAATCATTTGCAGCAACTCCTAAAATAGTTTCAACTTTAACAAATGCTTTTGAAGATATAGAAGATTGGTTTCTTAAATTAGCAACTCCAGCTGCAGCAGTTGCTGTCGGTGTTGGCGTTTTTATGAAAAAATTTAGTTTTGGCGATGAAGAAAAAATTAGGACTTCTAAAAAAATTATAAGAGGATCTTTATTTTCTTATGGATTTTTATTAGCTTTGGATTTGATTTTACAAGCTATTAAATCTTTAATTTAAGGAGGAATATTGGAACAATCTGAAATTGTAAATATTATAATTGAAACAATTAACACCATATTTAGCAATCTCTTTTCTTCAATAGATAATACAATTTATACTAATTTAGACAATATAGCTTTTATTGATAAGAATATTATTTCAAATAACTTCTTTGAAAAAGTTCTTGGAGCAAGTGGAAAAAATGGGTTGATTTATTTGACAGATGCTATGTTAGTTCGGTATATCTATATACTATTGTGTACGATTATTTTACTCTCATTATACTGAAGCTAATATAGAAAAACCTTATCAATTTGTTTTTAAGTTACTAATTTTTTCAATTATAATAAATTTTTCTTATTTTATAATTGAGCAAGTTTTGAATATAAACTATTTAATATCCGCTTCAATTCAAGAAATTGGAAAGTCAATTACAGGAAATGAAATAACATTTTCTAGTCTAATTTCTAATATAAATTCTAATTTATCTATTGAAGATAATTCTTTAAATATATTTTCCTTAGATGGATTATTAAAAAGTTTTATAAGTGTAGGCTTAGTCAATTTACTTTTTACATATTCTTTAAGATATGTTTTAATTCAAGTTTTAATTTTATTTTCACCTTTTGCTTTTTTAAGTTTAATTAACTCTACTACATCATGGATATTTCGTTCATGGTCAAGATGTTTATTTTCAATCTTAGTGCTACAGGCTTTCTTTCCTTTAATAATAATGGTTATTTTTTCAATAGATAATTCAAATAAAATATTAATTGTTTCAGGAATATATCTACTTACAAAAATAAATAGTTATGTTAGAGAAATGTTTGGAGGATTGAGTGTTGAAATATCTAGCAATCTAAACTATATGGCTTCATTATTTAAAAAGTAATTTACTTAATTTTTACCTATATATTGGTTCTGTGGTAACATTTGTTCAAATTAATCTATCTCCTACTATAACAATTTCTACAAGAAAGGAATAATTTTTATGAAATATATATTTCCAACTAATTATAATTTTAAAAACAAAATTTTAGGAGTACTTGATTATCCAACTGCCATTTTCAATATTTTATATTTTTTATTAGTATTTTCATTTTTTAACGCAATACTAAATTCAATAAATTTGAAAATAATTTTCATAGTTATTTTCTACTTTCCTATTTTTTTATTTAGTATAGTTGGCTTTAATCATGAAAATATTTTATACTCTTTATATTATATAATTAAGTATTTCATAAAGCCTAAAATTTATTTATATAAATAGTTGTAAAAACCGACTTTTAATGATATAATCTGCGATAAATATACTTGTGATAGGAGGAACTTAAATATGAAATTAGAGCAAAATGATATGTCTTTAATATTCTCTCAAACTAATATTCCTGATGTATTTTTTACAGAATATATGTCACAAGCTAGTGGGGATTTTGTTAAAGTATATTTGTATTTATTTTTCTTATCTAAGTATAATAAAGATGTTAAGATAAATGATTTATCTAAAAAGCTTGAACTTCCTTTAAAAGCTATACAAGATGCTATTAAATATTGGGAAGACGCTGGCTTACTAATTAGAAAAAATCAAGGATTTATTGTTACAAATTTGCAAGAAATTGAACTTAACAAAGTTTATAAACCAAAAATAACAATGTCTGCAACAGATATTAAAAAGGTTGCTGAAAGTAAAAGTAGAGCAACTGCTATTGATACAATTAATAATGAATTTTTCCAAGGTGTAATGTCTCCCTCTTGGTATGGTGATATTGACTTATGGTTTAAGAAATATGGCTTTGATGAAGAAGTTATGATTGCCTTATTTAGATATTGTTTTAACAAATCAGCATTACATAGATCTTATATTTCTACAGTTGCTGAAGCTTGGAATAAAAACAAAATTAAGACTTTTGCTGATTTAGATTTGTATTATCAAAAACAAGAAAAAGTAAAAACAATTTCTAATGCCATCAAGAAAAAACTTAGATTATCTAGAAATCTTTCTGAATATGAAGAAGCCTACGTTACTAAATGGAATATTACTTTTGGATATGATATGGATATAATTGAAATTGCCTTAAAAAAGACTACATCTAAATTTAATCCTAGCTTTGAATATATAGATAAAATTCTATCAGATTGGCATGAAAAAGGATTAAATTCTGTTGACAAAATTTTGGTTTATATTGAAAATCAAAAAAATAAACCTGTACAAAAGATGGATAATAAAAAGAAATCTTCAAGTTTTACTCAAAGACCATATGATGATTTAAATAATTTTTATAGTAATATTTAAGGTGGTGATTTATTGAATACAGACAACTTAAAATCTCTTTTAATAAAATATGATCAAAAGAGAAATTCAGCTATTTTAGCTGCAAAACATAAAAAGTATGAGCTTTATGATAAGATACCAGAATTAGAAAAAATAGATAATGATATAAGTACATTGTCTATTCAATCAATTAAAGCTGTATTAACTACTCAAGATGATAAAAAAATTATAGATGAATTGAATAAAAAAATAGCTGAAATGAAAAAAAGAAGAACTGCAATTTTAAAGGATAATGGTTTAACCCCTAAAGACTTGGAACCTATTTTCGAATGTAAAAAGTGTAAAGATACTGGATATGTAAAAGGAGAAAATGGTAACGAATTATGCAGTTGTATAAAGCAAGAATTATATAATTTAGAATATAATAATTCTAATATCTACGATTTAAAGAATCAGACATTTAAGAATTTTAAATTAGATTTCTACTCTGATGAAGTAAATCAAGAAAAGTATGGAAAGAAAATATCTCCAAGACAAAATATATTATCAATAAGAAAAATGTGTGATAGATTTATAGAAAACTTTAATGACCCTAAAGAAAGTAATTTACTTTTCTGTGGTAGTCCAGGGCTCGGAAAAACATTTCTTTCATCTTGTATTGCAAATGAACTTATTTTAAAAGGAAAAACTGTTCTATATCAAACTGCTCCTGTAATGCTTGATTCTATTATCGATTATAAATTTGGAAAAACTGATAACAACATTGCAAATGCAATTAACACAGTTGACTTACTAATTATTGATGATTTAGGAACAGAAACAAAAAATCTTTTAAAAATAACAGAATTATTTAATATTATAAATACTAGATTACTTAATCAAGATAATAAAATTACTAAAACAATTATTTCTACAAATTTATCACTTCAAGATTTATATGATGTTTATGAAGAACGTATTGTTTCTAGAATAATTGGTAATTACAATGCTTGTTACTTTTTCGGTGATGATATTAGAATGAAAAAGAAAATAAAAGTTAATGTATAAATATGTAAAAAAGGGAGAGTATCGTAAAGTTTGTGTAAACTTTAAACTTCTTATGATACAAAACATAAATATGAAAAAATTTATTTATGTT
>CANQID010000035.1 GCA_947623925.1 uncultured Bacilli bacterium
TTTGTCTTCAACTTAATTATACCAGATGGTATCTTTTTTTATTTATTTTTTTGTGACATATGTATTATAACTCAACAATTTGATTTTTATTCGTATAAAATTGTAAATAATTAATAAAAAAAAATAAAGTTTTTCAAATACAACTGAAAAACTAGTAAATTAAAAACTGATATTTTATTTTTTACAAATTAAATTCTTAATATACAAAAAAAGGGAATTACCCTTTAATTATTTCAAATTATATATATACTGACTATTTCTAACATTAATAACTATGTCTATTCTAGAAGCTTTTTCTATCTCTTTAGGAACTTCCGCATAGTAATTAGAATTATCTTTTACTGTAGAAAAATTCGTAGATTTTACGCTTTTTGTAGAATAAGGTTTATTATCAATAACATAAACAATTTTTCCATATTTAGAAATCAAATCAAATAAACCGTCTTTTATAATAGAAGTATCATCATAATTTAAATTACCATTTATTTTTAAAATAGTTTTATCTTCATATCCAGTAAAACTTGGCTGTAAATATTGATTTAAATCATAACACTCTCCTGATTTTATACAAGTATTGTACTTATTAACAAACATATCTTTTAACTCATAATTTATTATTGTAAGGTTACCTTTAATAAAATCACTATTAAAATCCATTTTATCTCCTAATTTAGAAGATATTTCAGTTTTATTTTCATCAATATTAATTGGATTTAACTTTACTTTATTTTCTTCAAATTTTTCTCCAAATATAGTTCTAGTATAATTATCTAAATATGAAAATGAAATTTTTTTATCTTTCAAAGCTTCTGGTATTTCATAAACCAAGACATAGTTATTTGTTCCTTCTGATAATTGCTCTGAATTATAAACTTTACCTAAGTCTATTAACTTTTCATTATATTTACTATCAACAGGATAATATATTGCATCTCCAACTTTTAATTGAGTTTTAGATGTATTTATTATAGTATTTGCCCCTTGTATTTCCAATCCTACTGCAACTAATATATTATCAGTCGTCTTTGATCCTTTATAATCATTTTGTGTCATATACGAACCTGTTACTTTCAATAAAAAATCTTCTGTTTGGAAAGCTGTACCAACACTATATGTTTTTGAAAATCTTAAAAAATTAACATATACAAATATACCTATTACTAATAGTATAAGACTAATAAATATAATTATCATTTTTTTATTTTCAAGTAAAAAATATTTAAATTCTCTTCTATTCTTTAATAAATTTCTTCTTGCATCATTCTTATCAAAATCAAATTGAACTTCGTATTCTTCACTATCTTCTTCACTTATATTTAATTCTGATAAATCTTTACCAAAATCAAACTTTTTAATATCAAAGCCAGTTGCTCTTACAAAAGTTACAATTAAGAATACCGTTTGTACAAGTACAAGTATATTGCTTATATCCCTAACCGCCCTTAAAATGGTTTGTGACATAAGCTCACTTTGTAATGTATGTATTACAACTTGAGAATATATTAAAAATACAACTGTTGAGAAAACTAAAAGCATATTTAAAGCGTAAAATAATACGGGTTTTTCTTTCTTATTCATTACTATAAATATAACTATTGACGCTACTATTACAATACCTGCCCATAAATAAGTAAAATTAGAAAATAAACCTTGAGCAATATTAGGTTGTATTACATATGCAACTTGACTTAAATATTCATTAAAAAAATTTCTAACCAAATTTGTTCTATATGTAATAATTCCTAAAAATATTAACATTATTAAATGGAATAATTTAAAATGTTTTATAAAGAATGCATATGGTTTTCTTAAAATCATATTAATCTCCTACCTTAATCATATATAGTATACAATAATTATTTTAAAAAAAAAAGACAAAAATAATACATTTTTTCTTTATTTAAATTTTTTTAATAAACTTTAACTGTTTTTCATATTATAAACTTTTGTGTATATTTTATGTTGTATGCTACTTTCATTATTAAAATTATTTTCATCACTATAGTAATTAGCATTTGTCTTTTTATTTTTATATACATTTTCATTTTGACATGAAGTAACACTGCTAGCAACAAATGTAACTACCAAGGACATTATAATTGCGCAATTTTTCTTTAATTTGTAACTCATTTTATACTTTTTTTTAGGAAATTTATAAATTTGTAAGTTTTTCAAAATATCACCTCATATTTAACTTTAATTATACTAACACCTTACTAATATTATGTCAAATTCATTTAATATTTTAAATATATTTTTATTGATATATTACAATTTATATGATAATATTTATTAAGTAGAGGTTATGCAATATGTTTGAAATAAAAAAGGAAGAATTTAAAAAAAATTATTTATTCATAATTATTTGTTCTTTAATTGTTATTGCATTTATAGTACTGAATACTTTTATAGAACATAAAAATTCATTAGAAGTTAAAGGTCTTGAACAAAATGGTACTAGCAGCATATCAAAACTAGTAATAAACGAAATTATGACTTCTAACAATGGAATATATGCTTCTGATGACGGCAGTGTTTGTGATTTTATAGAAATATATAATGGTGAAAATAATGAAATAAATCTTAAAAACTATGGATTAAGTGATGCAGAAAAAACTGTAAAATGGGTATTCCCAGATATATCAATTAAAAACAATGAATACTTAATAATAAATCTTTGCGGAGAAAAAAAAGAAGGTTTGTATGCCCCATTCAAACTTAAAAGTAGTGGCGGTGAAACAATTGCTTTAACAAGTTCTGATGGTAAAGTAATCGATGCTGTTGAAACTACATATTTAAATAAAAATCAATCTATTGGAAGAGATTTAAATGGTAATTGGCATACTTTTGATAAGGTTACACCTGGGTTTGTAAATACTATAGAAGGATATAATAATTATATTTCATCACTTGAAGGAAAAGAGGACGGATTAAAAATAAATGAATTTCTACCTAAAAATGATGGAAACTTTAAAATAGAAAATAATTATTTCGGTTACATAGAATTAATAAATACAAGTAAAGAAGATATAAATTTAAAAAATTATACATTGTCTGGTAGCATAGATGAAATATTTGAATACAATCTACCTGATAAAATACTTAAACCAAACGAAATAATAGTTTTATATACTTCTGGTAGAAATAAAAACTCAAATATAATAGAAACTAATTTTAAATTAGAATCTAAAAATGGCATAGTAATACTTTCTAAAAATGGGAAAATAGTTGAAAAACAAGAATATAAAAATTTAGAAAATGGTTTAGCGCTTATAAAAATAAACAATCAATTTATATCATCAAGTATCATCAGTCCAGGATATTCAAATGATGAAAACGGAATAGAAAAATTTAATAAAACACTTAAAACTAATAATGACATAATTATAAATGAAGTAATGAGCAATAATTACTCATACTTACCTCAAAATGGTGGAGAATTTTATGATTGGATAGAACTTAAAAATAATTCCAATAAAGAAATAAATCTTAAAGATTATAATATATCTACAAAAGATACAAAAATGTTTAATTTACCTGATGTAGTAATTAAACCTAATGAATATTATATTATAATGGCATCTGGAAACACTAATTTATCAAATAATTCATACATCCATTCAAACTTTAAACTTTCTGAAAATGAACCTATATATTTATTTAAAAATAACGATATAATTGATTCTGTAATGGTATCAAATATCCCACTAGGTTATAGTTACGGAAGAGGAGAAAATGGTTTTTACTATATAAGTAATCCAACCCCAAAAGCTAGTAACTCCACTGGTACTAGAAATATATCATCAGATCCTCAGATAAGTGTTTCTTCTGGAGTTTATAATAATGTAGATTCTTTAGAAGTTGCTCTTTCTGCACCTGGGACTATTTATTATACTCTAGATGGTAGTTCTCCAACTACTTATTCAAAAGTATATAAAAGTCCTATTTTTATAGATAAAACTACTGTTTTAAAAGTTATTAATATAGAAGACGGGAAATTAAACAGTAATGTAATAACAAAAAGTTATATAGTAAATGAAAATCATACTTTACCAGTAATGTCGGTTTCAGTTGATCCAAACAGTTTTTATAACTTACAAGCAAATTCTTGGTCAAATATAGAATATAGTGCTTATGCAGAATTATATGAAAATGGAAAAAATTTCAGTGTACCATGTGGAATAAAACTATTTGGAGGTTCTGTAAGAGGATTACCTAAAAAAAGTTATACATTAAATTTTAGAAAAAAATATGGACAAGGAAAGTTAAATTACAAAGTTTTTGACAATAGAGATTTTTCTAGTTTCGATTCAATAGTTTTAAGATCAGGTTCACAAGATTATAATGTTGCTTTCATAAGAGATATTCTTGGAACATCTATGGTAGATGAATATACTGATGTAGATGTTCAAGCATATAAGTCTGTAGTATTATATATAAATGGTTCATACTATGGAGTATACAATATAAGAGAAAAAGTAGACGAAAATTTTATATCTAATCATTATAATGTTAATCCTAATTATTCAAACATAATGAGAATAGATAATGAAGTATCATTTGGATCATCATCTTTTTATACATCAATTGTAAATTACGTAAATAATAATGATATGTCACTATCAAAAAATTACGATTACATAAAAGAAAAAATAGATATTAAAAATTTAGCTGACTATTGGATAGCGCAGTTATATGTAACTAACCATGATATAGTAAATTGTAGATTTTTTTCACACAAAGATGTTGAAAATGGAAAACTTCATTTCATATTTTATGACTTAGATTATTCAATGTATTTTCCTAGAAATAACCATTATCAATATATACTAGACCCAAATGGTATGCAAGAAGGATTTAATCTAGATACATCTTTATTGAGAAATTTAATGAAAAACAAAGAATTTAAAAAAACATTTTTAGAAAGACTTAGTTATAATATGAAAAATACTTGGAAAAAAGAGAATATACTTAAAAAATTAAATGAAATTTATGATAATCTATTACCAGAAATGGAAAGAGATAGAAAAAGATGGGGAACAAGTCTAGAAGAATGGAAGAAAAATATAGACAACTTAAAAGAATATATAGAACAAAGAGAAACTTATTTATTATCTCAAACAAAACAGCAGTTTGGATTAACAGATGCTCAAATGAAGGAATATTTTGGTGATTAAATGAGAAAATATAGACACGAATTAAAATTTATTATTAGTAAAAAAATGAGCACAGTACTTAAACAAAGATTAAACTTGATAATGGAAGTAGATAAAAATGCTGTTAATCCTAGCAATACATATTACATAAGAAGTTTATATTTTGATGATCCAAATTCTAGTGCATATTATGAAAAATTAGATGGTGTTTTATATAGAAAAAAATATAGAATAAGGATGTACAATAATGATGAATCATTAATTAAATTAGAAAGAAAATTAAAACATAATAACATGACTTCAAAAGATCAAGTAAAAATAAGTAAAGATGTATGTGATAGCATTTTAAAAAATAATATTGATATAATAAATGCACATTCAGATTTAATGAAAGATTTTTTAAGAGATATAAAAATAAATGGATTAAAACCATCGATTATTGTTGATTATGAAAGATTAGCTTATACATATCAAGTATCAGATGTAAGAATAACATTTGATGAAAATTTAAAATCAGGACTGTATAACTATGATTTATTTAACACTGATAGTATTGCATACAACATATTAGATGAAAATGAAGTTGTTCTAGAAGTAAAATTTAATGATATAATTCCAGAACACATATCAATGGTTTTGCAAACTGTACCAATGTATAGACAGGCTGTATCAAAATTTGCAAGGTGTAGAAGTATAAAATAATTGATTTATTTTAAATATTGTTAGATAATTATAATAAGTAAAGGAGAATTAAAATGAATTTTGTAGATTTAATTAAAAATAGTGTACTAAGTGAATTTACTGGTACAATTTCAATTGACAAGATTGCATTGTCACTTATAATATCATTTATAATAGGTATATTTATCATTTATATTTATAAAAAAACTTATACTGGAGTTGTTTATTCTAAATCATTCTCATTATGTATAATACTACTAGCTATGGTAACTTCTTTGATAATAAGAACAATAAGTTCTAATTTAGCGCTTTCTCTTGGTATGGTAGGTGCATTATCTATAGTAAGATTTAGAACTGCCGTTAAAGAACCATTAGATACTGCTTTCATGTTTTGGGGTATTACTTCAGGAATAATGACTGGGGCAGGATTATATTTAATCGCAATAATAAGTTCTATAGCTTTAGGTATATTATTTTATATAAGTTATATATTAGGATTTAAAGGTAATTCACAATACTTAATGATTATAAAATATAATTTAGTTTTAGATGATAAAATTGAAAAAATGATTTCAAAATTACCTAAATATAAAATAAAAAGTAAATCTATTTGTAAAGATAAAGTAGAGTTATCTTTCGAAATTGCTACCAAAGAACATTCAAAAATAATGAATTTATTTAGTGATATAGATGGAATTGACAGTGTAAACTTAATTAGTTATCAAAATGATTTTGGTGCATAGATTAGTAAATTACTAATCTTTTTATTTTATAAAAAAATTAAAAATTAAATTAATGATTAATTTAAAGAATCAACAATAATAGTACCTGAAAGTACATAAAAAAATAAAAACTCTTATAAAATAAGAGTTAATTTATTAATGGTCGGGAAAACAGGAAAAATTTTAGAACTTTCTGTTCGTTTCTAAACATTCATTTACAATACATTTCAAATATAAATTTCACTTAAATTTTTAAATTATTTCCTTTTTTTTAAAAATTTAAGTGAAAGGAATTTGTAAAATGGCCAAAGATGTCTTGCCAAAAGAGAGTGCATCGGAGACACTCTCTTTGGCAGACTACTTACTTGATAGTAGTCTCATATCTCCGACAAATTCAAGACAACTATATAATGTAAAATTAGTAAATTGTGGCGATTACATTCAACTTTATGAGTTAGATAAACCAAAGATAAAGCCATTAGATAAATCTACTAATTTTGATGAATTATCACTTCATAATTTTAAAACTAGCGAAACGCAACATAATATAACACATGAAATTAACAAAAAAAATATTATTCGTTCAAAATTAGCTTGTCAAAGGCTAGCAAAATGTAATTCTAAAGATTGGCAAACTTTTATCACTCTAACATTTGCAGAAAACATAGAAAATATTTCGCAAGCTAATAAATTTTTTAGTTATTTCATAGATAAAATTCGTAAGATTTATAAAGATTTAAAGTATATTTGCATTCCAGAATTTCAAAAGAGAGGTGCTGTTCACTATCATTTACTTACTAATATAGGTATTGATAATACTAATTTAATATATACACAAGAGGGCAATAAAAAATTTTTACACATAAAATATTGGAAACATGGCTTTACCAATGTTCAAATTATCAAAGGTGATATAAAAAAAATTATAGGTTATATAAGTAAATATATGACTAAAGATGTTGATAATAGACTTTTTAGTAAACACAAATATTTATACTCTCAGAATCTAAATAAACCTACTATAAGTTATCTTGATTTAAGAAATTCTAAACATATAAATTTTTTAAGAAAATATATAAGTGATAAATCATTAATTTATGAAAACAATTATATAAATCCTTATAATGAAGAAAAAATAGTATTTAAGGAGTTTTTAACAAATATTTAAATACTATTTTTGAGTGTGTAAGGAATTCTGTGTAAATGGAACTTTCCATGATAGGAAGTAAGTTATTATTCTTACTTCTTTTTTGTTA
>CANQID010000036.1 GCA_947623925.1 uncultured Bacilli bacterium
TATTATCTAGATTTATATTATTTGTATTATTCATGTTATTATCTAGATTTATATTATTTGTATTATTCATGTTATTATCTAGATTTATATTATTTGTATTATTCATGTTATTAGTTGAATTTATATTATTTAAATTTCTTCCATTGCTATTTTCGAACATTTCATCTACTGGATTATAATTATCATCATACTTCATAATATCACCTACCTATCATAAATGCACATTCTTACCATATCAAAGTATATTATATTTACTTTTTTTTGTCAATTGAAAAAACTATATAATGCTAATCAACATTATATAGTTTCAAAAGCTTATCGTATATTCCATGTTCTATTCTATTTAAAGAATTTATAGATAGTTCCAATGATTTTTTATACTCACCTTTAAAAAATAACAATTCTGATGTCGAAAGACACTTGTCTAAGTCTTGAACAGAACTTCTATATCTATTACCATATACAATAGCCATTTCAGCAAACATCGCAGTCCTCATCATTTCCTTTGTTCTAGTAAATAATTTTAAAACTAAATCCCTTGCTGTATCAACTCTTGTATTTAAAGTTTCAATAGTAATAGGTTTTTTATCAAGTTCTTTTATTATTTCTTTTATTGCTGCTTGTGCCTCTGTAAGTTCAACAAAATAAACTTTTGGAATAACTGGTAAGTTATACTCCCTAATTTTAGACTTAGAACTTTTAAGTATTGATTTTATTTCTTCTAATTGCTGTCTTGCCCTTGCTTCATCTTCTCTCATACCACCAATTACATCTAAAGTATTATCAATTCTATTTTCAATAATTATCAATTTTGAAAATAAACCATCTATTTCTCGTGTTAATTTTGAATATGCAAATGTATTACTTCTAGTATGATCAATAAGTAATTTATAGTCATCCTTTAACCTTTCTAAATCAGTTCTAGAATCTTCTAATAATTTAATATCTTCTGGCGATAAATTATATATATTTTTTATATCATCAATTTGTGAAAAAATATCTTTCATTAAATCATCAAGTTTATATAATTTGTTTTTAAATTTATTATTTGTTTCATCATAATTATTACAATCTATTTTTTCTTTTTCAAAATCATTAAACATTGAATCAAAATATTCAAGCAAAACTTTAAGTTCAAATAATCCATCCTCTAAATTTAAAACTTTTGCATTATCCATTATTTCTTTTATTTTTTTATTCGCTTCTTCTATATTATATTCAACATTCAAATAATCAAGTGGATATCCGCTATCAATCATTTTTTTATACTCTAATTGTAAATCTTTTATTTTATTTGGAAGAACACTATTTGCCATAACAACAATTGCAGGTACTTCTTCTATAATTGTTTCCATATGTTTTAACATATCATCTATAGATTTAATTATTTTTGTTACTTCTATATATTCATTTTCTTCCATTGCTTGCTCAAATGCTTCAAAATTTCTAGATATTTTTTCAAATTGTAAATGAACTGGTTTAGCTATCTCACCAAACTCTACTTCAGAATCTATAAATTTTTTATATAAATCTCTATATTTTACTTTTAAATCCGTTATTATTGCTCTATTTTTTTCTTCACTACTTGTTATTTCTTTAATCTCATCAAGTAAATTTGTAGAATCTGTTTTTACTTTACAAAGTTCCAATTCCAGTCTTGCAATTTTATAAAGAACATTTTTATAATCTTTTTGAGATAAAACAAAATCCGTTTCAAGCATCATCTCTGTTATTCTAGGAATTTCAACCTCTTTAATTTGATTTAAGCGTTCTTTCCATTCTGAATACATACCCTCTAACTTATCATTTTTTAAAAATGATTCTAATTTAGAAAGTTCTGGGACTATAGGCATACTATTTATTTCATTTTTTTCAATTTCTAATCTATCTAATTGTTTTTTTACTTTATAACTTTTATGATTTTGTATTAAATTAAGTACGACTACTACGGAAACCATAGAAACCAAAAATACAGTAATAAGTATTAATAGTATTGAATCCATACAATCACCTCTACTATATAATGATAACACAAAATTCGACATTTTTTAATACTTTTTTCATATTTTGTATTTATAAAATATTGTACATATAAAATATATTCACATTTTAATTTTAAATTCTATTATTTGATATATATTTTTCTATTGTATTTTTTATATCATTAGGATAAATACTTGTTTCATAAGTTTTATTACCTATAACATATTTCGAATAATAATATGCAAACATATCCGCAAAAAACTCACGCTGAGTATTATATGAATAATCTCTAAAAGGTCTGTTACTAATATTTCTATATTTTTGATACATCTTACCAATATCTGAATTAAGTGAAATAAATGTTTTATATCTTGCATTGTATTCTCTATCCCATTTATGAGCCATTTCATGAGATAGAGAAAATGAAGTTTGAGAGCATTTTATGTCTATGATTGGATAACTATAATACCCATATGTAAGACCTGCAAGATCTCCTATAATTTTATTAAATAAGGAATCATTTAATATCATTATTTTACCAGGGTTTTTGAATAAGAATGGCATTTTATTATAAAGAGCAGAAATATCTGAAATAAATTTTGATTTATTAGGACATGAATTATCTATTTCAACAATTACATTCCCATATTTTGTATTATACACAGATGATACTTCTCTATAATACTCATTTTTAGTTGAAAAATTAGCTATTAAAGTTTTATCTTTACTAAATTTATATGTAGTATTTATATGATAAGTTGAAGTTGAAGTTTCACGACCTTTTTCATCAAATCCATATGATATATATCCTAATCTATTTACAATTGGAATTCGTATATTGCAAGTTGTATTTTTATTATAAATATTACAAGTTTTTTTATCATATTCAATCATATCTGCACCATTTTTTTCAAATGTAAGTGTTATAGTTTTTGATGTTATAGCATAAAATGTTTGGCTTGAACTTACATCTATTGTAGATGATTGATTATAACTTCCCGTCTCTGCATCAGGTTTTGGAGAAAAGCCTAATACATTCCAATCTTGCCTTGTTATTTTTGGCGTTTTTATTCTACATGAATCAGATGTATTATACATATAACAACTATTTTCTGAATCAGATATAATTGCGCCATTTCCATTAAAATTTACAGTTACTTTCTTACCTGTTACTGCATAAAGGTTTATGTCGTTATCTATTTCTATTTCTTTTGATTGTTCATATATAACTTCTGTTGAATCTTTACTATCAGAAAATCCCAATACTTGCCAACCATTTCTTACTATTTGTGGTGTTTTTATTTTGCATGAATCAGCCGTATTATATATATAACAACTTTCTTTTTCCTCTTTTACTGCTGCACCATTACCACTGAATGTAGCTAATACTTTTTTTCTTGAAATAGCATAATATTGTGTATCATCATTAATAGTTATTTTAGAATTAAAATTATATGTTGCTTCTTTTGAATCTGGGTTTGTTGAGAACCCTAATACCTCCCAATTACCACTTTTTACAGCTGTTGGTACCATTACCTTACATTCTTTTTGATTATTATATTTGTAACAACTAGCCTTTTCTTCACTTACAGATTCTACTCCATTTTTATTAAAAGTTGCAGTTATTTCAGTATATGTTATTGGGTATATTGTCATATCCTCTGTAACTATCAATTGTGATTGCTGCTTATACGCCGCTACCGTTGAATCTTTGTTTTTTGAATAACCTAGTATTACTCCATTATCTTTTATAATTTTTGGTAATGTTATAGTGCAATAAATATCCGTTGTCGTACAAGTCAATTTGTCTTTTTCAACAGTTGTACCATTATCTATTATTGTTACTGTATATGTTCTGTTTTCTTTTTTAGCTTTTTTATTAAACATACTTTCTGGTATTGTTACACTTGCTTCTTCTGATTCATTTCCAGCTTTATCTTTAACTTTTAAAGTATATGTACCTGCCTTTGTTACTTCATATTTATAATTATTTGTATATCCTTGGTTATTCCAATTATATTCATATATTCCAGATAATTCATCAATTGCATATGCATTAAGTATTATCTTTTTAGTTTGGTTTTCTTTTACAATTATATCTGAAGTTGGAGAAATTTTATCTATATTATCTACTTCAATATTCTTTGTATTACTTAAATTTCCATTTCCATCTTTTACAATTACAGATATTTTTTCATTTTCATCTACTTCAAATTTATTACTATCCTGCCATGTGTTCCCTCCATCAAATGAATAATACAATTTTTCATTTTCACTTGATATAGCATCAACTACAATATTATTTTTAGTATTAGTATAATGAAGTTCGTCTAATAAAATTGAATTTATTTTTACAGTATTATTTACTTCCTTTTTTAAAATATGTATTTTATAATTATACTCTTTACCGGTAAAGTCTTTGTAATTTATTATATGATTATAACTTTTCATTCCACTCATATCTATAGTTTCATTACAACCTATTATTTCCTTATTACATCTTATTTGTAATTTTTCTGTATCTATTTCTAAATTATAATCTAATTTATTTTCATCAAATTCTTGATTAAAATTAAATCCTATAGGTATTATTTTTAATTTTTCATTTAGTATTAAATTTTCAGTGTCTATTTTTTCTTTTTGATTATTCTCATTTAAAATACTTATAATTAAAATCAATATTATTATAAATAACAAAGAAATAAAAATAATAAAATATTTTATATTATTAAAATTATTATTTCTTGAATTATTATTTAAGGGTTGATTAAAAGATATTTTTATATCATTTGCTTGTTTATCATTTTCCATATCATATCACCAACCCTATTATATATAAAGTATAAGTCAGTAATTTTTAATTGTCAATTATACTAATAAAGTAGTAGTCAAAACTATACACTTAAAATAATAAATTTAAAATAAAAAAGGTCAGTTGATGACCTTTAAATTGTATTTATTTAAACCCCAGGATTATTTAAGTAATTCTCTACAGTAGTCTTAATATCACTTGGATAACTAATATTATATGAACTATCTTTTAAAATATATTTCATATAATAGTACGCAACTATATCTGCAAAGAACTCTTGTGTACTTGTATATGTATAAGTTCTAAAATATGATGAACCTTTATATTTATTATATAGATTAATAATTGTAGAGCTATCACTAATTTTATTTCCTTTTGAAACTAAATATCCACTATCCCATTTGTGAGTAAGTTCATGCGCAATATTAAATGCTCTTTTTTGTGAACTACCACTACATTTAATATCTATATGTCTATAATTATGATTCCCATAAGTTACTCCATATGTACCATTATGACCTTGATCCCACCATACACTTTCATATAAACTATTATTAATAAGCATCAATTTACCAGACTTTCTAAACATAAAACTCCAATTATTGTAAAGTCCATTTAAGGCTGTTATTGTTTCATCAACATATCCACATGAATTATCTAACTCTACTATTAAATTATTATATTTTTTTGATGTAACCGAAGAAACATATCTATAATAATTTTGATTACTTTTAACAGTATCAGGAGTAAGAGTTATACTATCTGTAAATGAAACCTGTTTTGTCCCCATATCATAAGTAGTTCCATTACTTGATCTAAATCTATATGCATAACCAACTTCATTGTAAACAGGAATATCTATCGAACAACTACTTTTACTATTATAAATTGAACATGTTTGTGTCCCAAGTGTTGTTCCTTTTGGATTTTTAAATGTAACTGTTACGGTCTTTTTAGTTATTGCATAAAGGGTCGTATTTGCTTTAAGGGTTAATGATTTACCTCCTGCTGTTCCTGTTGTTGCACTACTTGATGTACTCCATCCTATTGCAGTTCCACCTGTTCTTGTTATACTTGGTAATTCTACACTACAACTTGTTCCTGTATTATATATACTACATGTTGCTGATGTTTTTCCTATACTTGTTGCTCCATTTTTATTAAATGTCGCTGTTATTTTCTTACTTGTTATTGCATAAAGTGTTGTATTTGATTTAAGTGTTAATGATTTGCCTACTGCTGTTCCTGTTGTTGAATTACTTGATGTACTCCATCCTACTACACTTCCACCTGTTCTTGTTATACTTGGTAATGTTATATTACAACTTGTTCCTGTATTATATACATTACACGTTGCTGATGTTTTTCCTATACTTGTCGCTCCATTTTTATTAAATGTCGCTGTTATTTTCTTGCTCGTTATTGCATAAAGTGTTGTATTTGCTTTAAGTGTTAATGTCTTACCAACTGTTGTTCCTGCTGTTGCACTACTTGATGTACTCCATCCTACTACACTTCCACCTGTTCTTGTTATACTTGGTAATGTCACACTACAACTTGTTCCTGTATTATATATACTACATGTTGCTGATGTTTTTCCTATACTTGTTGCTCCGTTTTTATTAAATGTCGCTGTTATTTTCTTACTTGTTATTGCATATAACTTTGCATCAGAATTTATACTTATTTCTGTTGAGACATTATATTTTTTACTTGTTGCGTTTGCACTTTCTCCAAAACCAACTACTGTCCATCCGCTTCTTGTTATACTTGGTGTTTTTACTTTACATGAACCTGTATTATATATTGTACAACTTGCACTCTTACTTCCTACTATTGCTCCATTTCCTTCAAATGTTGCTGTTAATTTCTTACTTGTTATTGCATATAACTTTGTATCCGAATTTATACTTATTTCCGTTGAAGCATTATATTTTTTACTTGTTGCGTTTGCACTTTCTCCAAAACCAACTACTGTCCATCCGCTTCTTGTTATACTTGGCGTTTTTACTTTACATGAACCTGTATTATATATTGTACAACTTGCACTCTTACTTCCTACTGTTGCTCCATTTCCTTCAAATGTTGCTGTTAATTTCTTACTTGTTATCGCATAAAGTGTTAAATTTTTATCTATTTCTATTTCTTTTGAATATGCATATGTTGCACTTGTTGCATTT
>CANQID010000037.1 GCA_947623925.1 uncultured Bacilli bacterium
TCCTTTCGAGATGCTATTCTATCATATTTTTTTTAACTCCTTTTTTATGATGTCTACTCTAAGGGGTGCATTTCAAAGGTTTCCTTTTTTAATTTAATTATTAATTAAATTTTTTTCATGAAAAAAAGGATATGAATTAAAAGTACAGTATGTAATATATGAGGAGGATGATAAAATGAGAAAAATTATACCAATATTTATATTTGGAATTTGCTTTTTATTAATGTTTTTTATAGAAGCAAATGCATCTATGTTAGTAAAAGAGGAAATCGATAATGTATATTTCACTCGTACAGGAGGAGGTGATCCTTATTTATCAGTAAAATATAATACATATACAATGGATGGAAAAGTAGTTTATTGTATAGAACCAAGTATAGGGGTTAGTGTTAATACTTATATTGAAAATGAAGGATTAATTAATTCCCCATATTCAGATGAAATGAATAACAAAATACAATTAATTGGTAATTATGGATATGATTACCCAGGACATAAAACTTTTAATTATAGACTTGCTACACAAGAATTAATATGGGAATATGTTTCTGATTATGAAGTAGATTTTTATACAGAAAAAGATAGTAAAGGTGAAAAAATTGACATTGAAAAAGAAAAAGAAGAAATTATGAAATTAGTTGATTCACATTATAAAAAACCTAGTTTTGATAATTCGGTAGTGGAGGCAATAATAGGAAATGAATTTAGTATATCTGATACTTCTAATGTATTATCTAGTTATGAAGTTTTAAATTCTAATAATGCTAAAATAAAAGGTAATACATTATATATAAATATGGATAAAGTTGGTACAACTGAAATTAAACTTATTAAGAAAAAATATGATAATGATGTAACATTAATATATTTAGGTAGTGATGGTAAATCTCAAAAAATGGGATATTTTAGAACTTCAGATGATTTATTTTCAACTATAAAAGTTAAAACTAAAGCAGGTAATGTTACAGTAGAAAAACTAGATTCAAAAACATTAGGTATAGAACCAATGGGAGATGCAACTTTAAAAGGAGCAGTATATGGAATTTATAATGAAAAAAATGAAAAAGTTACTGAAGTTCAAATTAATTCCTCATCACTTGGAATAAGCAAAGATGTTTTGACTTTAGGAAGATACTACATAAAGGAAGAAAAAGCAAGTAAAGGGTATACTTTAGATAATAATATATATTGGTTTGAAATAACTAAAGATAATTTAAATCCAAAAGTAAAAGTTTATGAAAAAGTAATAGAAAGAAAAATAGAAATATTTAAAGTCTTTGCTGATTCTAAAACTGCTATATTAAAGGCTGAGGCAAATGTACAGTTTGATTTTTATTTAAAATCTAATATGCAGTTATATGAAAGTAAAACAACAGATGAGAATGGTAAATTAACAGTAACTTTACCATATGGAATATATGTAGTAAAACAAATTACTGCTCCACCTGGGTATGAAAAAGTACAAGACTTTGAAATTATTGTTGATGAAACATCTGATGATATAATTACAAAAATAATTTCAAATTCACAATTAAGTGCAAAATTAAAATTAATTAAAGTAGATAGTGATTCTAATAAAATTTTAGTTAGAGATGGAATAAAGTTTAAAATTAAAAATTTAGATACAGGAGAGTATGTTTGTCAAAATATAACTTATCCTAAACAAGAAAAAATATGTACATTTGAAACTACAGATGGAACTTTTACAACACCATATTCTTTAATTATTGGTAATTATCAAATAGAAGAAATTGAAAATCAAACTATTAATGGTTACTTATGGAATCCTAATCCTTTAAAGTTTTCAATAAATGAAAATTCAAAGTTTATATATGATGAGCAATTTGGACTTATTTTAGAAATTAAATTTGAAAATAAAGAAGTAAAAGGTGAAGTAGAAGTTACAAAAATAGGAGAAGAAAAAGTTATTGAAGATGGAATTTACTATTATGATGAAATAAAATTAGATGGTGTTATATATGAACTTTATGCGGGAGATGATATATATTCACAAGTAGGAGAACTTATTTATAAAAAAGATGATCTTATTGGTAAATATGAAACTAAAGATGGATATTTTAAAATAGAAGATTTGTATTTAGGTAAATATTATTTAGTCGAAGTATTTACACCTAAAGGACATATACTTGACACTGAAAAACATTATTTTGAACTATCATATAAAGATCAATATACACCTATAGTATCATTAAATTTAAAATTTAAAAATTATTTAGAAAAAGGTACTTTGGAATTTAGTAAAAAAGACTTTGTAACAGGTGAAAGTCTTCCAAATACAAAAATACAAATATATACTTATGATGAGGATGAAAGTGATAGTTTATTAGTATATGAAGGTTATACTGATTTAAATGGAAATATAACAATCAAAGATTTATTTGTTGGTAAGTATTATATAATAGAAACACAAGCACCTGTTGGATATAATTTAAATAATGAAAAAATGTACTTTGAAATTAAAACAAATGGTGAAATTATAAAAGCCGATATGAAAGACGAAAAGATTATAGAAGTTCCAGATACTCTAAAAAATGAAGATTACAAGTTAGAGATAACTTCATCTTTTTTAGGGGTAATAGGTATTTTAAGTATTATATATGGTAAAAGGAAAAAAGAAAATTAAATATATAATATTAGGCTTTGTATTAATAATTATATCTTTATTTACAATTATATATAAATGTTTTCACACCTATTATGAAGATAAATTAGAAAAAAATAAAATACAAATCTTTTTTGAAAATTCTAAAAAAGAAAATAAAAAAGATGATGTAAATATTATAAATAATTTAAAATTAAATGAAAATTATCTCGCTATTATAGAAATACCAAAAATATCATTAAAAAAAGGACTATATATTATTGATAGCAAATTAAATGATGTAGATAAAAATATTCAAATCTTAAAAGAATCGACTATGCCAACTGAAGAAAATAGTAATCTTATTTTAGCTTCTCATAGTGGTAGTAGTAGAAAATCATATTTTAAAAATATAAATAAATTGGAAAATGAAGATTTAATATATATTTATTATAATAATATAATTTATGCATACAAAGTAGTAGATAAATATGAAATAGAAAAAACAGGGTATGCTGTTATGAAAGAAAATACAAATAAAAAAGTTCTTACATTAATAACTTGTAAAATTAATACTAATAAGCAAATAGTTATTGTATCAGAACTTATAGATGAAAAATTATATTGATTGTGCATTCGTACAATCTTTTTTACAAAAAAAAGAGCAGCCCCCCTGAAGAACTGCTCAATAAAAGAATAAAAAGGGGTTGGCTAGTGTGATACTAGCTCCAATTCGCCTAAATCGAATTGGTACTGTATATAGTACTCATAATTGAGTACTTTGTCAAGACTTTTTTTAAAATAATTTAAAAAAATAAAGATTTTATTATTTTAAATGGTATACTTATTATAGGAAGTGATTTGTTTGAATATAGATTGTATAAAAGGAGTAGGGCCAACAATAGTTAAAAAATTTGAAAAAATTGGAATAAAAACTATTAATGATTTAATTTGTTATTATCCATTTAGATATGACATTATAAAAAGAAGTAACCTTGAAGAATTAGAAAATGATGATAAGATAATAATAGATGGTTTAGTCGAAAATAATCCTAGTGTATTTTATTTTAACAGGAAGATGGATAAAATGTCATTTAGATTAAATACAGGAAAAAATATACTAAATGTAGTTATATTTAATAGAAGTTTTTTAAAGCAAAGTTTAAAAATATCAACTAAAGTTATAGTAATTGGAAAGTATGATAAAATGCATAATACTGTAACAGCAAGTGAAATAAGGTTTGGATTGATTCCTAGTGAACCTAAAATAGAACCTGTTTATCATTCAACAAATGGTCTTTCTTCTAAACAGATATTTTCAGTAATTGAAAAAGCATTAAATCTGGATTTTTCTGTTATTGATTATATTCCTAAAAACTTATATGAAAAATATAAATTATTAAACAAAAAAGATTGTATCAAATTAATTCATAATCCAAAAACATTAAAACAACTATCACTCGCTCAAAATACACTAAAATATGAAGAATTATTTTTGTTTATGATAAAAATGAATAGTCTTAAACTTTCAAAGAAAAATAAAATCGGAATAAAAAGAAATATAGATAAAAAACTTGTGGAAGAGTTTATTAATTCACTTGATTTTGAACTTACCCATGACCAAATTAAATGTGTAGATGATATATATAATGATTTAACTTCGATAAATAGAATGAATAGATTATTACAAGGTGATGTAGGAAGTGGTAAAACAATAGTATCTTTTATCGCACTTTATATGAATTATTTAAGTGGTATGCAAAGTGCATTGATGGCTCCAACAGAAATACTAGCTATACAACATTATAATAATATGAAAAATGTATTTAAAAATTATGATATAAAAATAGCAGTTTTAACAGGTAAAACAAAGTCAAAAGAAAAAAAGGAAATATTATCTAAACTTAAAGATGGCGATATTGATATATTAGTTGGTACACATGCCTTAATAAGTGAAAATGTTGTTTATAATAATTTAAGTTTAGTTATTACTGATGAGCAACATAGATTTGGTGTAAATCAAAGAGGAAATCTTAAAAATAAAGGTATAACTCCAGATATTTTATATATGAGTGCAACACCAATACCAAGAACATATGCACTAACTATTTATGGTGATATGGATATTTCAAGCATACATACAATGCCAAATGGTAGAAAAGAGGTAATAACATATTTAAAGAAAAATAGTGAAATGCTTGATGTTTTAAATAGAATGAACGAAGAGTTAAAACAAGGACATCAGATATATGTAATTGCCCCTTTAATTGAGGAAAGTGAGAAAATTGATTTAGAAAATATAAAGGCATTAGAAGAAAAAATGAATATGGCTTTTGGTAAGTTATATAAAGTAGGATTACTACATGGTAAAATGACTAATAATGAAAAAGATAATGTTATGAATGATTTTAAAGATAATAAAGTAAACATTCTTGTAAGTACTACTGTAGTAGAAGTAGGAGTTGATGTTAAAAATGCAACAATGATTGTAATATTTGATGCTTTTAGATTTGGTCTTTCACAGTTACATCAATTAAGAGGAAGGGTAGGAAGAAATGATTTACAATCATATTGTATACTTATTTCTTCTAAGGAAACAAAAAGACTTGAGGTATTAACTAAAACTAATGACGGTTTTAAGGTAAGTGAAGAAGATTTTAAATTAAGAGGCAGTGGAGATTTATTTGGAGTAAGACAAAGTGGTGACATGTCTTTTAGTATTTCTAATATAAAGAATGATTTTAATATATTATTAAAAGCAAAGGAAGATAGTTTAGAGTTCATAAAAAATAAAGAATATATGAAACCTGAAAATAGTAATGTAAAGTCTATAATTGAAAGTTCAATTAATTTAGATTAGAACCTTGACTTATTCAAATTTTGTATATATAATTATAGTAGCGTGATGATGTCACGCGGATGCTCTTATGATTTTTATTATAAGAGTGTTCAACCAAAACCCCCTGAAGTTCCCTCGAGAGAGGGAACGCTTTTTGTTTTATAAGGGTTTCTGAGGTTTTTAATTTTTTCTAGATA
>CANQID010000038.1 GCA_947623925.1 uncultured Bacilli bacterium
ACAAATAATACATGTACAACAGCAACGACATCAACAATAAATGCAGGAACATATTATGTAAAAGCAACAGCAGCAACGAATACAAACTATAATGCCGTAACAAGTGGATGTGTAGCATATAAGATAAATAAGGCAAATTCAAGTATAACTTTAACAGCAAAAAGTGCAGCCTATACAGGTGCAGCTATTACTGCTAATGCAGCAAAAGTAACAGGAACAACAGGAAGAGTGACTTATACATACTACACAAATAATACATGCACAGCAACTACAGCAACTTCAACAGGTGCAAGTGCAGCGGGTGGAGCACCAAAAGATGTAGGAACATATTATGTAAAAGCAACAGCGGCAACGAATACAAACTATAATGCAGTAACAAGTGGTTGTATAAGTCATAAAATAACAGCAAAATCAGTAGCAGTAACATGGACAGGAGCAACAACGTATACATATAGTGGAAGTGCCCATGCGCCAACAGCAGCAGTAACAACAGGAGTAACTGGAGAAACTATGACAGTTACAAGAACAACCGGAACAACTGCTAAAAGTTATACATCAAAAGCAAGCTGTTCAAGTGTAACAGGAGGAAGAGCCAAATGTTCAAATTATACTTTAACTAGCAATACAAAAGCATTTACAATAAGTAAAGCAACACCAGTAATAACAATAAATAATGCACCAACAGATTATTTTAATTCAACAAAAACATTCACTGCAACAGTAAAATCAGGAAGTTCTGTATCAGTAAATGGAACTTTGGGTATTACAAGTGGAACAACTACAGTAGCAACATTATCGCCTTCCACAATAAGCATGCAAGCAACAAGTGCTGGTGTGGGTAGTAGTGGTATAGTAATTACACCAAAGGCAACAGGAACAAGTACTATAACAGTAAAATTTACCCCATCAGATACAACGAACTTTAATAATGCAACAGCGAAAACATTTACGGCTAAAGTTGATAAGACAGGACCCACGATAAGTGATCTTAAAATTAAAGGTGAAATATGGTGTAATGATATATATTGGATTCAAGCAATGGGTGTTTCTGACGTAGGTTCGGGCCTAGAAAGTGACAAGCTAAATTTTGGAAGAGATGTAAGCTTGACTATAGGTGGAACTCCTATTACAAATATAAAAAAAAGTAGTGGTACAGGCTCTCAAAGTGGATATAATTGTTCAGCTACTGCATCATGCAAACAATGGGTTAGTGATCATCCTTTAAAAAATGGTATAACAATTAGTGATTTTTCAAAAAATTATTTTATTTATGTTTCAAATGATACTGGAACGAATGTGACAAATCCTACTGGGGCCTCCACAATAGTTATTAGTGCAAGTGCTTTGCAGGATAAATTAGGAAATAAGAGTGTAAAAACAACTATATATGGCCCTACATTTAGTTCAAGTGCAACAACTGGTTCATGTGCTAAATCATAAAAACATTAGAAAGGAAGCTAAAATGAAAAAAGTATTATTAATAGGGATGGTATTACTATTAACGCTAACAGGATGTGGAAAAGAAGAAACAAAAGTTAATGAAGATCAAAATATTATTTCACAAAATACAAATGATAATGTTATAAAAAGACAAGAAATAGATGGAATAGTATTTGATAATGTAATATTAAAAATAAATGGAAATATGTCATCTTTTACAGTAGATGTAACAAATAATAATAAAGAAAAAGAAAATATAAAATATATAAAAGTAACAGCATATGATAATCAAAATAAAAAATTATTTGAATTTAATAGTTATATAGGTGATAATATAGATACTAATCAAACATTAAAGCTTTCTTCTAATGTAGAAGGAGATTTAACAAGTGTTTATTCAGTGAAATATGAAATAATAAAATAAAGGGAATGCTTTAATTTCCTTTATTTTATATAATTATTTCAATAAAATAATTAAGAAAGTAGGTTTATAATGTATAAAAAGATTATTGTAACTTTATTTATTTGTATTATATTTATAACAGGATGCGGTTGTGAAAAAAAAGGGGAACAGAATGATAAATATACTGTAAATGAAGGAGTTTTAAAAGAAAAAAAAGTAGGAAATTTAGAAATATTTGATATAGAAATGGAATTAACAGAAGATGGAAGTGTTTTTACTATATATTTTAAAAATATTTCTAATGAAACTATTGATATAAAAAAATTCAAATTATATTTCAAAGATAAGGATGGCAATCAACTCCTAAATGAACCTAAGGAACTAGATTATGATCAATCTATACAACCTGATGAAACTCAGTGCATAATTGTAGCAATCGATAAAAATTTATCAGAAGCTGTAGATGTTGATTATGAAATAATACAATAAAGGAAATAAGATATTTCCTTTTCTTTTCCTTGATTAAATAAAATATTTAGAATATAATACTTAAGAGGTGAAGTGGATGTATAAAACTATAATAATTCCTAATAATAAAAAAATGATAGATTTGGATTGTGATGCTTTAATATTTGGAATAAAAGATTATAGTGTCAATATGCCATTTTACATTGATTTAGAAGAATTAGAAAAAATAAAAAAAACAACAAATAAAGAAATATTTGTTTCAATAAATAAAAATATTTATAATAATGAGATTGATAACTTAAAAAAAATATTACTTAAATTAAATGAATTAAATATAAAAGGTTTATTTTATTATGATGTTTCTATAGTAAACTTAAAAGAAAAATTAAATTTAAAATATGATTTAGTTTGGAATCAAGAACATTTAGTAACTAATTATTTAACAATTAATTATTGGAAGAATAAAGGTGTTGAATATGCATGTTTATCAAATGAAATAACACTTAATGAAATAAAAGAAATAACAAAAATGAGCAAAGCAAAATTAATTGTTCCTCTTTTTGGTTATATACCTATGATGAATTCAAAAAGACATGCAATAAAAAATTATTTAAAAGAATTTAAGTTAAAAGATAATTCTAAAATAAACTATATAGAAAAAGAAGATAAAATATATCCTATAATAGATGATAAAAATGGTACAACAGTTTATACAGATAAAGTATTAAACGGTATAAAAGATGTACTAGATATAGATGTAGATTATATATTATTAAATAGTTTTATGATACAAGACGATAAATTTAAAAAAGTACTTTCAATGTTTAAAACAGTAACAAGTGATAACAAACATGAATATTTTGATTTAATAAATAATATGTTTAATGCAGATACATTATTTCTTCATAAAGAAACAATTTATAAGGTGAAGTAATATGAAACCAGAATTACTTGCTCCAGCAGGGGATTTAGAAAGACTTAAAATTGCGCTTTTATATGGTGCAGACGCAGTATATATAGGTGGTAATTTATTTGGTCTTAGAGCAAACGCAATAAATTTTACAATTGAAGAAATAAAAGAAGGTGTATCATATGCACATTCATTAAATAAAAAAGTATATGTTACTGTAAATATTGTTATACATAATAAAGAAATAAAATTTTTATTAAACTATTTAAAACAATTAGAAGAAGCTAAAGTAGATGCAATTATTGTAAGTGATCCTGCTATAATAGAACTTGCTAAAAAAAATACTAATTTACAAATACATTTATCTACACAACAATCAACAATGAACTATGAAGCAATAGAGTTTTTTAAAAAACAAGGAGTTTCAAGAATAGTACTTGCAAGAGAGTGTACAAAAGAAGACATAAAAATTATAAAGAATAAAGTAGATATAGAACTAGAAATGTTTATACATGGTGCTATGTGTTCTTCATATAGTGGAAGATGTGTTCTTTCAAATTATTTGACAAATAGAGATTCAAATAGAGGTGGATGTAGTCAAATTTGTAGATGGGATTTTAATTTACTTAATAATTCATTAAATGAAATAAAAGGAGAAAAAGATTTTACTTTTTGCGCTAAAGATTTATCAATGTTAAAATATATCCCAGAATTAATAGATATAGGAGTAACTTCTTTTAAAATAGAAGGAAGAATGAGATCTATATATTATATAGCGACAGTTATAAGTGTATATAGAAAAGCAATAGATGAATATTGTAATAATAAAAAAAATTATACATATAATATAGAGTACGAAAAAATATTAAGAGAATGTGCAAATAGGGATTCTGTTGCTCAATTTTATAATGGAATATATGATAATACATGTAGTTATTATAATGGAAGAAAAGAAATTTCAAATCAAGACTTTTTAGGAATAGTAATAGATTATGATATTAAAACATCTATAGCTACTATAGAACAAAGAAATTATTTTAAAAAAGGTGATATTGTAGAAGTATTTGGTCCAAATACAGAACTTACAACTTTTACAATTAATGAAATAAAAGATTTGGATGATAATATAATTGAAATAGTCAATCATCCAAAACAAATAATTAAAATTATGGTTCCAAAAAGATTATACAAAAATGATATAATTAAGATTAAACATTAAACTTGACAAAAATAGTAATTTATAGTATTATTTTGTGGGTTTGGAAAATACGAGGTGAAATTATGGATTCAAAAGAAGTTTATCTTACAGAAGAAGGATTAAATGAAATAAAAAAAGAATTAGACTTTTTAAAATTAGAAAAAAGACCCGAAGTAATTTCAGCATTAAAAGATGCTAGAGCACAAGGAGATTTAAGTGAAAATGCCGAATACGATGCTGCTAGAAATGAACAGGCTTTAGTTGAATCTAAAATAGCTGAATTAGAACATATGATAGAAAATGCTGTAGTAATTAAAGATGTAAAAACTGATAAAGTATCGATTGGTACTAATGTTAAAATAGAATATGTAGAAGACAAGGAAACTGAAGTTTACTCAATTGTAGGTAGTAAAGAAGCTGATCCATTTAGTAATAAAATATCAAATGAATCACCAATTGCTCAAGCAATAATGGGTAAAAAAGTAGGTGAAATTGTAGATGTTACTAGTCCAAATGGACAGTATAGTGTAAAAATACTAGAAATTTCATAAGCACAATGTGCTTTTTTTTTTAACTTTTTTAAAATTTACAAACTTTATAAATTAAAAATAAATAATAAAAAAAAATAAAAAAAGAATTTAAAAATTATATAAATAAAAATAAAAAATTAAGTAAAAAATAAAACAAAATTTAAAAATCATTGATTTTACATAAAAAAATACAAATGATATTCTTACCTCGGAAGAGGA
>CANQID010000039.1 GCA_947623925.1 uncultured Bacilli bacterium
ATTCAAAAAATATATAGAAAGGAATTAATCAATCTATAAAAATTTAACTCATTTCTATAAGATTGATTATACAAGGTAAGTATGAAAGTAGAAGTTAATAAAGATTTATGTATAGGTTGTGGAGCTTGTCAATCACTTGTTCCTGAAGTTTTTGAACTTGAAGATGATGGTCTTGCTGCTTCAAAAGTAAATGAAGTTCCAAAAGATTTAGAAGAAGAAGTAAAGGATGCAATAGATGGTTGCCCTACTTCTGCTATAAGTGATAAAGAATAGTAAACATTTAGGTTTACTTTTTTTATACACTTTTATGTTATTTTTTGAAAATGTTACCTTTTATATTAATATAATAAGTATTCACATATTTTACACATCAATTTTAAAGTATACTAAAATATCATCTAACTAGATGATACTTTATTTACATTACTATATAATTTTTTTACTTCTTTGATATTTAATTTTCTATACTCACCCGGTTTTAGACCTGTTAAATCTAAAAAATCAAATTTTTCTCTTTTTAATTTTATAACTTCATGATTGAGAGTTTCAAACATTTTTTTTACTTGATGATTTTTCCCCTCATGTATAGTTATCTCAACAATTGATGTTAAATTTTTTTTATCAATTTTTTTTAATTTAACTTTTGCTTTAGAAGTTTTTACTCCATCTATAATTACTCCGTTTGTTAATTTTAAATTTTCTTCTTTAGTAAGAATTCCTTTTATTTTAGCGATATAAACTTTATCCACTTTATTTCTAGGATGAATAAGTAAATTTGTAAGTTCCCCATCATTTGTAAGAAGTAATATGCCAGATGTGTCATAATCTAATCTTCCTATAGGGTAAATTCTTTTATTTGTTTTAATTAAATCTACTACTGTTTTTCTATTTTTCTCATCCTTTGTACTTGTTATTATACCTCTTGGTTTATATAGAAGATAATATTCTTTTTCATCATATGAAATCATTTTACCTTCGACTAATATTTTGTCATTACCATTTACTTTATAACCCATTTCTGTTACTACAATGTCATTTACTATTACTTTACCATTTTTTATTAATTCTTCTGCCTTTCTTCTTGAACAATATCCACTGTTTGATATAACTTTTTGTAGTCTTTCCACCTTAAATCACCTTATAAAATTATACACCATATCTTTTTTTTAAACAACTAAAATAACATATTACCAATTATAATTGCCCCTATTATACCAACTAAATCACAAAATAATCCTGCCCACATTGCATATTTTATTTTCTTTATTCCTATACTTCCAAAATAAAGTGTTAAAACATAAAAAGTAGTATCTGTTGAACCTTGTATTATCGATGAAATTTTTCCAATAAGTGAGTCTGGTCCATAATTTAAAAAGATATCATTTAATATTGCTAAAGCCGCACTTCCAGAAATAGGTCTCATAATAGCCATAGGAAGTATTTCTACTTGAACATTTATAATGTTAAAAATAGGTTTTAAATAACTAAATATAAAATCTAAAACCCCACTTTTTAAAAATATATTTACACCTACTACCATTGCAAGTAAACTTGGAAATATTTTTAAAGTCATATCAAAACTTTCTTTAGAACCTTCTACAAATGTATCATAAACATTTACCTTCTTTTTTATTCCATATAAAACTATGCAAAGAACAATAAAAGGTATCACATAATCAGATAAATTATTCATTTATTTATTCTCCATAAAATTCTATCAAAAATAAGTCCACAAGTAAGAGAAATTATAGTTACTAAAATGCATCCAAACATAATCCCACCTGGTGATACGCTATTATAAAGCATTCTAAGTGAAATTACTGTTGTTGGTACTAATGTAACCCCACTTGTATTTATAACCAAAAATGTTATCATGCTTCTAGATGCTGTATCTTTTTTTTCATTTAATTCTTGAAGTGACTTCATTGCCTTTAAACCAAAGGGTGTTGCTGCATTACCAAGACCAAAAACATTCATAACAATATTAGTTGTTATATAACCTAATGATTCGTGCTTTTTAGGTATTTCAGGGAAAATAATTTTTAATACAGGATAAACTAATTTTGATAGTTTATTTAGCATTCCAGATTTTAAGGCAATATTCATTATCCCAAGCCATAGAGCCATTACAGGAAATATTTTAACTATCATATTTAAAGCAGTTTCACTACTTTTTAATATTTCAGAAGTTATTATATCCATTCTACCAGTAAATAATGAAAAAATTATGCCTATAATTATAAATGAACACCATATTTTATTTATCATTTTTAAACCAATCTAATATTTTTTGAAATATATTTTTTTTAACTTTTTCTTTTTTAGCTAAATATATATCCTCTTCATGTACTTGTTTATCCATAACATATACGATAACCTTACCAACTTTTTCACCATCTTTTTTATTTGTATCTTTTTGTAAAACAAATTTTAATTTTATAGTATCTTTTTCATCTTCTGTTAATATGTAATTGAAATCATTTTTAATATAAAAATTTGAATCAAAATAATATTTTTCCCCTATTATATCTATATTACCTGCTGTTAAAATTTTATAATTAGTATACATACTAAATCCGTATTCATGCATATTTTTATGGTCATTAAAATCATTACCATCATTAAGTGTTACTGCAACTAGATTAACACCATCTTTTGATGCAGTTGTTACTAAAGTTCTTCTTGCTTTTTCTGTAAATCCTGTTTTTCCACCAGTTGCATATTTATATGAATGTAATAACTTATTTTTATTTATCCAAGAATAAAAATTCATATTTGTTTTAACTTTATATGATTTTGTTGAAACTATTTTTTTATAATCTTCATTTTTCATTGCATAACTTGTAAGTATTGCCATATCGTATGCAGTTGAGTAATTACCTTTTTCTTGATCTAATCCACTTGGATTGTTAAATGTTGTATTTTTCATTCCTATTTCTTTTGCTTTTTCATTCATCATACTTACAAATTTATCTATATTTCCACCAACATAATTTGCAATTGCAACTGCAGCATCATTTCCACTTCTAAGCATAAGTCCATAAACTAAATCTTTCAATTTAATTTGTTCTCCTACTTGTATATATATTCCTGATCCATATGCCGTTTTTATTTCTTCACCTATTGTAACAGTATCTTCCAATTTTCCAGATTCTATAGCAAGTATTGCTGTCATTATTTTTGAAATTGAAGCAACACTTCTAACAGAATTAATATTATCTGCATATAGTATTCTATTATTATCTATGTCCATAAGTATAGATGATGTTGCACTTGTTTGTAATGCATTTATTTTTAGGGGAACTAATAATAACATTAGAAATATTAATATTTTTTTCATGTAATCACCTAACAAATAATATGAAAAAGTATTAATTTTTATTAATTTATATTTGTATTTTAAAAAAACTTATTCATTTAAGAACAAGTTTAAATAAAATTAGTATCCTAATAATTCTAAGGTTTCTTTAACTTCTGATTTATATTCATCATCTACATTTAAGTATATAACAGTATTGGCAATTCTAGATACTACTTTATATTTACCATCAGTTGATAATGTATATTTTTCATAATTTACAATATTAACTGATGTTGAAGTAGAAGTTGTATCTTTCGAATCTTCAAATATTTTTTTATTGTTATCAAAGAAACCACTTGCATAATCATTATCAGATAATTCGTAAAATTCTATTTGATATGTTTCATCTTTATTTATTGCAAGAATAACCTTTTCAATATAGTCATATTGTGACATTTGATCTGTAGCATCTTTTGCTGTATATCCCATTTCTTCAATCTTATTTACAAACTCACTTGATTTTAGTGCAGTTTTACTTTTACAACCTGTTATTGAGAACAATGAAATTACACAAATGAACAACATAACTAAAGTTTTGATTCTTTTCATTTTTTCACCTCCTACTTGTTCATTAAAGGTATTATAAATATTTTACCACAACTAATAAAAAATGACCAATATATAAAAAAAGAACATTAAAGTTCTTTTAATAACTATAAATTCCTAAAATTTTATCTTCTGTTTCTTCGTTTATTGGATCAAGTTCCCATTTTTTATCTTTTTTAGTTAATGTTAATTCTAATGTGTATTTTACAGTTTCTTTTGCATCTTTTAACTGAGCAATTACATAATCGATATACATTGTTTCTGAATAATTACCTAATTCGTCTGTAAAAAGCGCAATATTACTATCTCTATAAACTTCTGCTTCATCCATTACTTTTTTATAATCTTTAACTGTTATTTCTACTTCAACTATTGCATTATCACCATTAATAGTTTCATTTTTAACTAAATATGTCATATCTTTATATTGATTTTTTATTAAGTCTTTATATTGTTCTCTATTTACTGTATTAAATTTCTCTTCTTCTTCGATAACTCTATCTAAATCATCTACTACAGCTGCATCTAAAGTTTGATATTTAGTTAAAAATTCTTCTGCTTTTTTTGTTGGCGTATTATTTATATTTGTGTTACATCCAGTTAAAGTTAATAATAATGTCAAAGAAATTGATATTATAACTTTTTTCATATTATCCCTCCACAAATATTATTTTACGCAAATTAAGTTTTTATTCATTTTTTTCATATTTTTTAAAATTTAAAAACTCGAACTATAAAAGTCCGAGTTTAATATGTCAATATGGTGGAGAATAAGGGACTCGAACCCTTGACCCCCTGCGTGCAAGGCAGATGCTCTAGCCAACTGAGCTAATTCCCCATTGATTAACGAAATGATTATAACATAGAAATTTGATTAAAGTCAATATATTTATTATAAAAAACTCACTATTTTGTAGTGTTACAATTGATGTGAAACATTTCTATATAAAAAAAGTAATTCAAGTTGTATAATTGAGTTAAGGAAA
>CANQID010000040.1 GCA_947623925.1 uncultured Bacilli bacterium
TTTTGATTCTTTTGCTGCTTGCTGTGCTTTAGTTAATAATCCACTTGATGTTAATTGTACAATTGTTACTCCTGCTAGTATTAGTAATATTATAATTGTTATCACTAATGCTACTAGTGTTATTCCTTTATTTTTTTGATTCTTTTTACATAAATTTCTTCCTTCATTCTCTAAACTATAGCTCTTTACATCGGTATGCTTTCTACGTTTCATTATTTTTTCACTCCTTCTTTTGTTTTTTCTTTTTTTATTTATGTCATAATTGAAATTTTATTACAATATTTTTTATTTTTTTACAAAAAGAATATATAATTATTTATCTTTTAAATTATGTTTTCCATATTCATATAATTGATATACTTGTTCATCAGTTAATGCTGAAGAATATATACGTACATCTGCTAAGTCTCCTTTATAAAATCTATCTATATCATTTCTATATGCACAACCAATTGTAAATATTAAATCACTTGTAGAATATTTCCCCGTTCCTGTATATCTTACGTTATCATAATAACCTCTTGTTGTATTTCCATCTTCAAATACTCCTACTAAAAAATGCCATTGATTATTAAAACGCGTTTCATTTGAAATATATGAATCACACTCATCCCATCCAACTGCAAATTGTATTGTACCACCATTAAATGTTATCGCTGCTGCTCCTCCATGAGAATCCAGATGTCCTATCGCTGCCAAATGATTCGCAGATATTTTTGTATTATCTGTTCTATACCAAAGAGTAATTGTTTTTGAAGTTGATCCTAATAATTTACTCTCTGGATCTACAATACTTGCATCTATTCTTATTCCGCTTTTTCCATCAAATGTTGCATAAGTATTTGTTTCATCTACTTCTATTCCTGTTCCTACTTTTGTTATGTTTTCATCTCTACTTTCTAATAATTCTTTAAAATTTACTTTATATAATAAATTATCTGTATAATCTTTTGATTCGCCTTGGCTTTGTCCACTACCTCCACTTCCTGTTGTTGCAGTTACTTCTCCTAATTCTGTCACATTATATTCAGAGTCTACAAAAAATTGATAACTTTTTTTATCTTTTGTCATTGTTACTATTCTTCCTATATTGCTTACTTCTACATCATATCCCTCTATTTTCATATCATCTAAATAACTTAAATTTTTATCTTTTTTGTCTAAAAATATATCACTTAGTTTTAAATTTAATGCTTCTTTTGCTGCACTTTTATTATGTTCTTCAGCTGCTTTAATTGTTTTTCCTAATAGTCCATTTTCTCCTGATAAACTTGCTATTGATATTCCTGCTAATATTACTAATATAATTATTGTTATCACTAATGCTATTAGAGTTATTCCTGATATTTTACTTTTTTCATTTACTTTTTTCTTTTTGCTTTTCATCAATTACAATCTTCCTTTCTTTATTTTTTTATTTATATAATGTAAAATTTTATTTTAGTTATTAAGCTTAAAAAATTTTTAATAACATAAAAAGACAGCAATATTGACCTATATCTAAAATTACAGGTTTATTGCTATCTTTTTTATTTTTTACTCTTATACTTTTATTTCCTAAACTATTTGTGTATACTCTACCAATGATTACATTGATTTTCATAATTTTTCTCTCTTTCTTTTGTTTTTTTATTAATTATATATCGTACTTATTAGTTTATTTTAATTTTTTATAAAAATACAACCTATTATTTTTAAATGCTTGTATCTAATAAATTTATTTTCTTTGGAGAAAACAATAATTCTTCAAATATAATACTTTTTATAAAATCTATATTCTCATTATTTTTTTTATTAATATTTCGATTATACGTTGAATTTTCTTCTTTTCCATTTACAAAATTATTTACTTTAAAAAATGATACTTCTCTTGGAGTATAACTCCCACATGAACTTGTAGCGTCATTTCCACCAACATATAATATTATATCTTTTATTTTTTCTTTTTTATTTAAATCTATAATAAATCTTACCCATTGATCATCACTATTATAGCTACCACCTAGAAAATCTGCACAATTCACCATACCTTCAACATTTGATGAATATCCATATGAATTATCATTTATATTGTCACTACTCCAATTATTACTTTTATTCCAGTTGGCAGAATACCCTTGTCTTGTATTGTCATATTCTAATTCTTTTAAAATAGTATAATTTATTTTTTCATTATATATATTATATACTTGTAATTCATTAATAACAGCATATTTTGCATTTTCTAAATATCCATTAATTTCTGTTAATAAATATCTTGCATTTATATAATTTTTTCCAACGTTTTCAAAATATTCTATCCATGTAGGAGTAGAAATTATTTCTGAAAATTCTTTACTACCTATTAGTACTATATCTTCATTATTTTTCTTTATAATATTTTTTGCATATGTGCTATTATCCTCTTGTCCTTCAACAAAATTTTTTATTGCATATAAATTTATTTGTTTAGGTAAGTTACATACAGATAAATTCATAGATGTATTCCTTTCATCATTACCTCCTACACAAACTCTAATTTGACCAATCTCCTTTTCTTCCCCTAAGTCTATTATAAATCTAGCCCATGAATCGATATTTTTGTATTGTCCATCAAAAAATGCCGTACAATTTTGTCCGCCTACAGCATTTGAAGAATATTCATATGAACCATCATTTAAATTAGTATAATTCCAATAACTCATATTTTCCCAATAGCTAGATTTCCCCTTAGTTCCTGTATCATATTCTAAATTTGACAGAACTATATAGTTACATTTGTTTATATCTTTATCATAAATTTCAAGTTCATTAATAATTGCATCATCACAACCTTCTAAATATCCATTAATCTCTACAATTATATATCTAACTTTTTTAGATGTTTGGCTAATTATTGTCTTTTCAATATATACATTTAAATTTTTATCTATTTTATAATTATATCCTTTATATTCCCCTGTTATCTCATCTTCGTCTAAATTTGCTGTTATATTTCCTTCTTTTAAATCTTTATGGTTCTCTAATTGTCCATTTTCTTCTCCTTGTCCTGCTAAGCTTTCTAATGTTACATTTTTCCCTTTTGGTAATTCTTCTGCCTGTATATCCATTATTGCCATTTCTATTTCTTCTTTTAGTTGTGCTTTTACTGCTTCCTCTTTTGCTTGACTACTTCTATTTAATAATCCATTTTCTCCCAATAAGCTTACTATTGTAATTCCTGCTAAAATAAGTAAAATTATTATTGTAATCACTAATGCTACTAGTGTTATTCCTTTGTTAGCTTTATTTTTTAATTTCATTTGTTTTCCACCCTTCTTTTGTTATTATGTATAGCTATATTTAACATTATGTAACATAGTTATTACATATTTACTAATTATTATTTTAACATTTAAAGTTTTTTTTGTAAATCATATTGACTTTTTTTGTAATTAATTTTTTATAATGTCATATAATCGGAGAACTTTCCTACAATATAAAAAAGTCATAACAACTTTTTTAAAATTGTTATGACTTTTTATTTTTATATTATCCTAATTCTGCAAAATATTTTATAGTTCTTACCATTTGGCTTGTATAAGAATTTTCATTATCGTACCAAGCAACTACTTGAACTTGATATAGTCCATCTTCTATTTTTGTTACCATTGTTTGTGTGCTATCAAATAATGATCCATATCTCATTCCAATAATATCTGAAGAAACTAAGAATTCATCTGTATATCCAAATGATTCACTAGCTTGTGATTTCATTGCTGCATTTATTGATTCTTCTGTTATATCATTACCTTTTACAACTGCAACTAGTATTGTTGTAGATCCTGTTGCAACTGGAACTCTTTGTGCTGATCCTATTAGTTTTCCATTTAATTCTGGAATTACTAATCCTATTGCTTTTGCTGCTCCTGTTGAATTTGGAACTATGTTAATTGCTGCTGCTCTTGCCCTTCTGAAATCTCCTTTTCTATGTGGTCCATCTAATAGCATTTGATCTCCTGTATAAGCATGAACTGTTGTCATTATTCCTGATTGAATTGGTGCATAATCATTTAATGCTTTTGCCATTGGTGCTAAGCAGTTTGTTGTACAAGATGCTGCTGATATTATTGTATCTTGTGGTGTTAATATTTTTTCATTTACACCAAATACTACTGTTGGAATATCTTTACCTGCTGGTGCAGAGATTACTACTTTTTTTGCTCCAGCATCAATATGTGCTTGTGCTTTATCTTTTGCTGTATAAAATCCTGTACATTCTAATACTACATCTACATCAAGTTCTTTCCATGGTAAGTTTGATGCTTCTTTTTCCGCATATATTTTTATTGTTTTTCCATCTACTGTTATTGAATCTTCTCCTGCTACTACTGTTTCAGCTTTTTCATATCTTCCTTGTGCTGAATCATATTTTAATAATTGTGCTAACATTGCAGGACCTGTTAAATCGTTTATTGCTACTATCTCATATCCTGCTG
>CANQID010000041.1 GCA_947623925.1 uncultured Bacilli bacterium
GTCATATTATGAAATGCCATTATTGCATATAGGTGCGACCATTGTAGCATTTTTTCATTTTCTCTATTATTAACATCTAATAATTCTTTTGTAGATTCATTTCCAATATAGTTATCACACATATTTAATTCTTCGGCTTTTTTTATACATTTATTTTTTAATTCAAGTTCTACTTCTGACATAGAACTATCTTGTTTTTGTACTTCTTGAATAAATACAGCATCAATTATACTGCATATGGAAAAGAAGAGTACCAAAATAATAATTATAAATGGTAAAAATGGTTGAATTACTAAAAATACTATTTTTTTTACTTTACTTTTAGCTTTTTTCTTAGCATTATTCTTTATACTCATTTTTATCACCTATCTTTTCTTGTGTTTCAGTTGTTTGATTATTTATATATTCTACATTTTGCAATCTCCTTTTATTATTATTTTGCTTATAAGTGTTACTTCTGTCAAAATTTCCTTCTGCCATTTTCGCACCCATTCCCAAATATGCTTTTGTTGCATTAAACCCAGTTTTAGCAATTTTACTAACATTAGAAGTTTTATTGCCATTTGTCATATTTTCTTGATTATTTCCACTAAATTTTGGAATTATCATTTTATTGTTAGGTATATTATTCTGTGTATTATTTTGAACAACATCTCTAATAGGATTTACATTTCCATTATAATCTTTTTCAGCAGTTAAATTTGCAACTGGATTTATTACTGTTTTTGCTCTATTTATAAATCCTTGTAATCCACCTCCAGAATTTGAATTATCATTGTTAGATGTTCCATTTGTTGAATTAGGAGAATTAAATTGTTCTTTTATAGCATTTAATCCAAATCCTAACATTGCTCCCATTCCTAAAACTCTACCTGTCATCATTTCATTATCCATACCAGCAATTCTACTTGTTAAGTTTTGCAAACAATTCATTAGACTATCAGCAAGTGGTAGAATCATCATAGCCCATATAAGACTTACTGCCCATCCTCCACCAGATGGAAGAAAGGCAAGATAGATAAGGAATAAAAAACAATATATAAATTGCATAAATATATTCATAATAATTTGTCCGGCCCAAATACTTGCTGCTGTTACATTTTTATTAATTATCCACAAACCACACGCTATTGGTGTAAAAATAGTAAATATTATAATTGTAAATTGCCTAACTATAAATTTAATATTGAGTTTGACAAATAAATAGATAAACATTGCAATAACCAAAGATGTAGCAATAGCATTACCTGTTCTAATAGAAGATAACATACCATTTCCAAGCAGATCATCTAAAGAGCCATGTGATGCTGTTACTAATAAATGCACAAAACTATTATTTACAAATAATAAAAATCTAATAAAAATAGGTGCCAATGATATACTAATTCCTCCAAAACATAATCGCATTAAACTTTCTTTTGCTTCATTTTTCTTTGCTGTATTCATACCTGCAAATATGATTTTATATGCCAGTATGAAAACTGCTATCAAAATTAAACTTCCAGATATAATTGCAAAAACTCTATACCAGTCCATAGTTTTATTCCACAGTTCGGAAGTAAATGGGGATAATGAATCATTTTCATTGTTGTTATTAAAAATTAGTTCATCGTAATTTTTAAATCCTACATTTGCCTCTTTACCTGTTGCAAAATTAAATACTGTTTGTGCAATTCCACCGGATGCATTCTGCAATTATTTTTTCAAATAGTGAGCCATCTTCTTTTTTTATCAGGTCTTTAAACTTCACATTATTTTCTTCAGCGCCAAAACATATAGGAGATAATAAAAAAATAATAGTAATAATAATTACTATACTTTTTAATACTTTTTTCATTATAGTTCCTCCTTTCTAAAATTAAGTAAATACAAACTTTTTCTCATAATCTGTAATAACAAATTTAATTGCTGTTACACTATTGTTTAGGCTTATAACACATTCTCCTGGATTTGCAGTTGTTAGAAAATTTTTAGTTCCGATCGGATAAATTAAAAAAGTCCACCACACTATCAACAGAGCCAGGACTTTGCTTAAATAAATATCTTGTAGAACATATATTAATTATTGTTTTTCCGTTCTTCACAAGCTAAAAACTCATCAATAAATTGACTACCTATAAATAATGGAACATTATATTTACGACCTCTACGAGCCACATTTACTAAAAACTCGGCTGATTCTTGGTATTTTAAAAATAACCAAGCTTCATCACAAACTATAATTTTCCTTTTTTCCTTATTTTTAAGTACAAATTTCTGCCATACCCAAGTAAGAATAACAAAAGAAGCATATAATTTTGTAAATTCATCTTTTATTTCTGACATATCAAAATTTATAATTTCTGCATCTGATGTGATTTTACTTTCACAGTCGAATATTCCTAAAGAATTTCCTTTTAAGAAAGGTACTAAAATTTCAGCAAGTTCATTGCATTTATCTCTGCTTTTTAGTTTCTTTTGAAAATCTGAAAGAGTAGGCATTTTTTTCGGTATTCTTCCAACTGCATATTTGCCATTATCGAGTTTTCCACCTTTTCTTTCAAAAAGTGAATTAACATCACTTGTAATTCCGTTTTTCTGCGTATAATTGATTTACTACAACTTCTATTTCAGTAATTTCTGTTCCGTTTAATGTTCTTCCCATATAATTTCTGCATATTGTTGCAAGTAAAGCTCGAATTTCTGCCACCTTATCTAAAATGTTTAGGAATTGTTTATTTCCTTTTGTATCTGGCTCCAATTCAAATGGATTTATTCCAGCACTTTCACCTTGTCTAATTTTTATTACTTTTCCACCAAGCATTTTTGTAAGGTTTGTATATTCTCCGTTCTACATCAATAAAAAAAGCACCGCAACCAGTAGTTGCAATATTTCTTGCTGTTAAAGTTTTTAATGCTACACTTTTTCCACCACCACTTGTACCACATATAAATACATGGGGGTTAGGTAGGGAAGGTGGACCAATAAATGTATCAACATATACTGGAGCATTTGTAAACATATTTCTGCCTATAAAAATACCTCTATCATGTGATAAATTAGGATTAGAAATAGGAATTAATGTGGCAACACCACCTGCAACCATATTTCTTTCATAACTACTAATTGGGATTTCTCCAATAGGTAGCATTGTTTTTAAACCTTCCAATTGTCTAAAAGTTAGAGTTCGTATCATTGCTGTTTTTTTGTTCAATTCACTTTCTAATATTTTTGTTTTATCATTTAATTCTTGCAAATTTTCAGCATTTAATGTTATAAAAACAGTTGCAAAGAACAATTTATCTTGATTTGTTTGTATTAGCATCCTTAAATCTTCTAAATCTCCAATTTGTTTTTCAAGTTCTGGAAGATGTAAAATATTTCCGTTGTCTTGAATAAGTTGCATACTCTGACTGGCTTTGAACTAATTTTTTGGTTAATTGATTAATGACTGTTCCATTGCTTGAAGGTTCTATTTTTACAGAAATATTGATATTCCCAATATTGAAAAGATCATCTAACCAACTAACCCAAGTTTGTTCTGGATAAACTGTCATTACAAAAGTTCTTGAATATTTATTATACCCTAAACAAAGGTAATCACTTCTTTCTTGTAAAGTATCTGGTAATAGTAAATCCATAATATTAGGCATATTCTTAAATATATCAATGTTTCTTTGATTTTGATTTTTGCTTTTTCCCCACATATAAATTTTTTCCTCCTTCCTTTAGTTTACTAACAGTTAGTGTAGAATTTTTATTTAATTCTCTATAAATCAAATTGTATAACTCATCTTCATCTAGTATTTCACATACAATTTTTGCTCTTAGCAAATTGCCTTTAAAAGACATTGATTTTCTATTTAATTCTTCTATTGCATCTTCATATAGACCATCATAAGAAATAATTGCATAATTTTTTACAACAGATATTGTTCTATTTTCCATTAAATCACTTAAATATTGCATTAAATATTCCTTGTATTCATTTATTTCAATATTATTTGTTCTATTTTTCTTAATCAAAGAAACTACTTTACTTGTGTCAATATATTCTGTTGTTGAAAAGAATTGAATAGG
>CANQID010000042.1 GCA_947623925.1 uncultured Bacilli bacterium
TTTTTATACCTTTTTTCTATGTGCACAATATTGGGTACCCTTCTTTTATTGTGTCTACATTTATGGGTATATTATATATCAGCTGTAATGATAGGTCTTTCTATTTTATAGAAATCCCTTTTTTTAATAACTTTTGTTTCATTTTTTCTTATTCCACTTTCTATTAGAAAATCTTCGTATATCGATAAAGAAGCAAGTTTTCGGTTTATTGTTGTAAATTTTCTATTTTTATCTTCAGTTAAGTATTTTTTATATTCTATAACATGGGCTTTTGAGAAATCAACTATATCTTCTCCGTAATGATCTTTAAAGAATAATATAAATTGTCTTATATCGCTTAAATATGCTTTAATAGTATTTTGTTCTCCATCAACATCATAATTCTCTTTTAAGTATTTTTCAAATTCAATTAATATTTCCATATTTTTCTCCTTTTATTTATGTAGTATTTTTATTATACAATTTTGGTTATTTATGTAGTATTTTTTTATTGCTTTTTTTAGACTTTAATAAAAAAATAATACATAAGTGTATTTATGTTGTATTTTTTATTGTCCAAAAAATTACTTCATATTTTTATATACATCAGCTAATTCTTTATACTCATTATATAATTTTAAATATTCATTTATTTGGTATCTCTTGTAGATTCTTTCAATTATAAAAAAATATTCTTTGCATATAAAACATAGTTTAGTATATATCATACTATTTATAGTTGATTTAATTGTAGATGCACTACAATTTGCTTTTTTAGCTATATCAACTATTTTTTCTTTTTCAAATTTTTCTGGTCTTAATCCATAATATGATATTAAATACTCTTTCTGTTTGTTTGTTGCCCAATATGTATCATTAACAATTTGATAAATCTTCCTTTTATCTATATCTCGTATATCATTTTTCTTCATATAATTAAATAAATTCTTAACTATTATACTTTTATAATTTTGAATATATTGCATTTTATAATTCCTCCATATAAATTGTATATATTGGTAACTAAAAATACAACTTGAGAAAAAATTTTAATAAAAAAAATAAAGCCAGATTAAAATATTAATCTGACCTTATCTTCTTAACTAAATAAAAGTAAATATTTCTCTTTGCATTTCTGTTTCACCTATTTGAGTTCCGTATTCTAACATTGCATTGGCTGTTTCACGCTCAATTTCTTTATTTAGTATTATACGAAATTTAACAATAGGATTATTATTATTATGTATTATTTCTAGATTATTAATACAAGCATAAATAATACTTCTATTATTATCTAGAGTTGTTAGAAAATAGAACAAGTATTTATACTTATTATAAATATCTTTTACAAAATCTCTAATCTCTGGAATTTCATAAATTTCTCTTTTATCATCATTATATCCATCGAAAACAAGAAATAATTTACGTTTTGCTTCTGTTCCAGCTTCTTTAAGTATTTCCAAACTGTTAATGATTCTTTTATAATCCTTATTAGTAACCTCCTTTTTGCTAACAGAAAAGAAAAATAAATTTGCTTCCTTAACTTGTAATACATTTTTTATTTCATCATCATATTTTATCATATTATTACCTGCCTTTTTATAATATCTTTTAATTTATATCCACTTCTAATAATCTTTTTAGAAAGTTTTGTGTACTTTCAATTAATTTTCTATTTTTTGCTCTTCTTAATACTTTATAAGTTATTCTTATTAGTCTTTTATAGTATTTAGGTAAAAATTTTTTATAATTCTTTAATTCTTTTTTATTTTTATTAGTACAACACCAACAGCTAACATGGTCTAAAATATCGTATAAACGAATTTTTCCTTCATTCCAAAAGAATCCGTTATTGTAACAATATTGTAAACAGTTCTTTTCTGTCATTTTCCAATCTATAAGTGGATATATCTTGTGTTCATTATGATTTCTTTCAATTCTTTTAGATTCATCTAATGCAATACCAATGTATTCTTTGTAGTTTTCACCATATTGCTTTTTTAAGTATTTACTAATTGATATATTTTTTTCATTTGTTCCCCATCTACATTTGCCGACCACATAATCCGTATCCATATTGAATATTTCCATCTCTTTTATGAACTTTAATTTTGAACATCTTTTTGCGAAAAGAAACTCTAGGATTTAATTGTGTGAATTTAATTTTTTTCTTTTTTAATTTTCTTTTTATCTTGTTTCTTATCTTGTAGATAGCTTCAAATTCCATTCCGAGTATTAAAAAAAATAACCTCGTCTATTTTATAACCTTTTTCCATTAGCATTAGTAGCATCGCTAAACTGTCTTTTCCAAAACTAACACTAGCAATATAATTCATAACCAGCCATAAACAATCCATTTATGGCAATAAATCTGTCCTCCCATGCTACTTTTTATTTCACGCAGTTATGATTTATTTTATATAATAATTATCAACCCTTATTACAACCCTAAAAAGGGATAGTTATGATTTCACTTCCTTTCTTATATTTAACATTTCTTCTCCTTAAAAAGAGAATATAGAAACTTTTATAAATTTCTATATTCTCTATACTTAATTATTCTTTATATGCATAAATGTTATTATCAATTTTTATAACTTTTTCATTATTTTCAATTAACACTTGCATAAAACTTTTATCCTTATCATTTTCTTTAATTTTTGTTTCCATAATATTATTAAGTAAAGATATTGCATCTTTAACTTTTTTTAAATCGCATACATATATGTATTGAAATAACTCTTCTTTCTTCATTAGAAATATATTATGGTCTTCTAAATAATACGGATAAATTCTTGATATATTTAATTTTTCTCTTAAAATTCTTTTTTGATTATCATTTAAATCATCATAATTTAACATATAAGAAGCCCTCCCTTCTATTTATGCAGCTTGATTCTTATAATTTATAGAACGCTTTTTAAAATAATCTTGATTTCTTTCTATTCTATATTTATTATAACCATGTTTTATAATTTTGTCTGATCTATCTATTTCTATATCAGAAATTAATTTTCCAATATTTTTATAGTTGTAGTATTTCTTTAGTTGACCATTATAAATTTCTTGTCTTTTTCCGTGATAATTCTTAATTAGATTATATTTGCATTTTGTTTTTGGATTTTTATGATCACTAATTCTAACTATTTCACACGCACCATTGTCTAAAATTAAATACACGCTATTGCTTTTTTTAGATACCTGCATTTTAATAATAAATCCTTTCTCATTTAATACTTTTTTTATTTTTCTAGCTATTCTTTTTTCTTTATTTATTCCTATCATATTTTTCTCCTTTTTTATTTTTATTTATAGCAATCTACAATAGTAGCATAAGATTCTGGATCAGCTTCTATTTTTATATTGCCTTTTATATCATTCATTTCATATTTTATTTTTCCATCAGAATCATTGGATACCTTAATATAGAATCCATTTTCTTCATCATACCATGTTCCATCTGGTGTTAATGTTACTTCAGTGTCTATTGCTCCATACTTTGTTAAGTTCCATTCAATGTCTTTTCTTTTTGCTGAGCTGACATTAATATATTGATTTGGATTATTTTTATCTTTTACAACAAACATTTTTGAATAATCACTATCTTTTTTATAAGAATGCCACATTACATATGGGTTGTTATAAGTAATTAAACCACCATTAGGATTAATAAGCTTTTTATCATAATCTCTAATTGCAAACCTATATATTGTTTCGTCATCAGAATATAGTATTTTTGCTAATTTATTTGGTACTGCCTTTTGATATTCACTATTCATTATTCCACTTTCAATAAAATGCTTATATTTTCGTATTATTTTTTCAAGTTGTTTTTCTTCCTTTCTTATTAATTCCTTTTTTGGTATAATAACTTTTTCCTTATATTTTGAATTAATCCCAAAAGGTTCTAATAATTCATCAACTGTTTGTCCTTCTTGTGTTATAACTAATACTTTGTAATGTTCCAATTTTATTACCTCCTTTTTAATCGAGTAGAGGATAATTCTTAATGAATTTCTCCCCTCTCACACCACCGTACGTGCCGTTCGGCATACGGC
>CANQID010000043.1 GCA_947623925.1 uncultured Bacilli bacterium
ACAAAAAGAGAAAATTGACTTTTCTCTTTTTAATATACTCCTTTTTTATGATGTCTACTAATTAGGGTTCACATCATTATTAAACCACCTTTTTTATTATTATTTTCCATAAACTTTCTCCTTTTACTATAACATGTTTTTCAATTTTTTATTTTAATTTATTTTTCAACTTCAAAACCTAAATCTTGTATTTTTTTATAAATTAAATCTTTATCTACTTTTAAATTTAACTTAATAAAAACTAGTCCTTTCTCATGATCTGCATTTACTTCTAAAATTCCATTTATTGTTTTTAAAGAATTTTGAATTCTTTTTTCACATCCAGTACATTCCATACCTTTTACTTTAATTACTAATGTATCCATATTTAAACTTTCCTTTCTATTTTCAAATTTTTACTTACTTTTAATATTCTTAATGCATTTATCACAGTTATTATAGAAACACCAACATCTGCAAATACTGCTTCCCACATAGTAGAAATACCAAATGCTGAAAAAATTAATACAACTATTTTTACTGTTATAGCAAAAACAATATTTTCTTTAACAATCCTATTTGTTTTATGTGATAAATCAATTGCATTAACAATTTTTTTTAGTTCATCAGTCATTATAACAATATCTGATGCTTCAATAGCACTGTCACATCCAATTCCTCCCATTGCAATACCTATATCTGAAAGCGCTAAAACGGGAGCATCATTTATTCCATCCCCGACAAATGCAACCTTACTCTCACCTATTTTATTATGTAATAATTCTTCTATTTTTTCAACTTTCTCTTGAGGTAATAAGTCAGTGTAAACTTCATCAATTTTAAGTTTTTTTGCAATATCTATTCCAATATCTTTAAAATCACCTGTAAGCATAACTGTTTTTTTAATACCATTTTGCTTTAGTTTTAATATTACTTGTTTTGCATCTTCTTTTAATTCATCTGAAATTAAAATATAGCCCTCATATTTACCATCAATAGCAATATTTAATATTGTACCAATTTCATTATGTAATTTGTACTTAATATTGTTTTTATCCATTAGTTTATAATTACCAACAAGAACAACATGATCATCAATATTTGCTTTAATACCATAACCAGGGATTTCTTTTAAATTTTTTATTTTATCTTCATTTATACTATAATTATATGATTTTTTAATAGCTAGTGCAATAGGATGAGTTGAATAATTTTCACAGTAAGCAGCAAATTTTAATAATTCTTCTTCACTAATATTTATTGATTTTATTTTTTGAACTGAAAATATTCCTTTTGTAAGAGTACCTGTTTTATCAAATACTATTTTATCTACTTTTGATAAATCCTCTAAATAATTACTACCTTTTATAAGTATACCCATTTTACTTGCTGCACCTATTCCAGCAAAAAAACTAAGAGGAATAGACATAACTAATGCACATGGACATGATACTACTAAAAATGATAATGCTCTATATATCCATTTATTAAAATTTTGATTTGTTATTAATGGCATTAACACAGCAATTACTACTGCAATAATTACTACTATAGGTGTATAATACCTAGAAAATTTAGTAATAAAATTTTCTGATTTAGACTTTTTACTACTTGAATTTTCAACTAAATCAAGTATTTTACTTACAGTTGATTCTTCAAATTTTTTTGTAACTTTTATTTTTAAAAGCCCATTTAAGTTTATACACCCACTTAGTACAACATCAGAAACTTTTACATCTCTAGGAATAGTTTCACCAGTAAGTGCTTTAGTATCTAAACTAGAACTTCCTTCTATTATACTTCCATCTAACGGTATTTTTTCACCAGGTTTTATAACAATAATATCACCTATTTTAACTTCATCTGGCCTCACTTTTTTTATACTATTTTTTACAAAAAGATTTGCATAATCTGGTCTTATATTCATTAAAGATGAAATTGATTTTTTAGATTTATTTACTGCATAATCTTGGAAAAATTCTCCAATTTGATAAAATAACATAACTGCAACAGCCTCAGGTATTTGTCCAATTATAAATGCTCCAATTGTCGCTATAGACATTAAAAAATTTTCATCAAATACTTTACCTTTTAAAATATTTTTTAAAGCTTTTTTTAAAACTTCTAGACCAACCAACAAATAACTTATAATATATAAAACATTATTTATCCATATATTATCAAATTTAAAAATAATTGAAATTAAAAATAAAACAAATGCAATTATTATTATAGTAATTTTTTTACCCATACATCCTCCAAACTATTTTTACTTTTTAGTTTTATTTTTTATAATTTTCTTTATGTTCTAAATGTTCAATTCCAATTTCAATTACTTTTTTAACATGATTATCATCAAGCATATAATAAACTTCTTTTCCTTCTTTTCGGCATCTTATAATACCACTTCTTCTTAATGTACTTAACTGATGTGATATCGACGATTTACTCATACTTAATAAATTAGCTATATCACATACACACATTTCACATTGATCAAGAGCATACAATATTTTCATTCTAGTTGTATCCCCTAGTATTTTATAAAAATCTGCCATATTATAAAATAAGTCATTGTTTAACATTATTTTTGATATTTTATTTACTATATTTGGATGAATTACATTGCAATCACATATAAACTCATTTTTAGACATTTTAATTCTCCTTACATTACAATATATGTTTTAGTTGAGTACATATTCAACTAACATCATTATAACTTAATAAATATTTATTTGTCAATATTATTAGTTAAAAACAAATAAAAACATCAAAATTATATTTTTAATATAACATTTTGATGTATATAGCTAAAATAAATAATATTTAAAAGTTAATTATTGATATAATCTTCAAATGGATATGCAAATTTAGTTTTCATACTTTCTGCACGTTTTAATGCCTGTTTATAATAATTTGTTAAATATTCCCTAGCCCACTCTTCTTGTGTACCATTAAAATCTTGTGGTAAGTCACTTACATGAAACTGAATTTGCATTGCTGCAGACCAATTTATATACAAATTCTTTGGATTTGTTTTAAATATTGATGCTATATGAGCATCAGTTGCGACAAGTTTAGACCCTTTCTGAACCCAATCTACTTCAACATATACTATATCAATTTTATTAAATTCTTTAGTATCAATCATAATTTTCATTGCTTGTGCTAATTTATATGCCGATATTATATTAGGAGGTTGTGCTTGCCTGTTCATATTTCTAGTTTTAACATCAATAATTTCATAAAAATCATTATCAATATAAAGGATATCTGCAGTATCATTTTGCTTTTCTTCAAATAGATTATTAGCGTTCCATCTGTTCGTTTCTGTTTTTCCTCTTCTAATAAGAAATGATACAAGTTCTGATTCAAATAAAGATATTCTTTCTTCATATGTTGTACATTGTGGATTTGATAAAAATAATTTATTCAAATATTCAAATTGTTTAAATGTGTTAAAAGGATATAATGCTTTTATTTTTTTATACACTTTTTTTTCAAATGGCTCTCCAGCAGCATGACCTGATAATGTTCCGGATAATGGTGTATCAACAGTTTCATTTAAAATTTGTTTTTTAATAGCAGAATAATTTAATATCATTATAAAACCTCATTTCTTTTAATATATGATATAATTATATCAGAAAATAAATTAAAAAAATATGGTTAGTAATAAAATTTCAAATTAAAAAATTACTCAATTAATTTTATTATATAAAATAAATTTTGGAGGCTAACTATAATAAGTCAAGTACTTTTTAATAATTTGTCATAAAAGGAAAAGAATCCCATGCCAAAAAGA
>CANQID010000044.1 GCA_947623925.1 uncultured Bacilli bacterium
AAAGATAATCAGGAGTTATCTATTAATAAGCAGAACTGTTTGAGGTCTAAAATAGTTTGACAAAACGTAACTACTAATAATTCAAAATTTCAGGAGCAGTAAATGGAAAATGAAATAAATGGTTATATAATTAGTATAATTCCAGATGAAATTGTTGATAGGGAAGAATATGTAAACAAAATTGTTTCAGTTTTAAATGATAAGAAATCAAGTAATATAATAATTATTTCAGCCGAAAGTGCTATTGGAAAAAGTGCTCTCGTTACAAAAGTATTAAATGTAGATAAATTTGAACAAAAAATAATAAGAATACATGCATTGCCTATTAATGATTCTGATAAAATAGATGAGTGGGAATATTTCAAACTTATTTTTAATGCGGTTCTGGAAAAATTTAAATATGATGAAAAATTGTCATTTCGATCATATATTAATTCCTTTAAAAATAGCGCTAATAATAAAGCTTTACTAACATATATTATAGAAAATGTATTTAATAGAATGTCAAATATGACTCTATTAATACCAATAATATTTTTATCTGCAAATTGGTATCTTAAACTAGGTAGATTTAATATTGATTATTTGATTGGTGACAATTCGCTACAGAGTAGACGAATTAAATATCAATATGTAAAGTATGTATTTTCAAAGCAAAGTATTATTTTATCTATGGACAATATTCAAAATATTGATAAACAATCCCTAACCGATTTAATTAATTTAATTAATGATATCCCTAAGTCTAATTCTAAATTTATTTTTGAGTACACGATAACTGATAAATCGTCACAAAATTCATGTTATATTTTAGGCGAAAAACTATCTTTAACATCAGTAACTACAGAAATTATTTTATTAGAAAAACTCAAAAAAAAGTATATTGTCGATGCAATATCTAAACACATGCGAATTCCAAATAATAATTGGGATTTCAATATTATGTTACAAAAGCACTATGAAGAAAAAAATTCTGGTAACATTAGAGAAATGATTGACTTTTCATTATGTTATCCTGAAAATAAAAAAGAAGATAATCCAAATAATCAGTATACGTTAAATAATATTGTATCACTATCAGAAGATGCGAAATTAGTACTTGCCTTTATAATAAATTCAAATGGACGTATAGAAAAGAGTATGTTAAACGAAATTGCTACCAGAATAAATCTAAATATGCACGATGCAATAGAGATACTTATTAATAAACTAATAATTTCGGAATCAGAAAATGAATTTTTCCTTTCTCATGCTTCTATAGCAGACGAATGGAATAAGGCATCTTGTGATTTCGAGAATTATAACAACATAGCATATCTTAGATTAAAAGAAATCTATCTAAATTCAATAAAGCAATTAAGTAAGAATAATAGTCTTTATGATGAAGCATGGCTTAATTTGATAAATTTATATTCAAAATACGAATGTGAAAAACTAAGTGAATTGTTCAAATTTATTGACAATGATTATAAAAAACTCATTTCTACTCAAAACGCATGGAATTATATTATGCAAATGATTTCGGCAACTCAAACAAATATATCGGAGCATTTGGAATTATATCAAAATTTTATCAGATTTTGTTTTGAAAGTGAATTATACAAAGAAGGTTACAGTATTGTAGAACTTTTATTTAAAAATCATGAAATTAATAATAATGCCTTCCTTATATTATATAAAGCAATGTATCTATCAGCATTGGATTTCCATGAAGATAATATTACATTTTGTGAAAAACAAATTAAAATTCATGAAAATAATACCCAGATATATTTTAACCTGCTATTAATATCATTATCTAGTTATCGATCATTAGGTATGATAGATGAGTGTTTGAAAATTCATAATAAAATATTACAAAATAAAAACTTCAATAAAACATATGAATGGGGATTTTTTTTAAGACTTTGTGAAATGTATTTAAGTAAAAATATAAGTATTAAATTCCTAAAAAAAAGTGTCCGTTTCTTTGAAAAAAAGGATGATAAATTTCAGGCAGGTAAATCATTAATTTCTTATGCATATGTTTTAGCATCACTAGGTCAGTTAAACCGTGCTTTAAAAAAAATCAATCTCGCTCAAGTGTATTTAAAAGGTAAACGAATGGGAAACCATATGTTTTTGGTCAATAAAGCAGCTATCTATTTATTATCTGGGATATATTCGGAAGATGTGTGGGAATTACTTTGTGAAAGTGAAATTACCGCATCCGTTGCATTCGATAAATTAGCAATAATCGCAAACAAACTAGTTTGGTGTATTGAAAATCATTGCAACGATAGATATCATTTACTTATTAAAGATGCCGAGGAACTATTAAAAATTGAACCTGATTATCATATTCATGGATTAGTATATTACAATATATATTATTTATTAAAATCACATGAAAACCCAGAATGCGAAAAATATTTAAAAAAAGCAAAAAAAATGAAACAATATTGTAAACCCCTTAAGGCACGATTGGATAATCAACCTACGAAAGAAACAAAATTTGCATTAACAAAACCGTGGCATGTTTGCTTTCTTGCATATTGGACATATGATTTATATATAGATATATTGTAATGAAAGACCACTGTTAATTTTTTCAAGGTAAATATAGATATTCTTGGTAGTCTCTACTCACAATTGCTCCCCAAGCAATTAATTGTTGATAGTACTCCAACTTCATAACTGGTTCATGCTTTAAAAAATGCTGAAAAAATAATTCAATAAAGTTAAATCCACCGATTACAGTTGCTATGGATGTTCCTCCAAGTCGTGGATTTAATTCAATAAAGTGTATTCCAGATTTATTTTTAATAAATTGTACATTTGAAATACCAGGGATCTGATAAAAAGAGTATATTTTTTTGCATATATTTATAATATCTATATCATTAACTAATTGGCAAATAAAAGATATACCTTGCTGTATTTCCAAACGTTTTCTTGGAACTATTAATATAGGAGTACCATTGTTATCAGTTAAAACATCAACGGTATATTCCTCTCCCTCAATATATTTTTGCATGAATCTATTATTTTGAAAACGATTCTCAATATATGTTGCAGTTTTTAAATCAATTACATATATTCCTCGGCTCCCAACACCAATTTTATCACGTACAATAACTTTTTCTTCACAAAAAATATTTGTTATGAAAGGCGGAATATCTATGCCTATTTCTTGCATTTTTTGTGAAGCCAAACATTTATCATGAAAGATAGAAAAACATTCATAGTCAGGGCCATATAATATTTCACTGAAAAGATGCTTGTTTTTTATAAAAAGTTCTAATTCATCATCTATGACGCTCAACAATAAGTCTACATTTAATTTTCTGCATAATTCATATATATATAAAACATATTCTTCTTTATTAAGATTACTAGGAGTTTTAAAAAACTGGTCAACTAATATACTACCTGCAGAATAACCTAACGGTTTATAATCTGTACCATAAATAGTTATCTCCATATTATATAATCTTTTTATACATTTAATCCAACATAGGCTGCCCATTTTTGACACTTGAGTAAGTAATATTTTCAATATTTTTCCTCACTAATACAATATAAAATTCGTAAAATATTTTTGATAGATAACTCCTGATTATCTTT
>CANQID010000045.1 GCA_947623925.1 uncultured Bacilli bacterium
AGACTCCTTTGCAAGACTTTTATATAATCTCACTTTCGTGTAAACAATCAATCTATTTTAATTGTCCTTTATCGCTCGGATCGTTAATCCTAGATAAACTCTTAAATTATATTTTATATTTTAACATATTTATAGTACAATTGTCAAATTTTACTCTCTTCTGTTTTTCCTGTACCATCTGTTACTAATACATTTTTGTTCATATAAAAAATTTTTTTAGTTATTTTAATTTTATTTATATCTTACTAAAAATTAAAGCTTTTTCTTCTGTCCTCTAATTCATCAAAATATGAATCGTAGGAATAATCTATACTGATATATGGTTTAAATAATTGTATTACAATATCATCATAATCAGTTGTTATAAATTCATTATCAATAACTTTACCTAAAGTATTAATACAATTTTCACTGGTTTCCTTAGATATTTTAAATTTTTCAGATAAATATATAGGTGTTATTCTTGCACCATTTTTAACTAAATCTTTTAAAACACATTGAGGGGCTAATAATTGAGCTGCAAAGAAATTAGCTTCAGCCTCATTTTTATCACATTGAGTAGTATGGTTTAAAACTATATGTCCTAATTCATGAGATATTGTCCAAGTCTTTCTTCCTTCTGTTTCTATATCTTCATTATAAAAAATTAATATATTATTGTTTCTAATATATGTATATCCATCATTAGTATTTCCATTAGAAGTTAATTGATTTATATTCACATTTGTCTTTTGTGCATATTCTTGGAAACTGATTATTTTAATATCATATTTGTTTAATTTTATATTTTTAGGATTTATAGGAAAAGAAAAATTTTCTTGTAACATTAGCGTTTTGTAAGCTTCTTCTTTCGCTCTTTTAAAATTTGGTTTAGCCATTCTTATTATTTCCTAAAAATATATCTATTGTGCTATCTAATATGTCAAGTAATTTTTCTTTTTCTTTTGGATCTACTTGTTCAGCTTTTCTAAAAATTATAGCAGTCCTAGAATTATCTTCTTCCTCTATTTTATCTTTAATCCCTAATAAATAATTAACAGTAACTCCAAAATAATTTGATAATTTATTTAATGTTTCAGTGTTTGGAGTTGCATTTCCAGTTTCCCAATATGATACTCCTGTAGCAGTAATTCCAACTATATCAGCCAACTGTTGTTGTGTAAGATTATTTTTTTTTCTTAATTCTTTTATTATTTGAGAAAATTTATTTTCGTTCATAGTGTTTCCCTCCATTTAAAATAATTATATTATAAAATAAATAAAATGTAAATATTTTTTAAATAAAATGTAAGTTTTTTAGCAAAGTGTATTGACAATTGCTAAAAAAGTTAGCATAATCAAGATGTAATAAAAATATAAATCACACTTAAGTTGTGTTTTGTATATATACATAAATATTATACCATACTAGGAGGTTTTTATGAATACTTTAATGTTAAGCTCTAAGAATTATAAAGAAAATAGGGAACATGATTTTGGCGATTGTTTTATATCAGATAATGGAAATGATGTTGTGGTGTTTGACTGTGGCTCAAATGAACATGCTGAAAAAGTAATAGAATATTTAGAAAACAATTATGGTCCAGACAAAAAAGCAATAGTTTTTTTATCTCATAATGATTCTGATCACTTTAATGGAATCCCTAAGCTAATTGAAAAAGAAAAAGTTGAAAAAGTTTATACAATTTTATTTTTAAAATTGTACCATGAATTATTAGACAAAATAGATGATGGAAGAAAAACAAATTATTCTATCAAAGAACAAATTGTAGAATTGTATTCTAATATAACATCCTTAGAAGGTCAAGGAATATTATTTAGTATATATGATGATAAGGATTCTTTTGTTAAAGTCTGTAATGGAATTAATATTGTAGGACCAACAAAAGAATATGCCCTAAAAGCAGCATCAAAAGCTTTGGATTCATGCCAAGGTAACACTCTTGATGAAGAAACAGTAATAAATGCAGCTAGTGTTCAATTAAGTATAGATTTTGGAACTTCAAAAATGTTATTGACGGGTGATTCTAGTATAGATGCAATTCAAGAAAATGTAAAGACACATCAAATTATACAAATTCCCCATCATGGAAGATTAGATCACGCTGAAGATTTATTTGAAATAAAAAAAGATGATAAAGACACCGTATATCTAATATCAGATAACAAAGGTTCTAGCTTAGGGGGATCAGAAGAATTAATAAGTAAAGGAAAAAATAAAGGACATACTATATTTAATACTAGAACCGAAGACACTAAAACTATAAACTCTACAACTTATCAAAAATCTTATAGGGTGGGGTCGTACATATGATATACATCTTACAACATTCATATAAAAAAGAATATAAAAATTTCAATACAGAAATTATAGGAAGAAAAGACTATTTATATAATGTTTTTAAATTATATTTTGTAATAAAGAAAACTGTGTATTTAAATAGAAACTTTACATTACCTCAATATTATATTCTTGAAAGCTTTCCCTTTAATTCTATGAATAATATTTATATGGTTGTAGGCGATACAAATTTTGTTATAGAATATATAAATACACACACGGAAGAATTTAATGGAAAAACATTAGTTATAATAACTTGCGTTAAAAATAATAAAAAGAAAATTAATAGACTATTATCTACCTTGAAATGTACATCAATATATTTGACTAGACAAAATAATGATGAGGCAGATTATTATGATGGTAGTAAATGGGGATTAAATTTTAAAATAACATTATCAGAACTAGATTTTTACAATAGTAATAAAAATAATATTATTGAAAAATTAAACGAAAATTTTGAAAGGATAAAATAAATATGGAACATTTCTTTAATAAATTAGAAAATTATAATATACTAAATTATATTTTACCAGCTATTGTTTTTGATGTTGGTTGCAGATATTATATTAATATTAAAATAGTCCCTACTGATAATATATTCATTTCAATTTTTATATATTATTTTATAGGATTGGTTATTGGTAGAATAGGTTCTTTGATTATAAAACCATTATTGTGGAACTTAAAGATTTTAAATAAAAAAAACAGTTCGGAAAATACAGATTTTTATAAAGCTGAAGATGAAGATGCAAAAATAAAAATATTATTTGCGGACTACAATATGTATAGAAATTTTATAGCAACTTTTTTTCTTTTATTAGTATCTAAGTTCGTATATGAAATAAAAAATTTACTAAATATTAATTCCACAATCATGTGTACAATATTATTTATTTTACTTTTGATATTATTTATAATGTCTTATAGAAAGCAATTAAGTTATATACATGATAGAGTAAAGAATACTAAATCTAAAAGTGATAATATTTAAAATAAGAGCTACTTATAGTAGCTCTAGCATTATTAGTTCAATTTTCTTCCTTTTTATTGATAATTTTCCTTTAAATATCTATTATAATTTGATTGTCCCACTTTAACATTTTCTATGTATGTTTTATTT
>CANQID010000046.1 GCA_947623925.1 uncultured Bacilli bacterium
AAAAAAAGAACAATATTTACTACTATATCAATAATATTAGGTACGGTACTCATATTTGTTACTCTACTATTAGTATGTAGTATAAAAAGTGGAATTGTTGAAAATATAGAAACAGAATATAATGATTATCATTTGATAATTAGAGATTTAAATGTAAATGATTTTAGTAAAATAAAAGGCAAAGAATATATTGAAAAATTATATTTAAAAGAAAATGATGATGATTTATTGCGAAAATTAGAAAAACCATACACATTACTGAATGTCAAAGATAAATTTGATATATATATTAAGTTTAAAAATATCAAGCAAATATGCAATTATTCTAATGATATAATTCGCACATTAGACTTATCAGATGATTTAAAACTTTCTGAAAACAAATTAGAATTTAATCAAAAATTGCTTACTGTTTATGGATTAATAGATGTTGAAATAGTAAATCAAAATTATGAACTTACATCTAGAGTAAGGGTCAATTATTCTTATGTTATGGATATAATAATATTAGTAATATTATTAGTATTTTCAATTTTATTTATCATCATTTTGTATAATGCATTTCTAATAACGATAAATGAAAGGGAAAGGGAATATGCTATTTTAAATAGTATTGGAGGAACAGAAGGTCAAATATTGAAGATGATATTCCTAGAGGAAATTATTATAGGAATATTCGGTATTATTATAGGTAGTTTGATATCTATTTTAAGTACAAATATTATTCTAAAAATTTTAAATAATATTTTATGCAATATAGGATATAATTTTAAGTTAATATTTGATTTTAAATACATATTGTCAGCCCTACTTATTATCGTATTCAATATTTATATCTCTTCCATAATTCCTAGTGTAAAAGCTAGTACAACATCTGTTATTCAAGGAATTAAAAATAACAATCAGATAAAATATAAGAAGAACAATATGATAATAGAAAAAAATATTCCAATAGAAGGTAAACTAGCATTAAGAAATATAAAAAGGAATAAAAGTAAATACAGAATTATAACTATTTTACTTGTTGCATGTATGACTTCATACATTGTAGTTACCACCTACATTAACTATGAAAAAGCATCATCAGAAATAGTAAGTGAATATGATGTAGATGCAGAATTACATATAGATCCATCATTAAACATAAATTATGATAAGTTATTAAATGACTATAGAATAAAATATGAAAATGATTTAGATTGTATTAAATACAAAAAATCTGGATTATTTGTTCTAGTAGAACCAAGTGAAAATCTTATTACAAGCAGTTTTATTACCACATATCCAAATAATAAAAAAAGTACACAAATTCTAGTAATAGGATTAGATAATAAAACCTACAGCAATTATATAAAAAAAATAAAGGCCAATTATGGAGATTTTATAATATACAATAATGTGACAGAAATAAACGGAAAAGAAAATCAGACTTATACATATTGTCCAGCATTCAAAACCGAAAATAATTTAAAATTGAGTATTATAGAAAATTATCAAGATTATGAAAATAATATATCTGAATATGATGTAATTGATGACAAAATACTAAACGGAAAATTTATATTTACAGATGAATTAATAGAAGGATTTAAAGAATTAAAAACAATTTACAAAACACCTGTAATATTTGTTGATATGGACAATTACAATAAGATAGAAGAAACAATAAATAATCATGTTTCACCTAATAATGGAGTTAATAAATGGATATTTAGTGATACTAATTTAATACCCGTTAAAATAAAATGTAAAAATACAATCCAATTCTCAAATTATATAGAAGATATCAATGCAAAGAAAAACATCAAAATTGATATAGAATATTATACGTTGGAAAATCAAGAGAAAATAATCTATATCAACATAATACAATTAATATTAAGAATAATAATTATAGCTATAACAATAATAGGAATTGTAAGTACAATAAACATTATAAATGCAAGTTTGTGCGAAAGGGAACAAGATTTTAAAATATTATATAGTTTAGGCGCTACCAAAGAAAATATAAATAAAATGCTAATATATGAATGTATATATATGTTTACAAAAGCAACTATAATATCCATAATTTTATCAATACCAATATGCTATGGGATTATAAAATATATGGAAAACATTATTATTTTGAATAAAGTGTTAATTCCATTTGTAAATATTGTAATATTTTTAGTAATAACATTTTTGATATCTATTGTTGTAACATTAGGTTCTAGTAAAAGTATAAAAGAAAAGTAAATTGGAGGGATAAAGATAATTATGAAAATTCTAAAAGTCGAAAATTTAAAAAAGGTATATGGAAAAGACGAAGCTAAAGTGATAGCATTAAACGATGTATCTTTTGATGTAGATGAGGGAGAATTTATTGCAATAATAGGTCCTTCTGGTAGTGGTAAATCTACACTTTTACACACTATTGCAGGACTAGAAACTCCAACTGAAGGTAAAGTATATTTTTATGATAAAAATATATATGAAATGAATAAAAAACAGCTAACAATATTAAGAAGACAAAAAATAGGAATTATATATCAATTTTATAATTTAATTCCTACTTTAAATGTAGAAGAAAATATATTATTACCAATAGAATTAGATAAGAAAAAAGTAGACAAAGATAGATTAGATAAAATTATTACATTTTTAAATTTAGATAATAGAAAAAATCATTTACCTAATGAACTATCTGGTGGTCAACAGCAAAAAGTTGCCATTGGTAGAGCCTTAATGATAAATCCAACAATCATTTTAGCAGATGAACCAACTGGAAACTTAGATTCAAAATCAAGTAGTGAAATTATTGATTTGTTGAAAAAGGCAAATAAAAAGTATAATCAGACAATTATAATGATTACACATAATTTAGAAATAGCAAATTTAGCAGATAGAATTATAAAAATAGAAGATGGAAAAATTATTTAAAAGAACTATAATAAAGATTAATATGACTTTAAAAACATGTACCTAGTAAGGCAAGTTATTTTTAGTATTATGGGCATGTCATAAATCTAGAGTGAAAACCCCAAGCGGTGTATTTGTTCTAAACTCGATAGCAACTTGCAAAACATAAAGCAGTAATTGAGAATGAAAATAAGCAACTAATAATGAAAAAATGATGAACTTGAAATAAGTGATCCAAATGTACAAAAATTAACAAATTGCAATTTTTGTTAGTAATTAGAGGGTAAAAATTTACCCTCTAAAATTATCTTTCCAAATCCCACTCTTTTTCTCTATCTTCTTTCGCAACTTGTTTTTCGGCATCGAGAAGTGTGTGTGTTTCTTTTTCAAAATCTCTAATTAAATTATCTTCTGCACCCATATCAAATTTATGGCAAATCCA
>CANQID010000047.1 GCA_947623925.1 uncultured Bacilli bacterium
ATATAAAATTATAATTTTATATATGTCTGGTGTTCTTAAATGAAAAAAATTAATTCTAATGAAACACTAGATTTTTAGCCAAAAATATGATAAAAATATATTAAATTAGAAAAATATTTATTTTTATTTTATTACAAATATTAAATTTTATAGTAATAGTTATAAATACATTTTATAATATGTTAGAAAGTGAGGCATAAAGTATGGAAAGGATTCCCCAAGAAAACGTACATTTACCACATTTTTTGGCTGATACATGGTGGTTTGCAATGACTAGATTAGATGAGGAAAGATTCTTACAATTAGTAAAAACTAGACAAAAGCAAGGATTTACTGCTGCTCAGATAGTTGTAGGCATTCCACCAGAAGTTGGCATTGAAAATGAAAATGCAAAAAGTATTTATGGAAGTGCTTATGATATGCATGGTAATATAAATTATGATTATTTAAGATTTGTAAAAAATAGAATAAAAATAATGAATAGTCATGGTTTGTCAGCAATAGTATATGGAGCATGGGGATATCAAATAGAATGGATAGGTACTAAAAATATGTGTCATTGGTGGAAAGAATTAATAAAGACAATTGATGACCTTGATGTAATATATTGTTTAACTGGAGAAGTTGATATTTGGTGTAATCCAATATTATCAAAATTGTTATTACCTAATAAAACAACAAGTGATTTATCAGTTAAAAGTAATAATATAAGGAAAATATTAAAAAAATTTTATCATATAATATTTAATGAAGATAAACTAAGAAAGAGACGAATAACTAAGTGGTCTAAGATTTTACAGGAAATAAATCAAATAACGAATAAACCTATTATGATTCATACATTGCCAAAAAGTAGTGGTTTTTCTTGTGTTGAAAATATCAATTTAATTTCCGCTAATACTTTTCAGACAGGACATACTAGAGATTCCGAAATTAACATTTGGAAAAATATTTATGAATCTAAAAAACAATTTTCAGAAAAGCCAGTAATAAATTTAGAACCATGGTATGAAGGTATTTTTAATGATTTTTATCAAGATGATCAACTTAAAGCATTTTGGTTAAGTGTAGTAAGTGGAGCGCATGCAATTTGCTATGGAGCTCTTGGAATATGGAATATAGGAGATGGAAAATTTTTATCACAATGGGGAGATCAAACATTTGAACAAGCTTTAAAATTAAATACACCTAATATATTAGGAAAGTCATATAAAATATTATTAGAACATGAAGTATTTGATTGGAATAATATTATAGTTGATAAATTAGAAAACTATTTTATTTCTATAACTAGAAAGTCTACAGATAATAGAAAAATCACATATATTTCAGAGATACAAAATTGTAAATCAATTCCTAAAGGAAAATTTCTAGATATAAAAAAGGTTGAATTTTTGTCAGAATTACCTAAAAGTGGACCTATTGTAATTTTTTCTAACTTTGAATAAATAAAATAATAATATTAAAATCACAAAATTAGGCAATTTTTGTATGAATTGTCTAATTTTAAATAAGTATAACTAATATATATTTTTTATATGGATAGTATAAAAAAATTGCAAAAATATATTGACAATATAAAAAAAATAGTTTATACTTTATATTGCGTTAAGAAATTTAATATATTTGCTCCCTTAGCTCAGTTGGTCAGAGCAACCGGCTCATAACCGGTGGGTCCAAGGTTCGAATCCTTGAGGGAGCACCAAATAAAAAAATCGACTATAAAAGGTCGATTTTTTTATTATAAGAAAGTTCTCCTTATAATTTTATATAATATTTTGGGATCACTTCATTATACTGGAAGATAATTATATATTAAGAAAATAAAAATAATTATTGACAAACTAAAACAAATGTTTTATAATTTAAAAGGTGAAATATATGGAAAGACAAATATTACATGTTGATGTAAATAATGCATTTTTATCATGGCTTGCAGTATATAAATTACAAAATGGAGAAGAAATTGATATAAGAGAACAAGTTTCAGTAATTGGAGGAGATGAAACAAAAAGATCAGGAATAGTATTAGCTAAAAGTACAAAGGCAAAGCAATTTGGAATAATTACGGGAGAAACTTTATATAGTGCAAGACAAAAATGTAAAAATCTACAAGTATATCATGGAAATTTTAAGATATATAAAGAGTACTCAAATAAATTATATAATTTATTATTACAATACACAGATAAAATAGAAAGATTTTCCATAGATGAATGCTTTTTAGATATGACTGATTATTTAATGAAAGATACATTATTAAACAAAGCTAAAGAAATAAATGCAAAAGTAAAAAAAGAATTAGGATTTACAGTAAATGTAGGAGTAGCTAACAATAAATTATTAGCAAAGATGGCATCGGATTTTACAAAGCCGGATAAAGTACATACATTATTCAAAGAAGAAATACAAACAAAAATGTGGAAATTACCTATATCTGAGTTATTTATGATAGGAAAAAAGACAGTGCCAAAGCTTTATAATATGAAAATTAAGACAATAGGAGATTTAGCAAATTATGATAAGCAAATATTAGTGAAAAAATTTGGAAAACATGGAAAATTAATGTGGGAATATGCAAATGGAATAGACAATTCAGAAGTTAAATATTTAGAAGAAAAACCAAAAAGTATTGGAAATTCAATAACTTTGCCAATGGATATAAATGATATACAGCAATTAGAGGAAGTATTACTAGCTTTAACACAGCAAGTTACAAATAGATTAAGAAAACAAGAATTACTTGCTAATGTAATTAATGTACAATTGAGAACAAAAAATTTTGAAAATTTTTCACATCAAGCAAAATTAGATAGTCCAACTTCCAGTACAAAGGAAATATTGAACAAGGCAAAATTTTTATTAAATGAGATGTATGAAGAAGGAATGTTTATTAGACTTATAGGTATAAAAATTGATAATCTTATATCAAGGAATGAAATGCAAATATCACTTTTTGATAATACTGAAAATAGCAAGAAACAAGAAAAATTAGACAAAACAATGGATTTAATCAATGAGAAATATGGATATAATTTTATAACTAGAGCAGGTACACTCAATAGCGATAAAATAGTGAGAATAGTTAATAAAGATGCAAAATGAAAAAATTTTTATAAATGTATTGACAAAAAAATTTAAAAAGCTTATAATAGCAATTGTCAGTAAAATAATAATTATTTTACTTATTAAAAAGGGTAGGTGGCCGAGTGGCTAAAGGCGGCAGACTGTAAATCTGTTCTCATTTGAGTACGAAGGTTCGAATCCTTC
>CANQID010000048.1 GCA_947623925.1 uncultured Bacilli bacterium
TGCAACTCTTAACATATGCATTTGTAAATTTTCTGGTAAATGATATTTATTATAAATATCTATAATATTCATTTTTTTCTCCTTCCTTTTTTATTAATGTTGCATAAGGTTCGGTTAAACTTAAAACTTTCATATTCGCTTTCTACCTTTATATATAATTTACTATATCTTCAAATGTATCATATCCACTTTCACTATTTATATGTCCTGCATTCAGTATTATAATTTGCTCTGTTGCAATTTTATTTGCAAAATCTTTCTCAACTTCATATTTTACATATGGATCATTATCTGAATAGAAACAAATAATTTCATTTGCATATTGTTTTACTTCTTCTAAATTGTCAAAATACATTGTTTTATTTACTGTATCATATTCTTCGTTTATTCCTAAATAGTTATTAAAACCACATACAAATATTAACTTTTTCACTTTTAACTTATTCTCTACCAAAAACTTGCAAATAAATACTGGTGCAATACTATGTGCTATTATTATTGTATCTTCATTGATTAATCCTAAATCTAAATAATATTTAAGTAATTTACTCCAATTTTCATAATTTTGGTAACCTACTCCTACTGGAAATTGTGGTACATATACTTGTTTTCCATCTGATGATATAAAATCTTGTAACCAACTGAACCAATTTTCAAATGGGCTTCCAAATGAGCCATGTATTATAAAATAATTTTCCATTTACTTTTCCTCCATTTTTTTATAATAAAATTTTAAATTTATTTCATAACCACCATAATACTTTAATATCACTCATATTAGCACTCTCCCAAATATTCTTTTATACTATTGGCTAGTTCAACATCCATTCTTTTTATTGCTTCTTTTGTTACTCCTGCTATATGCGGTGTTACTATTACATTATTTCTTTTTGTGTTCAATAATTCTTTATAATTTTCTGCATCAATGTCTAATCCTACATTAAAAGTAGCATTTTCATCTGCATATCTTATTAACTCATTCATATCTACTATTTCTGCTCTTGATGTGTTTATAAATGTTGCCGTTTTCTTCATCAATTTAATTTTATCTTTTGATATTAAGTTTTGATTTTCCTTATTTAGTGGAATATTTACTGTTATTATATCTGAATTAGATAATAATTCATCTAAACTTAAAAATTCTATACCTTGTTCTAACAAATCTTTGTGTTTTTCTGGATTTAAAGTATTACAGTAAATTTTCATATTAAATACATTTGCTATTTTTATTACTTCTTGTGATATTTTTCCTGCTCCTATTATTCCTATTGTATTATTGCTTATGTCATTACTTCTCATCGATAAGTCCTTTTTTGTTCCACCATTCATAGCAATATCATTAGCCTCTATTATTCTTTTCTTTAGACTTAATATTAAAGAGAAAATGTGCTCTGCTACTGATATTACATTTGATGTCTGACAGTTAATGACTTTAATTAAATTTGATTCAAAAAAGCTATTATCTATATGATCTACTCCTATTGATAAAGTTGCTATTATTTTCTTACTGTTTATTTCTTTTAGCATATCTTCTGTTAATCTTTCTTTAACACCGATTATTAAAATATCATAGTTCTGTAATAATTTTAATAATTGCTCTTTATTAGGTCTTCCTTCACAAGTTGATAATTCTAATTCTATTCCTGCATTTGTTAATATTTCACACGATTTTTTATCCAAATCTTTAAACACACTATATGCTCTTAACATCATTTTCTCCTTACAACTTTCTATTTTACTTATTTATATCATAAAATCAGTATAAAAACAATTATTTCCAAAAATTAATGTAAAAGAAGCTGTTACTTTTTTTAACAACCTCTTTAATTTATTATCTGTTTAAATTTCTATCTTTTTTCTTTATTTTAGCAATATCTTCTTGTCCTTTTGTCATTTGTTTTTCAATTCTTATAACTTCTTTAATCTTTGGTGTATCTTCCAAAATATAATTTGCTGTTTTTAGATTTTTCCTGTGTTTATTTAATATTGCAGTACACTCATCTCGATTTGTTTTATACTCTTTTATTAAGTTATCATCTGTGCAATTTCTTAGTTTATTTCTATATTTTTGTCTTAAATTAGTAATATTTTCAATCTCTTTTTCAGTTTGTAAAATATATTTTTTTACATCATCTATTGTTTTTAATCTTTCTGTTACTATAAGTGTAATTTCATTAGAATATCGTTCCATTTTTCTAACTTCTTGCTTCATTTCTGGAGATAATGGAATATAGCGTGGCTTTTCTTTTGGTAGTAAACCCATAAAATAGTACAAAGATAAGAATAACATATCAATTCCACTTAATTTTTTTATATTTTTAAAATTTCCTTTTAATCTATGAATTTTGTATTTATTCTTCTTTTTAGGTTTAGTAAATTCTAAATATCTATTTTGATAATAATATGGGTTATTTTCAACTGTTCTTGCAATATTTTGTGGTAAATATTCTTCTCCTAAATGATACATTCTTACAGCCTTTTTATCGTTTATTGATTTTATAGTAGGATATTTTCTATTGTAGTCATCATTAATTATATAACCTTTTTTATACATAATCTTTTTGAATTGTCCATAATTTATGCACATTTTCATTGCATCATCAATATCTTTTCTTATTACATTATATTTTGTTGGCTCTCCTCGTTTTTCTGCAAAATATATACTTCTTGGTGTTTTTCCTTTTGGCTTTTCTATAACAGTTAAGCCATATTCTCTACATAGTTCATCTGATAGCTCTCTAAAATGATAATATGCTCCTTTATTGCAATTAAACTTTTTGCCTGTAAACATATTAACTGAATTTATCACAAAGTGATTATGATAAGTTCCAGTATTAAAATGTGTAGCAACTAAAACTTGATGTTCTGACCACATTTTTTCTGCAAGTTCTACTCCAATTTTGTGTGCTAATTCTGGTGAAACTTCTCCTGTTTTAAAACTTTGATATGCATGATATGCAATATTTCCTGTACATTTATCAAATCTTTTTTGTACTTTCATCATTTCTTCATAAGCTGTTTCTCGTTTACAATTTACTCCTGTTACATACATAGTTTTATCATTTTCATCAACTGTTTTTTCATCATTTTC
>CANQID010000049.1 GCA_947623925.1 uncultured Bacilli bacterium
TAAATTTTTCTTTAATAAAACTAAAACTTTCATAATCTATAATTATGCATGTACATTTTAAATATGTGTAATTTTTAGTAAAAATATTGCATATAAAAAAATAATATGATACAATACAAATGTTCGTACAAATATAGTGTAAAGGATATAAATATATGAGTGAGAAAAGATGTATTATATGTAATAAACCATATAACTATAATTACAAGATGTTTGGTAGAAGTTGTTTAGATAATATGTATGAATTATTAGGATTTAGAAAACCATTTAGAATACTAAATAAGGAAAACTATTTATGTACTAAAATAGCTTGGAGAAATCATAAATTTTTTCTTAATAAAAATAAAAAATATGAGTTAGCAAAAAAATACATAGCTTTAAGTTATCTAAATAAGATGAACTATAATTCATTAGATGATATAAAAGATAAAATAAAAAATGATATAAATGGTATATCTATATTTTCAAAAGTTATAAAAAATAGTATAGTGTTTTCTTTAAATGAGATATACAAACTATATAATTATTCACAAAAATTTGATAATTTAATAAAAGAATTACAAAGTTTAGATTGGGAAAAAATAGATAAAGAAACAGCAAAAAACTTTATTAAAAATTTTAGTTTTATATTTGATGTAACTAAGAAGACAAGTCCTATTTCTTACGTTGTATTTTATTCAATGCAGTATATATTTTGGAAAATAGTAATTGTAGGCGGAATATTAACAAGTAAACCACTTTCAGCAAGGTTGTTATCTAATTCATTAACTTTATTTGGTAAAGAACCAAAGAACTTAGATATTAACGATGAAAAAACATTAAACGATATAAAAGATGATGCATTATTTAAGAAAAAAATAAAAGAACTAATAGAAGAATACGGAAAAGAAAAAGGAAGGTTTAATATAAAAGATTATGAAAAGGATGGAATTTTAATTAAATTTGAAAAAGGGGATTTACTTTATGCACTCCATGATGCTACAATGTTTGCAAATGCTGAAAAAAACGACAATAATACGTGGAATTTAGAAATTGAGATAAATGATACATATGATTTTACAGATTTTAAAGAGTTAAAGGAATATGCTGATAAAGAAGATTCAATACTTACAGATATATTTTCAACATTATTAAATAACTTTGGAGTTGTTTCTAGTGAATATGGTGTTATAAAAAAATATGATATAAAAATAAAATTTGATTTAAATAATTATGTTGTTGAATATTAAATATAAAAAGTAAAGGAAAGGTATAATGAAAAGTAAAAAAGTTTTATATATTATACTATTATTAGTTGCTGTTTTATTGACCAATATTTTATCTATAAAAATAACATCATTATATACTGAATCAAAAGAAGATATTGATTATCAGAAATTAGATTTAGAAATAAAGGATTACGATATAGATTATTATACAATTTATAGTAAAGATATTTCTTATGAGTATAAAGTTTATAAAATAAACAATTACTATAATGGAGATAGCATGGACAAAATTAAAGTACAACTAGAAAATAGTAAAGATTGGAGTAGAAAAAAATTTTTTGAATATATAATGATGAAATTTTATGAAAGAGTAGATGCAAAAATAACAGAAATAGATAGAGAAGATTTATATTATTATAATAAAGGTTTAATATATGCCATAATAGATGCAAAAAACGCAAAACTATATTACTTAAAAAATAATATAATAGATTATCACAATGAATACAATGAGATATTGGAAATAAAAGTAAATAATTATGTAGATATGGAAATATATAATGTAAAAGGACAAGAAGCGCAAAATGATGGAATAGATTATTATACATATAAGTTCAGTAAAGAAGATGGAAAAAACATAGAAGAAAAATTAAGTAAAAGTCAAATTTGGAATACAGAAAAGTTAGATTATGAAAAATTAGAATGTTTTAAATACAATAGTGAAATTTTTAATATTAAAAATGGCTATTATTGCTATAAAAAGTTATATGAAAAAAATAATTCATATATAAATGCAAACAATAGTAAAGAAGAAACAGGATATGAAATTGGTATTTATGATTGTGATAATAATATTTTATATTATTATTGGAGAAATTTTTGAAAATCTATAATACTTTTTAAAAGTAAAAATGTTATTTAAATTTTGAGATGTTTTTTTATTGAAAAATATTATAATGATTATCCTTATCCAAGTTATTTAATATTAGGCTATAATCAGAGAAAGCAAAGAATACACATAGTATGTGGAATAAGTGATGAACTAGTGCATATGATTACAACATATTATCCTAATGTTGAAAAATGGGAAAGTGATATGAAAATAAGGAGAAAAAAGATATGAATTGCTATATGTGTAAGGGAAATTTAAAAATAAAAAAAGTTAATTATGTTGTTGATTTAGATAATACAATAATAATTATTAAAGGAGTTCCTGCTAAGGTATGTGAACAATGTGGAGAACAGTATTTTGATGATACAACAGCAGAAAATATTGAAAAAATGGTTAATGAATTAAGAAAATTTTCAACAGAAATAACAGTAGTAAATTATAAAAAGAAAACAGCATAATAAAATTAGATAATGAACGAGATAAAGGATAATTAACTTTATCTTGTTTTTTTTGTTAAATTATTGTATAATATTAATGTATGAATTAAGAAAGGAGAATACTATATGGAATATAGATACATACCAAAAGGAGTATGTTCTCAAGAATTAATTTTCAATATAGAAGATGGAGTTGTAAAAGACTTAAAAGTAATAGGTGGATGTTCAGGAAATCTTCAAGGAATTTCAAAATTAGTAGTAGGCTTAAAAGTAGATGAAGTTATAGAAAAATTAAGAGGAATTAAATGTGGATTCAAACCAACATCTTGTCCAGACCAAATTTCAAGAGCTTTAGAAGAATACAAAAACAAAATGGCAGTTTAATCCCATAAAAAAATAAGAAAAATTAGATGAAAAATTAAGCTTTCAAGCTAAATGATTTAGCAAAGCAAAAAGATTTTTCATAATTGTAGGTTGTACTAAAATGAATTACATATTAAGAGATTTATCACAAACGAAAATGTATCAGAAATTTATAAAAAAT